>NZ_JBICXM010000002.1:177788-830319 GCF_043200235.1 Streptomyces sp. NPDC048441
AGTGCAGGGTTTCCTGATCGGCCCAGTGCGCGTCGTCGATGAGCAGGACGAGCGGCCAGTGCAGCCCCGAGAGACGGGCGACCGCCTCGACCAGGCCGTCGCACACGCCCTGCGGGTCGGCCTGCGGGCCGCCCGGCTCGGTTATGCCGAGCGCGGGTCCTGCGATCGGATACCAGTCGCCGAGATACTCCCGTGCCTCTTCGGGCGAGAGGGGGACGAGGGCCGACTGCAACAGCTGTCGCACTACGTTGAAGGGGACGGAGGTGACGGTCTCACCACCCCGCGCGGACCACACCGTGGCCCGCCGCCCTTCGGCGATACGGCGCACCTCCGAAAGCAGTGCCGTCTTACCGATGCCCGCCTCACCCTGGAAGACGAGCAGCCCGCCCGCTGCCATCGAGTCGGAGCACAGCTCGTCGACGGCTCGTGCAACCGCGGCGACTTCCACGTCGCGCTCCCACAGCGGGGCCCAGGTGGCATCTCCGGGCCGTCCCTGCGTCATCGCGCTACCTCCCGGGTCGCTCAATCGACGTACAGACCCTGAGACTAGCCGGGTGAAGGGCCTCTAGGTGCGGGGTCCGGGCAGCAACCGCCGCAAGGGGTGAAGGTCGGTTCCGGAGCCGGACGCGGCCGACGGCTCCCGACGCGCGGTCAGAGGCGCTCGATGATCGTCACGTTCGCCTGGCCGCCGCCTTCGCACATGGTCTGGAGGCCGAACCGGCCGCCTGTGCGCTCCAGTTCGTGCAGGAGCGTCGTCATCAGTTTGACGCCGGTCGCACCGAGGGGGTGGCCGAGGGCTATCGCACCGCCGTTGACGTTCACCTTCTCCGGGTCGGCCCCGGTCTCCTTCAGCCAGGCAAGGACGACCGGCGCGAAGGCTTCGTTGATCTCGACCAGGTCGATGTCGCCGATGCTCATGCCGGTCTTCTTGAGGGCGTGCGCGGTGGCGGGGATCGGCGCGGACAGCATCCGGATCGGGTCCTCGCCGCGCACCGAGAGGTGGTGGATGCGGGCTCGGGGCGTCAACCCGTGGTCCCGCACGGCCTGTTCGCTCGCGATGAGCAGGGCCGCTGCGCCGTCCGAGACCTGTGAGGAGCAGGCCGCGGTGATGGTGCCGTCGTCCATGACCGGCTTGAGGCCCGCCATCTTCTCGAGGGTCGTGTCGCGGCGCGGCCCCTCGTCGCTGGTCACGTCTCCATAGGGGGCGAGTTCGCGGTCGAAGCGGCCCTCGTCGATCGCGCGGAGGGCTTGTCGGTGCGAGCGGAGCGCGAACTCCTCCATGTCGCGGCGCGATATGCCCCACTTCTCGGCGATCAGCTGGGCGCCGTGGAACTGGTTGACGGGCCGGTCTCCATAGCGGGCGCGCCAGCCTTCGCTGCCCGCGTACGGACCTTCGGTGAGGCCGAGTGGTTCGGCGGCCTGCCGGGAGGCGAAGGCGATGGGGATCATCGACATGTTCTGTGTGCCGCCCGCGACGACGAGATCCTGCGTGCCGGAAAGGACGCCCTGCGCCGCGAAGTGCACGGCCTGCTGCGAGGACCCGCACTGCCGGTCGATCGTCACGCCGGGCACCTCTTCGGGAAGGCCCGCCGCGAGCCAGGAGGTGCGGGCGATGTCCCCGGCCTGCGGGCCGACCGTGTCCAGGCAGCCGAAGACGACGTCCTCGACGGCGGCGGGGTCCACTCCGGTGCGCTCGACGAGTGCCTTCAGGACATGGGCTCCCAGGTCGGCGGGGTGGACGGCCGAGAGGCCTCCCTTGCGCCTTCCGACGGGGGTGCGGACCGCTTCGACGATGTAGGCCTCGGCCATGACTGCGTACTCCTCGGTCGGGTGCGGTCGCCGCGGTGACGACGCGCTATGTGCGTACGGCGATGCCGTCCAGGACCATCGACAGGTACTGGCGGGCGATCTCCTCGGGGCTGTGGCCGCCACCGGGGCGGTACCAGGACGCGGCGACCCATACCGTGTCGCGCACGAAGCGGTAGGCGAGCCGGATGTCCAGGTCGTCGCGGAAGATGCTCTCCGCGACCCCGCGCTCGAGGGTCGTCAGCCACGCCTTCTCGAAGCGCTGCTGCGAGTCGGCCAGGTACTGGAAGCGCGCCTGCGCGACCAGCTGCTTGGACTCCTTCTGGTAGATGGCGACGGCCGAGCGGTGCCGGTCGATCTCCCGGAACGACTCGGTGACGAGTGCCTCGAGGGTTTCCCGGGGGCCGAGCTGTGACTGGAGCACGGTGTCGTACCCGTCCCACAGCTCGGTCAGGAAGGTCGAGAGGATCTCTTCGAGCATCGACTCCTTGGAGTCGAAGTGGTAGTAGAGGCTGCCGGCGAGCATTCCGGCGGCGTCCGCGATCTTGCGGACCGTGGTCGCGTTGTACCCCTGCTCGGCGAAGACGTCGGCCGCGATGGCGAGGAGTTCGCTGCGGCGCTCCGGCGAGGGGCTCACCGGAGCCTTCTTCTTTGCGGGGCCGCTCTGCTTCGGTTGTGTGGTGCTGTTCTGCTGCTTCGGTTTCGACACACGGTCATTCTCCGCCTATGCGTGCTGGTTGCTGACCGAGACGGTCTCCCCTGTCATGTACGAGGAGTAGCCACTGGCAAGGAAGACGATGACGTTCGCTATCTCCCAGGGCTCGGCGTGGCGCCCGAACGCCTCGCGCGCGGTGAGCTCTTCGAGCAGCTCGGGCGAGGTGACCTTCGCGAGGTGCGGGTGCATGGCGAGGCTCGGCGACACCGCGTTGATCCGGATGCCATGGGGCGCGGCCTCGACGGCGGCGCAGCGGGTGAGCGCCATGACCCCCGCCTTCGCCGCGGCGTAGTGCGCCTGGCCCGCCTGGGCGCGCCAGCCGAGCACCGACGCGTTGTTGACTATCACGCCGCCCCGTCCGGCGGCCCTCATGCGGCGCAGGGCGGCCCGGGTGGAGCGGAACGTGCCGTTCAGTGTCACGTCGATGACCTTGTCCCACTGTTCGTCGGTCATGTCGGTGAGCTCGGCCGTGCCACCGAGTCCCGCGTTGTTCACGACGATGTCCAGGCCGCCGTGGCGCTGCTCGGCCAGGTCGTAGAGGGCTTGCACCTGGGCTTCGTCCGTCACGTCGCACGGCGTCCCGTCGACCCGGTCGGCGCCGAACTCCCCGGCAAGGGCCTCGACCGTCTCCTTCGTGCGGCGCGGGTGGGCGTCACCGATGACGATGCGCGCACCCTCCTCCAGGAACCGCCGCGCGGTGGCGCCGCCGATGCCCGCTCCGGCCGCGGCGGTGATGACGGCGGTGCGGTCCACGAGCAGACCGTGCCCCGGCACGTACGTGGGTGCGTCCACGCTCGGCCTCCTTTGCTCTCGACTCGCTCTCGACGGCTGACTCGATCTCAGGGTAATCTACCAAACACTTGTTAGGGAAGACCTCGAAACCCTGCAAGACCTGCAAGACCGCCGGAGAAGAACCGACCGAAGAGGTGGGCCTGATGGACCTCGACTTCACCGCCGAGGAAGGGGAGTTCAGGCAGCGGGCGCGCGCCTGGCTCACCCGGCATGTGCCGAGCGAGCCACTGCCGTCGCTGGAGACGCGGGAGGGTTTCGCGGCTCACCGTGCCTGGGAGAGCGAGCTCTCGGCCGACCGCTGGTCGGTGGTCTCCTGGCCCGAGGAGTACGGCGGTCAGGGGGTCGACATCGTCAAGTGGCTGATGTTCGAGGAGGAGTACTTCGCGGCGGGCGGCCCCGCCCGGGTCTCACAGAACGGCATCAATCTCCTCGCCCCGACCCTCTTCGATTTCGGGACCGAGGAGCAGCGCGCGCGGGTGCTGCCCCCGATGGCGAGCGGCGAGGTGATCTGGGCGCAGGCCTGGTCCGAGCCCGAGTCGGGCTCTGACCTGGCGTCGCTGCGCTCCACCGCCCGCCGCACGGAGGGCGGCTGGCTCATCAGCGGGCAGAAGACCTGGTCGTCACGGGCCGCGTTCGCCGACCGCGCCTTCGGCCTGTTCCGCAGTGACCCCACCGTCGACTCCGCCAAGCCGCACCGGGGCCTGACGTATCTGATGTTCCCGCTCGACGCGGACGGCGTGACCGTCCGCCCCATCGGGCGCCTGGACGGCAAGCCCGCGTTCGCCGAACTCTTCCTCGACGACGTCTTCGTACCGGACGAGGACGTGATCGGTGATCCTGGCCAGGGCTGGCGGATCGCCATGTCGACGACGGGCAACGAACGTGGTCTGACCCTGCGCTCCCCCGGCCGCTTCGTCGCCACGGCCGACCGCCTGGTGCGGGAGTGGCGCGCGGACGGCGACGCGACGGACACCGCACTGCGCGACCGGGTGGCCGACGCCGTGATCGGGGCACGCGCCTATCAGCTGTTCACCTGGGCCAGCGCATCGCGCTTCGCGGCAGGCGAGACGATCGGCGCCGAATCGAGCCTGAACAAGGTCT
Source organism: Streptomyces sp. NPDC048441 (assembly GCF_043200235.1). NCBI lineage: Bacteria > Bacillati > Actinomycetota > Actinomycetes > Kitasatosporales > Streptomycetaceae > Streptomyces > Streptomyces sp. NPDC048441. The sequence continues at coordinate 182,203 of NZ_JBICXM010000002.1, forward strand.
TCTGGTCCGAGTACGACATCGCGCTGCACGAGACAGCCCTCGATCTCCTGGGCGCGGAGGGCGAGTTGGCGGACGAGAGCAACGCATGGGCGGAGGGGTACGTCTTCTCGCTCGCCGGGCCGATCTACGCGGGCACCAATGAGATCCAGCGCGACATCATCGCCGAGCGGCTGCTCGGCCTGCCGAAGGGACGCCGCTGATGAGGTTCCTCCTCGATGACGAGCAGCGCGAGTTCGCGCGGACGCTGGACGCGATGCTGACAGCGGCCGGCGCTCCGGAGGCCGCGCGGGCGTGGGCCTCCGGAGACCACGCGCCAGGGCGTGCGGTGTGGGGACGGCTCGCGGCCGCGGGGGTGTTCGCGCTCGCCGTTCCTGAGGAACACGAGGGGGTGGGGCCGCTCCCGGTCGAAGTCGCCGTCGCCTTTGTGGAGTTGGGCCGCCATGCCGTGCCAGGGCCTGTGGTCGAGACGGTGGCGGCCGCCGCGCTGCTTGCCCGCCTTGCCGACCTCGGCGACACAGCCCCGGCCAAGCGCCTCCTTCCGCCCATCGCCTCGGGGGACGCCATCGCGACGCTCGCTCTCCCCCGAGGGGGCCCGTTCGCCCTTGACGCGGACGCGGCGACGCTTCGGCTGACCGCCGAGGACGGTGAGCTGCGCCTGGCCGCCGGGCACGCGCGCGTGGAGCGGTCGTTGGACCCGGCACGGCGCCTCGCCCGGCTCAGGTCCGGCGGCGAACTCCTCGCCTCGGGCCCGCCGGTGACCGAGGCTTCCGAGTACGCCGCCGACTGGGCCTCGCTCGCGACGGCGGCGCAGGCGCTGGGCGTCGGGCTCGCACTGCTCGAGCGGACCGTCGCGTACGTCAAGCAGCGCACTCAGTTCGGAACGCCGATCGGCGGCTTCCAGGCGGTCAAGCACCGCCTCGCGGACGTCCTGACAGGCCTCGAGTTCACCCGGCCCCTGCTCTACGGAGCCGCGTTGTCCATGGAGACGGCCGATATCGCCGCGGCGAAGGTGGCGGCGAGCGAGGCCGCGTACGCTGCCGCCCGTGCGGCGCTGCAACTGCACGGGGCGATCGGCTATACAGCGGAGTACGACCTGTCGCTGTGGCTGACGAAGGCGCGGGCACTGCGGACCGCCTGGGGCAGTCCCGGGGAGTGCCGGAGGCTTGTGCTGGCCGGCCCCTGACGAACCTCGACACCTCGCAGACGACCCGCAGACGCCCCGCAGACGACCTGAACTGGATCGTGCGTGCGAGTGCACATGCCCCGTCATCGCTGCGATGATCAAACACACCGGTGCGGAGAGCGAGAGGGGCAGCACGTGCGCGTAATCGGGCTGATGTCGGGGACTTCGTACGACGCCATCGACGCCGCGGCGGCCGACCTGACGATCGATGGCGACCGTCTGCTGCTCTCGCCGCTGGGTCTCATCACCCGCGGGTACGACGAGACGCTGCGGACGGCACTCGGCGCCGCGCTGCCGCCCGCCGCCACCACCCTGGCGGACGTCTGCCGCCTCGACACCCGCATCGGCCAGGCCTTCGCCGCCGCGGCCACCGAGGCGGACCGGGAACTGTGCGACGGGCGCGCCGAGTTGGTCGCTTCCCACGGGCAGACCGTCTACCACTGGGTGGAGGACAGCCAGGTGCACGGCACGCTGCAGATCGGGCAGCCCGCGTGGATCGCCGAGGCGACGGGGCTGCCGGTCGTCGCGGACTTCCGCCCTCGTGACATCGCCGCAGGCGGGCAGGGCGCGCCCCTGGTCAGCATCGTCGACCGGATGTGGCTGCGTGGCAGGCCCGGCGCCCCCGCCGCGCTCAACCTCGGCGGCATCGCCAACATCACCGCCCCGGACGGCACCGCCTTCGACACCGGCCCCGCCAACGCCCTCATCGACGCCGCCGTACGCGAACTGACGCGGGAGCGGCTCACATACGACATCGACGGGGAGATGGCGGCGCGCGGCACGGTCGACGCCGGGCTGCTCGAAGGGCTGTTGCGCGAGCCGTACTACGCACGCCCCGCCCCCAAGACCACCGGCAAGGAACTCTTCCATCTGCCCTATCTGCGGGCGGCACTCTCCGGGTACGAGGCGCTCTCCCTGGATGACGTCGTCGCGACGCTCACCCGGCTGACCGCCCGCACGGTCGCCGACGCCGTCCGCTCGGCCGACGCCTCCGAGGTCATCGCCTCCGGCGGCGGAACGCGCAATCCGACGCTGATGGCCTTCCTGCGGGCCGAGTTGGGGAGCGGGGTCCCGATGCGCACCTCCGACGAGCTCGGACTGCCGTCCGCGGCGAAGGAGGCGTACGCCTTCGCGGTGTTGGGCTTCCTGACGGCGCACGGGCTTCCGGGGACGGTTCCGGAGAGCACAGGGGCCCGGCATCCGAGCGTGCTGGGGTCGATCACTCCTGGCCAGGGCGGTTTGCTGCTGCCCGCGCCGGTGAGCGACGGGCCTGTGCGGCTCGTGGTGGACGGGCGGGGACAGTGAACTCGCGTCCCACTCGCCCGCGCACGGTCTGCCGGCAGTTGCCCCGTACAGGCCCCCTCTCATCCCGCTTTCACCGAATACTCATACCCTGGCGCCCATGACCCAGGTAACCCCTCCCGGCTGGTATCCCGACCCCGGACAGACGACTGACGGCCCCCGCACCGAGCGCTGGTGGGACGGGAACGTATGGACGGACCAGGTGCGCGCGGTGGGATCCGCCGCCGGCCCGGGTGGTGCGCCGCCCGCGTCCCCTCCGGCCTATCCGCCGGGCGCCCCGGGCGCATACCCCAACTACCCCTCCTATCCGGGACAGCCCGCCCCCCGCCGCGGCCTCCGCACAGGCATAGCCGTAGGCGTGGCCCTGGTCGTCCTCGCGGGCATCGGCGGGGGCGTCTACTTCCTCACCTCCGACGACGGCAACGGGGACAGCGACAGCGCCGCCAACGCGCCATCCTCCGCACCGTCGGAGCCCGGCGCGCCCCAGGAGCCGCAAGCCCCGGAGTCGTCGGAGCCCCCGAGCGGACCGCCCGCCACGCCCCCCAGCGAAGAGGGGTACGCCACCGACATGTTCAGCGGCATCAGTCTTCCGGTGCCCGACGACTGGACCGGCGAGTCCGCCGGCGGCGGTGCCTCGCTGACGACCGGGCCCTATCCCTGCCCCAGGGAGCCCTCCAAGACCTGTAGCCGCGGCGGTGCGTTCTCGGGGCCCGCCAAAAGATTCAAGGTTGAGGAGAAGACGGCAGAGGCAGCCGCCAAGGCCGACATCTCCGTCAACGCAAAGGAGTCGTACGGCGGCAAGACCTACGGCAAGATCACCTCGCACAAGGAGCTGGAGTCCAAGGCAGTCACCGTCGCAGGGCAGAAGGGCTACCTGGTCCGCTGGAAGGCCGTCACCGAGAAGAGCGACGACGGCTACGTCCAGTCGCTCGCCTTCCCCTCCCCTACCGACAAGTCGACACTCGTCATCGTCCGCTTCGGCATAGACGTCAACGACAAGTCTCCGAAGCTGTCCGTGATGGACGAGATAACCAAGGGGATCAAGGCCGCGCCGGGCGGCGGGGGCGGCAACGGTCAGGACGTGTGACGCGGCCGTGTGACACGGGTCGGGAAAAGTCGAAGCCGGACGGCCGGAACCACGAAGGTTCCGGCCGCCCGGCCACGGTCGGCCACGCCACCCCCGTCCCCACGGTGCGGCGCGGCGCAGGCAGATCGGAGTCCGTCATCCATCGGGCTCCGGTCCACGATCAGGTGGGTCTGGTGAGACCGAGGGCGGGCAGCACGCACGCCTCCATGAAGTCGGACAGATACTCCTCGTCCGCGTGCTTGCCCTCGAGAACCGGGCGGGACCGGACCACGCCCATGAGCTGAGCCGTGAGGAACCTCGTGGCCGGATGGTCCGCGGCGATCTCTCCCCGGTCCACCCCACGCTTGACCAGGTCGTCCAGCGCCCGGGTCTCCGGCTCCACCAGCGCCTCGCGCAGCGCGCTCCTCAGATCCTCGTCCTGGAGCACCGCATGGCTGAGAGCCTGGACCATGCTGTCCTGGGTCGACCAGTCCCCCGCGGCCCGCGCCGCCTCGAGCAGATCACCGGCGAGCGTGCCGGTGTCGATGCCCGCGAACCGTACGCAGCGGTTGGCGCGCAGCGCTGCGGCCACGAACTGGGGCTTGGTCTTCCACTGCCGGTAGAGCGTGGACTTGCTGCACCGCGTGGTCGAGGCCACGCCCTCCATGGTCACGGCGTCGTAGCCGCACTCCCGGAGCTGCTCGAGGACGGCGTCGTAGAACTCCTGCTCACGCTCGGGCGTGATCTTGGAGCGGCGCGATGAGCCGAGCGGCTCCGCTGCCTCTGCCTCCACCGCCTCCACCGCCTCCGCGTCTGGTGCCTCTGCGTCTGGTGCCTGGTCCCGCGACGTCATGACTCTTCTCCTCGATGCGGCGGCGGCTGCTACCGACCCTATCGATACACGAGTGTACCGGTACGCTTCCGTATCGGTACACTGGCGTATCGGTACACTGGCGTATCGATGAGTGGGGCCTTCCCTCACTCACTACCCGCACCACCCAGCCATCACGTAAAGGGGCCGGGGGATGAAATCCCGAACCGAGCCTGCCGAAAGGGAACCGGACATAGCCGTCCGGGAGCCGGACACATCTGCCCGACCGCCCCTCGTCCGCGAGCTCCTCCTCGTCGTAGGACTCTTTCTCGTATACAAAATCGGCAGGCAGCTGGCCAACGGCCACACCGGTGAGGCCTTCAGCAACGCCCACCACGTGTGGGACGCGGAACGCGCCCTCCAGCTGCCCGGCGAAGGCGCCGTGCAGCATGTGCTGCTCAGCAGCGAGGGCCTCGTACACATCGCGAACACCTACTACGCGACCGTGCACTTCCCGGCGACCGCACTGTTCCTGATCTGGCTCTACCTGCGGCGCCCCCGGCACTACGTATGGAGCCGGCGGGTGCTCGCCGCGCTGACCGCGGCGGCCCTCGTGCTGCACCTCACGTTCCCGCTCGCACCACCCCGGATGCTGGACGCGGCGGGGCTCGTCGACACCGGCCAGGTGTACGGACCGACCGTCTACGGAGCGGCCCCGCAGACGGACTCGATGGCCAACCAGTTCGCCGCGATGCCGTCCCTGCACTTCGGGTGGGCGCTGATGCTCGCCGTCGGCCTGATCGCCGCCACCTCGTCGCGGTGGCGCTGGCTGTGGCTGCTTCACCCGCTGATCACCCTGTTCGTAGTCGTCGGAACCGCCAATCACTACTGGCTCGACGCCATCGCGGTGACCGCACTGCTCGGCATCGCACTCGCCGTGATCAAGGTGCCAGGCACCACACACTCGCTCGTCGTACGGCGGCACACGCCCGCACCCGAGCTCGCCGCTTCGGGGGTCCGTCGGTGAACGCCACACTCGTCGCCGTCGCGCTCTCCCTGATATCCGCCGCCGCGTACGCCTCCGCCGCTGTGGCCCAGGAACGCCTCGCCGCCCGCATCACGGACACCGGCAACGGCTTCCTGCGGCTGCTCGGCAGCGGGGCCTGGTGGTCGTCCGTCGGGCTCAACGCGTGCGCGGCACTGCTGCACGTGGCGGCCCTGAAGTACGGACCGCTCACCCTGGTCCAGCCGCTCGGCGCGCTCACCCTCGTCGCCGCCGTACCCATGGGCGCACGGCTCGCGGGGCGGCGGGTCACGCCGCTCGAGTGGCGTGGCACGGGGCTCACGCTCATCGGCCTCGGCGCCCTGCTGCTCACCGCTTCCGGGCCCGCGCCCGACGACACGCTGACACTGACCGAGGCGCTCGCCGTCTCGGGCGGCACGATGGCCGTGATCGGCTTCCTCTCCCGCCCGGGTACGCGGCCGGGCCTGCGGCACGCGACCGCTTCCGGTTTCGCCTCGGGCGTCGCATCCGCGCTCACCCAGACCGTGACGGTCGCCGCGACGGACCGCTCGGGGCCGCTGCTCAGCCCTCAGGTGATCGTCGTCGCGCTGCTCGTCGCCGCGTTCGCCGTGGGCGGCCTCTTCCTCTCCCAGACCGCGTACCGCGGCGGCCTCGGCGCGCCGCTCGCCGTCGTCACCCTGGCCAACCCGATGGCCGCCGCGATCATCGGCCTCACGCTGCTCGGGGAGCGGCTCCAGGGAGGCGTGGCCGGTCTCTTCCTGGCTGCCGGAGGTGCGGCGATCGCCGCGTACGGCGTGGTGGTCCTCACCCGGTCGCCGCGGGACGAGGTACGCGCACCCCTCTCCGCGCCCGACTATCTGCCGTCGGTCCCTGGGCAGCCCGAGCCCGCCCCTTCACTCCACTTGTCGCGGCACTAGGGCTGCCGCGACGACGTACGAAACGGCATCGGCCGCGCCCCTGAACATCAGGGACGCGGCCGATGCGGTACGAGAAGTGGCTCGGTCACCCGAAGCCGCGGGAGTCCTGCTTCAGTGCCGTGTCGACCGTCAGGGCCGTCGCCACGACGAGGCTCAGGAGCGGCTCGGGCAGCTGGTAGTGGATCTGCAGGACGTAGTTGTCCGCGGTGGTGAACATCGTCTTGGCGAGGCCTTCCCAGGTCTTCGTGATCCGGGCGACCTCGTTGTCCGCGTGGTCGACGATCGAGAAGTTCCAGGCGCGCCAGTTCTCGGCCTTGATCGCGCCGGCCTGCTGGCCGTTCACCATGATCGCGAAGTTGATCTTGCCGATCATGTTCTGCTGGACGATCTCACCGATCGGCGAGCCGTCGGCGCGCTCGACGATGACCCGCGACTTCATGAACTTGCGGGGGCGCGTCAGCGCGAGCACCGGCTGGCCGTACGCGTCGCGGATCTCGAGCTTGTGCGTCATGAACTGGTCGATGCTGGAGACGAAGCGCGCGACCTTCTTCAGCGTGCTCTGACCGACCTGGACGACCGAGCCGAGCGTGTTGCCCGACTGGTCCATGACGCTGTACTCGTTCGTCAGCTCGATGAGCTTGGCCTTCTGGTTCACCACGAGGACCGGCTCGGTGAAGAGCGTGCCGCCGCCCTGCGCGGAGGGCGCGACGCCCGCCTGCTGCTGGACCTGGCGCTGCACCTTGGCCGGATCGACCTGCGGGGCCGCCTGCTGGGGCTGACCGTACTGGGCCTGCTGCTGGCCGCCGAACTGCCCTTGCTGCTGGCCGTATTGAGCCTGCTGCTGGCCGTACGCGGCCTGCGCCTGCTGCTGGGCCGGCTGCGGCTGAGCCGGTTGGGCCTGCTGCGGGACCTGCTGGGGCTGCTGCGCCTGGGCGCCGCCCTGCTGGTCCGGGCTGGTGTGCTGGGTCCACTGGGAACCGTCCCACCAGCGCAGCAGCTGGGGTGCGCCCTGGGGGTCCGGATACCAGCCTGCAGGAGTGTTCGAATGCGTTGTCACCCGGGCACACTACCCCGATGGGCGGGGCGGTTCGCCAGCCCTTGACGAACCCTGTGACGTCGAACTCACCGACGTTTTTTCTTTCCCCTTTTCTTCACCCGATTTTTCTTTCCCCGATTCCTTCCCCGAGCCCACGTGCGCCGACAGCAGGCGACGGGATTTGACGAGCCCCCGTTTTCGGCGGCAGGCTCGGGCGACTCTCGGGGAGGGCATGACAAATGGAATCAGCACGCGCATCGGCGGCGCGGCAGGACGTGGCCGGTCGGATCGCGGGACCGTTCATCGAGTCGAACCGGCCGCGGTCCGTCTTCGCCCCGTGGTGGATGCCCCCGCTGACGGCGATCGTCGCGGGCGTCCTCGCGTACGTGACCGCCGACGACACCCTCGTCCGTACGCTGATCCCGCTTGCCGCCGCCCTGTTCGGCTGGCTCGTCGGCGTCGCCTGGCTCCGTCTGCGGGCACGCACCGTCTGGCGGCTGAGCGGCGCGGGCCTGCAACGGCTGCGCGCCGGGAAGGCCACGGTGACGTACCCCTTCTCGCGCGAACACCCCCTGCTCCTGAGCGCGATGGCCCTCGAAGTGCGCGCGCCCACCGACTACGGCTCGACGAAGGTCGGCAACCTCTGCGCGATGGGCCTGGAGGACATGACGATCGCCATGTTCCCCTTCTGGGTCACCACCCGGCGGCTCGGCGCCCCGCTGCGGCTCTTCGACGGGCCCGGCGAACCGGAGGGCAACGCGGCGGCCCGTGAGGCGGGCTTCTCGCGGCGCGAGGCGGCGCTCCTCGCGGCGGTGGCCGAGGGACCGCTGCCCGCGAAGGCCGCGGGCCCCGTCGAACTCTCCCGGCCCGAACCGGAGGTCCGCACGCGCAAGCTGGTGCGGCGGCTCGGCTGCTGCGTCGTCGGGCTCGTCGGTCTCGGCGTGGTGATCGTGCCGTCGGACGACAGCATCGAGGGGCGGGTGGCTCTCATCGCCTCGCTCGCGATGGCCGTTCTGGTGTGGGCCGGTGGCTCCTTCTACCGCGTCCTGCGCACCCCGCCCGCGCACTGGACCGTCAGCCCGCAGGGCGTCACCGTCCGCGACCCGTGGTTCGGCTCGACGGAGCTGCCCGCTTCCGCGATCGCCGGGATCGTGCCCACCGAGCTCACCAGGGAGACCGGCGACGGCAAGCTCAGCGTCTCGCTCATCCTGCAGTTCTACGGCCACGACCTGGCGTTGATCGGCACCGCCTACTCCGGCGACGTTCCGCCGGACGAGCTGATCGCCGTGCTCCGTTCACGGGGCTACCGCGTCATCCAGGACCAGCAGCACAGCAACGCCTACGACGTGGACCCCGGCTTCCTTCCGCACCAGTTGCTGCCCGAGGCGCGGTTCACGCTCGGCGTCGACCATGTGGGCTGGGAGGGCGAGCACGGCGCGATCCGCATCCCGCGCGCGGAGATCGGCGGCCTTGAACTGCACACCCGGTCAGGGCATCCGTGGCTGCGGCTCCGCGGCACACAGGGCGCGGAACTCCTGCACGCACCGCTCGGCGCGCTGCGGATCGCGCGCAGTGAACTTCGGGACCAGGCAAGGGCGTTGGGCTATCCGGTGAGTGACCCGGAGCGGGACGCGTACGAGTCGGCGGCGTTCGCCGGGCTTTCGGCACCGTCGCCCGCGTCGGCTCCGCCCGCGTACACGCAGGCTCCTCCCCCGCAGGCGGGTCCCCCGACGACCGCCGCACCCGCATCAGCAGCAGCGGTGACCGTGGGGATGCCGGGCGCCACCCGCAAGTGGTACTACATCACCGGTGTCCTCGCGGGCGTCATCGTCATGGGCATCCTCGCCTTCAAGCTGCGCCATCTGTTCGACAACGGCCTGAGCTGGACGGCCTGGGGCGTTCCTGCCGGTGCGGTGGCCGGTGCGCTCGGCGCCTTGGTGTACGACCGCCGGCGCCCCGCCCTCGTACTCGACGGGCGCGGCATCCGGATGGCGGCCGACGGCGGCCAGGGGAAGGCCGAGTGGGAGCACGCGCGGCCCTCGATCGGCGGTGTCGGCATCGACGACCACGACGACAGCGTCGAAACACTGCTCGTCTGGTCGCCGACGGGTCAGGTCATCCGCAAGGAGAGCCTCAACGTCCCCGACCCCGAGGAACTGCGCGTCGCCTGCGAGCGGTCCGGACTTCCCTGGGGACGCCCGGACCTGGGGGCGTGGGGGCCACCGCCGGAGCTGTAGTCCGGCAGCGGCCCCTCACAGCCGTCAGGCGACGCCTTGATCCGTCAGGCGGAGACGATCGCCGGGTCGCTGACGCCCGCCTGGCCGTTCTCCACGTGCCCCGCGAAGCGCCGCAGGAACGTGGCGTCCGCGTCCGACTTCACCGTCACGTCATACCACCGCTTGCCGGCCCGCAGGTCGACGGTGTGCTCGACGGTGCCGCCCGCCTTCACCTTGAACGTCTCGGCAGCGCCGCCGTAGGCGTTGGTGAGACTGAGGTTGACATCGGCGCTGCCCGCGTTCGTCAGGGTCAGCTTCAGATTGCCGGTGGCCTTGTCGTGGCGGGCGATCACCTCGGGCCCCGCCGTCTTGCCGGGCCCCTGGAACACGCGCAGGAAGCCGTTGGGGCCGAACACCGACAGGTCGTACGCACCCTTCGAGTACTGCGTGTTCCAGGTGTCGGAGATCTTCTTGCCCGCCTCCGTGGTGTACGTCCAGGGCCCGTCCGTGCGGTTGCCGGAGCGGACGTGGAAGCAGGCGCCTGCCGCGTCGCCGCCGCTGAAGGTGAGCGTGAACTTGCCGTCGGCGGGCGCTCCCGCTCCGTCCACCAGCGGGACGTACGGCAGCGGACGCGAGGGCCGGGAGCCGGACTCCTGCTTGGGCAGGTCCGCCTTCGCGGGCGCCTTGGGCAGGTAGTCGGGGTGGCGCTGGTTGTCCGGCGGCTCGTAGGCGCCGGTGTCCGGCAGCTGGGCCGGGTCGGTGTCCTTGCCGCTGAAGTCGAAGGCGGAGGTCAGGTCACCGCAGACGGCCCGCCGCCACGGCGAGATGTTCGGCTCCTGCACGCCGAAGCGCTTCTCCATGAACTGGAGGATCGATGTGTGGTCGAGGACCTGCGAGTCGACGAATCCGCCGGTGCTCCACGGCGACACGACGATCATCGGGACGCGCTGGCCGAGGCCGTAGTGTCCGGCGGCGTACGAGGCGTCGCCGGGGAAGTAGTCGAGCTTGGTGTCCACGGTGGACAGGCCCTGCGAGGCGCTGGAGGGGACGTACGGCGGGACGATGTGGTCGAAGTAGCCGTCGTTCTCGTCGTACGTGATGAACAGGGCCGTCTTGCTCCACACCTCGGGGTTGGAGGTGAGCGCGTCCAGGACCTGCGAGATGTACCAGGCGCCGTAGTTCACCGGCCAGTTCGGGTGCTCGGAGAAGGCCTCGGGCGCCGCGACCCAGGAGATCTTGGGCAGCTTGTCGGCCTTCACATCGGCCTTCAGGAGGTCGAAGTAGCCGTCGCCCGCCTTGGCGTTCGTGCCGGTGCGGGCCTTGTCGTAGAGCGGGTCGCCCGGCTTGGCGTTGCGGTACTTGTTGAAGTAGAGCAGCGAGTTGTCGCCGTAGTTCCCGCGGTACGCGTCGTCTATCCAGCCCCACTTGCCTGCCGCGTCCAGGCCGTCGCCGATGTCCTGGTAGACCTTCCAGGAGACCCCGGCCTGCTCGAGGCGCTCGGCGTACGTGGTCCAGTCGTAGCCCGCCTCCTGGTTGCCGAGGACCGGGCCGCCGCCCTTGCCGTCGTTGCCGACGTGGCCCGACAGCATGTAGTAGCGGTTGGGGTCGGTGGCTCCCATGAAGGAACAGTGGTAGGAGTCACAGACGGTGAACGCGTCGGCGAGCGCGTAGTGGAACGGAATGTCCTCGCGGTTCAGATACGCCATCGTTCGCTCGGACTTGGCAGCGATCCAGTTGTCGTACTTGCCGTTGCTGAAAGCGCTGTGGCCGCCCGCCCAGTCGTGGTCGAGCCCGGCGATGAACTGCATACCGAGGTCCTCGGCGTCGGGATGGAAAGGCAGCACTTCCTTGCCGCCGCCCGACTGGTTCCATACGGGCTTCCCGCTGGGCAGGGTCACAGGGCGCGGGTCGCCGAAGCCGCGTACGCCCTTCATCGTGCCGAAGTAGTGGTCGAAGGACCGGTTCTCCTGCATCAGGACGACGATGTGCTCGACGTCCTCGATGGAGCCGGAGCGGCGCTGGGCGGGCAGGGCGGCAGCGCGGGCGATGCTCTGCGAGAGCGACGCGAACGCGGCACTGCCGCCTGCGAGCTGCATGAATCGGCGCCGGTTGAGTTCAGGCATCTGTGGTTTCGACCTCGCGGTATGGGGTGTGGGGGACATGAGCAGCGTGCAGTGTGTCAAGGGGAGCAAGGATCGGGGAAGGGGCAGTGACCTGTATGTGAAGAGAAGTCCAACCTCTGGTGGGCATGACACAAGGTCAGATCACTTTAGGGAGTGAAGTCCCTTATCTGGCATATGTGAACCGGCGTGCCCGACTCGCCCCCGCGCCACACTAGGTGCCGTGGGCAACCATGCGCGAGGATGTGCACCGCGCCGGTCGGTACCTCCGGCGACACTGCCGGCGACGCTTTCGACGGCACTTCCAGCGACACTTCGAGTGATCGAGGAGAGTCATGAGCGTGGATGTCCACGGCACCTGTGCACCCGGATTCGAGGGCGTACGCGATGAGTTCGAGCGGAATTTCACCGAACGCGGCGATCTCGGGGCGTCCGTCGCGGTCGCGGTCGACGGCGAGTTCGTGGTCGACCTGTGGGGCGGTGACGCGGACAAGGCGGGCACGCGCGCGTGGGAGCGCGATTCGCTGGTGAACGTGTACTCCACGACCAAGGGGATGACCGCGCTGTGCGCGCATCTGCTCGTCGACCGGGGCGAGTTGGATCTGGACGCGCCGGTGGCACGCTACTGGCCGGAGTTCGCGCAGGAGGGCAAGGCGGACATCCCGGTGCGCTGGCTGCTCAGCCACCGCTCCGGGGTGATCGCGCCGAGCGAGCCCATGACGTCGGAGGACCTCTACGACTGGGACAGGGTGTGCGGGGCACTCGCCGCGACACCGCCGTGGTGGAAGCCGGGTACGGCGCAGGGGTACCACGCGGTGAGCTTCGGCTATCTGGTGGGTGAGGTGGTGCGGCGGATCACGGGGGTCTCGCTCGGTACGTTCCTGCGGAGCGAGGTCACGGGGCCGCTGGAAGCGGATGTCTACGTAGGCACCCCGGAGAGCGAACACGGCCGGTGCGCGGACTTGGCGAAGCCGCTCTCCTCCCCTTCGGAGGGCGCGCGGAGCGCACTCGGCTCCGCGCCGCCGCCCGCGCCGCCGGTGCGGTCGATCGACGACCACCCGTTGGCTCCCGTCACGCTCGCCCTCCAGTACCTGCCCGTCGGACACGTGAACAGCGCGGCCTACCGGAGCGCCGAGATCCCGGCCGCCAACGGGCACGCGTCCGCTCGGGGGCTCGCGACGGTGTACGGGGCGCTGGGCGGCGGGGAGTTGCTGAGCGGCGCGGCACTTGAGCGGTTGCGGACCCGGCAGGGGGAGCCGGACGAACGTGACCTGGTGCTCGCGGCGGGGACGGCGTGGGGCGAGAAGTGGGAGTGGGGGCTCGGCTACATGCTGAACCTCTACGGGCAGGCGGGACCCAATCCGCGGGCCTTCGGCCATGGGGGCGCGGGCGGTTCCTACGCGTTCGCCGATCCGGAGAACCGTGTCTCGTACGCGTACGTGATGAATCGGATGGGGGGCGGGACTTCGGGGGAGGATTTGCGGAGCGTGCATTTGGTGGGGGCGGTGTACCGGGGGTTGGCGGGGCAGGAGGGGCAGGAGTAGGCGCTGACGCTGGTGGACGCAGCCGGGAAGGGGCGGGACCGCGAGACGGCAGGACCAGCGGGACTCCAGGCCCGGGGAAAGTAATCTGCCCCCATGCCCCGCACTCCCCGCCACCGCCCCACCGGGCAGTACGCCGCCGCCGATCCCCGAAGAGCGGCCATCATCGACGCCGCCCTCGTTCTCTTCGCGGAGTCCGGCTATCTGAACTCCTCCCTGGCGAAGATCGCCGCCGAGGCCGATACGTCCGCCACCGTCATCGCCCACCACTTCGGCTCGAAGCAGCGGCTCCTGATGGCGGTCCTTGAGGCGCGGGACGAGCGCACAGTGCGCACCTTCGGGCGGCTGCACCCGGACTCCGGGGGCGACGACGTCCGCGCGCTCTTCCGGGAGGTGCTCGCACTGGCCGAGTACAACCTCACCCAGCCGGGCCTGATCCAGCTCTACACCAGGCTGTCGGCGGAGGCCGGTGACCCGTCGCACCCGGCACACGCATACTTCGCGGAGCGGTACGCGAGGGTGGTGCACTCCCTCGCTTCCGCACTCCAACGCTCCATCGATGCGGGGCAGTTGGTGCCCCACACCGACCCGGAGGACGTGGCCCGCGAGATCCTCGCCGTATCGGACGGGCTACAGGTGCAGTGGGCCATCGCCGACGGGCGCCTGGACTTCGTGGGGCTGTACCGTGCGCACCTCGAACGGCTCGCCCGAGCACTCACCGTGGACGGCGGGGGTCTGGACGGTCGAACGGACGCGGGTACGGGCCCGGCCTGAAGCCCTCGTACCGCGCGGCCGTCGTCGGATCGGAGTGCCGCGCCTCCGCGTTGAGCGCGGCAGCGGACGTGTCACCCCAGCGGCCCGTCGTGACGCGGCGCTCCGTCGTGTGCACGGCGGCCAGTTGCTCGGCGGTGCTGAAGGTGCAGTGGCCCGCGTTGTCGACGTACGCCTGGCGGAGGAGCGGCGTGCGGCCCGCCGCGGTGACCGTGTCGCGGTAGGCGCTCTCGGCGCGGACCGGGATCAGGGCGTCGCCCGTGGTGTGGATGGTGAGCTGGGGTTTGGTGAGGCGTCCGGTGAAGGCGACGTTGCGCGTCATGTAGCGGACGGCGGACGGGTCGGCCTTGATGCGTGGTGCGGCGGCGAGGGCGTTCAGGTCGGCTCGCAGGGAGCGGCCCGCGGTCTTGTAGAGGGCCTTGACCTCCTTGTACTGGGAGGAGCGCGCGAGCATCGCCGAGTAGTCGACGCCCGTGTTCCAGGACATGCTGCCGCCCGCGCGCTGTTCGGCCTCCTGCCGCCAGGAGAAGGCGGGCGCCTGGACCAGGCCGGTCAACGCCGCGTACTGGTTGGCCTGTTGGGCCGGGTAGTCGTCGGGTGCCGGGCGTGGCTGCTTGGGGTCGTTCCAGCCGGGCACGGCGTGCAGGGCGGCGGCCAGGGCGATGCGGGCGCGGCCTGTGGGGGTGGATTGCCCCTGCGTGAGGACGCCGCCGAGACGGTCCGCCGCGTTCCTCGCGTCGGCCTCGCCGGTGAATCCGGTCAGCCGGACGCCGGAGTCCGGGGCGAGCAAGGTCCGGAGGGCGAAGACGGGGTCGAGGGTGGAGTTCCAGTTGGCGACGCCGCCCTGGACGAGGCCGCACATCGAGAGGGAGCCGTCGATGCGCTCCGCGTGCCGTTCGGCGATGGTGGTGGTGACGAGGCCGCCGTACGACTCGCCCCAGGCGAGGGTGCGCCGGGCCTTGCCGACCTTGGTGGTGAAGGTGTCCAGGGCGTCGAGCTGGTCGGGCACGGCCTGTTCGGCCGCCCAGCCGGTGGTGGCGTAGGACGAGCCGACAAGCGCGTAGCCCTCGCCGAGGAGCTCCTTCTTGACCTGGTCGTCCGGGGCGTTCTGGGCCGGGTTCGGGGATCCGGCGGGTCGGTAGCCGTGGCTGAACAGGAGCACGGTGCCGTTCCAGTGCCCGGGGGTGTCGATGACGTAGGCGGCGCCGGAGGGCAGAGTGCCTTCGACGTGGCCACCTGGCGTGCGGGACACGGCGGTTGACGGTGACGCGGCGGTTGACGGTGACGCGGCGGCGATGAGGACGAGGGCGGCGAGGCCCGTCACGGTTCTCATCGGGGTACGGATCTCATGCATCAGGAGGGGACACCTTCCGTGGGCCGGATCCCGGTGGGTTCCGTGGCGAGCGTGGCGCCGCTCGTCTCCCGCATCCGCCAGACGGTGAGCGCCGTGACTGCGGCACCGGCGGTGAGCAGGAGGGCGACGGGGGCGCTTGTGTCGTACGAGGCGAGCAGGCTGCTCGCGACGAGCGGGGAAAAGCCGGCGCCGAGGAGGGTCGCGGTCTGGTAGCCGAGGGACGCGCCCGTGTAGCGCACGCGGGTGCCGAACATCTCGGTGAGCAGGGCGCCGAGCGGACCGTACATCGTGGACTGGGCGATGCCGTGGCCGATGACGCAGGCGAGAATCAGCAGTCCGGGCCTGCCGGAGTCGGCGAGGGCGAAGACCGGGAAGGCGGTGGCCGCGGAGAGGAGTGCGCCGGTGAGCACCACGGGGCGGCGGCCGATCCGGTCGGAGAGGATGCTGGCCACCGGCATCACGAACAGGGCTGTGCAGGAGGCCACGGTGACTCCGGTGAGGACCTGCGAGCGCGTGTACCCGGAGTCGACGGCGTACGAGATCATGAAGCTGGTCATCAGGGACTGGGCGGTGAACGGGCCGATGCCGACGCACGCCGCAAGCAGCACGGAGCGTGGTTTGCGCAGTACATCGAGCAAGGGCAAGGGCAACGGCGTCCGCGCCGTGTTCTTCTCGCGCCGGGCGGCGGTGAACAGCGGGCTCTCCGCCACCTTCAGGCGGATATAGAGCCCGGCGGCCAGGAGGACCAGGCTGAGCAGGAACGGCACCCGCCAGCCCCACGCCCGGAACTGGTCGTCGGGCAGGGTGCTCACGAGGGTGACGACGAGCGTCGAAAGGACGGTCCCCAGCGGCGCGCCCAGCTGCGTGAAGCTGGTCCACAGGCCGCGCGGCCGCTCCCCCGCGTGCTCGGCGACCATCAGCGTCGCGCCGCCCCATTCGCCGCCGATCGCGATGCCCTGCACGACCCGCAGCAGGACGAGCAGTACGGGGGCCCAGACGCCGATGGTGTCGTACGTCGGGAGGCAGCCGATGAGAAAGCTGCCCGCGCCCATCAGGACCATGGTCAGGAGCATCATCGGCTTGCGGCCGAGCCGGTCGCCGAAGTGCCCGAAGACGATGCCGCCGAGGGGTCGTGCGACGTATCCGGCGGCGAAGGTGCCGAACGCCGCTATGGTGCCGACGGCGGAGTCGACTTCGGGGAAGAACAGGTCGCCGAAGACGAGCGCGGCGACGGTTCCGTACACCAGGAAGTCGTAGAACTCCACCGCTGTGCCGAGCAGGCCGGAGAGTGCGACTCTGCGCAACTGGCTTGTGCCGTGCGCTGGTTGGGCGTCAGGCATGGTGGGCCCCTCGCGGTCAGACGTAGAAGCGGGACAGGCTGCGCAGGACGCAGGCGGGCTTGGCGGCGCCCTCGATCTCGACGGTGCCGTCCACGGCGATCTGCACGCCGCCGCTCACCTCGTCGACGGAGGCGAGGCGTGCGACCAGGCGGATGCGCGAGCCGACGGGCACGGGTGCGGGGAAACGCACTTTGTCCAGGCCGTAGTTGACCTTCGTGGTGACGCCCTGGACGTCGAGGAGCTCCGTGAAGAAGGGGATGAAGAGGGAGAGCGTCAGATAGCCGTGGGCTATCGGCGCACCGAACGGGCCTTGCACCGCGCGCTCGGGGTCGGTGTGGATCCACTGGTGATCACCGGTGGCGTCGGCGAAGGTGTTGATCCGCTCCTGGGTGATGTCGATCCAGGAGCTTGCACCGAGGTCGCTTCCGGCGAGCTTCTTGAGCTCGTCGAGGCCGTTGACGGTGGTCGTGGTGGTGCTGGAGGTGGCGCTGGAGGTGGTGCTCATGAGGCGTTCTCCTGGGGCGAGTTGGGCTGGCGGGAGCCGTAGCGGCGGCGCAGCTCGGGCTTGCGGAGCTTCCCGGAGGCGGTGCGCGGCAGTTCGGCGGCGACGACAAGGGATTTCGGGATCTTGTACTTGGCGAGGTGTCCGACGAGTGAGGCGAGCAGCGCGTCCGGTTCGGGTGCCGCGCCCTCCCGGGCGACGATCACGGCGCGCGGCACCTCGCCCCACTTCTCGTCGGGCACACCGATGACGGCGCAGTCCACGACATCGGGGTGGGCGAGCAGGGCGCTCTCGACCTCGGCCGGGTAGATGTTCTCGCCCCCGGAGATGATCATGTCCTTGAGGCGGTCGGCGATGGTGACGTACCCGTCGGCGTCCTGGCGTGCGGCGTCCCCCGTGCGCAGCCAGCCGTCGGCGAAGACCGCCGCGCTCTCCTGCGGCAACCCCCAGTAGCCGGGCATGACATGGGGTCCGCGCACCAGGACCTCGCCCGCCTCGCCGGGGTCCGCGTCCGTGAGGTCGGGGCGCACCACGCGGACGTCCGTGAAGAAGTGCGGCACGCCGGCCGAACCGGCCTTGCTGACGGCGTGCTCGGCGTCCAGGAAGAGCACTCCGGGCGAGGCCTCGGTCATGCCGTAGCCCTGCTGGAAGACGAGACCGCGTTCGGCGTACGCGGCGATGAGCGGGGCGGGCACGGGGGCGCCGCCGCACATCAGGACCCGCAGCGAGGCCAGATCAGCGGTGCGCCAGCGCGGGCGGCGCACCATCTGCTCGTACATCGTCGGCACGCCGAACATGGCGGTGACGCCGTGCCGTTCGACGAGGCCGAGTGTCGCGTCCGCGTCGAAAGACTCGACCAGGACGCAGGTGCCGCCCTTGAGGAGGACCGGCAGGGTCAGCATGTTGAGGCCCGCCGTGTGGAACAGCGGGGCGGTGACGAGCGCGATGGTGTCGGATGTGAGGTCGGCGTCGACGAGGACGTTGACGGCGTTCCAGGTGAGGTTGGCGTGGGTGAGCATGGCGCCCTTGGGGCGGCCCGTCGTCCCCGAGGTGTACATGATGATGCTGACGTCGTCGCCGGTCACAGGCTCGTCGAGCGGGTCGGTGCCCGCTGCGGCCGTGGCGAGCAACTCCGCGTAGGCCGGGCCGACTTCTACGTACGTACGGACCGCCGGCGCGAGGTCGTGCAGTTGAACGGCGGCCTGAGTGTGCGCGGGGGCGTGGACGAGGGTGCCCGCGCCCGAGTCGGTGAGCTGGTGGGCGAGTTCCGGGGCGGCCAGGCGGGTGTTGAGCGGCACGAAGACCGCGCCGAGCATGCCCGCCGCGAAGAACGTCTCCAGGAAGGCGGGGTGGTTGGGTCCGAGATAGGCGATCCGGTCCCCGCGCCGCACCCCGGACTCCCGCAGCGCGCGGGCCAGTTGAGTGGTGCGGGTGTGGAGCTCGCCGTACGAGATGGTGCTGTCCTCGTATCGGAACGCGGTGCGGTGCGGGGTCTTGCGGGCCCTGCGGGCGGGCCAGGAGCCGATTCCCTCGTTGCGCATGGGCGGTGACCCCTTTCGGTGGTGTGGTCGGCGTGGTCCGCTCAGCCGAGGTCGAGGCCTAGGCCGAGCAGGCGGGCCGCGTTCTCCTTGAGGATCTTGGGGCGGACCTCGTCCTTGATCTGGAGCTTCTCGAAGTCGGCCAGCCAGCGGTCCGGCGTGAGGACCGGATAGTCGGAGCCGAAGAGGACCTTGTCCTTGAGAAGCGTGTTGGCGTACTGGACGAGCTGCGGCGGGAAGTACTTGGGGGACCAGCCGGAGAGATCGATGTGCACGCCGGGCTTGTGCGTGGCCACGGCAAGGGCCTCGTCCTGCCAGGGGAAGGACGGGTGCGCGAGGATGATCTTCAGATCTGGGAAGTCGGCGGCGACATCGTCCACGCACATCGGGTTCGAGTACTTCAGGCGGATCCCGCCGCCGCCGGGGACGCCCGCACCGATGCCGGTCTGGCCGGTGTGGAAGAGGGCGATGGTGCCGGTCTCCTCGATCACCTCGTACAACTCATAGGCCAACGCACGGTCGTTGGGGAAGAAGCCCTGGATGCTCGGGTGGAACTTGAAGCCCCGCACGCCGTACTCCTCGACCAGGCGCCGCGCCTGCCGCACGCCCGCACGACCACGGAACGGGTCGATGGAGGCGAACGGGATGAGCACGTCGGAGTGTTCGGCGGCGGCTTCGGCGATCTCCTCGTTGGGGACGGGCGCCGTACCGGTGGCGGACTCGGCGTCGACGGTGAAGACGACGGCGGCCATCCGTCGCTCGCGGTAGTACGCGGCGATCTCGGGCAGGGTGGGCTTTCGGTTGCCATCGACCTTGAAGTACGAGGCGGATGCGGTGTCGAGTTCGGCGGAGAGGGATGCGGCGCCCTTGGCGGAAACCTCGGCGTGGGTGTGGACGTCGATGGCGACGAGTTCGCCGATGTCCAGGCGGGCGGCCGTCACGCGGCCGGCACCTTCGGTGCGGGGATGCCGACGGACTGCGGGTCGCTGCCGACGGAGGTGTGCCAGGCGGCGGCGATGGCCTCCGGGCTCCAACCTCCGTCCGCGTACGCGGTGTTGACCTCCTGCGGGTGCGACCACAGCGTGAGGCGGTCGCCGCCGATGCCGATGCACTGGCCCGTGACGTCGCGGGCCGCGTCCGATGCGAGGAAGGGGACGAGGGCGGCACAGTCCTCAGGGGTGCCGAAGCCCTCACCCTTGCGCAGGAAGCCGGGCAGCGGCTCGCCGCGTTCCCGCAGCGCCTCGACGTAGGGCGCGAAGGCGGGGATGGTCTCGGTCATGGCGGTGGCGGCGACCGGCACGACGGCGTTGACGGTGATCCGCGCCTTCGCCAGCTCCATCGACCAGGTACGGGTCATCGCGGCGATGCCCGCCTTGGCTGCCGCGTAGTTGCTCTGCCCGAAGTTGCCGCGCTGGCCCGCGGGCGAGCCCACCAGGATCAGGCTGCCGCCCTCACCCTGCTCCCGCATACGGACGGCCGCGGCGCGGGCACAGGTGAACGTACCCCTGAGGTGCGTGGTGACGACGGCGTCGAAGTCGTCGTCGGTCATCTTCCACAGCACGCGGTCGCGCAGGATGCCCGCGTTGGTGACAAGCACGTCGAGCCGCCCGAACTCGCCCACGGCACGGGCCACCAGGCGGTCGGCGGCCTCGGACGTGCCGACGGCGACGGGCTCGGCGACGGCATGGGCGCCCGCGTCCCGCAGGGACTTGGCGGCCCGCTCGGCGGCTTCCGGGGCGATGTCGTTGACGACGACGGCGGCACCGGCCGCGGCGAGTGCGGTGGCATAGGCGAGTCCGAGGCCCTGGCCGGAGCCGGTGACGACGGCGACCTTGCCGGTGAGGTCGAGGGCGGATGAGCCAGGGGTGGAGGAATCAGGGATGGAGGAGTCCAGCACGAGGAGGTTCCCTTCAACAGGCCACGGTGAACGGAGAGTTCACCGGCGGCACGGCCCGGCGGCACAGCGGCCGGGACCGGCCCGAGAAGGAAGCTAAGACAAATCATTGTCGTCGTCAATGATTGGCGTCGTAATCGAGAATGCGGCATGCTGGACCCATGACCGCTTCCAGGACCCCCGACAGCACCCCGTCCACCCGGCCCGTCGACGCGGACGAGCCATGGATGCGCGAGCTGCACGCCGACACCGGATATCTGCTCTACCGGCTCGGCCTGCGCTCCGGACAGCTGTTCAACTCCGCACTCCAGGAGTCGGGGCTCCGCCTGCGCCACTACGCCCTGCTGCGCTATCTGGCCACCGTCGACGGCGCTCTGCAAAGGGAGTTGAGCACCGCGCTCGGCTATGACCCGAGCGCCATCGTCGGCCTGGTCGACGACCTCCAGGGTCTCGGCCTCGTCGAGCGCCGCCCGTCCCCCGGCGACCGGCGCAGCCGCGTCGTCGTGCTCACCGAAGAGGGCCGGACATACCTGCGCGACAGCGACGCGATGAGCCGCCGGGTGACCGACGACCTCACCGAGCCGCTGTCACGCGATGAGCGCGAGACGCTGCACGCGCTGCTGCTGCGCGTGGCCCGCCCTCAGGACTAGGGGAGATCCCCGACCCCTCAGAAACGCCCTAGCGGGCGATTCCGGTCAGCCGGATGTCGCGCGACGACGCCCCGACGTACACCACGCGGCGCCCCTCGGGACGCACCCACCGGGCGCCGTCCGTGTTCCAGTACGACAGTTGGCGTTCGGCGACGTGCACCGAGACCCGGCGCGACTCCCCCGCCCGCAGTTCGACCCGCTCGAAGCCCGCGAGCGTCTTGACCGCCATCTCCACTTCCGTGCCGCGCGGCGCACCCACATACACCTGGGGCACCTCCGCGCCCGCGCGCCGCCCCCTGTTGGTCACCGTGAACGACACCTCGTAGCCCGCGCCCGCCCGGCGCACGGACAGGTCGCGGTAGCCGAACTCCGTGTAGGAGAGGCCGTGTCCGAAGGGGAAGAGGGGCTCGGTGCCTGCCTTGTCGAAGCCGCGGTAGCCGGTGAAGATGCCCTCGCTGTACGTCACCACTCCGTCGACGCCGTAGTAGCGCTCGGGGTGCGCGGGATCCAGGGTCGGGTGGTCGGCTTCCCGCTTCGGCCAGGTCATCGTCGCCTTGCCACCGGGGTTCGCGTGGCCGACAAGGAGGTCCGCCGTGGACCAGCCGCCCTCCTGGCCCACGTAGCCCGCGTGCAGGACCGTGCCGACCTTCGCCAGCCACGGCATCGTCACCGGACAGCCGGTGTTGAGGACGACGACCGTACGGGGGTTGGCCTTCGCGACCGCGCCGATCAGCTCGTCCTGATGGGCCGGGAGCGCGAGCGTGGTGAGGTCGCCGCTGCCGCCGAGCGCACCGCCCTCACCGTTGAAGGCGAAGACGACCGGGGTGTCGACGCGCTCGGCAAGGCGCACCGCGGCCTCGATGGCGGCCGTGCGCTGATGGGGCGTCACCCAGGCGAACCGGACCTGGACCGGGCCGCGTTCGGCGATGCTCTTGTCCCAGCCGGTAGCTTTGATCGTGATGCTGTAGGCACGGCCGCCCGTCAACTCGGTGGGCGCCGCCTGGCCGTTGTCCAGGCCGTCCGTGGTCGGGACGATCGAGGACCACTTCCGGGTGAAGCTGTCGCGCGCCGCCCCCGCGGCCGCGATCTCCTTGCCGTCCAGGCTCACCGAGACCGCCGCGCCCCAGCCCTGGATCTTCAGCGCGTACTCGCCGCTGACGGGTGGCACGAAGGCGCCGCTCCACTCGGCGGCCGTGCCCACGGGCAGGGCCTCGTCACCCGTGAAGTCGACGGTCGTGTCCGTGCCGCCGCCCTTGCGTGCAAGGCCCTTGGGGAACGCCGACGCGGGCACGGCCCCGCCCGTGAGGTCGACCCCCACCTCGTACGAGATCTTCCGCCTGGTGATCCTTCGCAGTGCGTCGAGCGGGCTGACCATGCGGTCCTCGAAGCCGTACGCGCGCTCGCCCGAGACCGAGACGGCGACCTGGCCCGCGGTCGGGCCGATGAGCGCGAGGCTGTGCAGGGCGGCGCGGGACAGCGGAAGGCCGCCGTCGTTGGTGAGCAACACGGCGCCCTGCGCGGCGACTTGGCGAGCCAAGCGGGCGCCCGCCTCGATGTCCACGGACTTGGGCGCGGGCACCCGGCTGCCGTCCAACATGCCGAAGGCGTCGTACTGGCCGAGGATGCGGGCTGCCGCCGTGTCCAGGGCGGCCTGGGGGATGGAGCCGTCCTTGATGGCCTTCTTCAGGGGCTCACCGAAGTACGACCCGTCCCACATCTGCATGTCGAGGCCGTCCTCGATCGCACCGGTGGAGTGGGTGGCGCCCCAGTCGGAGGTGACGAAACCCTTGAAGCCGAGTTCGCCACGCAGGATGTCGGTGAGGACGGTGTGGTTCTCGCTGTTCCACTCGCCGTTGAGGTGGTTGTACGCCGACATGACGGAGGAGACACCGGCGCGGACGACCGCCTCGAAGGCGGGCAGGTACAGCTCGTGGAGCGTCCGGTCGTCGACGACGAAGTCGTACGAATTCTCCGGCTTCTCACGGTCGAACTCGTGCAGGCGCTGGTTGTTGGCGATGAAGTGCTTGGCCTGGGCGAGCATCCCCTGCGCCTGGACGCCCTCGACCTGCGCGGCACCGATCAGGCCGTTGAGGTAGGGGTCCTCGCCGGACTGGTCCTTGTTACGGCTGAACAGCGGGGCGCGGGAGAGTTCGATCTGCGGGGCGAGCAGCACGTCCATGCCGAGCGCGCGGCCCTCGCGCCCCATCACCGCGCCGTACTCGCGGGCGAGGCGCGGGCTGAAGGTGGCTCCGAGCGTGGAGACCGGCGGCAGGCCGGTGGCGGACTTGGCGACGTTCACGCCCGCCGGGCCGTCGGACAGGCGCAGCTCCGGTATGCCGAGGCGCTCGATTCCTGGCAGATATCCCGCCTGGCCGAGTCTCCGCGGGTCGGTCGCGCCGTGCACGAGGCTGATCTTCTCGTCGAGGGTGAGACGGGCGATGAGCCCCCGGACGCGGCGCGTGGCGGCGGCCGCGCCCGGGGAGCCGGCGCCTTCGGCCACCGCCGTGGCGGGCGTGGCCGCCGCGATCGGGCCTGCGGCGGCCACGAAGGCGAAGGCGGCCGCAGTGCCGCCCAATTGCTTCAGAAGTTCACGACGGGTGGTGGCAGGCATGGCGAAATGGCCTCCGGAACACGGCTCTGGGCAGGAGGAACTGGTCCGGCGACGCCAAGAGCTGAATGCGTCATCCGCGCCAGTGCGGCTTTACGGGGCCTGAGTCTTGATTGGTTGAACAGTGAAGGTCAAGGCTCGCGTCAGCAAAACTTTGCGGGGTGTTCAGTTTTGCTGCGGCGCATGGGGCGGCTCTGTCGCGCCCGTCATTGCGACCTCGTGAACGCCGCGTCGCACGGGGAATAGAGCGGCGATCATGACGGTCGTCCAAGGTGACAGCCATCAGTGACACCCATCAGTGACACCCACCGTCACAGCACGAAGTGAGGGAGCACATGTCCAAGGCGTACGCGTTCACCCAGTACGGCGGTCCTGAAGTGGAAGCCTTCATCGACCAGGACCCGCCGGAGCCTGACCCTGGTCAGCTCCTGGTCGCGGTGCGGGCGGCCGGAGTCAATCCCGTGGACTGGAAGCTGCGGGCGGGCAAGCGGCGGCCGGGATCGCCGCCCGCCGAGTTCCCGGAGGTACTCGGGAGCGAGGTCGCCGGTGTGGTCGAGCGGATCGGCGCGGGCGTCGAGGGCTTCGCCGTCGGCGACGAGGTGTTCGGCAACCCGTCCACCGGCGGGTATGCCGAGTACACCCTCCTGCCCGCCTCCATCACCGCGCACAAGCCCGCGGGCCTGACCTTCGCGGAGGCCGCGGCGCTGCCGGTCGCGGTGGCGACCGCGTACGACGGGGTGCGTCAGCTGGATCTGCCCGCCGGGGCGACGCTGCTGATCACCGGGGTCGGCGGGGGTGTGGGTGTGGCCGCGGCACAGTTGGCGCGGCACCTGGGGCTGCGTGTCGTCGGTACGGCGAGCGCGGGCAAGAAGGACTTCGTCGAGTCCCTCGGCGTGGTGCATGTGCCGCCGGGGCCCGACCTGGCCGACCGGGTGCGGGCGGCGGCGCCGGGCGGTCGCGTCGACGCGGTCTTCGACCTGGTGGGCGGCGAGGACCTCGTGGCCGTCGCGGCACTTCTCCCCGACCGCCAGGGGAAGCTGATCACGGCCGCGGCCAAGGAGACCGTCGTCGAACTGGGCGGCGCGGCGGTCGAGCGGGCCCGGACGAGCGAGGTCCTCGACGCGGTGGCGCGGCTCGCCGTCGACGATGTGCTGCGCCCCGAGGTGAGCGCGACGTACCCCCTGGAGCGAGCGGGAGAGGCGCTACGTGCGGTGGAGGGCGGTCACACTCGCGGCAAGGTCGTGATCGAGGTGGGCGCGTGAGCGGTGGGCGCGTGAGCGGTGGGCGCGTGACCGGTGGGCGCGTGACCGGTGGGCGCGTGAGTACGGAGGCCGACCTCACGGCCCCGAGCGGTGCGGTGCCTCCGCAGGCCCCGGAGCCCCCGCAGGCCCAGCAGGCCCCGCCGGGTGCGCACCCCTTGGACAACCCCGCGTACGCCGCCTTGAACGGACCCCACGCCCACTTCGCCGAACGGCAGGGGCGCGTGGTGCGCTACCAGCTGGACGTGTCGCCGTGGCTGGGTCTGCCCGATGCCCCCTCCCCCGACGACTGGGCCGATCTCGCCGCCCTGGCCGGGGCGGGCGCCGAGGTGCCGCTGCCCGGTGTGCGGGTTCCCGTGCCGGAAGGGTGGGAGGTGACGTTCGACATGGAGGGGGTGCAGTTGGTGGACGACGGGATCGCCGCCGCGCCTGATCCGGAGGCGGTACGGCTCGGGTCCGCCGACGTGCCGGAGATGCTCGATCTGGTCGAACGCACTCAGCCCGGTCCCTTCCTGCCGCGCACCGTCGAACTCGGCACGTATCTCGGCATACGTCGCGGGGGCGCGCTCGTGGCCATGGCCGGTGAGCGGTTGCATCCGCCGGGGTGGACGGAGATCAGCGCGGTCTGCACCGATCCCGGCCACCGGGGCGAGGGCCTCGCGTCGCGCCTTGTCCTCGCGGTGGCCGACGGGATCCGCTCTCGCGGCGAGACGCCGTTCCTGCACACGTCGGCACGGAACACCGAAGCCATCCGGCTGTACGAGTCTCTCGGCTTCCGGCTGCGGCGGAGGACGAGGTTCCTGTCCGCGCGGGTACCGGAATCCGCGCGGGTACCGGAAAAGGAGAGGACGGCCGACGCCTCGCCTTGATAACTTCCGGATCATGGAACCCATCGGCGAGAAAGAGCTCCGCGCGTCCTTCGTCAACTGCTCCAAGGGCGAAGCCCGCAGGCTCACTCTTCCTGCGGGCTTCCCGGAGACTCCCTGGTCCGACCTGGACTTTCTCGGGTGGCGTGACCCCAAGGCCCCGGACCGCGGCTACATCGTGGCGGAGCGGGACGGCGCGCACGTGGGCATCGCCCTGCGTGCGTCGACCGGCGCGCGCAAGAGCCTGTTCAAGTCCAGCATCTGCTCGGTGTGCGTGACGCCGCAGTCCGGCTCGGGCATCACGCTGCTCGTGGCGCCCCTGTCAGGACCCGCGGGCCGGCAGGGCAACTCGGTCGGCATCTACATCTGCGCGGACCTCGCCTGCTCCCTCTACGTACGGGGCAAGAAGATCACAGCGCTGGCCCGCCGCTTCGAGGAGAGCCTCACGCTCGAGGAGCAGAACGCACGGACGGTGGCCAATCTGCGGGGCTTCCTCGACAAGGTGCTCGAGGGCTCGGCCACGGCGAAGGCCTGACCCTGCCTGCCCCTCAGACCTTCCGGGGGTCGACCACTTGGAGCGTGAGCGCGTCCGACGGAGCGGCGATCCCCGGGCCGCCGGCCTCGGCCCAGGCGAGTATCTCCTCGATCGACTCGTCGTCCATGGCGAAGCCGACCCAGACGGCCCGGCCGCCTCTCATACGCCCTGCGCGCGAGGGCTGCACGACGATGATGTTCGCCTGTCCGCAGGGCCCGAGACACTCACTCGTACGCACCGCGAACCGCCCCGCCGACTCCACGGCGGCAGCCCGCAGCCGTGCCAGCTGCCAGGCGTGGTCGATGCCGGGATGCTTGCGCGCGTCACCGCAGCAGCAGCCCCGGCACACGACGAGCGTGCAGGGGCGGGAAGCGGCGGATCCGATGGAGAAGACGGGACTCATCCCGTGATCATCTCAGCCCCGTTGTCAGTGCTCGATGGCACGCTCGGTCCATCGCATTCGCCAGGCTGAGGGAGAGCACCGATGTCGACCAAGTGGACCGTGACCATCGACTGCGCGAGGCCGGGCGAGCTGGCCAAGTTCTGGGCCCTGGCACTGGGTTATGCACACAAGCCGCCACCGACCGGGTTCGCCAGTTGGCAGGAGTGGTTCGCGCACCATGGCGTGCCGGAGAGCGAATGGGACGACGGCTCCTATCTGTCGGACCCGGAAGGATCGGGCCCCTCCCTCTCCTTCCTGAAGGTCCCCGAGCCGAAGACGGCCAAGAACCGGCTGCACCTGGACGTACAGGTGGGCGGCGGCCGCGAGACGCCCTGGACCGTCCGGTGGCCGCGCGTGCTGGCAGCCGTCGAGCGGCTGACCGCGGCCGGGGCGACGGTGACTCGGCAGCATGAGTTCCAGGGCAAGCCGGATCATATGGAGATGGCGGATCCCGAGGGCAATGAGTTCTGCGTGGTCTGAAATGAGTTCTGCGTGCTCTGAGAGGGGAGCCCGGGTGGGTGCGGGCCCGGTCCATCACCCACGCCAGAGGCATCCCCCTATGCCCGGTTCAGGTACCGGAGTCCCGGATGCACCTCCCGGTATCCGTCCACCAGCCGCCGCGCCACCGCCACGGAATCCACCAGTGGATGCAGCGCGAACGCCTTCACGGCGGTGGAGCGCGAACCGCTCTCCGCGGCGGACAGCACCTCGCGTTCCACAGCCTTCACCGAGCACACGAGGCCCGTCGCGTGCCCCGGCAGCGGATCGACCACCATGGGATGCGCACCATTGGCGTCGACGGAGCACGGCACCTCGATCACCGCGTCGGCGTCGAGCGCCGAAAGCGTGGTGCGATTGCGGACGTTGAGGATCAGCGTCGTCCGCTCATCACGTGCGATGGCCCGCATCAGGGCCAGGGCGACCTTCTCGTACCCACCTGACTCAAGATCCTCGGCCGCCCGCTCCCCGACCCCGGCGGCTTCCCGGTTCTCCGCCATGTAGGTCGCCTCGCGCTCGGCACGCGTAGCGTCCCAGGCCTTCAGGGCCGAAGCCTCTGCCCTCGGCCCTCGCCCCAACTCATCGTAGAAACGCGCCTGTTGATCACGCAGGAACGCGCCACGCGTCTGCTCGGCGGCCTGATAGGCACGGACCGCCTCACGGTTGAAGTAGTAGTAGTGCAAGTACTCGTTCGGAATGGCACCAAGCGACCGCAGCCATTCCGCACCGAACAGCCTGCCCTCCTCGAACGAGCCGAGCAGCTCGGAGTCGCCGAGCAGCCGCGGCAGTTCGTCGCGCCCCGCGATCCGCAGACCCCGCAGCCAGCCCAGGTGGTTGAGCCCGACGTAGTCGATGAACGCCTCGTCCGGGTCGCCGCCCAGCATCCGCGCGACCCGGCGCCCCAGGCCCACCGGTGAGTCGCAGATGCCGATGACGCGGTCGCCGATGTGCCGGGACATGGCTTCGGTGACAAGACCGGCGGGGTTGGTGAAGTTGATGACCCAGGCGTCGGGGGCAAGCCGCCGCACGCGCCGCGCGATGTCCACGGCGACGGGCACGGTGCGCAGACCGTACGCGATACCGCCCGCACCCACCGTCTCCTGCCCCAGCACATCCTCGGCGAGAGCGACCCGCTCGTCGGCCGCGCGCCCTTCGAGACCGCCCACCCGGATCGCGGAGAACACGAAGTCCGCCCCCCGCAACGCCTCGTCGAGATCAGTGGTGGCCGTGACAGCGGGGGCATCCGGCACCCCGGCGGCCTGCTCGGCCAGGACGCGGACGACCGCGTCGAGCCGCCCCGCGTCCAGGTCGTGCAGCACGACCTCGGTGACGCGGCCTTCGGCATGGTCGCCGAGCAGCGCCCCGTACACGAGCGGAACGCGGAATCCGCCGCCACCGAGAATGACCAGCTTCACGTCTCAACCACCTTCTGTCGGACTTCTCTCACGCACCTGTCGACCTGTCAGAACCCACCCGCCGACAGAGGTCACGTTACGTACGATTGCCCGGCAGCGATCGACCCCCCACGGAGGTAGCGCACCGATGACTCGTTTGAAGGCATCCACCACGTCCGTCGCCCTGCTCGGCGCCGTCACGCTGACGATGGCGACCGGCGCCGGCGCCTCCGCGGACACCGCCCCGAGATCCCCCGGCGGCTGGCAGGAGTCCGGCACCTCGTACGTCAATTCGCTCACCGGCAGTCAGGGCCTCGCCAGCCGCGCCGACGGCAGCCTCCTCTACCGAGGGCTCGGCTCGGTCCCGCTCGACCTGCGGGCCAAGGGCTGGACGCACGTCGGCGACCCGGACATAGCCGACGGCCACACCGTCGACGCCTATCAGGGCGGCGACGACGCGAAGTCGAAGATGTTCGCCGTCACGACACCCGGCGGGCAGCGCTACCTCTACGAGCACCCGCTCGACTCCGGCGAGAAGCTCAACAACTCCTTCGCGGCCGTATCACCCGACAACCAGTGGCTCGTGTCGGGCGAATGGGGCGACCAGAGCCGCCTCCAGGTCTTCCCCGCCCCGCTCCTCAACTCCTCGACCCCGCCCACCGGCGGCACGCTCCCCCAGGCAGGGCAGATCACGCTCGACAAGCCGGTGCGTGACATCCAGGGCTGCGACTTCGTCTCCGACGTCCGCCTGGTGTGCGCGTCCAACGACGCGTCGAAGGAGCTGTGGCCCGAGGACCGCCCTGTCCTCCAGGTCGACCTGGACCACGCGCTCGACGGGAAGCCCGTCACGGGCAAGGTCAGCAGCCTGTTCGCCGCCCCGCAACGGAGCATCTGCTCCGGCACGTTCGAGACGGAGGGCATCGACTACGACACCCAGCGCCGCACCCTGCGCGCCGAGGTCGTCCCGCCGTCGCCGTGCCTGGTGACCACATCGGTCTACGCGTACAAGCCGACGACGGGCTGAGCAGCCGACCTGCACACTCCCTTCCCACGGCGGACGTGTGCGCGGGGGCCGGGCGGGGGATGGTCGCGGTCATGACACAGCAACATCAGCAGAAGGCCGGACCCGACGCGCTCCCCGCTCAGCCCCGCCGCCCCGTGCGGCAGCTGCTCGCCGCGTCGGTGGGCAACGCCGTGGAGTGGTACGACTGGTACGCGTACACGTTCCTCGCGACCTACATCGCCGACCAGGTCTTCCCCAAGAGCTCCGGCAACTCCCTCGTACCGCTGCTCTCCACGTTCGCCGTCTTCGCGGTCGGCTTCTTCATGCGTCCGGTCGGCGGCCTGCTCATGGGCGCGGTCGCCGACCGGCGCGGCAGGCGTGCCGCGCTGACCGTCACGATCCTGCTGATGGGCGCGAGCAGCCTGCTGGTCGGTATGACCCCGACGTACGCGTCCGTGGGTGTGCTCGCACCGGTGGTCCTCGTCCTGGCCCGGCTGCTCCAAGGCCTGTCCGTGGGAGGCGAGTTCGCGGCGTCGACGACCTTCCTCGTCGAGTCGGCGGGGCCGGGACGACGCGGCCTCTTCTCCAGCTTCCAGTACGTCTCGACGAGCGCGGGCCAGCTCGCCGCGTCGGGCATCGCGGCCCTGCTCGTCAGCACGCTCTCCGACGGGCAGATGGACGGCTGGGGCTGGCGGCTGCCGTTCGTCATAGGCGCGGTGCTCAGCCTCGTCGGCTTCTGGATCAGGCAGGGTTCGTACGAGACCCACGAGGCACCCCAGGAAGCCACCGAGCGCCCCGGCCTGTTCGACGCCCTGCGCAAGCACCCGCGCCAGTCCCTGCTGATCTGCGGCATCACGGCGGGCGGCACCATCGCCTACTACACATGGACGTCGTACCTCCCGACCTACGCCGAGCTGAACACGGACATCAGCAAGAGCCAGGCCCTGCTTTCGGGCACCCTCTCCCTGGCGTTCTTCGCGCTGCTCCAGCCGGTCGGCGGACTGCTCTCGGACCGCTTCGGCCGCAGGCCACTGCTGCTCTTCTTCGGCCTCGGCTTCGCGGTCCTGAGCGTGCCGCTCCTTCGCTCCCTGGACGGCTCGTTCGGTTCGCTGCTCATGGTCCAGTGCTCGGGCATGGTGCTGCTCACCGGCTTCACGTCGATCTCGGCGGCCGTGAACGCCGAAGTGTTCCCGGCCCGCGTGCGCGCCGCGGGCATCGGCTTCCCGTACTCCCTCACCGTCGCGCTGTTCGGCGGCACGGCCCCGTACATGGGCACCCTGTTCAAGGAGATCGGCAACCCGGGCCTCTTCCCTTGGTACGTGGCCGTGCTCTGCCTCGCTTCGTCGGCGGTGTATCTCAAGCTTCCGGAGACCGCGCACAAGGAACTGGAACGCTGAGGAACTGGAATGCCACAGACGCGGAAAAAAGCAGTGGCGGGTCCGGCCCTCGCGGACAACCATGGACCGCATGAGTGATCAACTCGCGCGATGGAGCCGGGCAACCGTCTACCCCGACATGTGGGCCGACCCGGACGACGACCCCCGCAACAGCGAAGGAGTCAGTCCGGACGGCGAGCTCGCGACCTTGCGGGACTTCCTGGCGGACTACCGCCTGACCCTGCGGATGAAGTGCGAGGGGCTCGACCCCGAGCAGCTGGCCCGTCGCTCTGTTCCGCCGTCGACGATGTCCCTCCTCGGCCTGGTTCGGCACCTCGCCGAGGTGGAACGGGACTGGCGCAACTGGATCAGCGACGATGATCCACTGCCGAAGCTGTACGGCAAGAGGGACGCGGACTTCCACGGAGCTGTCGCCGAACAGGCCGTGGTCGACGCCGCGTACGCCGATCTGGCCCGCGAGCAGGCCGAGCTCGACGCCGCGCTCGCCGAGCATCCGGATCTGGGCGAGCGCCTGGGGAAGGACGGGATCGCCGTACGGGAGCTGATGGTGCACAGGATCGACGAGTACGCGCGCCACTGCGGACACGCCGATCTGTTGCGCGAGTGCGTCGACGGCAGGGTGGGTCAGTAGCGGAAGCCCACGTGGTGGCTACGGCTGACGGGGCACGGCGCCGATCGAGCGGCCCGCCCACTCCGGCGCCGGTTCCGCGAGGGCCGTCAGGTGTTCGCGGATCGTGTCCGGGAAGGGGGTCGCGCGGCCCGCGTTCTGGTCGACGTGGATGGCGAGAAGTTCGGTGGTCGCCACGGGGGTGGCAGCCGGGGCAATCTCCGCTTCGGCCTCCTCGACCACGTACAGCTCGTGGGTGAAGCGCGCCTTCTTGGCGTCCGCGCCCAGGATGCGGGTGCGGACGGCGAGTTGGGCGCCCTCCGCGACATCGTTGAGATAGCGGATGTGCGCCTCGACCGTGTAGAGGGAGCAGCCGGTGGACTCGCGGTATCCCGCGTGCAGGCCGGTCTCGATCATCATGGCGTCGGTGGCG
This sequence comes from Streptomyces sp. NPDC048441, assembly GCF_043200235.1. Taxonomy (NCBI): domain Bacteria; kingdom Bacillati; phylum Actinomycetota; class Actinomycetes; order Kitasatosporales; family Streptomycetaceae; genus Streptomyces; species Streptomyces sp. NPDC048441. The sequence continues at coordinate 214,510 of NZ_JBICXM010000002.1, forward strand.
TACCCGAAGACGAGGACGTAGAAGGCCTCGCTCATGTGGCCGTTGTAGTCGATCCACTCGGGTCGGACGGTGCGGCGCAGGAGAGGCAGGGGCTCGAGAGGCAGGGGCTCGCTCACTTGGTGATCTCCTGCTCCTGTGCACGCTGCTGGGGCAGGCGGCCCGTCGCCCGCAGTACGTCGATGACTCCCTGGTCACGCTCGGCGACCAGGTCGGCGATGGTCCGGCCGTCCGCCGCGTCGTCGCATCCGGCGACCACGGCGTCGTACAACTCCTTGTCGAGCTCGGGCGCGTCGAGGCGCGTCCACGGCGACTTCAGGGACGGGCCGAAGTGGTCGAGCATGTGGGCCATGCCGCCCTCGCCGCCCGCGAGCGCGAAGGTGAGCATGGGGCCCATGAACGCCCAGCGCAGACCGGGGCCTTCGGTGATCGAGTCGTCGATCTCCTTCACCGTGGCCTCGCCGTTGGCGACCATGTGCAGGGCCTCGCGCCAGAGGGCTTCCTGGAGCCGGTTGGCGATGAAGCCGGGGACCTCGTCCTTCATCGTGATCACGGACTTGCCCGCGACCTCGTAGAAGCGGGAGGCCCAAGTGACCGAGTGGGGCGTCGTCCTGACGCCGCCGACGACCTCGACGAGCGGGATGAGGTAGGGCGGGTTGAACGGGTGTCCGACGACGAGGCGCCCCGGGTCGGTGGACTCGGTCTGCATGTCGGTCATCGGGTAGCCGGAGGTGGAGGAGGCTATGACGACCCCGGCGGGCGCGGCGGCGTCGAGGCGGGCCAGCAGATCGCGCTTGAGCTCCAGCTTCTCCGGTGCGCTCTCCTGTACGAACTGGGCGTCGGCGACGGCCTCTTCGAGGGTGGCGGTGACGGTGAGGCGATCCGGCGAAGCGCCTTCGGCGAGGCCGAGCTGCGTCAGCGCGGGCCAGGCGGCATCGACCAGGCGGCGGAGCTTCTGCTCGGCGTCGGGGGCGGGATCCCAGGCGGTGACGTCGTAGCCGCGGGCCAGGAAGTGAGCGACCCAGCCTCCGCCGATGACACCCGCGCCTATGCAGGCGACGCGACGTACTTCCTCAGGGGCGGTCGTGGTCATGATGGTGGGGTTCCTTTCATTACGGCGAGGGTTGGCGCCCCGAAGGGGCGCGGGGAACTGCGCGACCAACCACGTCCGGCCCGCGGACGAAGCACCGCACGATCCAGCGAAGTGCTACCGCTTGAGGCCGAGCTTCTGGCGGGCCTCGTCCGGCGTGGCCACCCGCGAGCCGAGGTTCTCGGTGATCTGCACGGCGCGCTCGACGAGCTGGGCGTTGGTGACCTTGTTGCCCTTGCCGAGGTAGAGGTTGTCCTCGAGGCCGACGCGGACCTGACCGCCGAGCAGGATGGACTGGGCAGCCCACGGCATCTGCATCCGGCCGAGCGCGAAGCTGGCCCACTGGGCGCCCTCGGGGAGCATGTTGACCATGGCCTGGAGGACGCCCGGGTCGGCGGGGGCGCCCCACGGGATGCCCATGCAGAGCTGGAAGACGGTGGGGTTGTCGAGCAGGCCCTCCGCGAGGAGCTGCTTGGCGAACCAGAGCTGACCGGTGTCGAAAATCTCCAACTCGGGCCGCACGCCGAGCTCTTGGATGCGCTTGGCACCCTGGCGGAGCATGTCGGGGGTGGAGACGTAAAGGTTGCTGCCGTCGCCGAAGTTCAAGGAACCGCAGTCGAGCGTGCAGATGTCGGGGAGCAGGTCCTCGACGTGCGGAAGGCGGTCGAGTCCGCTGACGAGGTCCGTTCCTGGGAGGTGCTTGAGCGGCTCGTCCGGGTCGATGACCAGGTCGCCGCCCATGCCCGCGGTGAGGTTGATGATGACGTCGGTGCCGGTCTCCTTGATGCGCTCGACGACCTCGCGGTAGAGGCGCGGGTCGCGCGAGGGGTCGCCGGTCTCGGGGTCGCGTACGTGGATGTGCACGACGGCGGCACCGGCCTCCGCGGCCTCCACGGCGGAGGTGGCTATCTGCGCGGGGGTGACGGGGACGTGCGGGCTCTTGCGTACGGTGTCGCCCGCGCCGGTGAGGGCTGCGGTGATGATGACGTCTTGATTCACGGGCATGGCGAACTCTCCCTGGGGGATGGGGTGTTGAGGGGAATATTGAGCGGGCTTGGTACTGGCTCTCCGCGGCGCGGGACGGCTATGCGTTCGGCGGCGCGGCGAGCGTCGACTCGACGTACACGAGCAGTGCTTCGTGCATGTCGCCGGGGGTCGTGCCGTCGGTGCCGGGGGTGGCGGCGAGCACTTGGGTGGCGAGGCCGTCGATCAGCGCGGTGAGCCGGAGCGCGGCGGACTGCGGATCGACGAGGCGGAACACGCCCTGGTCGACTCCGCGCCGGATGACGTCGGCGACGGTCGAGCGCCACTGCCGGTAGTAGTCGGCGTGCAGCCGTCCGACGGCGGTGGAGCGGGCCGCCTCCGCCCACAGGTCGAGCCAGACGCTCCACTGCCAGCGCTGCTGCGGGGTGCGCGGGATCTGCAGCTCGATCAGCTGGCGCAGCTCGTCGGCCGCGTCGGCCGCGTCGGCGATGCGGGCCGCGCGGCGGGCGGTGTCCTCGTCCATGCACCAGCGGACGGCGGCTTCGAGGAGGTCGTCGCGACCGGGGAAGTGGTAGTGGATGGCGGCGGTGCTTGTCGCGCAGGCTTCGGCGATGTCGGCTACGCGGACGGCGTGAAAACCGCGCTCGGCGACGAGTCGCACGGTTTCCCGGACGATCTGGAGGGGGCGGCCGCCTTCCGGCGCGGCGACGGTGCGTTCGCGGCGGGCCGCGGGGGTCACACTCTGGGTGCCGTCCTGAGTGCCGCCCTGGGTGCCCAGGAGCCAGCCCGCGTCCACCCCGCCGGTGTCCGCGATGCGGGCCAGCTCGGCCGCGGTGAAGCGGCGGGTGCCGCCGAGGGAGCGGGAGAGCTTGGAGGGGTCCATCACGATGCGGCGAGCGAATTCACGCTGGGTCGCACCGGCATCGGCGATGACTTTGCGGACTCGGTCCGCGACGTCGGGGTCTTGCTGCATGGGCGGTAACGGTACCCGCGTGTTGCGATCAGCGCAATCCGCGGGGCGGGACTTTTCGCAGCTACCCCTGGGGGTTGCGATCCTGACTGACGTCTCAGTTACCGCAATGCGGAGCCTCGGCGGAACACCTGCCCACAACGGAGACGGGACCACGCACACCCACCCGCCCCCTCACCCCCTGCACTGCGGGGTGAGGGGGCGGGTGGGTGGGAGAGATCCGTCGCGAAGCGGCGGGCCAGGTCCGGGCTAGGTCCTGTCCTGGACCCCCTTGACGAACTCGTCGAGGAACGGGTCGGCGATCTTCACCGGCCCCAGCTGGTGATGCTCAGCCGGATCGACCGTGATCGCCCGAGCCTGTCCCGCCAGGGACTCCATCGCGGCGACCGACTTCGCCGCAGAGGCGGAGTCACCCTCCTGCGTCGCGGCCAACGCCGCGAGCCCATGCCCCAGGGCGGAGCCCCACAGCTCCGTGGCGTCGAGCCACTGCTTCGCGTCGTGGAGGAACAGCGGATCCGGCACCCCGGACCGCAGCACCCCAGGCACCCGCTCGATCTCCCGCGCAACGGGCCGCAGCGCCCGTACCGCCCCCGAGGGATCACTCTCGTACTGCTTCCAGAAAGCGTCCAGCTTCGGCCCGAGCACGGGCGACTGCGGCTGCCAGTTCGACTCGCCGAAGGTCGGCGCCGCGTGGTTGAGGTCCACGAACGTCTGCACCGCGTCGGCGACCCGCTCATCGCCCCCGGCGAGATACAGGGCAGCCTGCCGCCCCGACCGCGCCCGCTCGTAGCCCCTGTCGTTCCACGAGAAGTCGTTCATGGTGAAGACGGCGAGCTTGCTGGCCGCCTCCTGGTTCATCGGGTTGGACACGATGCCGCTCAGATGGCCCGAGAGGCCTGCCTCCCGCTTGTCGTAGGGAGCGAGGAGCAGCCGGCCCGCCGTACGCGCGAAGTCGTTGACGGGATAGTTGTCCCAGACGAAGACCTTCCGCCCGAAGAGCTCGGCCGCCTTCTGGGCCTGGGAGTTGGTGATCTCCGGCGGCACGACGTCCGTGCCCGTCCACATCACCTCCACCGACGGGTCGAGCTCCGCCCGCATCGTCTGCTTGTACGCGGTGTCGGTCAGGTCGCCGTACTCCGTGGGCACCATCTGTAGCGGATTGGCGCCCTCGCGCTGAGCGATGAACTCCCGCTGGATCGTGTTGAGCAGACCCACCTGCGCCTTCGCCGCGGGACCACGGCCCGGTTCGCCGAACTTCTCCTTGTCGCCCGCACAGTTCCACTTGGTGTAGCTGATGTCGTCGAGCGGCACCGAGAAGGACCGCACCCCGAGGTCGTACATCGCCTGGAGTTTCGCGGTCAGCGCCTTGACGTCAGCCGGGTCGGAGTAACAGATGGAGCCACCCGGCGAGACCGCGAACGTGAAGCGGACGTGATTCGCGGTCGCGCGGTCGACCAGCTTGCCGAGTTCGGTGAGCTTGTCCGCGGGGTAGGGCTCGCGCCACTTCTCGCGGTGATAGGGGTCGTCCTTGGGCGCGTAGACGTACGTGTTCGCCTTGGTGTCGCCCAGGAAGTCCAGCTGGTCGAGGCGTTCGGCCTCGGTCCAGGGCGGACCGTAGAACCCTTCGATGCTGCCGCGCAGCGGCATGGACGGGAAGTCGGACACCGAGGCTCCCGCTATCCGCCCCTTCGACATGAGCTGGCCGAGGGTCTGCGCCGCGTAGAACTGCCCGGTCGCGTCCTTGCCGCCGAGCGCGACGGTGCGGCCCTTCGCCCGCAGCGCGTACCCCTCGGCCTGCGTAGGCACTTTCGTATCGCCGAGCGCCTTCGCGATGTCGGTCCTGGCTGCCGGGCCGAGGAGGACGGTCAGCGGGGCGCGGCCCGACGTCTTCGTGCGTACGTCGATGTCGCGCACCCCGTGGGCGCGCAGGGTCTCGGTGACGCGGCGCCGGGCCGCGTCGTCCGTGTCGTCGTCGACGACGAGTTCCGCGCTCCGGGCTAGCGGCACGTCGGCGCCCGCGCGGTCCATGTGCTGCGGGGTCGGCGAGACGACGGGGAGCCGCCCTTCCCCGGTGGACGCTTCCGTCGCTTCCGTCGCTTCCTTCTGGGCCGACGACGGCGCTGCGGCGGCCGAAGGTGCCAGCGGAATCGCCAGGACGGCCAGCGCGAGGAGCGCCGTCCGGGGTCTGAGCGCGCGTGTGGTGCGGGGCATAGGGCCTCCGAACTTCGGGACGGGGGTGCGGGTGGGCTCAGGGGGCGGCGCGGGCGGCGGTGCTCGCCCGCGCCTCCAGGTGCGGGAGTTCGTCCTGGACGCGGACGGCGGGGCCGCCGTCGAGGAGCGCGATCAGCTGCTCGGCGGCGTGCCCGCCGTAGACGGCGGTGTCGCGGACGAGTGCGGTGAGCGCGGGGTGGGCCGAGCGGGTCAGGACCGAGTCGTCCCAGGCCACGATGGCGAGGTCCCCCGGTACCGCGATGCCGCGCTCCGCAGCGACACCGAGGCCGGCGACGGCAAGGACATCGTTGTCGTAGACGATCGCGGTGGGCCGGGGGTCCCATGCCAGGACCCGGCGGGTGGCCTCGGCGCCTTGGGTGTCGGAGTAGTCCGTGGTGACCGAGTCCACGTCACGCAGACCGCGCCGGTCGGCCTCGGCCCGCAGGGAGTTGATGCGCCGCAGGGTGTGCGTCAGGTCGGGCAGGCCCGCGATGTGCGCGATGCGGCGATGACCCAGGGCATACAGGTGGTCGACGATGGAGGCCATGGCGAGGGCGTCGTCGGCCCAGAGGTTGGAGATGCCGGGGTGGTCGGCGTGCGGGTCCGGCAGCGTGCCTACGACGACCGCGGGAAGCCCCAGTTCGTCCAGGAGGGCGAGCCGCGCATCCGATGCGCGCGGGTCGACGACGAGGAGGCCGTCGACCCTGTGTTCGGCCCACCAGCGGCGGTAGACCGCGCACTCCGCTTCGATGTCCTCGACGACCTGGAAGAGCAGGCCGAGCTTCCGGCGTGCGAGCACTTCCTGGATTCCGGAGACCAGTTGGAGGAAGAACGACTCGACGCCGAGGGTCTTCGCCGGGCGGGCGAGGACGAGTCCGACCGTGCCGGAGCCTTCGCCGGAGAGGGCACGCGCGGCGGCGCTCGGCTGCCAGCCGAGCTCTTCGGCGACTCGGCGGACGCGATCGCGGGTCGCCTCGGAGACTCCGGGCCTGCCGTTGAGCGCGAAGGACACGGCGCTCTCCGAGACACCGGCCCGCAGGGCGATGTCCTTGATGGTGGGGCGTCGGGCCGGGGTACGGCGCATGTGTGACCTCCCCTCGCGTCGTTGTCACCGAGTGCGGGCTGCGGAACTAAAGCGCTTGAGCGCGAGCAGGCTAAGGCGATGAAGGTGCGGGATACAAGGGGTCGTTGGGCTCGCTCTGAACCGACTCGAACCGACTCCGTCACGACCATTGACCCGCCTAGAGACCAAGTGATTTATTCACTTCATGAGTTACGGCAGTCAACCTTCCCTCTCCGAGCGCCTCGCGGACGACATCGTCGAGATCATCCGCACCGAGCGCCTCGCCCCCGGCGACGCGCTGGCCTCCTCCCGCGATCTCGCCCGCCGCTTCGAGGTCACCACGCCGACCGTGCGCGAGGCGCTGCGCAGGCTGGAGGCCACGGAGGTGGTGGAGTTCCGGCACGGTTCAGGGACGTATGTGGGGCCCGGCGTGGACCGCAGGCTCCTGGCCAACCCGCATCAGCCGCGCAGCGACCGCGCTTCGGTCCTGGAACTGGTCGGGGCCCGTCTCGTCCTGGAACCGGCGATAGCGGCGTCCGCGGCACGGGCCCAAGTGGAGGACGGTGTCCAGCAGTTGGCCCTCGCCGCGGGCAACGCACTGCTTCCACCCGAGGAGTCTCTGCGCCAGTCCGTGCACTTCCACGTGGCACTCGCGGCAGCCAGCGGCAACACACTGCTCCGGGAGACCGTCGAGGCCCTGCTGCACGTCAGAGCGCGTGAGCAGGTGGAGATCCGGCACCGCTACAACGACCGTGAGCGTGACCACGCCGAGCACGTGGAGATCTACGAGGCGGTACGCGACGGTGACGCGGGGGCGGCAGAGCGGCTGACCCGCGAGCACCTGACGTCGATCCGTGAAGCGATCGCCGCGGCGGACTTCCCGGAGACGGGGTCCCGATGAACGACTCCCCCCTGCCGCACGGCGCGACGGCACCGGCTGCCGCGGGAGCCCAACTCCCCTACCGCCTCGCCGAGATGACCACCGTCGAAGCCGCCACAGCGGTCGATGCGAGCCCCCTCGTCATCATCCCCGCGGGCGCCTTCGAGCAGCACGGGCCGGGGATGCCGCTCGCCACCGACACCATTCGGGCCGAGCATGTCGCCGAGCTCGTGGCCTCGCAGCTTGCCGGGCGGGCCGTGATCGGGCCCTCGCTCGGCATCGGGGTCTCGCCGCATCACCTGGCCTTCGCGGGGACGGTGAGCCTGTCGACGGCCACCCTGGCCGCGGTCCTGCGTGACTACATCGACAGCCTGCACCGGCACGGCTGGCGGGACATGCTCGTGATCACGGGGCACGGCGGCAACAACGCCACGCTCACCACCGTCGCGCAGGACCTCCTCGTCACCCATCCCGGCCTGCGGTTCGCCTGGACTCCGCTGACCTCGCTCGCCCCGGACGCCGTCGCCGCGATGCGGCCCAGCGAGGTCCATGGGCACAGCGGGGAGGCGGAGACCGCTCAAATGCTGTACCTCGCACCCGAGTTGGTCCACGAGGACCGGCTCACCCCCGGGTCCGTCACCCAGGACGACCTCGACCCGCTCTCCCGTGTCGCGCGCCGCGGCGGCCACCCCGCCCTGACCGTGCCGTACGACCGGCTCAGCCCCAACGGCGTACTCGGCGATCCACGCCGTGCCACGACCGATGACGGCCGCGCGATCATCGACGCCGCTGTCCACCGCATCGTCACCTTCGCCAGGGAGTGGCTGGACGCGACCGGCTGACACTCCGTCACTGAACCGCTCAGCCGACCGCGCCCCGCGCCGTCGGCGGAAGGAGCCTGCCTTGAAACGCGTACTGTCCCGCACGGCCGCCTCTGTCATCGCCGGTCTCACCCTGCTCGCGGGAGTGGGCCTCACCTCTCCCGCACACGCCGGTGACGCACGCACCCCCGGTTGCGGCAGAACCACGCCTCAGCCTCCCGGCACCACCGCCCCGCACACCGTCACCAGCGGCGGACTGACCCGGACCTACCAGCTCCATCTGCCCGAGGAGTACACCGGCGACCGCGCATGGCCCGTCGTCCTCGCCTTCCACGGGCGCGGCAACACCGGCAGCGGCACCGAGGAGTTCAGCAAGCTGTCGTCCCTGCCCGCCATCGTCGCGTACCCGGAGGGTGTCGTCGGCACCGGTGACGGGCAGCGGCAGGCGTGGCAGGGGGCGCCCTACGCCGCGCCCGGCGTGGACGACGTGGCGTTCACGGGTGACCTGCTCGACGCGCTCGAAGCGGGACTCTGCGTCGAGCGGCGGCGCGTGTACGCCACGGGGAAGTCCAACGGCGCCGGGTTCACCGCGCTCCTCGCCTGCCGGATGGCCGACCGCATCGCCGCGATCGCCCCCGTCGCCGGTGCCTTCTATCCGGCCACCGGCGAGAACTGCCACCCGGCGCGTCCGGTGCCGGTGATCGACTTCCACGGCACCGGCGACGCCACCATCCCGTACGCCGGAGACCCCGACCGTGGCCTGCCCGCGCTCCGCGACTGGCTCACCGCCTGGGCCGACCGGAACGGCTGCCGCGCCCGCACCCCGGACCGGACCACCGGGCCCGACATCACCACCTCCCGCCGGGTCGGCTGCGCGGGCGGCGCCGAGGTCCGTCATGTGGCCGTCACCGGCGGCGGGCACACCTGGCCGGGCGCCGACAGCTACAGCGGCGGCGGATACACCACCCAGACCGTCGAGGCCCACGAGGTCCTGTGGCGCTTCCTGCGCCACCACCACCTGCGCTGAGCCACCGCGCCCACCGTCCCCTCCCTTCTCACCGCACCCACCGTCCCCTCCCTTCCCCGCGGAGCCGCCATGTCATCCCCGACCCCCGCCCTGCCGGACACGCCACCCCCACCACCCACCGACCCGCCACTCCCCCGCCTCATCCGCGCCATGGCCGTCGTCGAGCGCGCCGGGAACGCGCTGCCGCACCCCTTCTGGCTGTTCTGGATCCTCTCCGGGATCCTCGCCGTGATCAGCGCGGTCCTCGCCGGGTTCGACGTCTCCGTCATCGCGCCCGGAGACGGCAAGAGCGTCGCCGTACAGAGCCTGCTCAGCGGGGACGGGCTCGCGATGGCCGCCTCCACGATGATCGAGAACTTCGCGGCGTTCCCACCGATGGCGACGATCGTCGTGGTCATCATGGGCGTGGCGGTCGCCGAACGCAGCGGATTCCTGGCCGCGTTGATGAAGGTCGGCGTCTCCCGGGTACCCGCGTCCTGGGTGGTGTTCGCCGTCGCCTTCGCGGGCACGGTCTCGCATGTCGCGTCCGCCGCGGCCTACATCATCCTCGTACCGCTCGGCGGGCTCGCCTTCCGGGCCGTGGGCCGCTCCCCCGTCCTCGGCATCGTGGTCGCCTACACCTCCATCGCGTCCGGCTACGACGCGAGCCCCGTGCCGACTCCGAACGACGCGATCTTCGCCGGGATCACCACGACCGCCGCGAAGATCGCGGGCGGTGCCGACGCGTACGTATCGCCGCTGAGCAACTGGTTCTTCAACATCGCCTCCTCCCTCCTGCTCGCCGCCGTCATCACCCTCGTGACGCGCTTCGTCCTGAGCAAGCGGCCCGACCTCGACGCCGACCCGGACGCCGACCTCGACGACATCGGCGCGCTCAGCCTCAGCGACCGCGAGCGCTCGGCCCTGCGCCGGGCGGGTCTCACCTTCCTGGTGGCCGTCGCGGCGCTCACCGCGGCCGTCGTCCCCGTCTCATCACCCCTGCGCGGCGACGGCGGAAGCATCGTCGAGTCACCGCTCCTCGACGGCATCGCGGCGATCGTCGCCTTCCTCTTCGCGCTCGTCGGCATCGTCTACGGGGCCCGCTCCGGATCGATCCGCAAGCCCGGCGACGTACCCAAGCTGATGGTCGAAGGCGTCAAGCAGATGGCGCCGGTGCTCGTGCTCTTCTTCGCGATCGCCCAGTTCCTCGCCTACTTCGACTGGACGCACATCGGCGATGTCCTCGCCGTCAAGGCGGCCGAGCTGCTCGAGCACAGTCAACTGCCCATCGTGGTCGCCTTCTTGCTCATCCTGTTGCTCCTGACCGTCGTCAACGTCATGGTCACCAGCGGGTCCGCGATGTGGGCCCTGGCCGCCCCCGTCCTCGTACCGATGCTCATGCTCGTGGACGTCCCGGCCGAGACGACCCAGGCGCTCTTCCGCATCGCCGACTCCGGTTCGACGGCCATCACGCCGATGAGCCCGTACTTCGTGATGGCGCTCGGCTTCCTCCAGCGCTACCGCAAGTCCGCGGGGCTCGGCACCCTCGCCTCGTACACGCTGCCGCTCGCCGTCGCGATGACCGCGGCCTGGACGCTGCTCTTCCTCGCCTGGTGGGCCCTCGGCATTCCGCTCGGCCCCGGCGCGCCGGTGCGCTGAACCGCCCGGCGTTCGAACTGATGATGCTGCTTACGAGAGTGTGAACGTCCCGCGTCACGCGATGGTGTGACCCTGCGACGATCACCGCATCGGCCGTTCCCGCACGGGTAGTGCATTCGCTGTCCGTACGCCACCGCGCGAGGAGAACGCCGTATGCCGCAGCCCTTCGAACTGCCCAGCTTCTACCAGGTGCATCCCGCCCGCCTCAATCCCCAGCTGGAAGAGGCGCGGCAGCACTCCAGGAAGTGGGCGCGCGGCATGGGGATGCTGGAGGGTTCGGGCGTCTGGGAGCAGCACGATCTGGACGCCCACGACTACGCGCTGCTCTGCGCGTACACCCACCCGGACTGCGACGGTCCCGCGTTGTCCCTGGTCACCGACTGGTACGTGTGGGTGTTCTTCTTCGACGACCACTTCCTCGAACTGTTCAAGCGGACTCAGGACCGCGAGGGCGGCAAGGCCTATCTGGACCGGCTGCCCGCCTTCATGCCGATGGATCTGTCCACGCCCGTGCCGGAGCCGACGAATCCGGTCGAGGCGGGTCTCGCGGACCTGTGGGCGCGGACGGTGCCGTTCATGTCGGACGGCTGGCGGGCGCGGTTCGCGGAGAGCACGGAGAATCTGCTCAACGAGTCCCTGTGGGAGCTCTCGAACATCAACGAGGGCCGGATCGCCAACCCCGTCGAGTACATCGAGATGCGCCGCAAGGTGGGCGGCGCACCCTGGTCGGCGGGGCTCGTCGAGTACGCGACGGGCGCCGAAGTCCCCCCGGCCGTCGCGGGATCCCGGCCCCTGCGTGTCCTCAAGGAGACGTTCTCCGACGCAGTCCACCTGCGCAACGACCTCTTCTCCTATCAGCGGGAGATCGAGGAGGAAGGTGAACTCTCCAATGGCGTCCTGGTTCTTGAGAAGTTCCTCGACTGCACCACGCAGGAGGCGGCGGACGCCGTGAACGACCTCCTGACCTCACGGATGCAGCAGTTCGAGACCACGGCGCTCACCGAACTGGCCCCGCTCTTCGCCGAGACGGGGCTGCCCCCGAAGGAGTGCGCGGACGTCCTCGCGTACACCAAGGGTCTCCAGGACTGGCAGTCCGGCGGCCACGAGTGGCACATGGTCTCCAGCCGCTATATGAACAAGGGAGGCGCCAACAGGCCTTCGCCACTCGCAGGACCCTCAGGTCCCGGCACATCGGTCGCCGGAATCAAGGCACTGATCGCCGCGACCGGCGCGGAGCGGCTCCGGGGCTACACCCACATCCCCTTCCAGCGCGTGGGCCCTTCCCGACTCCCGGACTTCAACCTGCCGTTCGAGACGAGGCTCTCGCCGCACCTGGCGGCATCCCGCCCCCGCGCGGTGGAGTGGGCGGACCGGATGGGCATGCTCACACCCCAGCCGGGAGTGCCGAGCTCGGACATCTGGGACGCGCACAAGCTGCACGGCTACGACTTGCCGCTCTGCGCGGCGGGCCTCCATCCGGACGCGGACCTCGAAGCCCTCGACCTGGGCTCGCAGTGGCTGACCTGGGGCACGTACGGGGACGACTACTTCCCCGTGGTCTTCGGCAGGCCCCGTGACCTCGCGGGGGCCAAGCTCTGCAACGACCGGCTCTCGCTCTTCATGCCGCTGGACCTCGCCGACATGCCGGCGCCGACGAGCGCGCTGGAGCGGGGGCTCGCCGACCTGTGGGAGCGCACCGCGGCCCCGATGGACCAGGAGGCGCGCCGCACGCTGCGCACCGCCATCGAGGTCATGACGGCCAGCTGGCTCTGGGAGCTGGACAACCAGGCGCAGAACCGTATCCCCGACCCCGTCGACTACATCGAGATGCGCCGCCTCACGTTCGGCGCCCCTCTGACGACGAGCCTGTGCCGCCTCGGCCACGGCCCGCAGGTGCCGCAGGAGATCTACCGCACGGGGCCCATGCGGAGCCTGGAGAACTCGGCGTGCGACTACTCCGCCCTCATGAACGACGTCTTCTCGTACCAGAAGGAGATCGAGTACGAGGGCGAGGTCCACAACGGCATCCTCGTCGTCCAGAACTTCTTCGACTGCGACTATCCGACGGCGCTCGGCATCATCGACGACCTGATGAAGTCACGCCTGAGCCAGTTCCAGCACGTCGTTGCGCACGACCTCCCCGCTCTGTACGACGACTTCGACCTCCCGCAGGAGACACGGGACATCCTCGACGGCTACGTACGCGATCTGGAGAACTGGATGGCGGGCATCTACACCTGGCATCGCGACTGCCGCCGCTACCGCGAGGAGGACCTGTCGCACGGCCCGCTCACGACACCTTCGGGGTTCGGCATGGCGGCCGTACGGCCGGACTGGCTGCGGGAGTTCGGGCTGGCCGCCGACCGCCAGATGGAGGGGGCACTCGGGCTTGGGCAGGGCTGAGCGGCGGTCGGCGGGACGCGGGTGCGCCCGGTCAGTGGTGCGGGTGCACCCGGTCAGTGATGCCCGTCGCCACCGCCCTGCTGGAGTTCCAGATACTCCTCGGGTGTCGCCTTGGGCACCTGCGCCGAAGGCCCGTACATGGCCCGCCCGAGGCGAGCCCGCAGCCGCTGGCCCCGGGAGACCGTGCGCCTCACGCCGTTCGCGTCGACCAGCGGCCCGACCTCGTACGGCTCGGGCTGCTCGTGCGCGGTCAGGGTGTACAACTCGCCCTGCGTGAGCGGCACATGGACCTCTACGTACTCACCGTGCGGCAGGCGCTTGATCGTGCCGCTCTCCCGCCCGTGCAGCGCCTTCTCCCGGTCACGGCGCTGCAATCCCATGCACCATCGGTGCGTCACGAAGAAGGCGAGCACCGGGGCCACGAAGCAGCCGATCCGCACGAACCAGGTGATCGCGTTGATGGAGAGATGGAAGTGCGTAGCCCACAGGTCGTTGCCGCCGCCGACCATCAGCACGCCGAACAGCACCAGCCACGCCACACCGAGCCCGGTGCGCACGGGTGCGTTGCGCGGCCGGTCCGCGATGTGGTGCTCCCGTTTGTCGCCGGTGATCCAGGACTCGATGAAGGGATAGACCCCGATCGCCACCATGATCAGCGGGAAGAGCGAGAACGGGATGAAGACGCCCAGTTGGAGCGTGTGCCCCCAGGCGCTGATCTCCCAGCTGGGCATCACCCGGATCAGGCCTTCGGAGAAGCCCAGATACCAGTCGGGCTGAGCACCTGTGGAGACCAGATCGGGGCGGTAGGGCCCCATCGCCCACACGGGGTTGATGGTGGCGACCGCGCCCATGATCGCCAGGACACCGAAGACGAGGAAGAAGAAGCCGCCGGCCTTGGCGATGTAGATGGGCAGGAGGGGTGCCCCGACCACGTTCTTCTCGGTCTTTCCCGGCCCGGCGAACTGGGTGTGCTTGTGGTAGAAGACCAGGATCAGGTGGGCGGTGACGAGCCCCAGCATGATCCCTGGCAGCAGCAGCACATGCACGCTGAAGAGCCGCGGAATGATGTCGTCGCCGGGGAACTCTCCGCCGAAGAGGAAGAAGGATATGTACGTCCCCACGACCGGGATGGACAGGATCGCGCCCTGCGCGAAGCGGATACCGGTGCCCGAGAGCAGGTCGTCGGGGAGGGAGTAGCCGGTGAGGCCGGTGATGATCCCGAGGAACAGCGTCGTCCAGCCGAACATCCAGTTGATCTCACGCGGCTTGCGGAACGCGCCGGTGAAGAACACCCGCATCATGTGCACGAGCATCCCGGCGACGAAGACGAGCGCGGCCCAGTGGTGGATCTGCCGGATCAGCAGACCGCCGCGCACCTCCATGCTGATGTCGACCGTCGACTCGAACGCCCGGGTCATCTGGATGCCGTTGAGCGGTGTGTAGACGCCGTCGTAGACGACCTCGGCGCCACTGGGCTCGAAGAACAGGGTCAGATAGACACCGGTGAGGATCAGGATCAGAAAGCTGTAGAGGCAGATCTCGCCGAACATGAAGGACCAGTGGTCCGGGAAGATCTTGCGCATCTGACTCTTGGCCAGCGTGTTGATGCCGAGGCGGCCGTCCGCCCAGTCGGCGACCCGCTCTCCCTTGCCGGCCGGGGCAGGCCGCTTGCTGTCCCGGGTGTGCTCGACTCTTCCGCTCATTCGTCTCCCCCTCAGGTCCCCCTCAGGCGGATACCAGGGTAGATCCAGCAGGTCCCGTAGCCAACAGGGCCTACCACTAAGGGAGTTGACGATCAACGGCCGCGCTGGTCAGCCCGTACGTGAGCCACGCCACCAAGGAACCGGCGGGGCGATTGGCCAGCCGCCGTCCCGTATGAGACATTCACACTTCCTTACGGCCCTCACCTCCTCAAGGAGCCCGTATGACGCTCGGCGCGGTGCTCGGCGACATCACCCGCACTTCGGCGCGGGAGCCGCACCACCTGCCCTGAGCCTCATCGCTCCCGCTCCTCGTCGAAGTGCTGTTCGTGCCCCCTGCACGTTCACTCTCTGAGGAGTACTTGTGTCCGACATCCGCTGGACCGACGGCAATGCCGAGCACACCGCCGAGCACACCGCCCGCTGGCGCTCCGAGACCGGAATGCCGGCGCCCCGCCGGGTCGTGACGGCCGACGACCGCATGAACACGTCCACCGCCCACCGCCTGGCCTGCGAAGGCACCGCGCTGCTGTGGCAGGGCGACTACCACCAGGCACGCCAGCTGCTCCAGGCGATGGGCCGCCGCGTCGACCAGAAGGCCCCCTCCGGCGCGGCCGCCTCGTCACCGACGGAGGCCTTCCACCTTCAGCGCCGCGCGAGCGGGCACCGGGCCCGCGTGCTCGGCAGGCTCCTCGTGCCCCTGGGCGCGGACTACTCGCTCGATCTGCGCAGGGCGCCGGACGTCCAGGCCGCCTGCGAGGAGGCGTACGGCCCGCCCGGGACGACGCCGTCAGTGGTCTCCCTGCGGGAGCTGCTCGGCGTGGTCGGCGCGCACCAGTGGCGTACGAAAGGCGTGGACATCCCCGCGCTCGGCGCCCGGATCCACCCCCACTACGGGGTCTTCTCGCCGGTCAGGGGCGAGTACGTCGACCTCGTCGCGCAGGCGCCGCTCCCCCGCCCCGCGGAGCTCGGCGGACCGGCCTTCGACCTCGGCACCGGAACCGGCGTCCTGGCCGCCGTCCTGGCCCGCAGGGGCATCCGGCACGTCGTGGCCACCGACAACAACCCGCGCGCGGTGGCCTGCGCCCGCGCCAACATGAGCCGCCTCGGCCTCGCCGACCAGGTGGAGATCACCACCGGCGGGGAACTCTTCCCGCCGGGCCGCGCCGCCCTCGTCGTATGCAACCCGCCCTGGCTCCCCGCGAAGCCCAGCTCGGCGCTCGAGCAAGGCGTGTACGACCCCAAGGGCGCCATGCTGCACGCCTTCCTCGCGGAGCTCGCCGCTCACCTCATGCCGGGCGGCGAGGGCTGGATGATCATGTCTGACCTGGCCGAGCAGCTGGGCCTGCGCGCGCCCGGAGAACTCACATCCGCCATCACGGCGGCGGGTCTGCGGGTCGCGGACCGCCTCGACATCAAGCCCCGCCACTCACGGGCGTCCGACCCCACGGACCCTCTGCACGCGGCGCGCGCGGCCGAGGTCACGTCACTGTGGCGGCTGACGGCCGAGTGACGGCGCCCGGCCGTCCGTCCACCTCCCGCACCAGATCGAGCGCCCGGCCCAGGGTCGTGAGCCGGGCGTCCAGGCTGTCCCCCGCCGGGTAGAAGCGGATGGTGTCCACCCCCGCACCGCGCCACACCCTCAGCCGCTCGCGGACCATGTCCTCGGTGCCGATGAGGGTGGTGGCGAGGACCATCTCGTCGGTGATCAGGGTGGCCGCGCCGTCCCGGTCGCCGGACTGCCAGCGGGTCCGCACCTCGGCTGCGATGTCGGCCCAACCCTGCCTGCTGTAGGCGTTGTTGTAGTAGTTGGTGGTGGCGGAGCCCATGCCGCCCAAGCTGAAGGCGAGCTCCTTCTTGCGGCTCGCGACCATCGCGCGCAGCATGTCCTCGTCGTCGGCGAAGGCCACTTCGGCGCCCTGGCAGATGTTCAGGTCGGACCGGGTACGGCCGGAGGCGGCGAGGCCCGCGTCCAGGTGGTCGAAGTAGGCCTCCTTCGCGCCCTCCGGCACGAAACTGGTGCCCAGCCAGCCGTCGGCGATCTCACCGGTGAGGCGCAGCATCTTGGGCGAGAGGGTGGCCAGGTAGATGGGGAGTTCGTGCTCGGCGCGCATCGAGAGGCGCATGGGCTTCGTGTCGCTGCCGGACAGCGGAATGGTGAACTCCCGTCCGGAGTAGGAGATCTTCTCGCCCGTGGCCGCTCGGCGGACGATCTCCACGGTCTCCCGCATCCGCGTGAGCGGGCGGGCGAACGGCACCCCGTGCAGCCCCTCGATCACCTGCGGGCCCGACGGGCCGAGTCCGAGGACGAAGCGGCCGTCGGAGATGTTCGACAGGGTGATCGCGGCGCGGGCGATGGCGGCCGGGGTCCGGGTCGCGAGCTGGATGATGGCGGAGCCGAGTAGCATACGTTCCGTGCGCGCGGCCAAGTAGCCCAGCGGGGACGGCGCTTCGGAACCCCACGCCTCCGCGACCCAGCAGATGTCCATGCCGAGCTTCTCGGCCTCGGTGACGAAGTCGACGGTCTCCCGCCAGTTCGCGCCGGACGCCTCGATGGTCGTCGATGTACGCATCAGGCGCCTGCCTCTTCGGGGGCAGCCGGGGTGGCTGGAGCGGCGCCCTCGGCCAGCTTCTTGATCGCGTCCACTGTGGCCGCCATGTTCTGCTCGAACTCCCGCATCCGTACGTACACGATCTTCTGTTCCTTCTCCGGCATCCGGTCGATCGCGTACGAAAGTCCCGATCGGCCAGGCCCCATCCGCATCCACTGGGTCAGTTCGGTACTGCCGTCGTCCGCAGCCGCGAGGCTGAACCTCCATACGGCACTGGGGAGTTCTGGGTCTTCGACCGCCCAGGCGAACACGCGTGGAGCCTCGCATTCCACGACGTACGACGTGGTCTCCCACGCACCGAACGAAGGGTGCTCGCTGCGGCCGACGAACCGGGCGCCGAGCGCGGGCCCGGCCGCCCCGTCGAGCCACTCGACCGACCGGAGCTCCGCGCTCAGCGTGGGCATCAGGCCGATGTCGGAGACGAGTTCCCACACGCGTTCCGGTGCCGCGGCGATGCGTGTGCGCACTTCGGCCGTCGGCTTGTCCGCGTAACGCGCGCCTGTCCACTCCATCGTGGGTCGCCTCTCTTTAGCCGCTTCTGTAGTCGCTTCTGTAGTCGCTGACCATGAGAGTTGCGTAGATAGACTCACTCGTCAAGGGTTCGCCCGCCAAGCGCGCGCGGAGGTGTCAGCGGCTGAAGCGGTCCAGGATGTCCGGCCGCTCGGCCAGCCTCGCCGGGTAGCCGGGGCCGAGGCGCGGATGCGTGTCCGCCGCCGACATCGGCTCCTTGCAGTGGCCGCAGACCACCTCGGCCGCGCCCTCGTGCCCGCAGCGATCGTGCTCGAAGACGACCGGCGGCCCCTCGTCACCGCTCAGCCAGCGGTTGCCCCAGCTGTTCATCACCGCGAGTACGCCGAAGAAGTCGCGGCCCTTCTCGGTGAGGACGTAGTCGTAGCGCACCGGCTCGCTCTGATATGCCCGCTTTTCGAGCAGCCCCTCGTCGACCAGGCGGCGCAGCCTGTCGGTCAGGGTGTTGCGGGCGATGCCGAGCTCCTGCTGGAAGGCGTCGAACCGCTTGATCCCGTAGAACGCCTCGCGCAGCACGAGCGGAGTCCACCAGTCGCCGAGCAGGTCCATGGTGCGGGCGATGGAGCAGGGCCAGTTGGCAAAGGAGGTCCGCCTCATGCCACAAGGATACGAGAAGAGGCAAGGGATCTCGGTGGGTCTCGGGACAGGACCCAGCAGACAGGAGCGGGTGCGGGTGCGGGAGCACGTGACGTTCGACGCAAACGCGGCTGCCCCGTTGTGGAGCGGACCGGGAGGCTGATCAAGTGGCGGAGGTCGCTCTGCCCGTCGTACCCGCCAAGCCGGAGGCCCCGTTGCTCTTCACATCAGTGGACGATGTCGCCACGCGACTCGCCGAGACGGGCTATCTGGCTTCGAACGCCGTCGCCACCACCGTCTTCCTGGCCGACCGACTCGGCAAGCCGCTCCTCGTGGAGGGCCCTGCGGGCGTCGGGAAGACCGAGCTCGCCAAGGCCGTCGCCGAGGTCGCGGACGCGCGCCTGATCCGCCTCCAGTGCTACGAGGGCGTGGACGAGTCACGCGCGCTCTACGAGTGGAACCACGCCAAGCAGCTCCTGCGCATCACCGCGGGCCGCGACGAGTCGTGGGACGAGACCCGCACGGACATCTTCAGCGAGGAGTTCCTGCTCCCGCGCCCGCTGCTCACCGCCATCCGCGGCGACGAGCCGAAGGTGCTCCTGATCGACGAGACCGACAAGGCGGACGTCGAGGTGGAAGGCCTGCTCCTCGAAGTCCTGAGCGACTTCCAGGTCACGGTCCCCGAGCTCGGCACCATCACCGCCACCCGCCGCCCCTTCACCGTCCTCACATCGAACGCGAGCCGCGAGCTCTCCGAGGCGCTGCGCCGCCGCTGCCTGTTCCTCCATATCGGCTTCCCTGACGAGGAGTTGGAGCGGCGCATCGTGCGGCTGAAGGTGCCAGGGCTCGACGAGACGCTCGCGCGGTCCGTCGTACGCGTGATCGGCGCGCTGCGCGCGATGGACCTGCGCAAGGCGCCGTCGGTCGCGGAGACCATCGACTGGGCCCGTACGCTGCTCGCCCTTGGCGCCGACTCCCTCGACGAAGACGTCGTACGAGACAGTCTCGGCGTCGTGCTCAAGCATCAGGACGACGTGCTGAAGGCGGCGGCCAAGCTGGATCTGGACGCCGTGTGACCGGGGCGTCGACCGCCGGGACCGGCGTCCCGGAGCGTCTCACCGCGCTCGTGCGGGCGCTGCGCTCGCACGGAATCCGGATCGGCACGGGCGAGACCGTGGACGCCGGACAGGCGCTGCTCGCCCTGGGCCTGAGCGATCGGGAGCGGGTGCGGGAAGGTCTTGCCGCCGCGCTGCTGCACAGCGAGGGGCAGCGCCCCGTCTTCGACCCGGTTTTCGATCTGTATTTCCCGCGCGGAGTCGGTGGCCCGGAGTCACTGGACCGCCCCGGGCGGGAGTTCGACAGGGACGACCTCCGGGACCGCCTGGCCGCTGCGCTCGCCGCCGACGACCAGGCCCTGCTCGCCCAGCTGGCTGCCGAAGCTGTCGACGGAATGGGCGGATACGGAACGCGTCCCGGATCCGGGGGGACTGGCGGTTCGGGTTCGGGAGGTACAGGCGGTTCGGACGGGTGGTCGTCGCATCAGACGCTGTCCCGGCTCCGCCCGGAGACCCTGCTGGCCCGGATCCTTGCCGGTATCCGCGAGGGAACCGCCGAAGGAGAGTTCGCCGACCGCCTCACCGCCGACGAGATCCGCCGCCGCATCGAGGACTTCCGCGGGCTCGTGGGCACCGAGGCGCGCCGCAGGGTAGCCGAGCGGCGGGGACGGGACGAGATCGCCCGGCGTGCCGTCACCACGACCGCCGACCGGGTCGACTTCCTGATCGCGGGCCGCGCCCAGCTCGACGAACTCCGCAGAACGGTCCAGCCGCTGGCCCGCAAACTGGCGACGCGCCTCGCCGCGCGCCGCCGCCGTGCCGCCCGCGGCCGGATCGACCTGCGCCGGACCCTGCGCGGCTCGCTCTCGACGGGCGGCATCCCGATGCGCCCGGTCCTGCGACGCCGCCGCCCCGCGCGCCCCGAGCTGGTCCTCCTCTGCGACGTGTCCGGCTCGGTTGCGGGCTTCGCCAACTTCACGATGCTGCTCGTCCAGGCGCTGCACGACCAGTTCAGCAAGGTGCGGGTCTTCGCCTTCGTCAACCGGGTCGACGAGGTGACCGACCTCATCGCGCGGGGCACGGCCGACCCCGAGGGCCTCGGCAGCCGCATCATTTCCGGCGCGGCGGTCACCGGCTACCACGGAAGCAGCGACTACGGCTCCGCCCTCGGCGAGTTCGCCGAGCGCTACACCGAAGCGATCACCCCGCGCTCCACGGTCTTCGTCCTCGGCGACGCCCGCACGAACATGAGCGACCCGAACGTCCCCGCCCTGCGCGACATCGCGGCCCGCTCCCGCAAGCTCTACTGGCTCAACCCCGAGGGCCGCCCCCTGTGGCAGACGGGCGACTCGGCGGCCGGCACCTACGCCGAGCTCGTGGAGATGTACGAGTGCCGCAACGCGCAGCAGCTCAGCGCGCTGATCGGGCGGCTGTTGCCGGTCTGACCGGGAGGGCGGCCGACCGTAAGCTGCCGGGCGAGGCAACCGGCGGAAGTGGCGAGGAGCACGCGTGGCAGGCGACGGACTCAAAGCGGAGATCCAGACCCGGATCAGCGAGGTGCGAGGCGAGCTCATCAGCCTCAGCCGGCGGATCCACGCCCATCCTGAGATCGCCTTCGAGGAGCGGCGGGCCGCCGGGTGGTGTGCTGAGGTGCTGCGCGGGCACGGGTTCGCGGTGACCGCTCCCGCTTACGGGCTCGAGACCGCCTTCGAGGCGACCGTGGGCTCGGGGCCCGTGACCGTCGCGCTTGCCTGCGAGTACGACGCGCTGCCCGGGATGGGTCATGCCTGTGGGCACAATCTGATCGCGGCGGCGGGCGTGGGGGCCGCCCTCGGGCTTGCTCCGGTGGTCGATCAACTGGGGCTCACCGTCCGCGTGTTGGGGACTCCCGCCGAGGAGAGCGGTGCCGGGAAGGCGCTGCTTCTCGATGCCGGTGCCTTCGCCGGGGCCGACGCGGCGATGATGGTCCACCCGTGCCCTTTCGAGGTCGCCGATTTCCGGTCGTACGCGATGGGCGCACTGTCGGTGACGTACACCGGGAAGTCCGCGCACGCCGCGCTCAATCCGCAGGACGGGCGGAACGCGGCCGACGCGCTGACCGTGGCGCAGGTGGCCCTCGGGCTGCTCCGGCAGCAGTTGCCGGGTGGCTGGAAGGTGCACGGGATCACCACCGAGGCCGGGACCGCGCTCAACGCCATTCCCGAACGGGCCGCCGCCGCCTATGCGTTGCGGACTCCGTCCGTCGAAGAACTGCGTGAGTTGCGGGAGCGGGTGGCGGACTGCTTCCGGGCGGGGGCGCTTGCGGCCGGGTGCGCGCTGGATCTGGAGCAGCCCGCGCCCGACTATCTCGACTTCCGGTCCGATGCCGGGCTCGTCGCGCTGTGGGCGGCGAACGCGCGTACCCTCGGGCGGCCCGAGCCACAGCAGCGGGGGCCGTTCGCGTCCACGGACATGGGCAACGTCTCGCACGTCGTGCCGTCGATCCATCCGGTGCTCGACATCGGCGGGGGCGGCTGCTCCCCGCACCAGCCGGAGTTCGCCGCGGCGGCCGCCACGCCGGTCGCCGAACAGGCCATGATCGACGGGGCTGTCGGTCTCGCGTGGACGGCCGCGGACTTCTCGGTCAGCCGGTCGGCGTCTTCGTAGTCACCTTCGTGCTCGCACTCGTAGTCGTCTTCGTAGTCGCCTTCGCGGACGGTACGACCACCGGGGAGCCGTCGCCCGGCGCCTCAAGGATGTCCGCGTCGATCCCGTACAGCTCCTTGACCAGCTCGGCGGTCACCACATCCCGGGCCGGGCCGTTCGCGACGATCTTGCCCGCGTTCATGGCGATGACGGTGTCGGCGTAGCGGGCGGCGCTCGCGAGGTCGTGGAGGACCATGACGACGGTGCGGCCCGCGGCGGCCACCTCCCGTACCAGGGACAGGACTTCGACGGCGTGCCCGAGGTCAAGGGCGCTGGTCGGCTCGTCGAGCAGCACGATCGGGGTCTGCTGAGCCAGGACCATCGCCAGCCAGCAGCGCTGCCGCTGACCGCCGGATAGGTGATCGAGGCGGCGCGTGGCGAGCTCCGTGGTGCCGGTGGCCTCCAGGGCGTCGCGTACGGCGGTCTCGTCCTCGCGCGACCACTGGCGGAAGAGCCCCTGGTGGGGGTGGCGACCGTAGCGGACGAGTCCGGCGACGGTGACGGCCTCGGGGGCCTGCGGGGACTGGGCGAGCAGTGCGATGCGGTGGGCCGCGCGGCGCTGGGTGAGCTGCCACACGTCGTCGTCCCCCGCGCGCACCGTGCCCGAACTCGGCTTGTGCAGGCGGGAGATGGAGCGAAGCAGCGTCGACTTGCCGCAGCCGTTGGGGCCGACGATGGCGGCGACCTGTCCGCTGGGGATGGTCAGGTCGACGCCGTCCACGGCGGCTGTGTGGCCGGGGTAGCCGGAGGTGAGCGCCTCGACGGTCAGTTGCACGGGGGTCAGGCCTTTCCGGTCTGCTGCTCGGAGTTCTTGCCGAAGAGGACCCAGAGGAGGAAGGGTCCGCCGAGGACACTGGTGATGACGCCCACGGGGATCTCCACGGGGGCGACGACGCGGCCGAGCGCGTCGGCGGCGCCCACGAGGGCCGCGCCGACCAGGGCCGAGCCGATGACAGGGACGCGGGTCGGGCCGCTGAGCCGGGAGGCGACGACGGGTGCGGCGAGCGCGACGAAGGCGATCGGTCCTCCGATGCCGACGGCCACGCCGGACAGGGCGACGGCGAGTGCGAGGGTCACGGCGCGGACGCGACGGACGTTGACGCCGAGGGTGGCCGCCATGTCGTCGTCGAACCGCAGGAGTTGGAGGCGGCCACCGGCGATCAGGGACAGCGGTACGAGGATGAGCAGGACGATCGACAGGGGCGTACCGACGCTCCAGTCACGGCCGCTGAGCGAGCCGACGGTCCAGAGGAAGACGCCGCCCGCGGTGTTGTCGTTCTCGCGGGACATGACGAGGTCGGTGACGGCGCCGATGACGGTGGAGACGCCGATGCCGACGACGAGGATCCGGTAGCCGCCGCTGCCCGCGCCGCCCGCGCAGGCGACGACGACCATGGCCGCGGCGGCGGCCCCCAGGGGTCCGAGCCACCAGTCGCCGATCATCCCGGTGGACGAACCGACGACGGAGGCGACGACGGCAGCGGTGGCGCCTTCGTTGACGCCGATGATGTCCGGGGTGGCGAGCCGGTTCCCGGCGAGCGTCTGGGTGAGGCACCCGGCGATGCCGAGCGCCGCGCCGACCATGAGACCCACCGCGATCCTGGGGAGGCGGAAGTCCTGGACGAGCATGACGGTGGCGGAGTCACCGGTTCCGAGCAGTCCGGAGAGGCTGTCGGAAAAGCTCATCCCGGTCGAACTGGCCAAAGTGGCGAACGAGACGACCACCGCGATCAGCAGGGCGAGGCCGACTGCCACGAGGGCGCTGCGGTGCGGGAAGAGCCAGGAGAGGGTTCCGACGCGGACGGGTGTGGAGTCGGGCGGGGTGACATCGGTCGGGGCCGCGGACTGCCCGGAGTCAGAAATGCGCTCGGCGCTCACGCCCCCACCCCCGCCGTCGACATCCGCTGCGACCGTGCGATCCAGATCAGCAACGGGCCGCCGATGAACGCGAGAAGCACACTCACCGGTGTCTCCCAAGGGCGGATGACCACCCTGGCGAGCAGGTCCGCGACGATCATCACGTTCGCTCCGACCAGCGCGGACAGGGCCAACTGGCCTGCCATCCGGGGCCCGGTGACGGCCCGCGCCGCATACGGGGCGAGGAGGCCGAGGAAGGCGATCGGTCCGGCGAGCGCGACCGCCGAGCCCGCGAGGAGTGTCACCGCCGCCGCGACGACCAGGCGGATCCGCCCCGGATGATGGCCGAGCGAGCGTGCGCTGTCATCGCCGAGTGCGAGCGCCGACAGCGGGCGTACGCAGCAGAAGGCGATGATCAGGCCGATCGCGATCAGCGGAATCAGGGGGTAGGTCTCCGACGTCTTGATGCCCGCGAGGGAGCCGATGGTCCAGTAGCGGTAGGTGTCGAAGGTGGACTGCGTGCCGAGCAGGACGTACGACGTCATGCCGTGGAAGGTCGCGCCGAGTGCCGATCCGGCGAGGACGAGGCGCAGCGGCGAGCCCGCGGCCCGCCCGGACGCGGCGAGCAGAAGAACCACCGCGCTCGCGCCCATGCCGCCGACAAGGGCCCACACCAGGACGCCGTACGCGGAGGTCACTTCGAAGTAGGTGAGCCCGATGACCACGCCAAGCGCCGCGCCCGAGTTGACCCCGAGGAGGCCTGTCTCGGCGAGCGGGTTGCGCGTGACCGCCTGGAGCAGGCAGCCCGCGGCGCCGAGCGCGACGCCGACCAGGAGACCTGCGAGCGTACGCGGAAGGCGTACGTCCATGACCGCGAGCCTGATCTGTGCGTCGGCCCGCGCGGACGGATCGCCGGTGAGGAAGTCCCAGGCGCGGCCCATCGGTGTCGACCCGGAGCCGACCAGAAGGGACAGCAGGCCGAGCACGAGGAGCAGCACGAGCAGGGTGGCGGCGGCCCACAGTGTGGGGCGATGCGTCTTCGCCATGTCCGGTATCGGAGGTCTGGATCCGGACGTTGGGACCCGCCCCTCTTGCGCAACCAACATGAAGTTAGCCTAACCTAACCTTGACCTGGAGCCCCGAGTCGGGGTGCACACGAACTCCCTGCCCCATCAGGGGTAGTTCGTCATGCCCCGACACGGTCAAGAATGACCCTTATGTCCGGACTGACCCCCGGACGACAGAAGCATGGAGAACACGGACATGTCCTCGAACCACTCCCCGCGCACCCGGCTGACCGCGGTCGCGGCCCTCACCCTGGCCTCGGCGCTCGCCCTCTCCGCCTGCGGTTCGGACTCGTCCGACGACTCCGGCTCCGACAGCAAGGGCAAGAACGCCGGGAAAAGCGTCACCGTCACCGATGCCTCCGGTGCGGAGGTGAAGGTTCCGGCCAACCCCAAGAAGGTCATCGCGCTCAGCGAGATGGACCTCGACTCGTCCCTCGCCCTGGACGTCAAGCCCGTCGGCCTCTCCGCGGGCCGCGGCCAGAAGGGCGCCCCCGGATATCTGGCCGGCCAGGCGAAGGACATCCCGGTCGTGGGCGCGGTCACAGGGCCCGACATCGAGAAGGTCCTCCAGGCCAAGCCGGACGTCATCCTCGCCGGTCAGCTCGCCGACCAGCAGGTGCTCAAGCAGCTCAAGGGGATAGCCCCGACGGTCGTCACGATCGACAGGACGAAGGACTGGAAGAAGTCCCTGGAGCTCACGGGCAAGGTGCTCGGCAAGTCCAACGAGGCGAGCGCGTTCCTCAAGGGGTACGACACCAAGGCCGCCGCACTGAAGAAGAAGCTCGGCGCCAACACGGGCGCGTCCGTCTCCGTCGCCCGCTACTCCGCCAAGGGCACCGCGGTCATGCAGCAGGGCGTGTTCATCTCCGACGTCCTGAAGGACCTGGGCTTCAAGCGGCCCGGCATCCAGAACAAGAAGGGCGAGGGCCACTCGACGCCGCTCAGCGACGAGGACCTGAAGCAGATCGACGCCGACTGGCTGTTCATCGGCACGCTCACCTCGGGCGGCCCGGACGCCGACCTCTTCAAGGAACTGAAGGGCAAGGCCGCGTACAAGCAGCTCGACGCGGTCAAGAAGGGCCACGTCACCGAGATCGACGGCTCGAAGTGGACCAGCCTCGGCGGTGCGCAGGCCGCCGTCTCGGTCCTCGGTGACATCGAGAAGGCGATGGGCAAGTGACCTCCGCCATACCCGGCACCCCCGAGTCGGAGCTCGAAGGCCGGGTGGCCCTGGTCACCGGCGCAAGCCGTGGCATAGGCCAGGCCGTGGCCCGCGCGCTCGCCGAACGCGGCGCACGGGTCGTGGCAACCGACCGGTCGCCCGACGTGAAGCGGCAGACGCCGGACAGTCGCATCACCGGCATGGTCCTCGACGTGACGGACGCGGCGGCCGTGGACGCGGCAGTCGAGGAAGTCGAGCGCACCGCGGGGCCGTTGGACATCCTCGTCAATGTGGCGGGCATCCTGCGGCCCGCCCCGGTGGTCGAACTCACCGACACCGACTGGGCGGAGACCTTCGCCGTCAACACGAACGGCGTCTTCCACACCTCGCGCGCCGCGGCCCGCCGCATGAGCGCGCGGGGCAAGGGATCCATCGTGACGGTCGGCTCGAACGCCGCCGGGGTGCCTCGCACCCGGATGGCCGCGTACGCCGCTTCGAAGGCCGCCGCCACGATGTTCACCAAGTGCCTCGGCCTCGAGGTAGCCCGCGACGGCGTGCGCTGCAATGTCGTGTCACCCGGCTCCACCGACACGGACATGCAGTGGCAGTTGTCGACGGGCGACCGCGAGCAGGCGGCCGCCCGGGTCATCGACGGCGACCCGTCGTCGTACCGGGTCGGCATTCCGCTCGGCCGGATCGCCGAGCCCTCCGACATCGCCGACGCGGTCACCTTCCTGGTCTCCGACCGGGCCCGCCACATCACTCTGCACGACCTGTACGTGGACGGCGGCGCGACCCTGCGCGCATGAACACCGCGCCGCCCTCCCCTACTTGACGAGGAGTCATCCGTGACACCCCCCAATGACGTGGTCGCACTCGCCGCCCCCACCACCCCCGGGGCCGTCGGCGCGGCGACCGCGCTGCTCGACGCGTACCGACCCGGCGACACCCGGTTCTTCGCGTCGCCCACCCGTACCCTTCTCGCGCACGGCACGGCAGCCGAAGTCCCGCACGACGAGCGGCCGTTGACGGAGCGGGTCGCCGCCACCTTCGACGCGCAGCTGCGTGTGGGCAACCAGGCCCCGGTCGTGGTGGGATCCATACCCTTCGACCCCACCGCGCGTGCTGTGCTCGCGGTGCCCGA
Organism: Streptomyces sp. NPDC048441; assembly: GCF_043200235.1. Taxonomy (NCBI): domain Bacteria; kingdom Bacillati; phylum Actinomycetota; class Actinomycetes; order Kitasatosporales; family Streptomycetaceae; genus Streptomyces; species Streptomyces sp. NPDC048441. The sequence continues at coordinate 241,980 of NZ_JBICXM010000002.1, forward strand.
AGCGGCCCGCTGGGCGCCCGCCCTGCGCACCGACCCGCTCGTGGCGCTGCCCACTCCGCCGCCCGCCACATCCGGCGGCTGGCAGGTGACCGAGGCCCCATCGGGCGAGGAGTACGCGGCGTCCGTCGAGGCCGCCGTCAAGCGCATGAAGAGCGGCGAGTTCGACAAGGTCGTCCTCGCCCGCACCCTGGAGCTCGCCACCGAAGGACGGCTCGACCTGCCGGCGATGCTCCAGCGCCTGGCCCGCCGCGACCCGCACGGCTACTCCTTCGCCGTGCCGACAGGGCCAGGACGCACCCTCCTCGGCGCAAGCCCCGAGCTCCTCGTCTCGCGCCACGGCAACCGCCTGACGGCCAACCCGCTCGCCGGTTCGACACCGCGCTCGGCGGATCTCGCCGAGGACGTGCGCCGGGCGGCGGCGCTGCTCGAATCGGCGAAGGACCTGCACGAGCACGCGGTCGTCGTGGACGCCGTGCACAAGGCCCTCGCCCCGTTCTGCCCCGACCTCGACGTGCCGGAGCGGCCCACCCTGGTCCGCACCGCCACCATGTGGCACCTGTCCACGACCCTCACCGGCGAACTCGCCGAACCGGCCACCTCCGCCCTGGAGTTGGCCTGCGCACTGCATCCGACCCCGGCTGTCTGCGGCACCCCGACCGGGCACGCCCGCGACGTCATCGGTGCGTTGGAGCCCTTCGACCGCGGGCACTACACCGGCATGGTGGGATGGAGCGACGCGCGCGGCGACGGCGAGTGGGTCGTCACGATCCGCTGCGCGGAGGCCGAGGAGACACACAGCGGCAGCGGACGGCTGCGGCTCTTCGCGGGCGCGGGCGTCGTGGCCGACTCGTCGCCGGATGCCGAACGGGCCGAGACGGGCGCCAAGTTCCGTACGTTCCTGGACGCGGTGGGAGTGGACAGATGACGACGGCAAGCGACCGCAAGGACTCCCCTCGCATCCCCGACGTGTTCGCCGAGCGGTATCGCGCCGCCGGGTACTGGCGGGGCGAGACATTCGGCGGGATGCTCCGCGAGCGGGCCGACGCGCACCCCGACCGGGTCGCGATCACCGACGGGGACCGGAACTGGACGTACGGCGAACTCGACGTGCGCGCCGATCAGTTGGCCGCCGGATTCGCCGCCCGAGGCATCACCAAGGGTGACCGGGTCGTCGTCCAGCTGCCGAACGTCGCCGAGTTCTTCGAGGTGATCTTCGCGCTCTTCCGGATCGGTGCCCTGCCGGTCTTCGCGCTGCCCGCACACCGCGAGACGGAGATCCACTACTTCTGCGAGTTCACCGAGGCCGTCGCCTACGTCATCCCGGACCGGGTCGGCGCCTTCGACCACCGGGACCTCGCGTCGAAGATCCGCTACGAAGTGCCCACGCTGCGCGAGGTGTTCGTGGTGGGCGATCCCGGCGAGCACACCGCCCTGTCCGACGTGCCGCGCGAGCCGGTGGAGACCGACGGCCCCACGCCGTCCGACCTCGCGTTCCTCCAGCTGTCGGGCGGCAGCACCGGCGTACCCAAGCTGATCCCCCGCACCCACGACGACTACATGTACTCGCTGTGGGGATCGAACGAGATCTGCGGGGTGACCGAGGACTCCGTCTACCTCGTCGCCCTGCCCGCGGCGCACAACTTCCCGCTCTCGTCACCCGGTTCACTGGGTCTGCTCTACGCGGGCGGCCGAGTCGTCATGTGTCCGCAGCCCGATCCGGACACCGCGTTCCCCCTCATCGAGCGGGAACGGGTGACGATCACCGGCCTCGTCCCGCCGCTCGCCCTGGTATGGACGGACGCGGGGCGCTCCACTCCGTACGACATCTCCAGTCTCGACGTACTCCTCGTGGGCGGCGCGAAGTTCAGCGAGTCGGCGGCGCGCAGGGTCACCCCGGCGCTCGGCTGCACCCTTCAGCAGGTCTTCGGGATGGCCGAGGGCCTGGTCAACTACACGCGTCTGGACGACCCGGCGGAGACCGTCGTCACCACGCAGGGCCGGCCGATCTCTCCCGACGACGAGATACGCATCGTCGACGACGCCGACGAGGACATGCCGGACGGCGAGGCGGGCCACCTGCTGACCCGCGGCCCGTACACCATCCGCGGCTACTGGCGGGCGCCCGAGCACAACGCCCGCTCGTTCACCGCCGACGGCTTCTACCGCACCGGCGACATCGTGAGCCGCACCCCCACCGGGCATCTGGTGGTGGAGGGCCGGGCGAAGGACCAGATCAACCGAGGCGGCGAGAAGATCGCGCCGGAGGAGGTCGAGAACATCATCCTCGCCCACCCCCACGTCCATGACGTGTCGGTCGTCGCCGTGCCGGACGAGTACCTCGGCGAGCGGACCCTCGCGTACGTGATCCCGCGCGAGGGCGTCGAAGCGCTCAAGCCCGTCACCATCAAGAGGTTCGTACGGGAGCGCGGCCTCGCCGCGTTCAAGGTCCCCGACCGGGTCGAGTTCGTGACCGCCTTCCCGCAGACCGGCATCGGCAAGATCAGCAAGAAGGACCAGCGGACTACCGCGACCGCGGCGCCTTGGGACGGCTGACCCCTGCCCCGCCGCTCCGGACAGCCGACCTCTGCCCCGGAGCGGCACCCCGATCCACCAGCTTTCCTGAGCTTCACCGCTTCACCGAAAGGCCCCACCATGGCGCTCCCCACCGTCACGCCGTACCCGATGCCGTCGCCCGACGAGCTGCCCGACAACCGGGTCGCGTGGACCGTCGACCCGCAGCGGGCGGTCCTGCTCGTCCACGACCTGCAGAACCACTTCCTGACGGCGTACACCCCCGACACCTCACCGACCACCGAACTCCTCAGCAACGTGGGCGAGTTGACGAAAGCCGCCCGTGCGGCCGGCATTCCCGTCATGTACTCCGCCCAGCCGGGTGGCCAGTCGCCCGCCGAGCGCGGGCTCCAGCAGGACTTCTGGGGTCCCGGCCTGCCCGACGACGAGCACGCGAAGGCGATTGCGGGCCCGGTCGCTCCGGAGCCCGGCGACACCGTGCTCACGAAGTGGAAGTACAGCGCGTACGTCCGCACCGACCTCGCCGAGCGGATGCGCGACGCGGGCCGCGACCAGATCGTCATCGTCGGCGTGTACGCGCACATCGGCGTCCTGATGACGGCCGCCGACGCGTGGATGCGTGACGTGCAGGCGTTCGTCGTCGCGGACGCCGTGGCCGACTTCTCACGCGAGGACCACGACATGGCACTGCGCTACGCGGCGGGCCGGTGCGCGGTCGTCACCACCACCGACGCGGTTCTGAAGGGGATCTGACATGGCGCTGAGCGTGGAACTCATCCGGGCCGACGTCGCCGATGTCCTCGGCGAGGACCCGGCCGACATACCCCTCGACGAGAACCTGGTCGACTACGGGCTCGACTCGGTGCGCATCATGTCGCTCATCGAGCGCTGGCGCCGCGACCACGACATCACGGCCACCTTCGTCGACCTGGCCGAGCAGCCCGCCATCGAGGCCTGGGCGCCGATTCTGGGAGCCTCGGCATGAGGCTCACCGCTGCCCAGTCGGGCATGTGGTTCGCGCAGGCGCTCGACCCCGGCAGCCCGGCCCAGAACACGGCCGAGTGCCTGGAGATCCATGGCCCCATCGACCCGTCCGTTTTCGCTCGGGCGCTGCGTCAGGTGGTGGCCGAGGCGGACTCCCTGCGCGTACGGATCATCGAAGGGGCCGACGGGCCGCAGCAGTTGGAGGTCGCCGAGCCGACGCTGCCGCTGAAGGTACGCGACCTGCGCGCCGCCGCCGACCCGGACGCCGACGCGCAGGCGTGGATGCGCGAGGACCTCGCGACGCCGTTCGACCTGGCGGCCGGGCCGCTGTTCGCCCACGCGCTGTTCCGCGTCGGCGACGAGCGGTGGCTGTGGTACCAGCGTGTGCACCACATCGTGATGGACGGCTTCGGCTACTCGCTGCTCGCCCGCCGCACCGCCGAGATCTACACCGCGCTCGCCGCGGGCGAGACCCCGGGGAGCAGCCCCTTCGGGCGCCTCGATGACCTGGTCGCCGAGGACACCGCCTACCGCGCTTCGGATGCGTACGACACGGACCGCCGCCACTGGGACGGCGCCTTCGCCGACCGCCCCGACGCGCCGAACCTGGCGGGGCGCACCGCGCTACCGTCCCGCACCTTCCACCGCCGCAGCGCCCGCCTCTCCCCCGAGGCGACATCCCGGCTCCGGGATTCGGCGTCCGCGATGCGGGCGACCTGGCCGGAGGTGCTGGTCGCCGCGCAAGCGCTCTACGTCTCCCGGGCCACCGGCTCCCCCGAGGTGGTGCTCGGTCTGCCGATGATGGGCCGGATGGGTTCGGTGGCGCTTCGCGTGCCCGGCATGGTGATGAACGTGCTGCCGCTGCGGCTCACCGTGACCCCACAGGCGACCTTCGCGGAGCTGACCCGGCAGGTGGTGCTCGGCATCCGCGCCGCCCGCCGCCACCAGCGCTACCGCTACGAGGACATCCGCCGCGACCTGGGCCTCCTCGGCGAGGGCCGGTCCCTGGTCGGGCCGCTGATCAACGTCATGCCGTTCGACTACGGCCTGACCTTCGCGGGCGCCCGCACCGACGCCCACAACCTGTCGGCGGGCCCGGTCGACGACCTCACGGTCAACGTCTACGACCGCGCCGACGGCAGCGGCCTGCGCATCGACTACGACGGCAACCCGGCCCTGTACGAGCCGGACGAACTCGGCGTCCACCAGGCGCGGTTCATGGAACTTCTGGAGCGCATCGCGAATGCGGGCCCGCACACCCCGCTGGCCGAGCACACGATCGCCCGCCGTCTCGAACTCCCCCTGGTGGTCGACGAGTTCAACGCCACCGCACACCCTGTGCCGCCCACCACACTGATCGGCCCGATCGAGGCCCAGACGGTCCGCACCCCGGACGCCACCGCCGTGGTCTTCGGCGACCAGGAGCTCACCTACGCCGAGCTGAACGCCCGCGCCAACCGGCTCGCCCACCACCTCATCGAGGCCGGTGTACGTCCGGGCGCGCTCGCCGCGGTCGCCGTGCCCCGGTCCCTGGACCTGGTGGTCACGCTCCTCGCCGTACTCAAGGCGGGCGGCGCCTACCTCCCCCTCGACCCGGACTATCCGGCGGACCGCCTCGCGTACATGCTGGCCGACGCCGAACCCGCCTGCGTGATCGCCGACCGCGCGGACCGGGTGCCCGCATCGGGCGTCCCGCTCGTCGCGCTCGACCGCCTGGACACGACGCCGTACGGGACTTACGACCCGCCGCGCGCGCTCACCCCGCACCATCCCGCCTACGTCATCTACACATCCGGTTCGACCGGCCGCCCCAAGGGGGTCGTCGTACCGCACTCGGCGATCGACAACCGGCTTCGCTGGATGCAGCACCAGTACGAACTGGCCCCCGGTGACCGGGTGTTGCAGAAGACATCGTCCGGCTTCGACGTGTCGGTCTGGGAGTTCTTCTGGGCGCTACGGGTGGGCGCGACGCTCGTCGTCGCCGAGCCCGGCGGCCACAAGGACCCGGCGTATCTGGCGCGCGTCATCCGCGAACAGGGCGTCACTGTCTGCCACTTCGTGCCGTCGATGCTCCAGGTGTTCCTGTCCGAACCGGCCGCGGCGGACTGCGCGGGCCTGCGGCACGTCTTCTGCAGCGGCGAGGCCCTGCCGCGCGAGACTGTGCGGGAGTTCGGGCGTGTCCTTGACGGCGTACCGCTGCACAATCTGTACGGTCCGACCGAGGCCGCCGTCGACGTGACGTACCACCCGTGCGCCACCGACGCTACGGGCCCCGTGCCGATCGGCAGGCCCGTATGGAACACGCGCCTCTACGTCCTCGACGCGGCGCTTCAGCCGTGCCCGCCCGGCATCCAGGGCGAGCTGTATCTGGCGGGCAGGCAGCTGGCGAGCGAGTATCTGGGGCGGCCCGAACTGACCGCGACCCGCTTCGTGGCCGACCCCTACGGCCCGCCCGGCACCCGCATGTACCGCACCGGCGACCTGGCGCGCTGGACCGAGCACGGCGAGATCGAGTACCTGGGGCGCACCGACCACCAGGTGAAGCTGCGCGGTCTGCGCATCGAACTGGGCGAGATCGAGGCCGAGTTGGCCGCCGATCCGGCGGTGAGCGCGGCCAGCGTGCTGGTCCGCGAGGACCGGCCCGGCGATCAGCGGCTCGTCGGGTACGTCACCTCGGACGCTGGAGGAGTTCCCGACCCTGAGGGGCTGCGCGCTCGGCTGGCCCGCACCCTGCCCGACTACATGGTGCCCGGCGCGATCATCGTCCTCGACGACTTCCCCCTCAGCCCGAACGGCAAGCTGGATCGGCGCGCCCTGCCCGCCCCCGCCTTCGAGGGATCGGCCGACGGCGGCCGGGTACCGAGCGGCCACCGCGAGGAGACCCTCACCCGGCTCTTCGCCGAGATCCTCGGTGTGCCACGGCTCGGCGTGGACGACGCCTTCTTCGACCTCGGCGGCTCCTCGCTCCTCGCGGCCCGACTGGTCTCCAGGGTCCGCGACACACTGGGCGCCGAGCTGACCATCGGCACGCTCTTCCAGGCGCAGACCCCGGCGGCGCTCGCCACCCGGCTCGACGCGGATCACAGCGAGGCCGACCACGCCCTGGACGTGTTGCTCCCGCTGCGCGCGGGCGGCGACCGCACCCCGCTGTTCACGTTCCACCCGGCGGGCGGCATCAGCTGGTGCTACGCGGGCCTGCTCTCGCGGCTCGACCCGGGCCAGCCGCTGTACGGCCTCCAAGCGCGCGGGCTGCACGGCTCGCACCGGAACAGTGAACTCCCGGCCACCATGGAGGAGATGGCGACCGAGTACATCGACGCCCTGCGCGCCGTGCAGCCGCACGGCCCCTACCGGCTGCTCGGCTGGTCGGTGGGCGGAGTCCTCGCCCACACCGTGGCCGTACGCCTCCAAGAGGCGGGAGAGCAGGTCGAGTTGCTCGCGCTGCTCGACGCATACCCGTCCGACCAGTGGCGAGACTCCGCGGTCCCCGCGGAGGCGGACGCCCTCAAGGCGCTCCTGCGGATGGCCGGTTACGACCTGACGGACGAGCTGACCCGCGATGACGTCCTCGCCACACTGCGCCGCGAGGGCAGCGCCCTGGCGGGCCTCCCCGACCGGACGCTGACGGCGGTGATCGACATCGTCGTCAACAACGCCTGCCTGATGCGGGAGCACGAGCACCGCCCCTACGACGGTGACGCGCTCTTCTTCACCGCCGCCGCGCCGCGCGCCGAGGACTGGCTGACGAGGGAGGCCTGGTCGCCGTACATCAGCGGCACGATCACCAACCACGATGTGGACTGCCTGCACCCGGAGTTGACCCAGCCGCGCCGCCTGGACGAGATCTGCGCCATCCTCGCCGCCCGCCTCAAGGAGCTTGACCACGCATGACGACGACAACTCCCGGCCCCTTCGACCCGGTCGACAGCGCCCCCGGCACCGACGCCGAGCCGACCCATCTGGTTCTGCGGAACGCGCTCGGCGAGTACTCCCTGTGGCCGGTCTTCCGCCAGGCCCCCGATGGCTGGACCACGGTGTACGGCCCGGAGTCGTACGGCCGTTGCGTGGCCCGCCTCCAGGATCCCCCCAGGTGACGGACATCCGCCTCGTCCGCCCGGCCCCGCTCGACGTGTCGGTCCTCGACGCCGATGAGCGGCGCCGGGCGGCGGCGCTGCGGCGCCCGGCGGACCGGGAGTTGTACGCGGCGGCGCACACGGCCCTGCGCCACGGGCTCGGCGCGTACCTCGGCGTCGATCCGGCGGCGGTGGATCTTGTGCGACTGCCGTGCCCCCTGTGCGGCGGCCCGCACGGCCGCCCCGCGGTCGCCAGGGGCGCCGGGCCGCACTTCTCCCTCTCGCACACGGACGGCCTCGCCCTGCTCGCCTTCGCGGACCGCCCCGTCGGCGTCGACATCGAGCGGCTGCCGTCGGCGAGCGTGGTGGCCGACGTGGCGGCGTCCCTGCACCCCCGAGAGCAAGCCGAACTGGCCGAACTCCCGGCCGCAGAGCGCCCCTTGGCCTTCGCCCGCTGCTGGACCCGCAAGGAGGCGTGCCTCAAGGGGACGGGTGAGGGATTGGCCGGGGGCGGGATGGCGTCGCTCCTCGTGGGGACGGGGTCCGCGCCCGTCGGCGTACACGGCTGGACTGTGGAGGACGTGCCCGTCCCCGAGGGCTACGCGGCGGCGGTCTCCACCGCGGACTCGCCCGACTCCGCGGATTCGCCCGACTCGCCCGACTCCGCGGACTCGGCGCCGAGCAGCCCCACCAGCCCGTCCGCGAGCTCGGTGCGCCAGCACAAGTAGTCGTGCCCGCCGTTGAACTCGCGGTACACGGCGTCGTCGTACCCCTTCTCCCGCAAGGTGGCCCGCAGCCTCCGCATGGCGGGCAGCGCGACCCACTCCTGCTCACCGGCCGAAAGCCAGAACCGCACGGGCAGCTTCTCGCTCGCGGCGATGCGGCCGGTCAGCCACTCGGAGCGCTCGAGGTCCGGCCCGTCGGGCCACCAGAAGGACCCCGACTGCGCCAGTACGCGGCCGAACCGCCCCGGCGCGATCACGGCGGCGTACGCGGCGGTCAGACCACCGAGGCTCTGACCGGCGACGACAGTGCGCGCCGGGTCGTCGGTCAGGGAGAGCCGCTGGCCCGCCCAGGGCAGCAGCTCGGTCTCCAGGAACCCGACGAACCGCTCGTTGCAGGCGAGTTCGGCCCAGCGCTGATCGGCGCCAAGGGATTCGGGAAGCAGCGCGACCAGGGGCGGGATACGGCCGTCGGCGACGAGATTGTCGAGCAGGGCCGCGACATCGAGCCCCGGCTGCCACATCTCACCGTCCATCAGGACGAGGACGGGCAGGTCGCTTCCGCCGCCCGGCGGCTTGTACAGGTGCACTCGCCGCTCGTTGCCGAGCAGCTCGCTGCGCACGGTGTGCGTGCTGACGGTGCCGCGCGCGACGCCGTCGCGCCGCTGCCAGTCGTCGCCGCGCGGGGCCTGCGGCAGCTCGACGTACGAGACCGGGTCCCCGCCCCAACGCCGCGCGAGGGTAAGTGAGTTCAGCGGATCAGTACGCTGCTGCCCGCGCAGCCAGGCCCAGTACTCGCCCTCCGCGTCCGGTCCTCCCCCCTCATCCACGCACAGGCCGTAGGTCGCCCGCCAGTCCGCCCGCATCCGGACCGACCATTGCCAGATGTCCGTACCCGGCACCCGATCCATCAGGTTGCGGGCCAGGTCACGCGGATCGACGATCTTGTTCGGCAGCACGAGGACGGCGCGGGTCGCGTCCGTACCGCGCCACAGGAAGGTGACGACCCGATGGTCCGCGTCGCCCTCCGGATCGGGCTCGATGATCGGCGCGCCACCTGCCGCCCGCACGTCACCCCAGAAGTCGCCACGCTCCACGGCCCGGTCCACGGCCCGGCCCACCCACGTGCTGTCCGCACGCTCGACGGGCTGCGGCCGCGGGATGCGGGGCGGCCGACGGGTCGCCCCGTCGGGAGGAGCGGCGAGCGGCATGGGGGAGCCTCCAGAGGTTCACAGCGCACGTACAGATAAGCACATACAGATAAGGGTGACCTTACTTGAGTCCGTCGCCCCTGGGCCGACCAGGTCCGGGCCCTGCCTTCCCGCCCCGGAGCCACCGGTACATTGCCGCTCATGTCGATACCGAACTCGCAGCCCAACCAGCCCAACCCTTACCAGCAGCCCCCGAACCCCTACCAGCAGCCCCCGGGCGCGGTGCCGCCTCAGCCCTATGGCCAGCAGCCGGGCCCGTACGGACAGCAGCCGGGTCAGCCGGGCCCCTATGGCCAGCCGCCCGCACCTCCCGCGCCCCCGTCCGGTCCGCGCAAGCCCACGCCGGGCTGGGTATGGGGAATCGGCGGCATCGTGGTCGCGTCCGCCCTCTGGGCCGGAGCGCTCTTCGCTACCGGCAATCTCGGCTCGGACAGCGGGAGCAGCGGGAGCAGCAGCGAAGACGCCAAGCCGGACCTCGCTGGATACCAGTACACGAAGGACCTCTGCGACGTCTCCCCGCTCGACGGCTTCAAGAAGAAGTACGAGATCGACTCGGACTCCACTTCGACCACGAACTACGGCTCCCAGCAGAAGGGCCTCGACCAGAGCTACTGCAGCCGCAAGCTCAAGGACCCGAAGGCGGGCGCCGGCTCCTACTCGAGCATCTACGTCTACTCCACCGCCGAGTGGCACAAGGCGACCGACCCGGAGGGCGAGTTCGCCTCGGAGCAGAAGGCGTTCGAGGATCAGTCGCAGAAGACGTACAGCTACAAGACGAAGGCCGTCAGCGGCCTCGGCGACGAGGCGTTCCTGGTGACCGAGACGAGCGGCACGAGCAAGAAGGACGTCAACGGCATGACCCTCGCGGTGCGCGAGGGCTGGTTCACGTTCCAGATGCACTGGAGCTCGTACGCGGGCACCGACGAAAAGTCCGAGCCGCCGACGGCGGCGGAGGTGGAGGAGATGCTCAAGACCGACACCCGCACGACGATGGACGGACTCAAGAAGTCCTGAGGTCAGTAGTCCTGAGGTCAATAGCCCTGAGGTCAGTACGAGGGCGGCGCGCGGGGACATTCAGGGGCGCGGCCAGGGGTGCCCTTCCAGGCGCTCGATGTCGCCGTTGAAGCGCTGGAGGAACTCCGCGAACGTCGCCACGTCCTGCGGCGACCAGGTGTCGAGGACCTTCTCCAGGCCCTGCCTGTACTCGGCGCGGTCGGCGTCGAGTTGATGCGCGCCCTCGGCGGAGATGCGGAACTTGCGGGCCATGCCTCCGTCGGGGTCGGGGATGCGCTCGACGAGTCCGGTGCGCATCATGGCCGCGGTCTGCCGGTTGAGCGTGGAGGCGTCGAGGCCGAAGGCGTCGGTGAGCTGGCCGATGGACATCGGGCCGTCCATCTGGATGCGGCTGAGCAGGATGTACGCGCTGCGGTCGAGGCGCCCGCCGGAGGCACGCGTACGGGGGTTGAACAGGTGCGAGTGCCGCCCGAGCAGCATGGTCTCGAATTCGACCTGTCCGACGGGCTTGTCCTTGCTTGCAGCGGAGTTGTCGATGCGACGACCGGATGTATCCATAGGGACATCGTACCCACCGTATGCATCATGCACTTCATGTGTATAGTGCATATCCTTATGCCTCGTATGGCCTCCAGGTCACGCGATCGTCCGGAAGCCGCCTGGAAGCAGTCCGGGGGCCGCCCGGAAGAACCGAAGGAGAACCAGTGGTCAGCACCAATCCCGACGACGTCCGCCCAGGGAGCGTCGTCGGCGTACTAGCCCTCGCGGGTATCGTGGCCGCGATCATGCAGACGCTGGTGGTGCCGCTGATCGGTGACCTCCCGTCCATACTCGACACCACCCCGTCGAACGCGTCCTGGGTGATCACGGCCACACTGCTCTCCGCGGCGGTGGCGACCCCCGTAGCCGGACGGCTCGGCGACATGTACGGCAAGCGGCGCATACTGCTCGTCTCCGTGGTGCCGCTCGTCGCCGGCTCGGTGGTCTGCGCGCTGTCCTCCTCCCTGGTGCCGATGATCGTCGGGCGGGGTATGCAGGGCCTGGGCATGGGCGTCGTACCGCTGGGCATCAGCCTCCTGCGTGATGTGCTGCCGCCGGAGAAGCTCGGCTCCTCCATCGCCCTGATGAGCGCGTCCATGGGCGTGGGCGGCGCGCTCGGCCTGCCGTTCGCCGCGGCGGTCGCCGAGAACGCCAGCTGGCGTGTGCTGTTCTGGGTCGCCGGTGCCCTGAGCCTGCTGGTCGGCTTCCTGGCCTGGCGGTTCGTCCCCGCAGGCAGGGCCGGCACCGGCTCCGCGCGCTTCGACGCCCTGGGAGCGGTCGGCCTGGGCATCGGTCTGATCAGCCTGCTGCTCGCCGTCTCCAAGGGCTCCGACTGGGGCTGGACGAGCGGCACCACGCTCGGCCTGTTCATCGTCGCGGTCGTAGTTCTGCTGGCCTGGGGCCGCTGGGAGTTGCGCTCCACGGAACCGCTCGTCGACCTGCGCGTCACCGCCCGTCCGCAGGTCCTGATGACCAACGCGGCCTCGGTGCTCGTCGGTTTCGCGATGTACGCCCAGTCCCTCGTCGTACCCCAGCTGCTCCAATTGCCCGAGGCCACCGGCTACGGCCTGGGTCAGTCGATGATCGCCATGGGTCTGTGGATGGCCCCCGCGGGCCTGATGATGATGGCGCTCTCCCCGCTCGGCGCCAAGCTCTCGGCCGCCCGCGGCCCCAAGGTCACCCTGGCCGTCGGCAGCCTGGTCATCTCCGCCGGCTACGCGTCCTCCCTGCTGCTGCTCGGCTCCACTTGGGGCCTGCTCGTCGTGACCATCATCTGCAGCGGAGGCGTCGGCCTGGCATACGGGGCGATGCCGGCCCTGATCATGGGCGCGGTCCCGCAGGAGGAGACCGCGTCGGCCAACAGCTTCAACACCCTGATGCGTTCGATCGGCAGTTCCGGGGCGGCGGCCGTGATCGGCGTGGTCCTCGCCCAGCTGACGACGGACTTCGGCGGTCACTTCCTGCCGTCCGAGGACGGCTTCCGGACCGCCATGCTGATCGGCTGCGGGGTGGGCCTCGCGGCGGCGGCGGTCGCGTCCCTCATCCCCGTACGCCCGATGGAATCCGGCGCAGAGGCTCCGGGGAAGAACACCGAACCGCACCCGGCGTCGGAGGCTGCGGCCTGATTCCACCGCGCACACGAGTGAGGGCCGTGACCTTCCGGTCACGGCCCTCACTCGTACAACGTTCTTGCAAGTGTCCGAGGGGGGACTTGAACCCCCACGCCCGTTAAAGGGCACTAGCACCTCAAGCTAGCGCGTCTGCCATTCCGCCACCCGGACTAGGTGTCTGCCGTTCGCGGTGTGTTCCCCGCGGCGACATGGACAACAATACCAAGCTTTCGGAGTGCCTTTCACCTGCGTATCCGTACGTCGACAGGCGGATACGCGGCGACCCGCGTCGCCACATCTAGAGTCTGACCATGAGTGACGGGCTGATTACTGAGGCGCAGGGTGGTCCGAAGGTGAGGCGGCCCCGGCTGCTGTCTCCGCTGCGCGAGCATCTGCGGGACACCATGTGGTTCGCGCCGACCGCGGGGCTCGTGGGCGCCATGGTGCTGTGGTGGGCCGCGTCGGCTCTGGACGCGCGCATCGTGGAGGCCGCGCAGGAGGACGGGGACTACGACACCGTCAAGGATCTGATGAGGATCGCCGAGGACGCCAAGGCGGTGATCAGCACCATCGGCTCGGCCATGATGACCTTCATCGGTGTCGTCTTCAGCATCTCGCTGGTGGCCGTGCAGATGGCCAGCGGACAGTTCAGCCCGCGGGTGGTGCGGCTGTATGTGAGGTCGCGGATCACCAAGATCACGCTCACCGTCTTTCTGGCGACGTTTCTCTTCTCGCTGATGACGCTCACGTCCTTCGACAGCGAGAGCGATCCGAAGCTGCTGACGAGCGTGCCGCTGATCGAGTCGATCCTCGCCATGGCGATGCTGTTCCTGAGCCTGCTGCTGTTCGTGGCGTACGTGAACGGAACGCTCCGCATGATGCGGATCAGCTTCGTGATCGACCGGATCGCCCGGGAGTCGTTCCGGGTGGCCGTGAAGCATCCGCCCGAAGGCGCGGTCGACGATGAACGCCTCGGCCCCGAGACCGCGCGGATCACTCATAGGGGGCGGTCCGGGGTACTGCGGGACGTACATATCGCCCGCGTGGTGCGGGCGGCCAAGCGGCAGGGGGTGGTGCTGCGTCTTGTACCTCGCATCGGGGACTTCGTGGTGCCTGGGACTCCCGTGTTCACCGTCCATGGTGGTGCGGCGCCGCCGCGGCGCGCGTTGCGGTACGCGGTGTCCGTGGGCGTGGAGCGCACCTTCCACCAGGACCTCGGGTTCGGTCTTCGACAGCTCGCCGACATCGCACTGCGAGCCCTCTCCCCCGCGGTCAACGACCCGACCACCGCCGTACAGGCCCTGGACCGCATCATCCAGTTCCTGGCGTCGGTGGCCGGCTACCCGCTGGGCGCCCTGCGCCACCGTGACCGGCGCGGGGCCGTACGGATGGTGCAGCCCGTGCCCGACTGGACCGCCCTGGTGGATCTCGGGTTCGCCGAGATCCGGGGGTGCGCGATCGGCAATCCGCAGGTCACCCGGCGCATACTGGCCGGCCTTGACGACCTGCTGCGACTGACTCCCGAGGTACGCCGGGAGCCCCTCCTGCGCCACCGCGAGCTGCTCGCGCAGGCGGTGGAACGCGCGGTCCCTGAGGCCGCGGACCGCGCCTTCGCCCTGCGTCCCGACCGGCAGGGCATCGGCTAGGCAGCGGCCAGGCAACCGATTCCCCGCCGGCCGGACGAGCAGCTGCCGGTCGGACGGGCGGGAGAAAGCTCACGCCGTCACGGGCGACCTCATGCCGTCACAGAGCGCTCACGCCATCAGGTGGTAGCTCGGGAAGTTCCCCGGCGGCCGCTCCATCGCCGGGCCATGCGTGACCGCCCGCACCAGCAGCTCACCGCCGACGAACGCGCCGCGCCAGGACGCGCCGAACCCGCCGAACAGCTCGTCCCGGTCGCCTCGCGAACGAGGCTTCCCGCGGCCCGTCTTGAACGCCCGGATCTGGGGTGCGAGGCGTTCGTACGCCGCCGTGTCGTCGGTCGACAGTGTGGCGACCAGCGCTCCGTTCGACGCGTTCATGGCAGCGAGCAGCTCCGCCTCCGTGTCGACCAGGACGATGGTGTCGACCGGGCCGAACGGCTCCGCGTGGTGCAGCGGAGAGGACGGGGGCGGGTTGAGGAGCGTGACGGGGTGGAGATACGCGTCCGTGTCCTGGCCGGGCAGGAAGCGGTCCGCCGCCGGGTTGGCGCGGTAGAGCGGGACGGCGCCCCGGTTGATGGCTTCCGTCACCTGGTCGCCCAGTTCCTTGGCCTTGGCGGCGTTGATCAGCGGGCCGAAGTCCAGCTGCGGGAAGGGGTCTTCGGCGCGCTCGACCGCCAGGGGGTGGCCGATGCGCAGGGTGCGCACGGCCGGGAGGTAGGCGGCGAGGAACTCGTCGAAGAGGCCCCGCTGGACGACGAAGCGCGGATACGCCGTGCAGCGCTGCTTGCCGTAGTCGAAGAGCTTGGGGATGACGGCGCTGAGCGCGTCCCAGTCGCTGTAGTTCCAGATGCCCCAGGTGTTGAGTCCTTCCTGTTCGAGGATGTGCCGCTTGCCGAGGTCGGCGACGGCCGTGGCGACGGCCGCGCCCGTGTCACGCCCGCCGACGAAGGAGACGCAGCCGATCTCCGGTGCGCGGACCAGCGCCTCGGACAGTTCTCCTCCGCTGCCGCTTACGAGGGTGACGGGTATCCCCTCGCGGGCGGCGAGCGCGCAGGCCAGGGTGAGGCAGGCGACGCCGCCATCGGTCGGGGTCTTGGCGATGACCGCGTTGCCCGCTAGTGCCTGTACCAACACTGCGTGAACGAGCACGCTCATGGGGTAGTTCCAGCTCGCGATGTTGGATACGGGACCGTCCAGCGGGGTCCGGCCCTCCACCATCGGCTCGATGCCGTCGACGTACCAGCGCACGCCGTCGATGGCCCGGTCGACATCGGCCTGCGCGAGCCGCCAGGGCTTGCCGATCTCCCAGACGAGGAGGAGGGCGAGCAGTTCACGGTGTTCGGTGAGGGCGTCGAGCGTGGCGGCGACGCGGGTGCGCCGTTCCTCCAACGGGACGTGTCGCCAGGCCCGGTGCTGATCGAGTGAGGCGCGTACGGCCTGGTGGGCGGTGGCGGCGTCGAGGCGCGGCGGGCCCGCGATGGGGCTGCCGTCGACGGGGGATGTGGCGGGCAGTGTCCGGCCGTCCGCCTGCCAGGTCCCGTTCCACAGATTCAGGACGCGGTCGTCGCGGAAGGCCTCGGGCGCGACGGCGATGCAGCGCTGCCAGGCGTCGGTCCAGGCCGTACCCGCTTTGAGGACAAGGGGGTTGGCAGGATTGAAGGGGTTGATGGGGTTGATGGGGTTGCTGAGGGTGGGTGCCATTCGGGTGTCTCCGCTCACGGTGCACAAGTCGGGGCGGGGTGCATGGCTCGTACGGCGCCGCTCGGTTCGCGGTCCGTATGTGTGCTGGGGGACGGTAGTGCAGTCAGGGCCTGCCACCTATGAGTGACGTCACGCCCCGAGCTGGTTGAGAACGAGGCGTGCCGTTTCCGTCGGTGTGGCGCCGACTCGCACCCCGGCGGCCTCCAGCGCCTCCTGTTTGGCGCGTGCGGTGCCGGACGAGCCCGAGACGATGGCTCCCGCGTGTCCCATGGTCTTGCCTTCGGGTGCGGTGAAGCCGGCGATGTACGCGACGACAGGTTTGGTGACGGACCGCTCGATGTAGGCGGCAGCGCGTTCCTCCGCGTCGCCGCCGATCTCGCCGATGAGGACGATCAGTTCGGTGTCGGGGTCGTCCTCGAAGGCTGCGAGGCAGTCGATGTGCGTGGTGCCGACGACGGGGTCTCCGCCGATGCCTACGCACGTCGAGAAGCCTATGTCGCGCAACTCGTACATGAGTTGATAGGTGAGCGTGCCGGATTTCGACACCAGGCCGACGCGGCCGGGTTTGGTGATGTCGGCGGGGATGATGCCCGCGTTGGCCTGCCCCGGGGTGATGAGGCCTGGGCAGTTGGGTCCGATCACTCGGGTGCCGCGCTCCTTCGCGTACGCGTGGAAGGCGACGGAGTCGTGCACCGGGATGCCTTCGGTGATGACGACGGCGAGGCCGATCCCGGCGTCGGCGGCTTCGGTGACCGCCGCTTTGGAGAACGCGGGCGGCACGAAGACGACGGTGACGTCGGCGCCGGTGGCCTGGATGCCGTCGCGGACCGAGCCGAAGACCGGCACTGCGCGGTCGTCGAAGTCGACGGTGCGGCCCGCCTTGCGGGGGTTGACCCCGCCGACGATGTCCGTGCCCGCCTCGAGCATCCGGCGGGTGTGCTTCATGCCCTCGGCACCGGTCATGCCCTGGACTAGGACCTTGCTCTCCTTGGTGAGGTAGATCGCCATGTCCCGGCTCCTTAGGCTGCGTTGGTGTGGCCTGCGAGGTCGGCGGCGCGTCGTGCGGCGCCGTCCATGGTGGTGGCCTGCTGGACGAGGGGGTGCGCCCGTTCGTCGAGGATGGCGCGGCCCCGTACGGCGTTGTTGCCGTCGAGCCGGACGACGAGCGGCTTGGTCAACTGGACGGATTCCAGGGCCTGGACGATGCCGTCGGCGACCGCGTCGCACGCGGTGATGCCGCCGAAGACGTTGACGAAGACGGACTTGACGGCGGGGTCGGAGAGGATGACGGAGAGGCCGTCGGCCATGATCTGGGCGGAGGCGCCGCCTCCGATGTCGAGGAAGTTCGCGGGGCGCGCGCCGCAGCCCGCGACCACGTCGAGGGTGGACATGACGAGGCCCGCGCCATTGCCGATGATGCCTACCTCGCCGTCGAGCTTGACGTAGTTGAGGCCCTTGGACGCGGCTGCCGACTCCAAGGGGTCGTCGCGCACGGATGCGTCGGCGCCCCAACGTGCCTGACGGAAACGTGCGTTGTCGTCCAGGGTCACCTTGCCGTCGAGGGCGAGGATCTCTCCCTGGGCGGTGCGGACGAGGGGGTTCACCTCTACGAGGAGCGCGTCCTCGCGGATCAGTACCTGCCACAGCTTGACGAGTACGTCGGCCACGGCTTCGGGAAGTCCCGCCGCCGCTGCGATCTCGGCCGCCTTCGTCCGGCTCACCCCTGCTGCCGGATCGATCTCCACGCGCGCGACGGCCTCCGGACGGCTCGCCGCCACTTCCTCGATCTCCATGCCGCCCTCGGCGGACGCGATCGCGAGGAAGCGGCCCGCCGCGCGGTCCAGTACGTACGAGACGTAGAACTCTCGGTCGATCTCTACTGGTTGGGCCAGCATCACCTTGTTCACAGTGTGGCCCTTGATGTCCATGCCGAGGATCTGCCGTGCTGTGATCTCGGCGGCGGCCGGGTCCGCGGCGAGCTTGACGCCGCCCGCCTTACCGCGCCCTCCGGTCTTTACTTGTGCCTTCACGACGACGCGGCCACCCAGGCGTTCGGCGGCCGCGCGTGCCTCCTTGGCCGTGCCGGCCACCTCGGCCGACGGCACCAAGATGCCGTATTCCTCGAAGAGTTCCCTTGCCTGGTGCTCGAACAGGTCCATTCCGGCTCCTGACTTAAAAGTGCCGCACGCCCCCTGGACACCACCCACCGGATGCGGGATAACAAGCTTCATACAGTATTCGTCGACTGTATGCAATCTACCGCGAGAGCACCTACGAGCAGCGTGTGAGCGCTCCAACTCCCCTACGAAGGGACAGGACTTCGCCATGCCCGACGGCAGCAGCGACACGAACCAAACCCACATCTCCGGTGGGCATCTGGTCGCCAAGGCACTCAAAGCAGAGGGTGTGGAGGTCATCTACACCTTGTGCGGCGGCCACATCATCGACATCTACGACGGCTGCGTCGACGAGGGGATCGATGTCGTCGACGTACGCCATGAGCAGGTCGCCGCCCACGCGGCCGACGGCTACGCACGTCTCACAGGCAAGCCGGGATGCGCCGTGGTCACGGCGGGTCCGGGAACCACGGACGCCGTCACGGGCGTCGCGAACGCCTTCCGCGCGGAGTCCCCCATGCTGCTCATCGGCGGCCAGGGGGCGCACACCCAGCACAAGATGGGGTCACTTCAAGACCTTCCGCACGTCGACATGATGACGCCGATCACCAAGTTCGCCGCGACCGTGCCGGACACGGCGCGCGCCGCCGACATGGTGTCGATGGCGTTCCGCGAGTGCTACCACGGCGCTCCAGGCCCTTCCTTCCTGGAGATACCGCGCGATGTGCTCGACGCCAAGGTGCCGGTGGACAAGGCCCGGGTGCCGCAGGCCGGGCAGTATCGGGCGTCCACCCGTTCGGCCGGTGACCCCGATGCCATCGAGAAGCTCGCCGATCTGCTCGTGCACGCCGAGAAGCCGGCGATCCTGCTCGGCAGCCAGGTGTGGACGACACGGGGCACGGCGTCCGCCATCGAACTCGTGCGGACCCTGAACGTGCCCGCCTACATGAACGGCGCGGGGCGCGGCACCCTGCCGCCCGGGGACCCGCACCACTTCCAGCTGTCGCGGCGGTACGCGTTCTCCAACGCCGACCTCATCGTCATCGTGGGGACTCCCTTCGACTTCCGTATGGGCTACGGAAAGCGTCTTTCGCCGGACGCGACGGTCGTACAGATCGACCTCGACTACCGGACCGTCGGCAAGAACAGGGACGTCGACCTGGGCATCGTCGGGGACGCCGGACTCATCCTGAAGTCGGTCACCGAGGCGGCGTCCGGTCGTCTCAACGGAGGCGCGTCCAAGCGCAAGGAGTGGATCGACGAACTGCGGGCCGCCGAACAGACGGCGATCGAGAAGCGGCTGCCGAGCCTGAAGTCCGACGCCTCGCCGATCCATCCGTACCGTCTCGTCAGCGAGATCAACGACTTCCTTACCGAAGACTCGATCTACATCGGCGACGGCGGCGACATCGTCACCTTCTCCGGGCAGGTCGTGCAGCCCAAGTCGCCAGGGCACTGGATGGATCCAGGCCCTCTCGGCACGCTCGGTGTCGGCATCCCCTTCGTGCTCGCCGCCAAGCAGGCGCGGCCCGACAAGGAGGTGGTGGCCCTCTTCGGAGACGGCGCCTTCTCGCTGACCGGGTGGGACTTCGAGACGCTCGTCCGCTACAACCTGCCCTTCGTCGGGATCGTCGGCAACAACTCCTCGATGAACCAGATCCGCTACGGCCAGAAGGCCAAGTACGGCGAGGAGCGCGAGCGGGTCGGCAACACCCTCGGAGACGTCCACTACGACAAGTTCGCCCAGATGCTCGGCGGATACGGCGAAGAGGTCCGCGACCCCGCCGACATCGGCCCCGCACTCCAGCGGGCGCGCGAATCGGGCAAGCCCTCGCTGATCAACGTGTGGGTCGATCCGGACGCGTACGCCCCCGGAACCATGAACCAGACCATGTACAAGTGAGGAGCCCGCGCGATGACGACCAAGGCTCTTGAGGGCGTACGCGTCCTCGACATGACACACGTCCAGTCCGGGCCCTCCGCCACGCAGCTGCTCGCGTGGCTCGGCGCGGACGTGGTGAAGCTGGAGGCGCCCTCCGGAGACATCACGCGCAAGCAGTTGCGCGATCTCCCGGACGTCGACTCGCTCTATTTCACGATGCTCAACTGCAACAAGCGGAGCATCACCCTCAACACCAAGACCGAGCGCGGCAAGGAGCTCCTCACGGAGCTGATCCGGCGCTCCGACGTGATGGTCGAGAACTTCGGTCCTGGCGCCGTGGACCGGATGGGCTTCACCTGGGAGCGCATCCAGGAGATCAACCCGCGGATCGTCTACGCCTCGATCAAGGGCTTCGGAGACGGCCCCTACACCAACTTCAAGGCCTACGAAGTGGTGGCACAGGCCATGGGCGGCTCCATGTCGACCACGGGATTCGAAGACGGTCCACCGCTCGCCACAGGCGCCCAGATCGGCGACTCCGGGACCGGCATCCACGCCGTCGCCGGAATTCTCGCCGCCCTCTTCCAGAGGGAGAACACCGGTCGCGGGCAGCGCGTGAACGTCGCCATGCAGCACGCCGTCCTGAACCTGTGCCGGGTGAAGCTCCGCGATCAGCAGCGCCTCGCTCACGGGCCGCTCGCCGAGTATCCGAACGAGGACTTCGGGGACGAGGTGCCGCGCTCCGGGAACGCTTCCGGCGGCGGGCAGCCCGGGTGGGCCGTCAAGTGTGCTCCGGGCGGCCCGAACGACTACGTGTACGTCATCGTGCAGCCCGTCGGCTGGCAGCCTCTCACCGAGCTCATCGGACGTCCGGAGCTCGCCGAGGACCCCGAGTGGGCCTCTCCGGAGTCACGGCTTCCCAAGCTCGGCAAGATGTTCCAGCTCATCGAGGAGTGGTCGTCGACGCTCCCCAAGTGGGAGGTCCTCGAGCGGCTCAACGCCCACAACATCCCCTGCGGTCCGATCCTCTCCACCAAGGAGATCATCGAGGACGCCTCGCTGGCCGCGAACGAGATGGTCGTCGAGGTCGCGCACCCACAGCGCGGCTCCTTCACCACGGTCGGCTCCCCGCTGAAGCTGTCGGACTCCCCCGTGGACGTGCTCAGTTCGCCGCTCCTGGGCGAGCACAACGCGGAAGTCTTCGTCGGTGAGCTCGGCCTCGGCGACGAGGAACTGCGCCTGCTCAAGTCGAACGGAGTGATCTGATTGATGGCCGAAGACCGCGCACTGAGGGTGCGAGCTCTCCTCGACACCGTGCGCGCCGAGGGACGCACCTCGCTGACAGCGCCGGAGGGCAAGATCCTGGCGGACGCGTACGGGATCGCCGTGCCGGGCGAGGAATTGGCGAAGGACGTCGACGAGGCGGTGGCGCACGCGGCCCGCTTCGAGGGGCCCGTCGTCATGAAGATCGTCTCCCCCGACATCCTGCACAAGACCGACGCGGGCGGCGTCATCGTCGGTGTGGAGGGCGCCACCGATGTGCGGGCCGCCTTCTGCGAGATCGTCGAGAACGCGCGCACGTACGCACCGAAGGCACGTATCGAGGGTGTGCAGGTCCAGGAGCTGCTGCCCTCGGGCCAGGAGGTGATCGTCGGAGCGGTGACCGATCCGACGTTCGGGAAGGTCGTCGCCTTCGGACTCGGCGGCGTACTCGTCGAAGTCCTCAAGGACGTCACGTTCCGCCTCGCGCCGGTCGACGCGGACGAGGCCGCATCGATGCTCGACTCGATCCGTGCCGCCGAGATCCTGCGCGGCGTGCGGGGCGCGCCCGCGGTGGACCGGTGGGCCATCGCCGAGCAGATACGCCGCGTCTCCGAACTGGTCACCGACTTCCCGGAGATCGCCGAGGTCGACCTCAACCCGGTGATCGCCACTCCGGAGGGGGCGATCGCCGCGGACATCCGCGTCATCCTCTCCGAAGGGGCCACGAAGCAACGCCGTACATACACACGTGAGGAGATGCTCACGTCGATGCGGCGGCTGATGGAGCCCCGCTCCGTAGCTGTGATCGGCGCGTCCAGCGAACAGGGCAAGATCGGCAATTCGGTGATGCGCAATCTCATCGACGGTGGCTTCTCCGGAGAGATCCATCCGGTGAATCCCAAGGCCGATGACATCTTGGGCCGCAAGGCGTACAAGAGTGTTACGGACGTTCCCGGTGAGGTGGATGTGGCGGTCTTCGCGATCCCCGCCAAGTTCGTGGCGTCGGCCTTGGAGGAGGTGGGTCGCAAGGGGATCCCCAATGCGGTCCTCATCCCCTCCGGGTTCGCCGAGACCGGTGAAGAGGCCCTCCAGGACGAGATCGTGGAGATCGGCGAGCGGCTCGGCGTGCGGTTGCTCGGTCCGAACATCTACGGCTACTACGCGACGTGGCAGAACCTGTGCGCCACGTTCTGCACGCCGTACGACGTCAAGGGCGGGGTCGCCCTGACGAGCCAGTCCGGTGGCATCGGAATGGCCATCCTCGGCTTCGCGCGCACTACGAAGACGGGCGTTTCGGCGATCGTGGGGCTCGGCAACAAGTCGGACCTTGACGAGGACGACCTCCTCACGTGGTTCGGCGAGGACCCCAACACCAAGTGCATCGCCATGCACTTGGAGGACCTCAAGGACGGCCGCGCCTTCGTGGAGGCCGCGCGGGCGACCGTTCCGAAGAAGCCCGTCGTGGTCCTGAAGGCCGGACGGACGGCCGCCGGTGCGAAGGCCGCCGGATCGCACACGGGCGCCCTGGCGGGCGATGACGCCGTGTACGACGACATCCTCAAGCAGGCCGGCGTCATCCGGGCCCCCGGCCTGAACGAGATGCTGGAGTACGCGCGCGCGTTGCCGGTGCTGCCCACCCCGCAGGGCGACAACATCGTGATCATCACAGGTGCGGGCGGCTCGGGCGTGCT
The DNA here is from genome assembly GCF_043200235.1 of Streptomyces sp. NPDC048441. Classification (NCBI taxonomy): domain Bacteria; kingdom Bacillati; phylum Actinomycetota; class Actinomycetes; order Kitasatosporales; family Streptomycetaceae; genus Streptomyces; species Streptomyces sp. NPDC048441. Next base: position 264,963 of record NZ_JBICXM010000002.1, read on the forward strand.
GCTCTCCGATGCGGTGACCGACAACGGGCTGCGCCTTATGGAGATCCCGGACGACCTGGACGCGTCCTTCCGGGCGTTCATCCCGCCCTTCGGAGCGGCGGGCAACCCGGTCGACATCACCGGGGGCGAGCCCCCTTCGACGTACGAGGCGACCATCAGGCTCGGCCTGGAGGACCCGCGTATCCACTCGCTCGTCCTGGGCTACTGGCACACCATCGTCACCCCACCCATGGTCTTCGCCGAACTGACGGCCCGGGTGGTCGCGGAGTTCCGTGAGCGTGGCATCGAGAAGCCCGTCGTGGCATCCCTCGCGGGCGATGTCGAGGTGGAGGAGGCCTGCCAGTACCTCTTCGAGCGGGGCGTCGTGGCGTACCCGTACACGACGGAGAAGCCGGTGGCCGCGCTCGGCGCCAAGTACCGGTGGGCCCGAGCGGCCGGTCTGTTGGGGGGCGGTCGATGAGGTGACCGGTGTTGGGGCCGGCCGGCGGTGCGCGTCGGCCGGCCCCGGGACCCGTGCGCACACGAAAGGTATTGGACAGGGGGCGCTGGCCAGGATCTTTTCGACGCGAGGGGTGCTAACTCGACATGACGACAACTGACATACCCACAGCCGTCCCATACAGGGAGGTGACGGACGCCAACGGCCGGATGTACCGAGTCGGCGAGACCGATGTCGACATCATGGGCCGCAAGCGCAAGTGGATGGTCATCCTGCCGTGGATCGGCATGATGGGCATCAGCTCGGCCGAGTACGCATTCGCCTCTGCCGAGGACACCCTGCACACCGCGCATTCCTGGGGCGACACCCACATCTTCTGGATGCTGGGGGTCTGGGTCTTCTTCCAGGCCGCGGTGGCCTTCCCGGCGGGCAAGCTGCGCGAGAGCGGAAAGCTTCCGGCGCGCTGGGCGATGATGTGCGGCGCTCTCGGAACACTGCTGGGATATCTGTCGCTGGCGTTCGCGCCACATGTGGTCGTCGCCTACATCGGCTTCGGCATGTTCAGCGGTATGGGCGCCGGCATGGTGTACGCGACCTGCGTGAACATGGTCGGCAAGTGGTATCCGGAACGGAAGGGAGGAAAGACCGGATTCGTCAACGGCGGATTCGCCTACGGCTCGGTGCCGTTCGTTTTCATCTTTACCGGCTTCATGGACCTGACGAACTTCCGCTGGGTTCTTGTGAGCGTCGGCCTCTTCCTGGCGGCGATGGTCGCCGTGGCCGGTTACTACTTCCAGGACCCGCCGAAGAACTGGTGGCCGGCCGATGTGGACCCGCTGCGGCCGCCGGACGACCCACGGGCCAGGCGGGCCCTTGCGATGAACCCGCCCGCCACGCGGCAGTACACGCCCAAGGAGGCGTGGCAGACCGGACGGGTCGCGCTGATGTGGTTCTGCCTGCTGTGCACATCGGGCGTGAACATCTTCGGCATCGCGTTCCAGGTCGACATCGGAAAGGAAGCCGGATTCGCCGGCGGAATCGTCGCTACGGCGATGTCCTTGAAAGCCATCGTCAACGGCACGGGCCGAGGCGTCATCGGCTGGCTCTCGGACCTCTACGGACGCAAACGCTGCCTGATATTCGTCTGCATCGTCCTGGGGCTTTCCCAGTACGGCATCCTGTGGGCCGCCGACATCAAGAACCTCCCACTGTTCCTGATCTTCTCCAGCATCTCCGGCTTCGGCGGCGGCGCCATCTTCCCGATGTTCGCCGCGATGACGGCGGACTACTTCGGCGAGAACAACAACGCCTCCAACTACGGCCTGGTCTACAGCTCCAAGCTGGTCTCCGGGCTTCTCGGCTCCGGTATGGGTGCCGTCGTGGTGAGCAACTGGGGCCACACCGGTGCTTTCACGATCGCCGGATCAATTTCCCTGTTCGCCGGATTCATCGCGCTCTTCCTTTCCCAACCGGGAAGGCCCAAGAACAAAGGCATCAAACCCAATCCGCAACCCCTCGGTGAGGAGATGGCCTGATATGACGGCGGAGCCCATCGCCACAGGCAACAAAGCGCCGGAGAACGGCACCCCGTATCGCGAGATCACCGACGCGCGCGGCCGCGTCTACCGCGTGGGCGAGACGGACCGGGACATCCTCGGCCACTCCCGCAAGATCATGGTGTATCTGCCGTGGATCGCGATGATGGCCATCAGTGTCTTCGAGTACGCGTTCGGCTCGGCGGAGGACACCCTTTCCCACGCCCACGGCTGGACGCAGTCCAACACCTTCTGGATTCTGAGTGTCTGGGTCTTCTTCCAGGCAGGCATAGCGTTCCCGGCGGGATGGATGCGCGAGAAGGGCATCCTGTCGGCGCGGGGCGCCATGTACATCGGGTCGTTCATGTGCCTGATCGGATTCCTCGCCCTGTCACACCTGAACAACGTATGGCTCGCGATCATCGGGTTCGGCGTCATCGGCGGCGTGGGCTCCGGCTTTGTCTACGCGACCTGCATCAACATGGTCGCCAAGTGGTTCCCCGAACGCCGTGGCGCGAAGACCGGGTTCGTCAACGGCGGATTCGCGTACGGCTCACTGCCGTTCATCTTCATCTTCAACTACGCCTTCGACACGGGCAATTACCACCGCGTCCTCGACCTGATCGGCGCGTACATCCTCGTCGTCGTTCTGACCTGCGCCTTCTTCTTCAAGGACCCGCCGAAGAACTGGTGGCCCTCCGACGTCGACCCGTTGGAGACGTCGGGCGCTTCGAAGAACGCGGTGAGCCTCGCCAAGAACCCTCCCGCGGTACGTCAGTTCACACCGAAGGAGGCCATCAGGACGGGAATGCTGCCGCTGATGTGGTTCACCCTCGTCATGACCGCGGGTGTCTCCATCTTCGGGATCTCCTTCCAGGTGGACTTCGCCAAGGAAGTGGGCTTCGGACCACTGGTCGCCGCGACGTCGATGGGGCTCATGGCCGTCATCAACGGCATCGGACGCGGAGTGGTCGGATGGCTCTCGGACATCTGGGGGCGCAAGGCGACCCTGGTGTTCGTGATCCTGACCCTCGGACTCTCACAGTTCGGCGTGATCTGGGCGGGCGACATCCACAGCGAGTGGCTGTTCCTGGTCTTCGCGTTCCTCTCGGGATTCGGTGGCGGTGCGTTCTACCCGATGTTCGCGGCGCTGACCCCGGACTACTTCGGGGAGAACTACAACGCCACCAACTACGGGCTCGTCTATAGCGGCAAGCTGGTCAGCGGTCTGTTCGGCGGCGGGCTCGGCTCGATGGTGGTGGCCGCGTGGGGCTACAACGGCGCGTACGCACTCGCGGGCGGCATCTCCATGCTGGCCGCGGCCGTCGCACTGCTGCTCCGCCAGCCGGGGCGGGAGAGGGCGCCGGCGCCCGCCTGATCCCCGTGACGTCACACAGCTCTCGTCACACAGCTCTCGCCGCGCGGCTTCCGCGCGGCGAGAGCTGTGTGGCTGTGTGTGCGGGCGCTTCAGCGCTTCTTGCGGAGAGCCGCCAGGTTGTCGTAGCCGATCTTCGCGAGCTTCAGGGACTGGCCGAGATCCGTGCCGCTGGGCGCGTTGTCCTGCTCGACCATGGGGTTGTGGTAATCCTTCTCGCCGACACGGCTGAAGAAGGTGCGGTAGTCGATGACGCCCTCGCCGAAGGCCACCATGTCGTAGCCCTCGCCACTGGTGTCGTTGCGGGTGCCGTCCTTGGCGTGGAACAGCGGGTAGCGCTTGTTGTTGCGGCTGACGAGCCCTGCCGGATCGAACACCTTCTCGCGCTGGGATCCGTCGTGCGCGGTGTACGTGTGGAACTTGTACTGCGCGACGTGCGCCCAGTAGATGTCCATCTCCAGCCAGACCGTCCTCGGGTCGGTGGCCTTGAGGAAGTACTCCAGCTTGCGGATGCCGGAGCTGCGGGTCGGGCGGCCCTGCGCGTCGAGCGGACCGCCGTCGAGCAGGAAGCCGTACGCCGCGTCGTGGTTGTGGGTGTAGAGCTTGATGCCGGCCTTGCGCGCGATGTCGCCCAGGCCGTTCCACTTGTCGGCGGCGACGTCCCAATCAGCCTTGTACGAGCTGTTGGTGGGGTCGCCGCCGGTTCCCATGTGGTCCATGCCGAGGATGTTGGCGATCTCCAGGTGCTTCTTGAACGTGTCGAGGTCGGGCTGCGTGAGCGGCCATGATCCCGGTATGAAGCCGTGGTTGCCCTGGGCGCGCAGGCCGTACTCGTCGAGCCAGGAGCGCAGCAGCTTGGCGCCCTCGACGGACTCGAGACTGGCACCGCCGGGAGCGTTGGCGTGCTGGCCGTAGCCCGCGAACTCGACCTGCTTGTAGCCGTAGCGGGCCAGTTCCTTGAACACCTCGCGGAAACCGGAGGGCAGGTCGGAGGCGAGCGGGTCACGGCCGGTCGCGTCACGCACCGTGTAGAGGATGATGCCGCGCTTCTTCGCCGGCACCAGGTCGCGGCCGTGACCGTGGTCATGGCCGCCCCCTGTCTGCGTCCGGGCGAAGGACGGTGCCGCGCCGAACACGGGCGCGGCGATCGCGCCCGCGCCGACAGCGGTGCATGTGCTGAGGAAACGGCGGCGGTTGATGCCAAGGCGCTGTCTGAGCGCCTCGTCGGCGGCGGGAGTGTCGTGGAAGTCGGTCACGGGTGCCTCTCCTGGGCTCATGGACTATGGGCTTTTCAACGTGCGGGCAGACGCCACTGGCGCGTTGTCAGTGACGCGTGATTCACTCTCTGTAACTGCTCCTGACCGGGCGGACGGTGGGGCGAGGTGTGCCTCAGCCCAGGCCGGCCAGGTCGAGGAGGAGGGATTTCACATCGGTGGCCGCGACGCGGCCGCTTACAGCGCGGGGGGTGGAGCACAGAATGAGCGGTCCGGAATCGGGGTCCTCGCTCGTGGGGAGGCGGCCGTGGCTGCCGCGAATAGGTGACGGGTCCAGGGGCACGACCGCCATGCGATAGCGCATTCCGAGCTTCTTGCGGGCCACCGCGCCCACGGCCTTGACGCGGACGTAGGGGTCCTGGGGGTCCATGAAGAGCTCGACGGGGTCGTAGCCGGGTTTGCGGTGGATCTCGACGAGCTGCGCGAAGTCGGGCGCGTGGGCGTCGTCGAGCCAGTAGTAGTACGTGAACCAGGCGTCCGGCTCCGCGACGGCGACGAGTTCGCCGGAGCGCGGGTGGTCCAGGTGGTTGGCCTTCTTGCCTTCGTCATCGAGGAGTTGCTCGATGCCGGGCAGGTCGGCGAGCGCTTGGCGGGTGGCCTCCAGGTCCTCGGGCCTGCGGACGTAGATGTGGGCGATCTGGTGGTCCGCGACGGCGAAGGCGCGCGATGTCATCGGGTCCAAATACTCCATGCCGTCCTGTGTGTGCACTTCGAGCAGGCCGGCGCGGCGCAGGGCGCGGTTGATGTCGACGGGGCGGTCCACGCGCGTGATGCCGTACTCGGACAGGGCGACGACGGTGCGGCCTTCGGCTTTCGCGTCGTCGAGGAGGGGGGCGATGGTCGCGTCCAGATCGGCGGCGGCCTGGTAGGAGCGCGGGTCGTCGGGGCCGAAGCGCTGTAGGTCGTAGTCGAGATGAGGGAGGTAGCACAGGGCCAGGTCGGGGTGGCGGGTGCTGATGATGTGACGCGTGGCGTCCACGATCCAGCGACTGGAGACGATGTCGGCGCCAGGGCCCCAGAAGTGGAAGAGGGGGAACGTACCGAATTTCTCGGTGAGTTCGTCGTGCAGGGCCGGGGGCCGGGTGTAGCAGTCGGGTTCCTTGCGGCCGTCGGCGTAGTAGACGGGACGGGGGGTGATGGTGATGTCGGTGTCGGCGCCCATGGCGTACCACCAGCAGATATTGGCGACGGTATAGCCGGGGTGCGCGCGGCGGGCGGCGTCCCACAGTTTGTCGCCCGAGACGAGGCCGTTGTGCTGGCGCCACAGGAGGACGTCGCCGAGCTCACGGAAGTACCAGCCGTTGGCGACGATGCCGTGCTCGGCAGGGGTGGTGCCGGTGAGGAAGGTGGACTGGGCGGCGCAGGTGACGGCGGGCAGGACGGTGCCGAGCGTGGCCTTGGAGCCGGACTGTCCCAGGGACTTGAGGTGCGGCATGTGGTCCAGGAGACGGGGGGTGAGGCCGACGACGTCCAGGACGAGGAGAGGAGTGGGGCTCATGGGAGTTCCTTCAGGCCGAGGTCCGTCAGGAGATCGCGGGCGAGGGTGAGCTCGGCGGCGATGCCGTCGGCGAGCTGGGGGCGGGATCGGGGGCGCAGTTCGGGAGGCAGCGCCTGCCAGGTGTAGGTCTCGACCTCGAGGTGACGGGTGCGGGGGGCGGGTCCGCCGACCAGGTGGGTGAGGGTGTCCTTGAGTACGGGGAGCGTGGAGGTGAGGGGCGGCGCGGGAGCGGCGTGGAGGGGGACGTGGAAGTGGGCGCGCCAGGGTGCCGTCTCGGGCAGGGCGTCGCCTGCGAGGGACTCACCGAGGTCGTCGGTACCGCGCAGTCCGGCTGCGGTGCGGGTGCGCGTCTGGTGCAGGAAGCGGGGTTCGTCGAAAGCGGCGAGGGCTTCGCGGACTCCGGGGAGATGGGGGTGTTCGGCGTGCAGGGCGGCAGAGAGCTGGGACTTCACGACGGGGATGCCCGCGGCGGCGAGCGCGTCGAGCGCGGTTCGCGGGTCCTCGAAGGAGGTGGCCAGGTGACAGGTGTCGACACAGACGCCGATGCGGTCGTGCCCGATCGCGGTGAGCGGGGCGATCGCGTCGCCCGTGGTCTCCACGGTGCAGCCCGGTTCCGGTTCGAGACCGATCCGGATCGAGCGACCGGTCAACTCCTCGAGCGCGTCCAGGCGTTGGGCAAGCGCGGTGAGAGCGGTACGAGAGGCTTCGGCGCCGGCAGCGTCGAAGGGGGTACGCCAAGCGAGAGGAAGGGTGGAGATGGTGCCTTCGGTGACGTCGTCCGGGAGAAGGGCGGCGAGGAGACGGGCCAGGTCGGTCGTGTGGGAGAGACGCTCGGGATCGGTCCAGTCCGGCTTGTAGACCCGGTACTTGACCTCCTCGGCGCCGAACCCTTCGTACGGGAAGCCGTTGAGGGTGACGACTTCGAGCCCGCGCCGGTCGAGTTCGGTGCGCAGGCCCCGCAGGGCGGCCGGGTCGGTGACCAGGGCGTGCGCGGCGTCTTTGGCGAGCCACAGGCCGATGCCCAGGCGGTCCCTGCCGAGCCGCTTGCGTACGGGTTCGCAGTGGTCGCGGAGCTGCGCGAGGACGCCGTCGAGGGTCTCGGCCGGGTGGACGTTGGTGCAGTACGCGAGGTGGACGACGCTGCCGTCGGGGTGCCTGAAGCGCATGGCTCACGCCCCGCCGCGGAGGATGGAGTTGCCCTCGTGGGTGGCCTCGGTGTCCTCGACGTCGAGGGCGAGGCGGCCGCTGAGTCCGTAGAAGGCCACCGGGTTGCGCCACAGGACCAGGTCGACATCGTCCTCGCTGAACCCGGACGCGAGCATGGCGTCGGCGACCTTGCGGGTCTTGAGCGGGTCGCTCTTGCCCCAGTCGGCGGCCGAGTTCACCAGGACCCGCTCGGGTCCGTGATCGCGCAGGATGGCGACCATCCGGTCCTCGTCCATCTTGGTGTCGGGATAGACGGAGAAGCCGAGCCAGCAGCCGCCGTCCTTGGCCTCCTTGACCGTGGTCTCGTTGAGATGGTCGATGAGGACCCGGTCCAGGGGCAGCGCGGATTCCCTGACGACATCGAGGGTGCGGCGCAGGCCGACGAGCTTGTCGCGGTGCGGGGTGTGGACGAGCGCCGGCAGTTCGTGGTCGGCGGCCAGTTGCAGCTGGGCGGCGAGCGCGGCGTCCTCGGCGGGGGTCATGGAGTCATAGCCGATCTCACCGACGGCGACGACGTTGTCCTTGACCAGATACCGGGGCAGCGCTTCCAGGACGGGGGTGCAGCGCGGGTCGTTCGCCTCTTTGGGGTTGAGGGCGATGGTGCAGTGGTGGGCGATGCCGTACTGCGCCGCGCGGAAGGGTTCCCAGCCCAGGAGGGAGTCGAAGTAGTCGAAGAAGGAGGCAGGTGAGGTGCGGGGCTGGCCCAGCCAGAACGCGGGCTCGACGACGGCGCGGACGCCTGCCGCGTACATGGCCTGGTAGTCGTCAGTAGTGCGGGACGTCATATGGATGTGGGGGTCGAAGATGCGCATCAGGACTCCTGCTCCTCGCCGGTCGAAGGGGTCACGGGGGCCGATGGGGCCACTGCGGCATAGGGGGCTGTAGGGGTGGTCAGGGCCAGGACACGGTGCAGATCGCTGGGGACGGGGCGACCTGCGGCGGTGCGTTCGCCCGCGTAGTCGCCGAGCATCCGGGCGAGTTCGGCGTCGGCACATGCGCGGCGGTCGAGGTCGGCGACGGCTTCCACGGAGACGCCGGTGAAGAGGCACTTGAGGACCGCGTGACGCCAGTGGTGCGGGGCGAGGTGCCGGGCGGCGTACGGACCGACAGCGGCGGCGACGAGCCGAGTGTCGTTGGTGCGCAGGGCGTCCTCGACCAGGGGCAGCGCCTCGGGACCCGGCACCAGGTGGGGCAGGGCGTGCAGGACGGCGCGGCGTTCGGCTGCGGTGCCTTGCTCGTAGACGCGGGCGAGGGTGGTCGGGTCCGCGTCGGCCGCGTGCAGGAGCAGCACGCGGGCGGCGTCGGCGTGCTCCTGGCCGCAGCGTCGGCCCGCCTCGGCGAAGCGCAACTCCCAAACAGGGGTGGTGCCTTGGTCCGGTTGCCCGTGGTGGGCTGCCGCTTCCGCGGTCGCCTGATCGAGCCAGGCGCGGGCGGCACCGCCGAGGGCGGCTTCGAGGCGGGTGCGGAGGTCGGCGATGGCGGGGGCATCGGTCACGGGGTTCCTCCTCTGGCTGGGGTGCGGGCCGACGGGGTGCGGGCCGACGGGGTGTGGGCCGCTTCGGTCGCCGCCCTGCGCAGGAACTCGATGGAGTGGGAGGCGAGTTGAGGGCCCGCATGGGAGTGGCGGGGCAGTTCGACGACGGTGAGGCCTTGGTAGCCGGTGGAGGCCAGGGCTTCGAGCACGGGCGGGAAGTCGATCTCCCCGTCGCCGAACGGGAGGTGTTCGTGAACACCACGGCGCATGTCCTCGATCTGGACGTGCCGTAGCCAGGGGGCGGCGGCGCGGACGCAGTCGGCGGGAGACTGCGGTTCGAGGCACTGACAGTGGCCGATGTCGAGGGTGAGGCCCAGGGGCTCCGGGTCGCCCAGTTTGTGACGGAGCCGGTGGAAGTCGGCGAGAGTGGAGAGGAGATGGCCTGGTTCCGGTTCGATGGCGATCGGTACGGCGGCGCCGGACGCGGCGTCCAGTACGGGGGCGAGGGCTTCGGCGAGCCGCTGCCAGGCGGCGTCTTCGGGGGTGCCTTCGGGGGTGATGCCGCTGAAGCAGTGCACGGCGTGGGCACCCAGGTCGGCGGCGATCTGGACGGCACGGATCAGCAGGCGGACACGGGCGGCACGCGCGTCCGGGTCGGGGTCCAGGAGCGAGGGGCCGTGCTTGCGGCGCGGGTCGAGCACATAGCGGGCGCCGGTCTCGATCGTGACCGTCAGACCCAGCCGCTCCAGGCCCCGGGCCACGTGGCGGGTGCGGGCGGCGAGGTCGTGAGCGAGCGGGTCGAGGTGCATGTGGTCGAGGGTGAGTCCGACGCCCTCGTAGCCGAGGTCGGCGAGAAGTCCGAGGGCGTCGTCGAGCCGGAGGTCGGTCAGCCCGTTGGTGCCGTAGCCGAAGCGGAGGGGGTGCGGGGGGCCCGCCCCGGGGCCGACCTTGCTCTTCGCTACCGCTTCCGGTCCCGTCGCCTGATCAGCCTCCGGGTCGGTGGCCCGGTCTGCTCGGTCTGCTCGGTCTACTCGGTCCGTTCGGTCTGTTCGGTCCGTCATGTGACGCTCACCTTTCGGCCGAACTTGCGGGCTGCTGGGGCCAGGGCGGCGGTCAAGAGAGCGGGGACTAGGGCTCCCGCTCGGGCGGAGAGAGCGGCCTGGAGCGGGATCATGGCTCGGATGCCGCCGCCCACGGCTCGTTGGGTCAGTTGGGGCGACGGGTTGAGCGCGGCGTGGAAGAGGGGGCGGGCGGCGGTGGCGGCGTAGCCGGCGGCGAGGGCGGCTTGGACGGCGCCTCGGACGCTGATGGTGCGCCTCAGCGTGAGCTCAGGGTGGGGTTGAAGAGTGCCGGGGCCGCCCGTGCCGCCGCTTCGGGCAAGCAGCTGTGCCAGGGCTGCGGTGGCGGCGAGGGCGCCCAGCGGTGCCGCCGTGGAGCCGCCCTGTGCCTCGCGGCGTGAGACCGCCGTCACCGCGAGGGTGTGGGCGCCCAGGACGAGGGCGGTCGGCACCGCCGCCCGGAGGCTGGGGCCAGGGCCGGTGGGCTTCCCGGCAGGGGCGGGTTGGGTGCGGGGGAGGCGAATCGGCGGTTGGTTCGGGGCCGTTGCCGCCGCTCCCAGGAGCAGGTCGAGGGCGCGGGCGCCGGCCATGGCGACCGGGCCCGCCGGGGTGTGCTTGAGGCCCAGGTCGTAGGCCCACACGGTTGCCGCCAGGGCGCTCGCCACCCTCAGGGCGGGGCGGCCCGCGCCCGCGGCCAGGGCCAGGCCTCCCGCCGTCAGAGCCGCTGCCGCTCCCAGTGCCGCCGACGGGGCGATGCGGCCGGACGGGAGGGGGCGGTGGGGGCGTTCGATCGCGTCGTCCGCCCGGTCCGCCCAGTCGTTGAGGGCCATGCCCGCTTCGTAGAGGGAGAGGGAGGCTGCGATGGCGAGGAGGGTGCGGCGGTTGGGGCACAGTCCCGTCGCCGCCGCGCCGGCGAGGGCGTCGCCGGGCACGGTGAACAGGGCCGAGACCCGCAGCAGCTCGGCCCAGTCGCGAGCGGATCCCAGGGGGACACCGCCAGCACCCCTCCGGCTGACGCCCGGCTGCACACCGCCCGATCCCTCACGGCTGACGCCCGGCTGCACACCGCCCGATCCCTCACGGCTGACCCCCGCCCGCACACTCCCCGAACCCTCACGGCTGACCCCCGCCCGCACACTCCCCGATCCCTCACCGCTGACCCCCGCCCGCACACCCCCCGAACCCTCACCGCCACCGCCCACCCCCAGCCCCTCCGAACCCTCAAACCCGTCACCCACCCCCAGCCCTCCCGGTCCCTCACCCCCGGCGCTCATGCAGAAGCCCCCCGAAGTCGCGACGCGAAGGCCGTCAGTGCCTCGTACTGTTCGGCCAGGGCCGATGACGAGCCCTCGTCCGGGGACTTGAAGTAGAAGCCCAGTTCGCTCAAGGGGCCGGAGAGGCCCCTTTCGTGGGCGCGGGCCAGCAAGCGGGCCAGGTCCAGGATCAAGGGCGCCGCCAGGGCCGAGTCGCAGCCCTGCCAGGTCGTTTGCAGGACCATCCGCGCGCCGAGGAAGCCGTCGAACGCGATGTGGTCCCAGGCGGTCTTCCAGTCGCCGAGCGACGGGACGTCGTCGATGTGGACCTCGCCCTCCGGGGCGGAGCCCAGCGTGTCGGCAAGGACCCGTTCCTTGCCCGCGTTCTTGGCTGCCGCCGCGGCCGGGTCCGCGAGGGCCGCGCCATCGCCGCCGCCCAGGAGGTTCGTGCCGGACCAGGCCCGGACGGCGAGCGCGCGCTGGGCGAACATCGGGCCGAGGACGGAGCGGAGGAGGGTCTGGCCCGTCTTGCCGTCCCTGCCCGCGTGAGGGAGCCCCGACGACGCGGCCAAGGAAGCGAGTGCCGGATGGTGCAGCCCCGTCGACGGGGTGAAGTTCACGTACGGGCAGCCCGCCCGCAGCGCCGCCGCCGCGTAGAGGGAGCTGGCGGGCAGCCTGCCCTCGCCCTCGACGGGCAGCGGTTCCGTCGAAGCCACGTTCACCACCACCGCGCGGGCGAGCCCCCGGCGACGTACGAAATCGCGGAGGTCGGCGGCGAACGATGCGATCAGTTCCTCGTCCGACCTGTCGTCGGAGTCCCCGGAGCGCGGTCCCCCCATGCGGATCTCCGCGTCCGCGGCGGCCAGTTCCGCGCTCACGGCCGAGGGGACGCCGTGCGGGAGCACTCCCCCCGCGGCCAGTTGCTCGGCCCGTTTGGGCAAGGGGCACTCCACCGTGTCGTGGCCGCCGAAGACGAGCGACGACAACGTTGGCAGACCACAGTCCGCGAACGGCGGGGTCTCCGTCACCATGCCGGTCGGTGCGTGCAGACCGGCCGCCACGGCCGCGCACCCCGCGACAGCCGTGGTGGCGACCGAACCTCGCGCCCCGATCAGCCACACCCCGGTAAGACCGCCGGAGGAAGAAGACGATGGGGACGATGGGGAAGAAGAGGAATTGGACACGGCTGCCTCCTGTCGTACGCGCGCGAACGCGCGGGGAAGAAAGACGGCGGGCGGAGGTCCGGCGTCCTTCGCCCGCCGTCGTCTAGCGGCCCACGCCGGCGGCGGTGCGGGCCGGCAGGTCCTTCACCCGGATGTCACGGAACGAGACCTGGTCGTCGGCACCGTGGTTCTGGATGCCGATGTGACCGTCCTTCAGGCTCCTTGCCGCATCCGTGTTGGTGAAGTCGTTGATCTTCACTCCGTTGAGATAGATCCGAAGGCGTTCGCCCTCGACCCGGAGCTCGTAGGTGTTCCACTCCCCCGGCGGGTTCAGCGCCTTGTCGCGCTTCTTCAGGTCGGCGGACTTGAAGCCGTAGACGGAGCCCGTGGTCTTCTCCGGGACGTCGGTGGCGTCGATCTGGATCTCATAGCCGTTGTTCACGGCCGACCAGGGGTCGTCGGAGGGCGGGAAGCCCACGAAGATCCCGGAGTTGTCGTCGCCGTCCATGCGCCAGTCCAGCTTGAGGGAGTAGGAGCCGAGCTCCTTCGCCCCGTCGTACCAGAGCATGCCCATGCCGCCGACGGTCTTCAGGGTGCCATCGCCCTCGTTCAGGGCGAAGGAGCCGGGGCCCGCCTGCTTCCAGGCCTCCAGGGACTTCGCCGTGCCGTCGAAGATCGGCGTGTAGCCCTTCTCCGGACGGCAGTCGGCCTGCACCGCACCCGTCGCCCAGCGGATCCCGCCGAGCAGATGCGTCCGGTACGCGGGATCGGCGAACGACTCCTTGGTGTGACCGCTGCCCGTGTAGAAGGAACGGCCGGCTGTTCCTTCGACGGAGGCCTGGCACCAGGCGATGGGATGGTCGCCCGACATCGAGCCGCCGGTGTACGACGACTCGTCGAGCGAGGCGAGGACGTGGGCGCGGTCCCGGGGATTGGAGCGGTAGTTGTACCACTCGTCGGTCCGGTCCCAGACCCCCGGCAGATGCGCCGTGGACGGGTGGCCATGGTCCTCGACATCGACCTTCGCGGGCTGGATCGCGGGGTGCGACTGGAAGTAGGCGCCCGCGAGGCCTCCGTAGAAGGGCCAGTCGTACTCGGTGTCGGCGGCGGCGTGCACGCCCACGTACCCGCCGCCCTTCTTGATGTAGCCCTCGAAGGCGGTCTGTTGCGAGGCGTTGAGGACATCGCCCGTCGTCGAGAGCCAGACCACGGCGTCGTACTGCGCGAGATTCTTGGCCGTGAACGCTCCGGCGTCCTCGGTCGCGTCGACGGCGAACCCGTTCGCCGCGCCGAGCTCCTTGATGGCGGCGATGCCGTCAGGAATGGAGTCGTGCCGGAAGCCCGCGGTCTTGGAGAAGACAAGGACCTTCTCGCCGTCGGCCCTGCCGTCCGGTTTGGAGGCCGCGGGGCCCGATACACAGCCGATGAGCAGGGCGGCCGTGGCGGTCGCGATGGTGATCCGTGCGGATGCGCGCATGATGGCCCCCTTCTCAGCTCGTGGTGAAGGTGAAGTCGTCGACGTCGTACAGGGCGCCTGTGCCCGTGCCCTTGAAGACCAGGAAGAGCGTCGTCGTCTTCGTGGGTGCCTTGGAGAGGGTGGCGCTCACGTCGGCGTACGTCTCCCAGCCGCCGGTCGGTGCGACCTTGGCCTTGCCCAGGAGCTGGCCGGTGGCCGATCCGCTGCGGACCTCGAGCGTGCCGCCCGCGCCGGCCGACGCGACGCGCGCGGTCAGCTTCGTGGCGTTGCCGAGGATGTAGGGCTTGAAGGAGATCCAGTCGCCGTTGTTGATGTCGCCGACCGTCTTCCCGCCGTGCGCCGGGGTGTGGTTCGCCACGGAGACGCCCTTGGAGCCGTCGTAGTGCTCGCCCTGGCGGTGCTTGGGCTGGACGACGTTCTGGTCGTGGGTGGTCAGCGCGGGCTGGCCGTTCGCACCCTTGTCGGTGTACTCGGCGTCGAAGACCCCGAAGATGTTCGCGTTCGGGTCGTGCTCGCCGTCCGCGGACGTCTGGATGGTGCCCTCGCAGCCGTTGGCCGATGTCACCGGGTGGCCGTGGCTGTCGTGGCCGAGGATGTGGGTGACCTTGACCTTCGTGCAGTCGATCGGACCGTCCTCACGGTCGGTCACCTTCACCTTGAAGGGCACCTTGTCGCCGAAGGTGAACAGCTGCCCGTCACCGGGGAGTTCCAGGGTCACCTTGGGCGCGGTGTTGCCGACGGTGATGTGCGCGCTGGCCGAGCCGGTGCGCCCGGTGGAGTCCTTGACGGTCACGGTCGCCGTGTAGACGCCGTTCTTCTTGTACGTGTACGAGGGGTTCTGCTGAGTCGACTTGCCGCCGTCGCCGAAGTCCCAGGCGTAGGTGAGGGTGCCGCCGTCGGCGTCCGTGGCCTTCGCGGTGAGGTTGGTCTTGAGCGGGGCCTGGCCGCTGGTCACGGAGGAGCTCGCTTCGACGACCGGGGAGTGGCCGTCCGTGGCGTTCTCGATGCGGAAGAGACCGGAGTTCTCGTCGCCGCCGAACCAGGCCGTGCCGTAGTCGAGGACGTAGAGGGCGCCATCAGGGCCGAACTCCATGTCCATTATCTGCGTTCCCGTCCACGGGAACGGGTTGATCTTCGAAACCGCGCCGTCCGCGCCCTGTTCGATGCGCTTGATCCAGCGCCGCCCGAACTCACCCGCGAAGAAGTCGCCGTCGTACGCCTCCGGGAACTTCACCGGGGAGGTGTTCGCCGCGTCGTAGCGGTAGACGGGGCCGCCCATCGGGGACTCGGAGCCGGTGCCGAACTCGGGGACGGAGCCGTTGTCGTACGGGATCCAGGCCTCTTGCGCGGGCGGCAGGTCGGTCAGTCCTGTGTTGTGCGGGGAGTCGTTCTTCGGCGCGGCGCAGTCGAAGGAGGCGCCGGAGGTCTTTGTCTCGAAGTCGTAGTCGACGTACGCGTCGTTCTTGCCGGTGCAGAACGGCCAGCCGAAGTTGCCCGGCTTGGTCACGCGGGCGAACTCGACCTGTCCGGCGGGGCCACGCTTGGGGTCGGCGGCGCCCGCGTCGGGGCCGTAGTCACCGACGTAGACGATGCCCGTCGGCTTGTCGACGCTCATCCGGAAGGGGTTGCGGAAGCCCATCGCG
The DNA here is from genome assembly GCF_043200235.1 of Streptomyces sp. NPDC048441. NCBI lineage: Bacteria > Bacillati > Actinomycetota > Actinomycetes > Kitasatosporales > Streptomycetaceae > Streptomyces > Streptomyces sp. NPDC048441. The sequence continues at coordinate 280,358 of NZ_JBICXM010000002.1, forward strand.
TAGATCTCGGGGCGGGTCTTCTCGGTGCCCTTGGCGAAGAGGTTGCCGTCCGGGACCGTGTAGGTGCCGTCGTCGGCGACCTTGACGCGCAGGATCTTGCCGCGCAGGTCGTTGGTGTTGCCCGCGCTGCGCCGGGCGTCGAAGGCGGGGTTGCGGCTCGCGCGCTCGTCGATGGGCGTGAAGCCGTCCGATGCGAAGGGGTTGGAGTCGTCGCCGGTCGAGAGGTAGAGGTTGCCGTCCTTGTCGAAGTCGATGTCGCCGCCGACGTGGCAGCAGATGCCGCGGCTCGCGGGGACGTCGAGGACCTTCTTCTCGCTGGCGTTGTCGAGGGTGCCGTCGGCCTTCAGGACGAAGCGGGAGAGGCGGTTGACGCCGTCGAACTTCTTGAAGTCGTCGGCGGTGCCGTTCTCCGGGGCGTCGCCCGCCGGGGTGTCGAGCGGCGGCGCGTAGTAGAGGTAGATCGCGCGGTTCTCGCTGAACTTCGGGTCGAGGCCGACGCCTTGGAGGCCCTCTTCGTCGTGCGAGTAGACCGGTATCTTGCCCGCGATCTTGGTGTTGCCCGCCGCGTCCGTGAGGCGGAGTGTGCCGTCGCGGGAGGTGTGCAGGACCGAGCGGTCGGGCAGGACGGTGAGCGTCATGGGCTCGCCCGTCTCGGGTTCGCCCTTGGCGAGGGTCACCTGCTGGAAGTCTTCGGCCACCGGGGCCGCCGCGGCCTTGTCGGCCTGCTCCTGGGCGGCACGGACCGCCTCGGGGTCGGCGGCGTTCGCGGTGGGGGCGGCGAGGGTGAGGGTGGCGCCGGCCAGCAGGGTGCCGGTGAAGAGCGCGAGGGTCTTGCGGAGTCTCAGGCGTTTCCTGTGCACGGGGTTCCTCCGGAAGGGGGACGGTCGTACGCGGGTGTGGTGCGGGGGCGCTGGGCGCCGGGGTGCGCCGCCACCCCGGAAGGTTCATGTCCTGTACACATCAAGGACGGTAGCCACGTTTGTCTGTGGCCGAAAGCCCTTGTACCGCATCAGAGTTCGGCTTTTACCTTACGCGGGACAAAGTGGGCGCGGGCAGGGCAAGTTGCCCCACCCTGCCCCTTTCCGTAACCAGGGGCCGGGCCCCTGGACCCCGAAGGCATCGAGGACTGATCGAGGACTAGTCGAGGACTAATTTCCGCCGAACGCCGCATCGAAAGACGCCGACGGAGGATCGAAGTCAAAGGCCTTGAGCCGCCGAAGCGCCTCCGGCGCCCCCTGGAGCCGGTCCATCCCCGCGTCCTCCCACTCCACCGAGATCGGGCCCTCGTACGCGATCGAGCGCAGCATCCGGAACACGTCCTCCCAGGGGACGTCCCCGTGGCCCGCCGACACGAAGTCCCAGCCGCGGCGCGGGTCGCCCCACGGGAGGTGGGAGCCGAGGCGGCCGTTGCGGCCGTCCAGGCGGCGCCTCGCCTCCTTGCAGTCGACGTGGTAGATGCGGTCCCGGAAGTCGTAGAGGAAGCCGACCGGGTCCAGGTCCTGCCACACGAAGTGCGAGGGGTCGAAGTTCAGGCCGAAGGCCGCGCGGTGGCCAACCGCCTCCAGGGCACGGTGCGTTGTCCAGTAGTCGTACGCGATCTCCGAGGGATGCACCTCGTGGGCGAAGCGGACGCCCTGTACGTCGAAGACGTCGAGGATCGGGTTCCAGCGCTCGGCGAAGTCGTCGTAGCCACGCTCGATCATCGCCTCCGGCACCGGCGGGAACATCGCCACCAGGTGCCAGATCGACGAGCCGGTGAAGCCGATGACGGTGTCGACACCGAAGGCGGCTGCCGCTCGTGCCGTGTCCTCGATCTCGCGGGCGGCCCGCTGCCGTACGCCCTCCGCCTCACCGTCGCCCCAGATGCGGGCGGGCAGGATCGCCTGGTGCCGCTCGTCGATGATCGCGTCACAGACGGCCTGCCCCACCAGGTGGTTGGAGATGGCCAGGCACTTCAGGCCGTACTTGTCGAGGAGTTGGCGGCGCGAGTCCAGGTACGAACGGTCGTTCAGCGCCTTGTCGACCTCGAAGTGGTCGCCCCAGCAGGCGAGTTCGAGTCCGTCGTAGCCGAAGTCGCGGGCGAGGCGGCAGACCTCCTCCAGTGGAAGGTCAGCCCACTGGCCGGTGAAGAGTGTGAAGTCGCGGGGCATGAACGGGCCTCCTCAGACCGTGACGGGGGTGGAAGCTATGGGCGTCGAAGCTATGGGCGTGTAGACCGAGTTCTTCGCCGCGCTCTCCTCCACCGCGGCGAGTACCCGCTGCACCGAAAGGCCCGCGGCGAAGGACGGTTCGGGCTGCGCGTCCGTGGCGATGGCGTGCAGCAGGTCACGCGCCTGATGCACGAAGGTGTGCTCGTAGCCGAGGCCGTGGCCCGGCGGCCACCATGCCTCCAGGTAGGGATGGCCGGGCTCGGTCACCAGGATGCGGCGGAAGCCGGAGGAGGTGGCGGGCTCGGTGTGGTCGTGGAAGGAGAGCTCGTTCAGGCTCTCCAGGTCGAAGGCCAACGAGCCGTTGGAGCCGTTGAGTTCGAGCCGCAGGGCGTTCTTGCGGCCCGCGGCGAACCGCGTCGCCTCGAAAGACGCGAGGGCGCCCGAAGGGAAGCGAGCGGTGAAGACCGCCGCGTCGTCCACCGTGACCTGCCCGGATGCGGCGCCCCCCTCCCCCGTGAGCCCGCTGGACGCCCCGTCGAGCAGCGGGCGCTCCCGTACGAACGTCTCGGTCAGCGCCGATACGCCCGCCACCGGCTCCCCCACCAGGAACTGCGCGAGGTCCACGATGTGCGCCCCCAGATCGCCGAGCGCGCCCGATCCCGCGCGGTCCTTGCGCAGCCGCCACGTCAGCGGGAAGCCGGGGTCGACCAACCAGTCCTGGAGGTACATGAGCCGGACGTGCCGCAGCGCGCCGAGCCGGCCCTCCGCGACCATCTGCCGGGCGAGCGCGAGGGCGGGAACGCGGCGGTAGTTGAAGCCGACCATGGCCATCTGACCCCGGGCACGGGCCCGTTCGGCGGCCTCGGCCATCTCCTCGGCCTCCTCGACCGTGTTGGCGAGCGGCTTCTCGCACAGCACGTGCTTGCCCGCGTCGAGCGCAGCGATCGCGATCTCGGCATGACTGTCGCCGGGAGTGCAGATGTCGATGAGGTCGACGTCGTCACGGGCCACGAGTGCGCGCCAGTCGGTCTCCGCGGCCGCCCACCCGAGCCGGTCCGCCGCGGCGCGCACGGCGACGCCGTCGCGTCCGCAGACCGCCGACAGGACCGGCCGCAGTGGCAGATCGAAGACGCGTCCGACGGTGCGCCAGCCCTGGGAGTGGGCGGCACCCATGAAGGAGTATCCGACCATGCCCACCCCCAGTGGCCGCTTACCCGTCTCAGCCTCGTGTTCCGTCTCACGCATGCGGGACTCCTCCTCGTAAATGCTCGGTGGGGGGTGCGGAAGCGCGCATCACTTGAAGCCGGTGGACATGTACTTGCTGAGGTTTTCCTTGTCGACCACGGCCGAGTAGAGCGTGATGAAGGCCGGGATCTCGAATTCGGCCATACCGCTGACGCCCTTGCCCTGACCGAGTGCACGCGCCAGGTCGATCGCGGACGCGGCCATCGTGGGCGGGTACAGGACGGTGGCCTTGAGCACGCTGTCGTCGGACTCGATGGCCTGGAACGCGGAGAGCGCGCCCGCGCCGCCGACCATCAGGAAGTCGTCGCGGCCCGCCTGCTTGATGGCGCGCAGGGCGCCCACGCCCTGGTCGTCGTCGTGGTTCCACAGCGCGTCGAAGTTCTTCTGGGCCTGGAGGAGCTGGGACATCTTCTGCTGCCCCGACTCGACGGTGAACTCGGCGGCCTGCCGGGCGACCTTCTCGATGTTCGAGTAGTTCTTCAGGGCGTCGTCGAAGCCCTTGGAACGCTGCTTGGTGAGCTCCAGGTTGTCGAGACCCGCGAGTTCGACGACCTTGGCGCTCTTCTTGCCCTTGAGCTTCTCGCCGATGTAGTGGCCCGCGCTGAGGCCCATGCCGTAGTTGTCGCCGCCTATCCAGCAGCGGTAGGCCTGCGGGGATGCGAAGACCCGGTCGAGGTTGACGACGGGGATGCCCGCCTTCATGGCCTTCAGGCCGACCTGGGTGAGCGCCTTGCCGTCGGCCGGCAGGATCACCAGGACGTCGACCTTCTTGTTGATCAGCGTCTCGACCTGGCCGATCTGGGCGGCGGTGTCGTTCGAGCCCTCGGTGGACTCCAGCGTCACGTCCGAGTACTTCTTCGCCCGCTCCTTGGCGTTGTCGTTGATCGCGTTGAGCCAGCCGTGGTCGGCCTGCGGGCCCGCGAAACCGATGGTGACCTTCTTGCCGGGCTTGTCGTCGGCGACCGGCTGGTCCTTGTCGTCCGAGCCCTCATCCTTGGCCTCGTTGCTGGTGCACCCCGTGACGAGCGCACCGGTGGACAGGGCGGCGGCTCCGAAGAGCAAGCCTCTGCGGCTCGCGAAGGCAGATATCTCTGGCATGGCGGTGAACCCTTCGAGTCAGGGAGTTGAGGACGTACGTCGTTGGACGAGCACCGCGGCGACGATGATCGCGCCCTTGGCGATCTGCTGGACGGCGGTCTCCAGGTTGTTGAGCGCGAAGATGTTCTGGATCGTCGTGAAGATCAGCACGCCGAGCACGGAACCGGTGATGGTGCCGCGGCCGCCGCTGAGCAGGGTGCCGCCGATGATCGCCGCGGCGATGGCGTCGAGTTCATACAGATTGCCGTTGGTGTTCTGGCCCGACCCGGAGAGGATGATCAGCAGGAAGGCCGCGATGCCGCAGCAGAGTCCGGAGAGCAGGTAGAGATAGAGGCGCTGCCTGCGTACGTCGATGCCGGCGAGGCGGGCCGCTTCCGCGTTGCCGCCGACCGCGACCGAGCGCCGCCCGAAGGTGGTGCGGTTCAGGAGCAGCCAGCCGACGACGGTGACGGCGGCGAAGACGAGGACGAGCGGCGGGATGCCGAGGATGTAGGAGTCGCGCTCGCCGAGCTTCAACACCCCGTCCACGGTGACCATCTGGGTCTTGCCGTCGGTGATCTGCAGGGCGAGTCCACGGCCCGCGGCCAGCATGGCGAGCGTCGCGATGAACGGCACCATCCCGCCGTACGCGATGAGCATTCCGTTGACGAGACCGCAGGCCATGCCGACGATCACCGCGGTGAAGAGGATGCCCGCGAAGCCGTACTCCTGCGTGGCGACCGTCGTCGCCCACACCGAGGCGAGAGCGACGATCGCGCCGACCGACAGGTCGATGCCGCCGGAGATGATCACGAAGGTCATGCCCACTGTGACGACGCCGATGACGGACGCCTGGGTCAGGACCAGCTGGACGTTGTCGGTGTCCAGGAACGAGTCGGGCTGGGTGATGCCGCCGATCAGGATCAGCACGGCGAGCACGCCGAGCAGGGACAGCGTCCGCACGTCTGCGCGCGCGACGACTGTCCGCAACGGGCTTGCACCGTCCGCCGATTGACTCTTCGATGCGGCGGGCCTTGGCGGCGATGCGGGCTGCGTCATGACGCCGGGCTCCCTTCGAGTACGAGGTCGAGTACGCGGTGTTCGTCGAGGTCGCGGGCCGGCGCCGTATGGACGACGCGGCCTTCGCGCAGGACCAGGACGCGGTCGGCGAGGCCGAGGACTTCGGGGACCTCGCTGGAGACGAGCAGGACGGCGAGGCCTTCGTCGGCGAGGCGTCGGATCACCGCGTACAGCTCGGCGCGGGCGCCGACGTCCACTCCGCGGGTGGGCTCGTCGAGCAGCAGGACGCGGCAGCCGCGGAGCAGCCAGCGGGCGAGAACGGCCTTCTGCTGGTTGCCGCCGGAGAGGGTGCGCACGGGCGCGGAGGGGTTGTCGGGGCGCAGGGACAGCTCGCGGGTGGCGGCCTGCGCGGCCCTCTTCTCAGCGCCACGGTCGAGCCAACCGCCGTGCGAGAAGCGGGACATGGTGGAGACCGACACATTGTTGGTGACGGACTCCAGCATCAGCAGGGCCTGCGCCTTGCGCTCCTCGGGGGCGAGGCCGAGTCCCGCGCGGACGGCGGCGCGCACGCTACCGGGCCGCAAGGCCTGTCCGTCGACGGTGACTTGACCGGCGCTCGGTTTGCGCGCGCCGTAGATGGTCTCCAGGATCTCGGAGCGGCCGGATCCGACGAGCCCGGCCAGGCCGACGATCTCGCCGGGGCGCAGTTCGAGGTCGAGGGGTTCGAACTCGCCTTCTCGGGCGAGGCCGCTCACCTTCAACACCGGTTGCGCGGCGGGTGGGTCGGCCGGCCGGTCCGGGAAGACGTACTCGACGTTGCGGCCCGTCATCAGGGCGACGACCTCGCGGGTCGGGGTCTCCTTCGCGGGGAGCCCGACCGCCACCGCACGGCCGTCCTTGAGGACGGTGACGCGGTCGCCGATGCGGCGGATCTCTTCCAGACGGTGGGAGATGTAGACGACGGCGACGCCGTCCGCCGTGAGATCGCCGACGATGCGGAAGAGGTTGTCGACCTCGTCCGGGTCGAGGGCGGCGGACGGCTCGTCCATGACGATGAGTCGCACTTCGTGGGAGAGCGCGCGAGCCATCGACACGATCTGCTGATGCGCCGCGGAGAGCTCACCGACGAGTCGCCCCGGGTCGATCTCTGAGTGGCCGAGTCGCTTGAGCAAGGCGGCGGTTGATGCCTTCGCCGCCCCGCCGCGCACGACGAATCCGGCGGCGGTCGGCTCATGCCCCAGGTGCACGTTCTCGGCGACGGAAAGGCCCTCCACCAGGTCGAGCTCCTGGTAGATGGTGGCGATGCCGAGGCGCATGGCGGCGATGGGCGACTTGAGCGCGGTGCGCTCGCCGCGCCAGGTGATCTCGCCGTCGTCGGGCTGATGGGCCCCGGCGAGGACCTTGATGAGCGTGGACTTCCCGGCGCCGTTCTGGCCGAGGAGGCAGTGCACTTCGCCGGCCTGGACCTGGAGGTCGACGCCGTCGAGGGCGCGGACGCCGGGGAACGACTTGGTGATGCCGGACATGGTGAGCAGCGGTGGTTCTGGTGCCATGACGGTTTCCCCTAGGCGGGTGCGGCCGGATGCAGGGCAGGGCGAAGCAGGGCGCTGTGCTGGGTGAGGTGAGGTGCGTCGTACGGGTCGTACGTACGCGCCGGTCAGGCCGGTGAGAACAAGTGGTCGCTGATGAGCCGGGCGCCGCCGATGACTCCGGCGGTCGGCCCCAACTCGCCGAGGACGATGGGGAGATTGCCGGTCGCCAGGGGCAGCGACTGGCGGTAGACCTGGGTGCGGATGGCGGCGAGCAGCGTATGGCCGAGGCCGGTCACACCGCCGCCGATCACCACGAGGCCCGGATTGAAGAAGCTGACGAGGCCCGCGATGACCTGGCCGGTGCGGTTGCCGCCCGCGCGGATGAGGTCGAGTGCGGTGGCGTCACCGGCGGCCGCTGCCGCCGCGACATCGATCGCGCTGAGTTTCCCGGCCGCTTCCAGGCGCGTCGCGAGTTCCTGGGAACGCCCTTGACCTGCTGCGTCCTCGGCGTCACGGGCGAGTGCCGCGCCGCTGAAGTACGCCTCCAGGCAGCCCTTGTTGCCGCAGGCGCAGGGCCGCCCGTCCGGTTCGACCTGGATGTGGCCGATGTCGCCCGCGCTGCCGGTCACCCCTCGGTAGACCTCACTGCCGACGACGATTCCGCAGCCGATGCCCGTGCCGATCTTGACGCAGAGGAAGTCGCCCACCGAGCGTGCGACGCCCGCGTGCTGCTCCCCCATCGCCATCAGGTTCACGTCGTTGTCGACCATGACGGGACAGCCGAGATCCTGGCTGATGGCCTCCCGTACGGGGAAACCGTCCCACCCCGGCATGATCGGCGGAGCGACCGGGACGCCCTCGGGGAAGCGGACGGGACCCGGGACGCCGATTCCGGCGCCGTCGAACCCTTCCGCGAGCCCGGAGGCCTTCAACTTGGCTGCCATGGCGAGGACTTGCTCGAAGACGGCGACGGGGCCTTCGCGCACGTCCATGGGCTGGTTGATATGGCCGAGCACCTCAAGCTCGGCATTGGTCACCGCTACGTCGACCGAGGTCGCGCCGATGTCCACGCCGAGGAAGCGGAGGCCGGGGGCCAGGCGGATGTTGTGGGAGCGACGGCCGCCGCGCGAGGCGGCGAGTCCGTCGGCGACCACGAGTCCGGTCTCCAGGAGCCGGTCCACCTCGACGGCCAGCTTCGACCGCGAGAGGTCGACCTGATCGCCCAGCTGGGCACGGGAGTTGGGCCCTCCGTCACGCAGCAGTCGCAGCAGTCGCGCCTGGTGCGCATTGGCGGGTCGAGCCGTCATACGTCTCACGCGCCCCTCCCCGCCTCATCGGGCAACTCATGTTCGTCGCGCCGGACTTCCGTCCGTCGCGTCGACCTTTCGAGGGGAACGTAGCAGCGCCTGCCGGGAGTGGGAAGAAGTTACGCAGGAATTACCCATGACTTTCTCCAGTCACAGGACAAAGGCGCGGACGGCCGTGCGCGGCGGGGTGAGCCCGGCGGACCGGCGGCGCTGACGCCTCAGCAGTCGCGCTCGCGCTGGTGGTACGTCTGGCGCGTGTGTTCCGTGTGGGCGCGCATGATGTCCGTCGCCCGGCGCTCGTCGCGCTCCGCGATCGCCGCGATCAGTTCGCGGTGCTCGATCCAGGACTTCTTGCCGCGCTGACGGGCCACCGGCGTGTAGTACCACCGCACACGGCGGTCCACCTGGCCGGCGAGTTCGGCGAGGACGACATTGCCCGCGAGCTCCATGACCTTGGCGTGGAAGGCCGCGTTGGTGGTCACCACCAGGTCCACATCGCCGTCCGCGACGGCCTGCTCCCCCTTGGTGCACAGCTCTTCCAGGGCGGTGATCCCGGCGGTGCCCGTGTTGGCCGCCGCGAGCCGGGCGGCCTCCGCCTCCAGGAGCGTACGGACCGTGAGCAGCTGGTCCGCCTCCTCCTCGGTGGGCTCGTGCACGAATGCACCCTGTGCGGGTCGCAGATCGACCCAGCCCTCGGTGTTGAGCCGCTGCAACGCCTCCCGTACGGGCTGCCGCGACACCCCCAAGTGCCCGGCCAGCTCACTCTCCACGAGGTGCTGGCCCGGCTGAAGGGCGCGCGTCGTGATGAGTTCGAGCAGCGCCTCGTACACCCGTTCCCTGAGCGGACCAGGGCGTTCGAGCTTGGGCACCGCCCCCTGCGGCAGTCCTGTGGACAACATCGTGGCCCCCTCCTCGACGATTGCCTTTTGTCTACAGTCTACTGAGCACAATGGCCAGGGCTAGGGGCAGTTGGGCCGATCACACCATGCGATACGGCCATCTTCCGCGGGTTCGTCCGCGGGTTCGTCCGCTACGGGCAGCGGATGACCTGGCCCGCGTACGAGAGGTTCCCGCCGAAGCCGAAGAGCAGCACCGGGTCCCCATGGACGATCTCGCCGCGCTCCACCAGCTTGGACAGGGCGAGAGGGATGCTGCCCGCCGAGGTGTTGCCGGAGTTGACGACGTCGCGCGCGACGACCGCGTTGACCGCGCCGATGCGCCCGGCGAGCGGCTCGATGATGCGCAGGTTGGCCTGGTGCAGGACGACCGCCGAGAGGTCCTCCGGGGTGAGGCCGGCTCGCTCGCAGGCCTTGCGGGCGAGCGGCGGCAGCTGCGTCGTCGCCCAGCGGTAGACGCTCTGGCCCTCCTGCGCGAAGCGCGGCGGCGTGCCCTCGATGCGTACGGCGTTGCCCATCTCGGGCACCGAGCCCCACAGGACGGGGCCGATGCCGGGCTCCTCGCCGGGGGCGCACGCCTCGACGACGGCCGCACCCGCGCCGTCCCCGACCAGGACGCAGGTGGTGCGGTCCGTCCAGTCGGCGACCTCGGACATCTTGTCCGCGCCGATCACCAGGGCGCGGGTCGCGGCGCCCGCCCGTACCGCGTGGTCGGCGGTGGCGAGCGCGTGCGTGAAGCCCGCGCACACCACGTTCACGTCCATGGCCGCCGGTGACGGGATGCCGAGGCGGGCCGCCACGCGGGCCGCCATGTTCGGCGAGCGGTCGATCGCCGTGGAGGTGGCGACCAGGACCAGGTCGATGGCGTCCGGCGCGAGACCCGCGGCGGCGACTGCCTTGGCCCCTGCGTGCGCGGCGAGCTCGTCGACCGGCTCCTCCGGCCCCGCGATGTGGCGGGTGCGGATGCCCACCCGGGACCGGATCCACTCGTCGCTGGTGTCGACCATGCCCGACAGGTCCTCGTTGGTGAGGATCTTGGCGGGCTGGTAGTGGCCGACGGCGGCGATGCGTGAGCCGTGCATGAACGGGTCCCCCTTGGTGCCGGAGATGCGGGACCGTCCAGTCTGGTCAGCGACTCACCAGTAACGGGGCACGTAAAGCAACAGGAATCGGGCGTGGGGTTTGGACACTTCTCATCATCACGTCACCCGGTGAAGAGCTGTGCGGCCTTGTGTACGAGTTCATACACCCCATATCCGAGCGGTATGCCCACCCAGAGCCAGGCGACGACGATCAGCGCCCGGCGGCGCGGCGGGCTACTTGGCGGCGTGCTGGTCGGTGCCGTCATGGGTGGCCTCCCTCGGGGCTGGGATGTGGTGGCGGGCATGGACGGGCCGGACGAACTCGTTCGCCACGAAGCCGATGATCAGCAGGCCGATCATGATCGACAGGGAGAGGCCGTAGAGCCCCGCTCCGTGCTTCCCCGCGTCCTCCTGGCGGTCGGCGACCCAGTTGACGATCAGCGGCCCGAGGACGCCCGCCGTGGACCAGGCGGTGAGGAGCCGGCCGTGGATCGCGCCGACCTGGTACGTCCCGAAGAGATCCTTCAGATATGCGGGGATCGTCGCGAAGCCACCCCCGTAGAAGGAGAGGATCACCAGGGCGCAGACGACGAAGAGCGGTTTCGACGCGTCTCCGAACTGGGCGATCAGCAGATACATCAGCGCGCCGACGCCCAGGTAGACGCGGTAGACGTTCTTGCGGCCGATCAGGTCGGACGCCGATGACCAGCCGATACGTCCCGCCATGTTCGCGGCGGAGAGCAGAGCGACGAAGCCCGCGGCGGCGGACACCGAGACCGGCGTCTCGGTGTCGGAGAAGAAGTCGGTGATCATCGGCGCCGCCTTCTCCAGGATGCCGATGCCCGCGGTCACGTTCATGCAGAGCACGATCCACAGGCACCAGAACTGGGGCGTGCGCACGGCGGCCCGAGCCGACACCTGCGGCCCGTCGAGCACACCGGGAGCACCCGGCGCGTGGGCCCCCTCCGTACGCGGCACCCGCACCAGGAGCACGCCGAGCGTCATGAAGGCGGCGTACGTGAGGCCATGCACCAGGAAGGCGAGCGCGATGCCGTCGGAGTCGGCACCGAAGGAGTCCAGCATCTGCGCGGACCAGGGCGACGCGATGAGCGCACCGCCGCCGAAGCCCATGATCGCGATGCCGGTCGCCATGCCGGGGCGGTCCGGGAACCACTTGATCAGCGTCGATACGGGCGAGATGTAGCCGATGCCGAGGCCGATCCCGCCGACGAAGCCGTAGCCGAAGACGATCAGCCAGTACTGACTGATCGCCGCACCGAGCGCCGCGATCAGGAAGCCGGACGAGAAGCAGGTGAGGGCGACCGCCATCGCCCAGCGCGGCCCGTTGCGCTCGACGAAGGTGCCACCGAAGGCGGCCGAGAGGCCGAGCATCACGATACCGAGCTGGAAGGGCAGCGCGCTCTGCGTGCCGCTGAGGTGGAGTGCTGACTCCAGCGGGGGCTTGAAGACGCTCCAGGCGTAGGCCTGGCCGATAGAGAGGTGCACGGACAGGGCCGCCGGTGGCACGAGCCAGCGACTCCATCCGGGAGGTGCGACGGGAGGCTTCATGATCCCGAACAGTAGGAATCAACTGAGGAGTTGGGAAGGGGACATGCATGTTTTCGTCGACGGTATGCAATGTGCCGCGCAGACTCTTGCTGGGCCAACTTCCATACTGTAGACAATATTCCATCGACAGTTCATGACTGTATGCCGTCGTAGACATGCCGTCGTAGACATGCCGTCGTAGACATGCCGTCGTCGACATGCCGTCGTCGACAGCTCCGGTCGAGCTCTCCTGCCGAGCTCTCCTGTCGACGCTGAGCCTTCTTCGGATCCCTCAACCGAACGGAGCGCCACCGTGAAAGTCGCAGTCCTTGGCGCCGGTGCGATCGGCGCCTACGTCGGAGCCGCGCTGCACCGCGCCGGTGCCGACGTCCATCTCGTCGCCCGTGGACCGCATCTGGCGGCCATGAGGCAGCACGGAGTACGTGTCCACAGCCCCCGCGGCGACTTCACCGCGCGGGCCCACGCCACCGACGACCCGGCCGACATCGGCCCCGTCGATTTCGTCTTCCTGGGCCTGAAGGCCAACTCGTACGCGGCGTGCGGGCCGCTGATCGAGCCGCTCCTGCACGACAAGACGGCGGTGATCGCCGCCCAGAACGGCATCCCCTGGTGGTACTTCCACCGGCACGGCGGCCCGCACGACGGCCACCGCGTCACGAGCGTGGACCCCGAAGGCGCGGTCAGTGCGGTGATCGCGCCCGAACGGGCCATCGGATGTGTCGTCTACGCCGCAACAGAACTGGAGGGTCCGGGAGTTGTCCGGCACCTGGAAGGCACCCGGTTCTCCATCGGGGAGCCCGACCGCTCGCGCTCCGAGCGCTGTCTCGCCTTCAGCGAGGCGATGCAGGCGGGCGGGCTCAAATGCCCCGTCGAGCCCGAACTGCGCGGCGACATCTGGATCAAGCTGCTCGGCAACATCTCCTTCAACCCGATCAGCGCGCTCTCCCGCGCCACGATGCGCGAGATGTGCCTGCACGGCGGCACGCGGCGCGTCATCGAGATCATGATGAACGAGACGCTCGCCGTCGCGTCCGCCCTGGGCTGCCGCCCCGACATCTCCGTCGAGCGGCGCCTCGCGGGAGCCGAGCGCGTGGGCGACCACCGCACCTCCACACTCCAGGACCTGGAGCGCGGCAAACCGCTGGAACTCGACGTGCTGCTCGCGGCCGTCGTGGAACTCGCGGAGATCACCGGGGTTCCGGTGCCGACGCTCCGTACCGTCCACGCCATCTCGGATCTGCTGGCCGACCGCATGAGGAGCGCGGCATGAGGAGCGCGACATGAGCAAGAAACGGGACCGGGTGCCCAAGACGTACACCCGGCTCACCCACCCCCTCGTACGCGACTCGCGCGACGAGCCGTTCCGCCGGGCCACCTGGGACGAAGCGCTGGCCCGCACGGCGGAAGGACTGCAGGCGGCCCGCGGCGCGTTCGGGATGTTCTCCTGCGCCCGCGCCACCAACGAAATGAACTACGTGGCACAGAAGTTCGCCCGCGTGGTGATGGGCACGAACAACGTCGACTCCTGCAACCGCACCTGCCACGCGCCGAGCGTCGCGGGTCTCTCCGCCGCCTTCGGGTCAGGTGGCGGCACCTCTTCTTATGAAGAGGCCGAACACACCGACCTGATCGTGATGTGGGGCTCCAACGCCCGCTTCGCACACCCGATCTTCTTCCAGCACGTCCTCAAGGGGATCAGAAACGGCGCCCGCATGTACGCGGTCGACCCGCGCCGTACGAAGACCGCCGAGTGGGCGGAGAGCTGGCTCGGCCTGAACGTCGGCACGGACATCCCGATGGCGCATGCGATCGGCCGCGAGATCATCCACGCGGGCCTGGCCAACCGGGCGTTCATCGAGCGGGCCACGTCCGGCTTCGCGGAGTACGCCGAACTGGTCGAGCCGTGGACGCTCTCGCTCGCCGAGAAGGTGACGGGCGTACCGGCCGCAGCCATCAAGGAGTTGGCGCACGCGTACGCGCGGGCCGAGCGGGCGCAGCTGTGCTGGACGCTCGGCATCACCGAGCACCACAACGGCACGGACAACGTGCGCGCGCTGATCAACCTCTCGCTCCTGACCGGGCACGTGGGGCGGTACGGCTCGGGCCTGCAACCCCTGCGCGGGCAGAACAACGTGCAGGGCGGCGGCGACATGGGCGCGATCCCGAACCGCCTGCCCGGCTTCCAGGACATTCTCGACCCTGACTCCCGGTTGAAGTTCGAGACGGCCTGGGACACGGTCATCCAGCCGCGCTACGGGCTGAATCTGACGGAGATGTTCGAGGCGATGGAGGAGGGCGCGCTCAAGGCCGTCTACTGCATCGGCGAGAACCCCGCGCAGTCCGAGGCGGACAGCGAGCAGGCCGTGCGCCGGATGCGGGCCCTGGATTTCCTCGTCGTACAGGACATCTTCCTTACGAAGACGGCCGAGTTGGCGGATGTCGTCCTTCCGGCGACCGCCGCCTGGGCGGAGACCGACGGCACGACGACCAACAGCGAGCGGCGGGTGCAGCGGGTGCGCAAGGCCGTGCGGCCTCCTGGCGAGGCGCGCGAGGACATCGACATCCTCTGCGACCTCGCCGAACGGCTCGGCCACGACTGGAAGTACGCGGACGCGCAGGCCGTCTGGGACGAACTGCGTTCCGTGTCGCCGGACCACTGGGGCATGACGTACGACCGGCTCGCGTCCCTACAGGGCATTCAGTGGCCGTGCCCGTCGGAGGACCGGGTCGAACCGACGTACCTGCATGGCCGGTTGTGGGACGCGGATCCGGCGCGGCGCGGGATGCTCGCACCCTTCGGGCTCGTCGCGCACGACCCGCCGGTCGACCTCACGGACGACGCGTACCCGATCCGGCTGACGACGGGGCGGCGGCTCGACTCCTACAACACCGGGGTGCAGAGCGGAAGTTTCGCCTCGCCGCTGCGGCGCGGCGAGTACGTCGAGCTGTGCCCGGAGGACGCGGAGCGGTACGGGGTCGTGGTCGGCGAGGAGGTCCGGGTGTCCTCGCGGCGCGGCGCGGTGACGGCGCCCGTCTGGGTGGATACCGGCCTCCGGCCCGGTCTCGCCTTCATGACCATGCATTTTCCCGACGAGGTCGACACCAACCAGCTCACGATCGAGGCCAATTGCCCGATCGCGGGCACGGCGGAGTTCAAGGCGTCGGCGATACGAATCGACAAGCTGGCCGCGCCAGTTCGCCAGTGAAGTGATTCACCAGTGAAGTGAAGTGAGGTGAGGTGGCGTATGGATCTGCACTTCGGTGACAGCAAGCCGACGGACGAGGAGCGGGAGGCCGTCGACGCGGTGCTCGGGCCGCCCGAGTCCACGTGGGAAGGTGCCGACGACCGCAGCGACGCGGACCTGCGGTGGGCGCGGGGTGGCCGGGCGGCGCGGGAGCGGCGTGATGAGCTGTTGCCGGGGTTGCACGCGCTCAATGACCGCGTGGGGTGGGTGAGTGAGGGGGGCCTTGACTACCTCTGCCGGCGGCTCACCGTCCCGCCCGCTGAGGGGTACGGGGTGGCCACGTTCTACTCCATGCTCTCCGTGCGGCCGCGTCCCGCGACGGTGGTGCGGGTGTGTACGGATCTGGCGTGTGGGGGTGGCTCGGAGCTCTGCGAGGCCGTGGAGTCACGCCTTGGCGCAGCTTCCGGCGTCTCCGTCGAGCGGAGCCCCTGCCTCGGTCTCTGCGAGCGGGCGCCTGCTGCGTTGGTGGTGCGGGCAGGGCCTCCGGCGGTTCTTTCCCCGATCCCGCCCCTTCCCGAAATTCCAGCTGCGCTGGCCACTGGTGACCGTCGATCACCGGCTTCGCCGAGTTCGTCCTCAAACGCCGGACGGGCTGAAAGTGCAGCCCCTCCGGCGTTTGAGGAGCGGGGTCTGGGGCGGAGCCCCAGTTCGGGAAGGGGCGGGGTCGGGGAAGAAGAAGCCCCCTACCTCACCGCCGTCACCGCCCCCGCCACCCCCGAGTCGATCGTCCTCGCCGCTACCGCCCCGGAGGCGGCCCCCGAAGAGCCCCCCGCGGCCCTCGCCGTCCCCCAAGCAGGCCAGGAAGGCCAAGAAGACCTCCTGCTCCTGAGCAGGATCGGCACCGTGGACCCGTCGTCCCTGGACGACTACCGCGCGCACGGCGGCTACACAGCCCTCCGCACCGCCTTCGACATCGGCCCCGCCGCCGTCATCCGCGAAGTCACGGACTCCGGCCTCCTCGGCCGAGGAGGCGCCGCCTTCCCCACGGGGCGGAAGTGGCAGGCCACCGCGTCGCAGCCCGATCAGCCCCACTACCTCGTCTGCAACGCCGACGAATCCGAGCCCGGCACCTTCAAGGACCGGGTGATCATGGAGGGCGACCCGTACTCGCTCATCGAGTCGATGACCATCGCGGGGTACGCGACCGGCGCCCACCTCGGCTACCTCTATCTCCGGGGTGAGTACCCGCGCGCGCTGCGAAGGCTCGAGCACGCCATCACGCAGGCACGCGCGCGTGGACTGCTCGGGGACGACATCCTCGGCCAGGGGTACGCCTTCGACATCGAGATACGGCGCGGTGCGGGAGCGTACATCTGTGGTGAGGAGACCGCCCTCTTCAACTCCATCGAGGGGTTCAGAGGAGAGCCGCGCTCCAAGCCGCCCTTCCCCGTGGAGAAGGGCCTGTTCGGCAAACCCACCGCCGAGAACAATGTCGAGACCCTCGTCAATGTGCTCCCCATCCTGACGATGGGCGCGGAGGCATACGCCGCCATCGGGACCGACAAGTCCACCGGACCCAAGCTCTTCTGCGTCTCCGGAAGCGTCGAACGCCCCGGCATCTACGAGCTCCCCTTCGGCGCCACCCTCGGCGAGCTCCTCAGCATCGCCGGGATGCCGGACAACCTCCGCGCGGTCCTCCTGGGCGGCGCGGCCGGAGGCTTCGTACGGCCCGATGAGCTCGATATTCCGCTCACCTTCGAGGGGACGAGGGACGCGGGCACCACCCTCGGCTCCGGGGTCGTGCTCGCCCTGGACGACACCGTTCCGCTCCCCCGCGTCCTGCTCCGCATCGCCGAGTTCTTCCGCGACGAGTCCTGCGGTCAGTGCGTGCCCTGCCGGGTCGGCACCGTCCGTCAGGAGGAGGCGCTGCACCGCATCGTCGAGCGGACCGGGGCCGACGCGGCCGGCGACATCGCCCTCCTGCGCGAGGTGGGGCGGACCATGCGGGACGCCTCCATCTGCGGGCTCGGCCAGACCGCCTGGAACGCCGTGGAATCCGCCATCGACCGCCTGGGGGCGTACAAGTGACCGCCGTACCGCTGGGAATCCCGCGCCGTCTCGTCGAGTTCACGCTCGACGGGCAGGACGCCAGAGTGCCCGAAGGGGCGACCATCCTCGACGCCTGCCGGGCCGCGGGCAAGGACGTACCGACCCTCTGCGAGGGCGACACCCTCACCCCGAAGAACGCCTGCCGGGTGTGTGTCGTCGAGGTCGAGGGCGCCAGGACCCTCGCCCCGGCCTGCTCGCGCCGCGCCGAGCCCGGCATGACGGTCCGCACCGACACGGAGCGCACCCGGCACAGTCGAAAGGTGGTGCTCGAACTGCTCGCCTCTTCGGTCGACATGTCGACCACCCCGAAGGTCGCGGGCTGGCTCAAGGAGTACGACGCCAAGCCCGACCGGTTCGGTCCTGACGCCGCCCGGCTCAATGAAGAGCCCAAGGTCGACAATGACCTCTACGTCCGCGACTACGACAAGTGCATCCTCTGCTACAAGTGCGTCGACGCCTGCGGCGACCAGTGGCAGAACACCTTCGCCATCTCCGTGACGGGCCGCGGCTTCGACGCCCGGATCGCCGTCGAGCACGACGGGCCGCTGACCGACTCCGCGTGTGTGTACTGCGGGAACTGCATCGAGGTCTGCCCGACCGGCGCGCTCAGCTTCAAGTCCGAGTTCGACATGCGGGCCGCGGGGACCTGGGACGAGGAGCGGCAGACCGAGACGACCACCGTGTGCGCGTACTGCGGAGTCGGCTGCAATCTGACGCTGCACGTGCAGGACAATGACATCGTGAAGGTCACCTCACCGCACGACAATCCGGTGACCCACGGCAACCTCTGCATCAAGGGCCGCTTCGGCTACCAGCACGTACAGAACCGGGACTGATCGACATGGGACGAGTCACGGAGCGCCGCCGCGTCATCCGCATCAGGGACGGAGCCGTCACCGAGCGGCCCGACACCCTGGTCGCGGAGGAGCCGCTGGAGATCCGGCTCAACGGGAAACCCCTGGCCATCACCATGCGCACGCCGGGTGACGACTTCGCGCTCGCCGCGGGCTTCCTGGTGAGCGAGGGGGTGCTCGGTTCGGCGGACGAGCTCCAGTCCATCGTCTACTGCGCCGGGGCTACGGCGGACGGCGTGAACACGTACAACGTGGTCGACGTGAAGACCGCTCCGGGGCTCGTCCTGCCCGACATCACCCTCGAGCGCAACGTCTACACCACCTCGTCCTGCGGCCTGTGCGGCAAGGCGAGCCTGGACGCTGTCCGTACGACGGCCCGCTGGGCGATCGACGACACGGACGGCGGCGACGCTCCCCCGGTCCGGCTCGGGACCGAGCTGCTCGCGGGCCTCCCCGACCGGCTGCGCGCGGCGCAGCGGGTCTTCGACCGGACCGGGGGCCTGCACGCGGCCGCACTGTTCTCCGAGGACGGCGAGCTCCTCGACGTACGGGAGGACGTGGGCCGGCACAACGCGGTCGACAAGCTCGTCGGGCGTGCCCTCCAGGACAGCCGCCTGCCGCTGTCGCGCGCCGTGCTTCTCGTGTCGGGGCGGGCCTCCTTCGAGCTGGCGCAGAAGGCGGTGATGGCGGGCATTCCGGTGCTCGCCGCCGTCTCCGCGCCGTCGTCGCTCGCCGTCGATCTCGCCGCCGAGACCGGCCTGACCCTGGTCGGCTTCCTGCGCGGCGCCTCCATGAACGTGTACGCGGGCGAGCACCGGATCGCCGTGCGGGCCGCGGCCTCCCAGGGCTGACCGGGGTCCCCCCGCTGCACGGCGGCGGGACCCCGACCGGCGGGGAGCGCCCCCTGCGCCGGCGGGGTCCCTGCCGCACCCTAGGGCGCGGTGCCCGATATCCGGGTGAGCAGTGTCAGGAACTGCTTGCGCTCGGCGGCCGAAAGAGGCTCGAGGAGTTCGTTGTTGGCCCGCCATGCCACCTCGGCGCAGCGGTCGAGGGTGCGCTCGCCGTCCTCCGTGATCGTGATCGCGTTCTTGCGGCGGTCACCGGGGTCAGGCGCACGGATGACGAGCCCCGCGTCCTGGAGGTCGTTGATGATGCCGACCATGTCCTTGGGGTCGAGCGAGACGCTCCGCCCGAGCGTGGCCTGCGCGACGGGCCCCTGATCCGCCACGGCGGACAGCACCACGTGGTGCCACATCTTCATGTCCTCGCCCGCGAGGGCTTCGGCGACGAGGCCACGGCCGCGGGCCGCCGCGCGGCCGAGGAGCCAGCTGGGGAGAGTGCGGATGCCACTGGGTGCGGGCGGGGTCGTAGGCATGGGGCGAGCCTACCGAAGAATCGTTGGACATCCCAATGAAAGTGTGAGTAACGTTGGGAGTCCCAACGATCCCCCCAGTGATCCACTCTGTCTGGAGATGCCCATGCGCCGCGTTCGGTACGCACACAGTGGCGGCCCCGAGGTCCTCTTCACCGAGGACGTGGCCGTTCCCGCGCCAGGACCCGGCGAGCTCCTCGTCCGTGTCGCCGCGGCCGGTGTCACGCTCCCCGTCGTGCGCAAGGTCCGCGAGCCCCGCGAACCGATCCCGCTCGGCGGCGAGATCGCCGGAGAGGTGGTCTCCACCGGCGACGGCGTGAGCGGTTACGCGACGGGCGACCGCGTCACGGGCCTCTGCTTCGGGCACGGTTACGCCGACTTCGCGCTACTGCACACCGCGATGGCCTCGCCCGTCCCCGACGCGGCCAGTGCCGTCGACGCGGTCGCCCTCGTCCGCAGCGGGCTCGTCGCGTACGGAGCGCTCGACGCCGCGCGTCCCGAGGCGGGCGAAACCGCCCTGGTCACGGCGGCGGCCAGCGGGGTCGGCCAGCTCGCCGTGCAGCTGGCCAAGCTGAGAGGAGCGTCGCGGGTCGTGGGAGCTGTCTCGGCAGGCGGTGGCGCCGGCGGGGCCCGTTCCGGCAAGGCCGACTTCGTACGCTCGCTCGGCGCCGACGAAGTCATCACGTACGACGAAGAGAAGTGGGGCGAACCCGTCGACTACGTCCTCGACGCGGTCGGCGGCGAGCTCCTCACGCCCGCGGTGCGGGCGCTCGCGCCGCACGGGCGGCTCGTCGCGTACAGCTCGGGCGGCGGCACCGTCGAGGCGTACGACCTGCTCGTGGGCGCCAAATCGGTCATCGGCTTCCAGATGGCGCTCATCGCACGCGGGAAGCCCGAGGTGTACGAGGCGTGGCGGCGCGAGCTGTGGCGGCTCTTCGCGGAGGGCGCCCTGCGGCCCGCCGTGCACGCGGAGTTCGCGCTCGAGGACGCGGCGAAGGCGCATGAGGCGATAGAGGCGCGGAGCAACCTCGGGAAGGTCGTCCTGGTCCCCTGACGTCTGCCCCCAGGCCCCGTGCCACCGCGCATCCGGCTCCCTGACCAGGCAGCGCCGATTCGTCCCACGCACGCTCCTTGTGGGGTGCCGAGCGCCCCAAGTAGCGTCTGTGGCGCGAACGTTGGACGTGGGATGTCAGGATGTCCAGTCACCGTGA
The DNA here is from genome assembly GCF_043200235.1 of Streptomyces sp. NPDC048441. Classification (NCBI taxonomy): domain Bacteria; kingdom Bacillati; phylum Actinomycetota; class Actinomycetes; order Kitasatosporales; family Streptomycetaceae; genus Streptomyces; species Streptomyces sp. NPDC048441. Next base: position 300,967 of record NZ_JBICXM010000002.1, read on the forward strand.
AGGGTGGATCGCACCATGCCATCAGCTCTGCGTGTACGCCTCAGATCCCTCCGCACCGCCGCTGCCGCGCTGACCGTCGTCGCCTTCGGGGCGCTGCTCCCCGGGCCCTCGGCACAGGCGGCGCCCGACGCCCGCGCGGCGGGGTTCGAGCAGCAGGTCATCTTCAAGGCCTCACAAGATCCCGGTTACGCCTGCTATCGCATCCCCGCCGTGGTGAAGACGGCGAAGGGCACGCTCCTCGCTTTCGCCGAGGGACGGGTCAACGACTGCAGCGACGCGGGCGACATAGACATCGTCGTCAAACGGTCACAGGACGGAGGCCGCACCTGGAGTCCGCTCCAGGTCGTCAACGAGGGCGCGGGTGACACCCACGGCAACCCCGCCCCGGTCGTGGACCGCAGGACCGGCCGCATCCTCCTCGCGGAGACGTACAACACGGGCCGCACGGACGGCGGGAACTGCGCCGTCCCCTGCGACCGCACCCCGCACCTCCAGTACAGCGACGACGACGGCCGCAGCTGGTCCGCGCCGCGCGACCTGAGCGACCAGATCCTGCCCGCGGACTGGAACTCCTGGTACGCGACCGGGCCCGTGCACGGCCTCCAGCTGACCCGGGGACGGCACGCCGGACGACTCGTCTTCACGGCCAACACCGAGACGTGGAACGGCAGTCGGGTCACCGCGAACCACGCCGCACTGATCGTCAGTGACGACGGCGGCGACCACTGGAAGATCGGCGCCACGGACTCGTATCCGATAGCGGACAACGGCACCTTCCGGCAGAAGCCGTCGGAGATGACCATCACGGAGCGCCCGGACGGGGCCCTCTACGTCAGCGGGCGCGAGCAGGACGGCACCGATCTCGGGCATCGCACCCACACGGTCAGCCGTGACGGGGGCGACAGCTTCGTCGCGCCGTTCAAGGCCATCCCTGATCTTTATACGCCCCAAGTACAGGGCTCTACGCTCCAGTTCGGCAAGCGCATACTGCTCGCCTGCCCCGGAGACCCCGACCGGCGCCGCACGATGCAGATCCGCTCCTCGTACGACGGGGGCCGCACCTGGGACAGCGTGGACCGCGGCACGACGGTGACCACGGACTGGTCCGGCTACTCGGACATGGTGCGGGCCGACGGCGAGCACGTGGGCCTGATGTACGAGGGCGGTGCGGTCGACGCGCGCGACGAGATCCGCTTCGCGCGCTTCACCGAGGACTGGCTCCAGCCGCGCCGCGGCCCGGACCCGACGACCGCCGACCGTGCGCCGAACGCCAGGGCGGCGGCCGTGCTCGGCGGGGCGTCCACCACCGATGGCCGGTTCGGCAACGCGCTCTCCTTCGACGGCTCGAACGACGCCGTGCGCCTGCCCTTTCGCAGTCAACTCCCGCTTGGAGCAAAGGACTTCACTGCCTCGCTATGGTTTCGCTACTCCGCGACCAGTGGTGAACAGCCCCTGCTCTGGATGGGCGGCATCGGCACCAACCAGCCGCAGGTGTGGCTGCGCGGAGAGCCCGCGAGCAACCGGATCACCGGCCTGATCACCACGCGTGACGGCGCCACTCCCCCGAAGTCCGCGTCCCTGCGCACCACGGGCGCCTACAACGACGGCCAGTGGCATCACATCGCGCTGCGTCGGGAAGGGGGCACCTCCCCGCTCGAGCGCAGCCGAGAGCTTGGGGGAGGGCAGCTGACGCTGGCCATCGACGGTACGCGGATCAGTACCGCCGATGTACCGGGCTCGGTCACGCGCAACTCGGGCTACGGCTTCCACGTAGGCCAACGGGTCGACAGCCGCGCCCACTTCACCGGAGCAATCGATGAAGTGCGGGTCTATGACCGGGCGTTGAGCGATGCCGAGCTCACCGAGCTCGGACAGGACGGCGGCTCCAAGGCCCCTGTGACGCGGGACACCGTCGCATGGCTCCCCATGGACCACATCCGCGCGAGCAACTAACGTCCCGCACGTGCCCGCAGACCAAGGTCAACCCGGAGGCCGGGGCGCGCGCAGGACCTGGCTCGTCCTGCTGCTCGCCCTGGCCTGCGCGGCCGTACTGCTCATCGCCCTCCCGGACGACCGGGAGGGCGGTGACTCATGCGAGGCGCGCACCGTCTCGTCCTGGGCCGCCGACGACAAGGTCACCGCGGCTTTCGCCCGCTACGGCGACGACACGGCGCGGGCGGACGACTGGACCGGCGGGGACGGCACGCATTCGGTGCGGCTTCCTGACGGGCGGCTGCTCTGGCTGTTCTCCGACACCTTCCTCGGCCAGGTGCACGCGCCGCCCAACCCGGCGGGCCAGCCGCACCCCTGGCGCGACACGACCGCGCCCATGGTCCGCAACTCCGGTGTGGTGATGTCGCGTTCGGGCACCCTGGAGCGCACCCTGCCCGCCCCGCTCTTCCCCGACCCGGCGCCGCAGCAGTGGCGCTGGCCGGTCGCCGCGAAGGTGGAGCCGCGCTCCCCCGGCTCGTCCGACGACGTCGTACGCGTCCTGCTGTGGACCCGCGCCACCGGTACGGGCCCGTGGATCTACGGCGTGCCGACAGCCACCGAGGTCGCCACGCTCTCGCTCCCCGATCTGCGTGTCGAGGGCATCGCCAAGGTCTCCGACCAGCAGGCGGTGCGGGACCCGGACAAGCGCGTCCTCTACGGCACGACGGCGGTCGACGACGGCGACTGGACGTACGTCTTCGGCGGCAACGACGGCAAGGCGGCGGCGCGCCCCGCATCACACGCCTATGTCGCGCGCGTCCCGAAGGGCAGGCTTGCCGAGCCCGGTGCGTGGCGGTACTGGGACGGCGGGGACTGGACGGCGTCCGGGAAGCCGCGGTCCGTCCTCGGCGACGGTGAACGCAAGGGCGTGGGCAGCGCGTTCACGGTGGTGCGCGTGAAGGGGACGTACGTCCTGTTCACGATGGCGGCGGGCACCGAGGGCCTGACCGACGTGACCTCGTACTGGGCGTGCTCGCCCACCGGCCCCTGGCACGGCCCTGCGAAGTCCTTCGCGCCGCCACTCCCGAAGGATGCGGCGGCCCGGCAGGACACCGCCGCGTACAACCCGCAGGCCCACCCGGCGCTCAGCAGGAACGGGCGGATCCTGCTCAGTTACGACGTCAACTGGCTGGACGCCGCGCCCGCGAGCGCACAGGCGAACGTCAGCCGGAACGTGTCGCTGTACCGGCCACGGTTCGTGTCTCTTCGGCTCGCGACGGCTCAGTGACGAAATCCTCAGCGTCCTCGATGTCCCGCGAGCGCCGCTTGGCGATCACCGCGCAGACCATCAGCTGCATCTGGTGGAAGAGCATCAGGGGAAGCACGGCGAGCGAGGCCTGAGCGCCGAACAGGACGCTCGCCATGGGCAGTCCGGCCGCGAGGGACTTCTTCGACCCGGCGAACTGGATGGCGATCCGGTCACCGCGCGCGAAGCCGAGCCGCTTGGACCCGTACCAGCTGAGGGAGAGCATCGCCGCGAGGAGCACCGCCTCGACGCCGAGCAGCGCGAGGAGCCGCAGCGGCGTCACCTGGTGCCAGATGCCCTGCACCATGCCCTCGCTGAACGCGGTGTAGACGACGAGCAGGATCGAGCCGCGGTCGACGAAGCCGAGGACCTTCTTGTTCCGTGCGATGAAGCCGCCGACCCACTTGCGCAGGAACTGCCCGGCCAGGAACGGCACAAGGAGTTGCAGCACGATCTTCATCACCGAGTCGGCGGAGAACCCGCCCCCGCTGTTGCCGAGCAGCGCCGCCGCGAGCAGCGGGGTGATGACGATGCCGGCGAGCGAGGAGAAGGAGCCCGCGCAGATCGCCGCGGGTACGTTGCCGCGCGCCATGGAGGTGAACGCGATCGACGACTGGATCGTGGACGGCACGAGCGTCAGGAAGAGGAACCCGCTGAAGAGGGCGGGCGTCAGGACGTACGGAACGAGCCCCTTGGCCGCGAGCCCGAGCAGTGGGAAGGCGATGAACGTACAGGCGAGGACGGTGACGTGGAGCCGCCAGTGCTTGAGCCCGTCAAGGGCCTCGCGGGTGGAGAGCCGCGCTCCGTAGAGGAAGAAGAGCAGCGATACGGCCGCGGTGGATGCCCCGCCCGCGATGTCGGCGCCGGTGCCGCGCGCGGGAAGGAGCGCGGCGATCCCTACCGTCCCGAGCAACGCCAGGATGTAGGGGTCGATCGGCATCCAGGTGGGCCAGCTCGGGCGTTTCACTTCGCTCCATCGGTTTGGTTCATATCGTGCCCTCTTGATGATCCTCCTGATCACCGCGATCGGGAATCCCGCATACCGCTCTGACTGTCATCACGTTACGCGATAAGCTCGTGACCATGTACGACCCCGCGCAGCTCCGTACGTTCCTCGCCGTGGCTCAGACCTTGAGCTTCACGCAGGCCGCCCGCCGCCTGGGTCTGCGCCAGTCCACGGTGAGCCAGCACGTGCGCCGCCTGGAGGACGCCACCGGGCGCCTGCTCTTCGCGCGCGACACGCACTCCGTGGAGCTGACCGAGGACGGCGAGGCGATGCTCGGCTTCGCGCGGCGGATCCTGGAGGTGCACGAGCAGGCGTCGGCGTTCTTCACCGGGACGCGTCTTGGCGGGCGGCTGCGGTTCGGGGCGTCGGAGGACTTCGTCCTGACCCGGCTCACCGACATCCTGGAGTCGTTCCGGCACGACCACCCGGATGTCGATCTGGAGCTGACGGTCGAGCTGTCCGGCACACTGCACGAGCGGTTGGACGCGGGCAAGCTCGATCTGGTCCTGGCCAAGCGGCGCCCTGAGGACCCGCGCGGCGAGCTGGTCTGGCACGACAAGCTCGTCTGGATCGGCGCCGAGCGACTGCGGCTCGACCCGGAGCGTCCGGTGCCGCTCATCGTCTTCCCGCCGCCCGGAATCTCCCGCGCCCTCGCCCTGGAGGCCCTGGAACGGCGGGGCCGCGCCTGGCGGATCGCCTGCACGAGCGGCAGCCTGAACGGCCTGGTCGCCGCCGCCCGCGCGGGGCTCGGCGTGATGGCGCACTCGGACGGCCTGATCCCGCCGGGTCTCGTACGCGTCCCGGAGCGGGCGGGGCTCCCCGAGCTGGGCGCGGTCGACTTCGTACTCCTGCACGGGGAGCGGCGGGCGTCCGCGCAGGGGGCGGCGGACGCGCTCGCGGCGGCGGTGCTGGCGGGCGGCGACCGGCTGCACCGGCCGCGTCAGCGCGGATAGGGCCGGTACGTGAGCTGTTTGACGCGGCGCATGTAGGGCGCCGTCTCGACGTGCTGGACACCGTCCAGACGGCCGAGCTTCCCGCTCAGGTAGGTGTAGAGCGCGGGGATGTCGCGGGCCACGGCGGTCGCCATGATGTTGGAGGGGCCTGCCACCGCCGTTGCGTGGGCGATCTCCACGTGGGACGCGAGGGCCGTGCCCACCGCCTCCAGGGCCCAGGGAGCAGTGGTGATCCACAGCATCGCCCCCACATGGCCGCCGATGAGGGTGTCGGCGTACTCGATGTCGATGTAGATCACGCCGGAGGCGAACAGCCCGGCGAGCCGGCGCTTGACGGCGGACTCCGAGCGCCCGGTGGCCTGTTGGAGCTCCGGGTAGGTCGCGCGGCCGTCGCGTTCGAGTACGGCGACGAGCGCTTCGTCCTCCGGCTCGATCCGCACAGGCCCCCCGGCGCGGACGGTGGGCGCGGGCGGCGCGGGGCGCAGCTCGGCGATCTGCTCCTCACTGAGCGGCCCGTGTTTGATCAGCCAGCCGTCCGGACCGCCGAAGAAGCGGTGCAGCAACTGCTGTGCGCGGATGTCGACGATGTGCGGGGTGCGCGGCAGCTTGCCGAGCAGCAACTCGTCCTGATCGGTGCGGTTGCGGGGCCGGGTGCAGCAGATGACTTCGGTGCCGCCGGACGTGAGGGCGATCCATGAGGTGTCGGTGCGGCGGGCCAGCGCGGCCGCGATCGCCTCGGCGCCGTCGGGGGCGCAGCGAAGGCGCAGCATCCACTGGTCCTGGCCGAGCCGCTCGTGGTCCCGGACGGCGACGACCCGCAGGCCGCCACTGGAGACCAGCTTGCGGTAGCGGCGGGCGACGGTCTGGTCGGAGACGCCGAGGACGGCCGCGATCTTGCTGAAGGGCGCGCGACCGTCGATCTCCAGGGCTTGGAGGAGTTTGACGTCGAGCGGGTCCTGCACGGCCGAGGTGGGGGATTCCATTGCTCCACTGCCTATCGGTGTCGAATTCCTTCGAATTTACGTGACTGGTGACCTGGATCGTCCGGGCGCCACCCATCGTACGAGGCACACAGACGTGTCGTACAAGTCGCACGAGAAGAGAGTTGAAGATGCGTACATGGGGGCCGCTCACAGCGGTATGCCTGGGGACGTTCATGCTGCTGCTGGACGTGACGATCGTGATCGTGGCGCTGCCCGACATGGCGCGGGCGCTGAACGCCTCGCTGAGCGATCTGCAATGGGTGATCGACGGCTACGCGCTGGCGCTCGCCGCGCTGCTGCTCGGAGTCGGGGCCGCGGCGGACGTGCTCGGACGGCGGCGGCTCAATGTGCTGGGCACCGGGCTCTTCGCGCTCGCGTCGCTCGGCTGCGGGCTCGCTTCGAACGCGGAGGTCCTGGTGGCGGCCCGCGCCCTGCAAGGTCTCGGCGCCGCCGCCATGTTCGCGACGACGCTGCCGCTGCTCGGCGCCGCCTACCAGGGGCGGGACCGGTCGGCCGCGCTCGGCATCTGGGGTGCGGTCAGCGGGGCCGCGGCGGCGCTCGGGCCGATCGTCGGCGGGCTGCTCACCGAGGGGCCCGGCTGGCGGTGGATCTTCTTCGTGAACCTTCCGGTGAGCATGGCGTCGATATGGCTGACCCTGCGCATGGTGCCCGAGTCGAAGGGGCAGAGCGGGCGGCGGATCGACTGGGCGGGCACGGCGACGTTCGCCCTGTTCGCTGGCGCGCTGACATACGGGGTGGTGCGGGCCGGTGCGGAGGGCTGGGCATCGGCGGCCAGCACGGTGACGTTCGCGGTGGCGGTGCTCGCGCTCGTCGGCTTCGTGGCCGTCGAACGCCGTGTCGCCCAGCCGCTGCTCGACCTCAAGCTCCTGCGTATGCCCGCCTTCACGGGCGTACTGCTCGGCGCGATCGGCTTCAATGCCGCCGCCTTCGGCCTGATGCCCTACCTCTCGATCTGGCTGCAGACCCTGCTCGGCATGAGCCCGGTGCACGGCAGCCTCGTGATGCTGCCGCTTGCCGCGACGTCGTTCATCGTGGCCGCGGTGGGCGGTCGGCTGCTGCACGGGGTGCCCGCTCGCCTGACGATCGGTGTGGGTCTGCTCCTGATCGGCGCCGGCGGAGTGGCGCTCGCGGTGCTCGACGCCGGGTCGTCCTGGGGCTCGCTGGTCTTCGGGCTCAGCCTCGCGGGCATCGGCACGGGTCTGGTGTCGCCGGGCCTGGCGGGCGCGGCGCTCGCCGCGGTGCCGCCGGCGAACGCGGGGATGGCGGGCGGCGCGGTCAATACGTTCCGTCAGCTCGGATACGCGCTCGGGGTCGCCGTCTTCGGCACGGTGCTGACCTCACGTATGCAGGACACGCTCGGCCATGACGCGGCTCACACGGTCGCGGGCGGCGGTGCGGCGGCGGTGCGTGGGACGCTCTCCGAGCACACGGTTCGGGCGGCGTTCGCCTCCGGCCTGAACGCGGCGGCGGTCGTCGCCGGCGTGCTGGGTCTGGTGGCCGGAGTGGCGGTTCTCGCCCTGGTCAGGCCCGCACGCAAGGCGCCGGAAGCAATGATTCCGGCAGTGTCTCCACGTGTCCCCGAAAGGCAGTCACAGCCGTAACCGCTGCGTACAGATTCGGTGGAGATTGGTGGCGAATACGCCACCGAAACTTACTCAACCGTAAGTAATCTGTCCCGCCTCTCCCCTTGTGGCCGGATTTAAACGGCTGACCAGCGTGGATGGTACGTACCGAGGGGGCAGTCACCCCTCTCCCACAGCGCACTGCGGTGGGGTACCGTCACCGGCGCTGTGCGGAGCGCCACAAGGAGCATCATTGCGCGAGTTCACAAATCCTCCGACGGCGTCGGCGCCGCTGGTGGGCGGCCTTGCCGACGTCGTATTCGACTACGCCCTTGAGGATCCGCTCCATATCGCCCTCGGCCGCAAGACCGACGGCGTGTGGTGCGACGTCACATCGGCCGAGTTCCGCGACGAGGTGATGACGCTCGCCAAGGGGCTGCTCGCCCAGGGCGTGCGCTTCGGCGACCGCGTCGCCATCATGTGCCGCACCCGCTACGAGTGGACCCTCTTCGACTACGCGCTCTGGACGGTCGGCGCCCAGGTGGTGCCCGTCTATCCCACCTCGTCGGCCGAGCAGGTCTTCTGGATGCTGCACGACGCGCAGGTGTCGGCCGCCATGGTCGAGCACGAGGACCACGCGATGACGATCGGTTCGGTGATCGACCGGCTGCCGCAGCTGCGCAGGCTGTGGCAGCTGGACGCCGATGCCCTGAGCGAGCTGAACCGTTCGGGCCTGGACATCGACGACGAGGTGGTCAACCGTCACCGCCGCGCGGTCACCCCCGACTCGATCGCCACGATCATCTACACCTCGGGCACCACAGGGCGCCCCAAGGGCTGTCTGATCTCCCACGCGAACTTCATGTACGAGGCCGACACGGTCATCAAGCGCTGGGAGCCGGTCTTCCACTCCCGGCGCGGTGACGAGGCGACGACGCTGCTCTTCCTGCCGCTCGCCCATGTCTTCGGGCGGATGGTCCAGGTCGCCGCGGTCCGTGGCCGGGTCAAGCTGGGGCACCAGCCGAGTCTGAACGCGGCGGCGCTCATCCCGGACCTGGCCGCCTTCCGCCCCTCCTTCATCCTGGCCGTTCCGTACATCTTCGAGAAGGTCTTCAACGCGGCACGGCGCAAGGCCGAGAAGGACGGCAAGACGGGTCCGTTCGAAAAGGCCGTGGAGTGCGCCGTGCGGTACGCGGACGCGATGGAGGCCAAGGCCTTCGGCACGGGTCCCGGCCCCTCGGCGGGCCTGCGTATGCAGCACTCGCTCTTCGAGAAGCTCGTGTACGCCAAGGTGCGCGACGCCATGGGCGGCCGGGTCCGGCACGCGATGTCCGGCGGTTCCGGGATGGACCGGCGGCTCGGTCTGTTCTTCGCGGGCGCGGGCGTCGAGATCTACGAGGGCTACGGCCTGACGGAGTCGACGGCCGCCGCGACCGCCAACCCGCCCGAGCGCACCCGCTTCGGCACGGTCGGCCAGCCCATCCCCGGCACCACCGTGCACATCGCGGACGACGGCGAGATCTGGCTGCACGGCCAGAACGTCTTCCAGGGTTACCTCAACGACCCCAAGGCCACCGACGCGACCCTGCACGAAGGCTGGCTCGCCACCGGTGACCTGGGCGCGCTCGACGAGGACGGCTACCTCACGATCACCGGGCGCAAGAAGGAGATCATAGTGACCTCCGGCGGCAAGAGCGTCTCGCCGGGTCAGCTGGAGGAGCGGGTGCGCGATCACCCGCTGGTCGCCCAGTGCATCGTCGTGGGCAACGACAGGCCCTACATCGCCGCGCTCGTCACGCTGGACGGCGAGGCCGTCGAGCACTGGCTGAACATGCGCCGCAAGCCGCCGATGTCTCCGACGGACCTGGTGCGCGATCCGGATCTGGAGACGGAGGTGCGGCGGGCCGTGGTGGCCGCCAACACTCTTGTCTCGCAGGCCGAGTCGATCCGTACGTTCCGGATACTGGCTCATCAGTTCTCGGAGGAGCATGGGTTGCTCACGCCCTCGCTGAAGCTCAAGCGCAAGGCTATTGAGACCGTTTACTCGGCTGAGGTCGAGGCTCTTTACCGGGCTTGAACCGGGGGCCGTCAAGACGCCGCTTCGCGGCGATCTCTCCCGCCCACCCACTCATTACCCCGCATCGATGCCCCATCTGATGGTTCGTCAATTCGTGGTGCTTCGGTTATTGACGGTTCATCAGGTCGCGCACAGAATCAGGCCCACTTCGTCGGAGGGGGCTCGCCCGTGTCGCGATCTGTCCGCACCATCACCGCCACCGTGGCCGCACTGCTGCTCGCCACAGCCTGCAACTCGGCTTCCAACAGCAGTGGTTCGGGCGGTAGCGACCAGGGCGGTGGCTCCGTACGCGGAGTGAGCGCCGACGCCGTCAAGGTCGGCGGCATCGTCTCCATGACGACCGCGAGCGGCTACAGCAAGAAGGACACCGACCTCGGCGCCGAGGCCCGCTTCGACCGCGCGAACGCCGAAGGCGGCGTACACGGACGGAAGATCGACTATCTGGGCGCGGAGGACGACGGGCAGGACCCCGGCAAGAATCTCGCGGCGGCGCGCAAACTCGTCCAGCAGGACAAGGTGTTCGCGATCGCCCCGATGAGCTCGGTGACCTTCTCCGGCGCCGACTTCCTCCAGAAGCAGAAGGTGCCGACGTTCGGCTGGGGCACCATCCCGCCGTTCTGCGGCCCGAGTTATATGTACGGCTTCGGCGGCTGCATGGTGCCGATGCCGGGCGGCACCATCACGCAGAGCTGGCCCGAGGGCCTGAAGAAGGTGACGGAAGGCTCGAAGGGCAAGTCGGTGGCGATCCTCGCCAACGACAACGACGCGGGCACCTTCGCCATCCGCACCTACAAGCAGAGCTTCGCCGCCGCCGGTTACAAGGTGACGTACGCCAAGTCGACCGTGCCCGCGACCTCCGTGCCGAGCGACTGGTCGGCGTACACGAAGGAGATCCTGCGCTCGGACGGCGGCAAGGCGCCCGACGCGGTCGTCTCCGTGATGCAGACCCCGTACAACATCGGTCTGTTCACCGCCGTCAAGCGCTCCGGCTTCAAGGGCGTGCTCACCGACCCGACGGACTACGACCCCGGTCTGCTCGCCAAGAGCGCGACAAAGAAGGCACTCGACGGCGTGCACGTCCTGCTGACCTTCCAGCCGTTCGAGCAGAACAGCGCGGCGATGAAACAGTTCAAGGCGGACATCAGGAAGACGGCGGGCAAGGACGTCCCGCTCAACATGCACATGATGACCGGCTATATGTCGGCCGACCTCTTCCTCGCCATCGCCGAGAAGGCGGGCAAGAACCTTGACGTCGACTCGTTCCAGAAGGCGGCGAACGGCTACTCCGACACGGACACCATGGTCGGCGATCGCAGCCTGCCCAAGGGGCAGAAGGAGTCGTTCGGCTGCGGCGCGCTCGTCCAGCTCAAGGGCGGCAGGTATGCGGTGTCGTCGCCCTTCAAGTGCTACGAACCCATCCCCTTCAAGTAGGGGAGGCACGCCACCCATGTCGGACCTGCTGGGATTCGTGCTGAGCGGTCTCGTCTCCGGCGCGCTGTACGCGCTGCTCGCGACGGGCCTCGTCCTGTCCTACTCCGCCTCCGGCCTCTTCAATTTCGCACACGGCGCGACCGCCTACCTCTGCGCGCTCACCTTCTACGAACTCCACTCCGGCTTCGGCTGGCCCGCCGTCCCGACGGCACTCCTCCTTGTCTGTGTGGTGGCACCCGCGCTCGGCTGGGGCCTGGACCGGCTGATGTTCCGCAAGCTGGCGCGGGTGGGCGAGACCGCGCAGATCGTGGCGACGATCGGTCTGCTCGTCGCGCTGCCCGCGCTCGGTCTGTGGGTGGTTGAGCTCCTGGAGGACGCGGGGGCTTCCGTCAAACCGGCCGAGAACCAGTTCGGCCTGCCGGGCGTCGGGCCGAGCCCCGCCAAGTCCTGGCAGCTGACGGACGGCGTCGGCATCGACTCCGACCAGCTGATCACCTGGGTCGCCACGGCCCTCGTCGCGATCGGCCTGTGGGTCCTGATGCGGCACACACCGCTGGGACTGCGGCTGCGGGCGGCGGTGGACAACCGCTCGCTCGTGGAGCTGCGCGGGATGAGCGCCGACCGGCTGTCGTCGGTGGCGTGGATGCTGTCGTCGGGCCTCGCGGGCTTGGCAGGCGTGCTCGCAACTCCCTTGCTGGGCCTTTCATCTCACGACTTCACGCTCTTCCTGTTCGTGTCGGCCACGGCGGCGGTACTCGGGCGCTTCATGTCCATCCCGCTGGCCTTCGCGGGCGGGCTCGGGCTTGGGGTGCTCCAGAACCTGGTCGCCGGGTACGCGGATTTCGCGGAAAGGATCACCGGGTTCCGTACGGCGGTCCCGTTCCTGATCCTCTTCGCCGGGCTGCTCCTCCTTACCCGGCGGCAGCGGACGGCAGGCACGGCGGCGGTGGACGCGCCGCCGATCGACTATCTGGCGGGGCGGTCATGGGGGCGCAGGTGGGGGCCCTGGGCAATGGGAGGCGTGCTGCTCGCGTTGTCCTTCTACACGGTCACCTCGCCGTTCTGGAGCGGCATCCTGGCGCAGGGGCTCGCCATCTCGCTGGTCTTCATCTCGTTCACCGTGGTGACGGGGCTCGGTGCGATGGTGTCCCTCGCGCAGGCGACGTTCGTGACGGGCGCGGCGCTTGTGGCGGGGCTCCTGATGAGCCATGGGTGGCCTTTCATCGCGGCGGCGCTTGTGGGGACGTGCGGGGCGGCGCTGCTCGGCGCGTTGGTCGCGCTGCCCGCGCTGCGTCTCGGCGGCAGGTCGCTGGCCCTCGCCACGCTCGCTCTGGCCTTCCTGGCCGATCAAGTCCTCTTCCAGATGGGGTGGTTGAGGAACGGCGACACGGGCTGGGAGATTCCGCGCGCCGTCTTCGGCCCTGTCGATCTGAGCGACGACCGGGCGATGGGCGTGGCGATGGTCGTCCTTGTGGCGGTGACCGTGGCCGCGTTGAGCGCGCTGCGGGGTTCGGCGACGGGGCGGGCGATGCTGGCCGTGCGGTCCGCGCCGGCGGCGGCGATGGCTTCCGGTGTCTCGGTGGTGCGGACGAAGCTGCTCGTGTTCACGTTGTCGGCGGGGCTCGCGGGGTTCGGGGGCGTGATGTACGCGTCGTTCAACACGCGGATCACGGCCACGGACTTCACCGCGATGACGGGCCTCGTGTGGCTGGCGGTGGTGGTGGCCGCGGGGGTGCGGAGGCCGCAGTTCGCGGTGGTGGCGGGGCTTGTGTACGCGGTTGTACCGCATGTCGTGGCCGACTACGTGACGGAGTCCGTGCAGCTGCCGGTGATTTTGTTCGGGTTGGCGGGGTTGGCGTTGGCCAATGATCCGGATGGGTATTGTGCGGCGGTTTCGGTGCGGTTGCATCGGCGGCGGGTGGGATCGGCTCCGCCTCCGGTGCGCACCGGAGATCACCGGCTCCGCCGAGTTCGTCCTCGAACGCCGGACAGGCCAGGTTCCTCAGCCCCTCAGGCCCTCGCCCTGCACAACCTCCACGCCGGATACGACGGAACCCCCGTCCTGCACGGCGTGACCCTCACCGTTCACCCCGGTGAGATCGTCGCCCTCCTCGGCCCCAACGGGGCAGGCAAGTCGACGACATGCCGAGCCGCGGCAGGGCTGATCGCCCCCGCCCAGGGGCAGATCTACGTCGCCGGGGAGGACGCCACGCGAACCGGCCCCGTCCACCGCTCCCGCTCGGGAGTCCTCCTCGCCCCCGAAGGCCGCGGCATCTTCCCCTCCCTCACGATCGAGGAGAACCTCGCCCTGCACCTCCGCGACGAGGCCGCCCGCGACGCCGTCTACCGCCGCTTCCCCGGCCTCGCCGCCCGGCGAAAGGTCACCGCGGGGTCCCTCTCCGGAGGTGAGCAGCAGCTGCTCGCCCTCGCGCCCCTCCTCCAGCGCCCGCCGAAGGTGCTGGTCGCCGACGAGCCGTCCCTCGGTCTCGCACCCCGCGTGGTCGACGAGGTGTTCCAGCTGCTCGCCGAACTCCGCGACGCGGGAACGGGGTTGCTCCTGGTGGAGGAGAAGGCCGCCGAGATCCTCGGCATCGCCGACACCGTCGCCTATCTCGCACAGGGCCGCGTCTCCTGGTGCGGCCCTCGCTCCGAGGTGCGGGCGGACCAGCTGACCGAGGCCTATCTCGGGATAGCCGCGCAGGGGCACGCCGAAGGAGTGGGGCAGCCATGAGTGATGACCGGATGGATGACCCGATACTCGAAGCCTCCGGAATCGGCGTCCGGTTCGGCGGCATACACGCCCTCACCCAAGTGGACCTGAGCCTCCGGGAAGGGGAAGTCTGCGGCCTCATCGGCCCCAACGGGGCGGGAAAGACCACCCTGTTCGACGTCGTATCCGGCATCCGCCGCCCCGACCAGGGACGCGTCCTGCTCGGCGGCGTCGACGTCACCCGCCGCTCCCCCGTCTGGCGCGCCCGCCACGGAATGCGTCGCACCTTCCAGCGCCAGCAGCTCTTCGGGCAGCTGACCGTGGCCGACAATCTGCTCGTCGCGCAGGAGTGGCGGGGCGGTGGTGGCGGGTTCGCCGCCGATCTGGTGGCGGCGCCCACTCGGCGTACGCGCGAGAAGGAGAGGCGCCTACGCGCCTCGGCCATCCTGCGGGAATGCGGGCTCGACGCCCTCACCGACGCCTACGCGAGCGCCCTGCCCGTCGGTCAGGCCCGCATGGTGGAGCTGGCGCGCGCGGTGGCGGATCCGCCCAGGGTGCTGCTCCTGGACGAACCCGCCTCCGGGATGACGGCCGACGAGCGAGGCCAGCTGTCGGCCGTCATCCGGCATCTCGCGGACGAGGAGGGCTGCGCCGTGCTGCTCGTCGAGCACAACGTCGCCTTCGTGATGGGGCTCTGCGCCCGCGTGGTCGTCCTCGACCTCGGCACCGTACTCGCCGAGGGCCCGGCGGCCGAGGTACGCGCCGACCCGAAGGTGCGGGACGCGTACCTCGGGACCACCGCCGCCTAGCCGATGGTCACCCGGAAGATCTGGTCCGAACCGTCGGGCTTTCCACCGTTGTTGTCGGCATTGGTGGTGGAGAGCCAGAGCTGATCGGCATCGGCCGCCCCCGCGCCCGGCACCGCCGTGACCGCGCGCAGCCGCCCGTACTCACCGACGTAGAACGCCTTCGCCGTCCCGACGTTTTCGTTGTCGGCGTTGATCGGTATGCGCCAGAGCCGCTCGCCCTTCAGCGCCGCCATGTAGACCGCGCCGTCGACGATGGCGACGCCGCTCGGTGAGGCCTCGGCGACTCCCCAGGTCTTCTTGGGGTTGGTCATGCCGGAGACGTCACAGTCGCCTTCGCAGGTGGGCCAGCCGTAGTTCTTACCGGGCTTGATGAGGTTCAGTTCGTCCTTCTTGCTCTGGCCCAACTCTGCCTCCCACAGGCGCCCTTGGGGGTCGAAGGCGATCCCTTGCGGGTTGCGGTGGCCCATGCTGTAGGCGTAGTTGCCGAAGGGGTTGCCGGGGGCGGCCTCGCCGTCCTTGGTCAGGCGCAGGATCTTGCCGTTGAGGGAGTTCTTGTCCTGCGCGAGGGCGCCGTCCTGGGAGTCGCCCGTGGTGGCGTAGAGGTAGCCGTCGGGACCGAAGGCCAGTCGGCCGCCGTTGTGGAATTTGTTCTTCTTGATCCCCTTGAGCAGGGCCTTGTAATCGGTCAGCTTCGTCCCGTCGTACGTCATGCGCGCGATGCGATTGCCCTCGGACGAGGTGTGCATGACGTACACATGGTGGTTCGTGGCCCAGTCCGGGTCGACGGCCACTCCCATCAGACCGCCCTCGCCGCCGGTCGTCTGGGATTCCGGAACCGTCCCTATCTGTGTCTTGTCCTTGCCGTCCCCGGAGACGAGCCAGACGCGGAAGTCATCGCGCTCGGTGACGACGGTGGACTTGCCGTCCGGCGTCCAGGATGTGCCCCAGGGGATCGTCCAGCCGGTGGATATCGTCGTGATGTCCTTGGGTTCGCCCGCTGCCGCCCCCGCCTTGTCCGGGACGGCCGACGCCGACGTGACGTACTGCGTGAGGCCGACCACCAGGGCGGCGGCCGCGAGTACGGCCGCTCTCTTCTTTCCACTGTCCATGGCTCAGCCTCCGTACTGCGCGACGATTTTGGTGAAGTCGTACGGCGCTTGCGACACGCCACCGCACGAGTCGCCCGCGTTTCCGCCGGACCCGCAGGCACGGTCGCGGTTGACGGCCCAGAAGGAGAACCGCGCGATGTGGTGCTGCTTGGCGTAGGCGAGGATCTTCTTGAAGTCGCCCGTGGTGACGGTCTCGCCCGCCACGTCGGTCTTGCCGTTCATCGAGGAGACGCCGATGCGCTTGTAGGCGTCGGCGTCGCTGTAGCCGTAGGCACTCTTGACCGCGCTCTTCAGGCCTTCCATGGCACTGACCGAGGCATCGCCCATGGAACCGCTGTGGCTGCCGAAGTCGAAGGGCATGATCACCCAGGCGTCGTTGTCGAGACCGGCCGCCGCACCGCGCTTGATGAGGTCCTTGCCGGTGGCGTCGGGGCCGCTCGGCGTCGTCCCCATGGTCACGTAGGTGACGATCCCCGGGTTCTTCTGCTTCACGATCTTCAGTGCGTCGACGACGCGCTGGCGCACGGTCGCGTTGCTGAACTCGGTGTCCTCGATGTCGATGTCGAACGCCTTCAACTTGTAGGCGTCGATGACCTTTTGGTACGCCCCGGCGAGCGCTGAGGCGCTGCCGCACTTCTCGCCGAGCTTGGCGCCGCTCCAGCCGCCGACCGAGACGACTATGTCGCCGCCCGCGCCGCGTATGGACTTGATGGCGGTCTCGTCGGAGCCGCCCTTCAGCGGACGGCTGCCGTCCCAGGCGGGGTTGCAGCCGCCGTCGGACAGGATGAAAGCGAGCGTGAACCACTTGACGCCGGTCGCGGCCATCACATCGGTGGGCTTCTGCGGGTTGCCCCAGCCCAGGTACTCGTAGGGGGCGGCGTGGATGGTGCCGGACGCCTTGACCCGCGCCTCCGGGGGCACGGTCGATGACTGAACGGCCGATGACTGTGCGGCCAGGGTGAGGGACGCCGTGGTCGCGAGGACTCCGGCAGCGGCCAGTGCGGTGGCCGTTCGACGGCGGGGAGTGTGGGACATGGGGGGTGTGCTCTCCTTTGCGTTGTTAGGAAGGGTTCCTAACGATCTGAGGGTGCGGATGGGCCGTGAAGTTCCGTTGCGGTGTGAGGAGTTACGTCTCGGGGAATTACGTCTTGGGATACGCGCGGTAGGCGAGGGCGGGAGAACCGCCGCCCGCACCATGGACGAGGGCGCGGACCGCCCCGTGGTCCGGAGAGCGATGACAGGCTGGATCCGTGCGCGTGGCGTCGCCGGTCAGGGCGTACGCCTGGCAGCGGCAGCCGCCGAAGTCCACGCTTCGCAGCTCACAACTGCGGCAGGGCTCGCGCATCCAGCTCTCACCCCGGTAGCGGTTGAAGGCGGCCGACTCCCGCCAGATCCAGTCGAGTTGATGATCCATGATGTTCGGGGCGGCACGCCCGAGGAGTTCACCGGCGGCCGGGCACGGAAGCACCGTGCCGTCCGGTGCGACGGTCAGCGAGATGGCACCCCAGCCGCCCATGCAGGGCTTCGCCACTCCATCGACGTAATCGGGCGCCACCCACACCAGCTCCATGCGCCCCGCGAGCCGCTCCCGCCACCGCTCGACACGCTCACGCGCCCGCGCGACCTGCCTGCGGTCCGGGAGGAGTGCGTCCCGGTTGCGCAGCGCCCAGCCGTAGAACTGTGTGTTGGCGAGCTCGATGCGGTCGGCGCCCCAGGCCAGGCCCAACTCCACGATCCCGTCGAGCGCGTCGAGATTGGCGCGGTGCAGTACGGCGTTGAGCCCGAGCGGCAGATCCGCCGCCCGCACGAGCTTCGCGGCCCGCTCCTTCGCGGTGAACGCCCGTGCCCCGGCGATGAGTTCGGCCTTGGCCGGATCGGCGTGCTGCACGGACAGCTGGACGCTGCGCAGGCCCGCGCCGACCAGGTCCGTGAGCCGTTTCTCGTGCAGGCCGACACCGCTGGTCACGAGCTGCGTATGAATTCCGGCGGAGTCGGCGGCCGTGACGATCTCGGTGAGGTCCCGGCGCAGGAGCGGCTCACCGCCGGACAGGTGCGTCTGTACGACACCGATGTCCGCGGCCTGACGCATGACGTCACCCCACTGCCCGGCGGTCAACTCTCCGTCCCGTGCGACCAGTTCCGTGGGGTTGGAGCAGTAGGCGCACCGCAGCGGACAGCCGTGCGTCAGTTCGGCGAGCAGCGCCCACGGCGGTTCTACGGGTCGAGGGGACTCCATCACCGAAGCCACCCCTCCGCCTGCAGCCCAGCGAGGAACCGAGGCACCTCATCGGCCACTGGAGCGCCAGGGTGCCTTCGCTCCAACTCCCCCACAATCGCGGCGACTTCGCGCTCTCCGTCGCACAACTCCACGACGCTCCCGGCGGATCCACGCAGCACGACCACCCGTTCAGGCAGCACAAGCAGCTCGACACCACGCACCCGGTCGTGCCGCAGCAGCACCGAGCGCGCCAACGCGGGCCGCCAGTCGAGACGTACGATCTCACTCATCAGCCGCACCCCGACCCCGGTCGATCGCGTCGAGCAGCGTCCACAGCACATCGCACTTGAAGCCGAGCGCCGCGACGGCCCGCTCCTGCTCCTCCCGCGTGCGCGCCGACTCCAGGACGAGTCCGAGCGCCTCCTGCCCGTCGCGGTCACCCTGCTCCACACGGGTACGGAAGTACGCGAGGCCCTCCGCGTCGATCCACGGATAGTGCAGCTCGAACGCGGCGATCCTGGTCCGCATGAGCTGCGGCGCCGACAGTTCGGTGAGCGAGGCGGCGACGGCGTCCAGCACGGGCCGCAGGCGGCAGAAGTTGACGTATCCGTCGACCGCGAGCCGCACGCCGGGCAGCACCCGCGAGGCGTCGAGCAGCTCGTCGCGCCCGATCCCGGCGGCCTCACCGAGGCGCAGCCACCGCTCGATGCCGCCGTCCCCGTCCTTATCGCCGTCGTGGTCCTGGATCCTGCGCACCCAGCCGCGGCGCAGCGAAGGGTCGTCGAACTTGGCGACGATCAGCGCGTCCTTGACGGGAATGTGGCGCTGGTAGTGGAACCGGTTCACGATCCAGCGGCGCAACTCGTCGCGGGTGAGGGTGCCTTCGTGCATCCGTACGTTGAAGGGGTGCCGGTCGTGGTAGCGCTCGGCGGAGACGGCGCGCAGCCGCTCGGTGAGCTCGTCGCGTGACCAGGGGGCCGTTCGGGGGGCCGCTTGAGGCCTCGATCCGGGGTCCGTCACAGCTCGATCACCATCCCTTCCGCCGCGACTTCGATTCCCCACTCCGCGAGGAGCTTGTGCTGTTCGGCATGAGGGTTCCCGAGCGGGTTGGTGTTGTTGAGGTGGGTGTAGAGGCAGCGCCCCGGCAGTCGCGCGAGCCGGTGCGCGGTGCCGCCGGGCCCTGCGATGGGCAGATGGCCCATGGCGGTGGCGGTACGGGTGGAGAAGCCGGAGCGAAGAGGTTCGGCGTCGTCCCAGAAGGTGCCGTCGACAAAGACGCAGTCGGCGTCGCGCACGGCTTCGTCGAAGGCGTCGGACCAGCGGGCGAGGGCGGGTGCGTAGAGGAGGGTGCGGCGTGTACCGGGATCGTGCAGACGAAGAGCGATGGACCAACTGTCCCTGAGATCAGAGGTGTTGGAGGCATACCTGGGCTTTTTGGCCGACAGAGGGACGGCGCTGACGGTGATACCGGATGCGTCGCCGGACTCCCCGTCGAGCGGCACTCCGCCGCCACCGCCCAGCGGTTCCCCGCCACCACCGCCCAGCTCGCGCCACCGCAGTCGCGTGTACGGACCGAGGACGGCGTCGAGCCGCAGCCCGTCGCGTACGGCGTCGAGAACGGGCGCGGTCGCAAGCACGTCTACGCCGTCGTGCGCCTCGCGGAGCCGGGCGACGCCAAGGGTGTGGTCGAGTTCGGCGTCGGTCAGGACGACGCCCACGACGGGAGTCTGCCGGGCTCCGGGCCCGGGGTGGAGCTCCGACGCCCCCTCGATCTGCTCGCCGATGTCCGGGGTGGCGTTGACGACGTACCACCGCCCCTCCCCCGCCCGGACGGCGAGCGAGGCGTGCCGGCGGCGGCGCTCCGGGTGGGCGCGTGCCCCGGTGCACCCGGGGCACGCGCAGTTCCACTGGGGCAGCCCGCCGCCCGCCGCGGTGCCGAGCACCTGCAGCAGCATGGCGGCGGGGTTACCGGTCGGCGCGGCGGTACGCGGTCACTTCGAGCGCGGTCTCCACGATCTCGTACTCGGGGGTCTGCCATGCGGTGACGGCTTCCGCCACTTCCGGCGTGGTGGGGTTCTGGTCATCATTCATGGGCGTGTGGCTGCCTTCCTGAAGAGTGGGGGTTCAGGAGAATGGGTGAGGAGCAGGAGAGGGAAAGGGGCAGTCGTTCACATGAGTGTTCTGCGTTCAGCGACGTGCAATAGAGTCGCGGTATGACGGAACGCGGTCAATGGTGCGGACCAAAAACGACTGGACTTCACCCGGGAGTGGTCAAGGAATGCAGTACGGCACCTGATCGTTGACCATGGGAGTACTACCCGACGACTTAAGGATCGAGAGCTCGTGAGCAAGGTCCCCCCGATCATCCTGAACAATGGCGTCGAGATGCCGCAGCTCGGTTTCGGCGTCTGGCAGGTCCCGGACGACGAGGCCGAGTCGGCGGTCGCGACGGCGCTGGAGGCCGGGTACCGCAGCGTCGACACCGCAGCCGTCTACGGAAACGAAGAGGGCACCGGCAAGGCGCTCGCCGCTTCCGGCATCGCGCGCAAGGATCTCTTCGTCACGACGAAGCTCTGGAACGCCGACCAGGGCTACGACTCCACGCTCCGCGCCTTCGACGCGTCCCTGGAAAAGCTGGGGCTCGACCATGTGGACCTGTACCTGATCCACTGGCCGCTGCCTTCCAAGGGCCTCGCCACGGACTCGTACAGGGCTCTCGAGAAGATTCATGCCGACGGCCGCGCGAAGTCCATCGGCGTCTCGAACTTCCTGCCCGCGCACCTGGAGCAGCTGCTCGCCGAGACGTCGGTCATCCCGGCGGTCAACCAGATCGAGCTTCACCCGCACCTCCAGCAGCGAGTCGCCCGCGAGTTCCACGCGGAACAGGGCATCGCCACGGAGGCTTGGTCCCCGCTCGGCCAGGGCAAGGGCCTCCTGGAGGTCCCGGCGATCGTCGCGATCGCCCAGAAGCACGGGCGCACGGCGGCGCAGGTCGTCCTGCGCTGGCACGTCCAGCTGGGCAACGTGGTGATCCCGAAGTCCGTGACGCCGTCGCGGATCAAGGAGAACATCGACGTGTTCGGCTTCGAACTCGACCCCGAGGACATGGCGGCGATCAGCGCACTGAACGAGGACCGGCGGCTCGGCGCCGACCCGGCCACGTTCGACGTGACCTGAGTCGTCTCTCTACTGAGGGCGCCACTTGCCCGGCCGATGCCGGGTGCGGCGCCCTCAGTGTGTACGCCCGTCCCGGCCACTGCCCGTCTACTCCTTGACGCCCACATGCACCGTCTGCGCCGACAGCAGGAACACGTCGGGGCGGTGGTGCAGGCTCTGCTCGTCGTTGGCGTCCAGGAGGCGGTCGACCGTGGCCAGGTCTTCGGCTTCGAGGGTTTCCGCGTGCATCTCGCGGCGGCGGGAGAGCTCCGTGACGAGGTGGGCGCGGGCGTCGTCGGGCAGGGGGGCGGGCAGGTCCAGGAGGAACGAGCGGGTGCCCGCGTGGCGCAGGCCCGCTTCCGTGAGCAGCGCGGGCCAGTCCTCCGTGACCGCCTTCGCGCCCGGCAGGTCCCCGCGCATCTGCGTGAACCACTTCTCGTCCGCCAGGTCGAAGCGGGTCTGGAGACCCGGGCGGCCGAAGCCGATGTCGCGGGGCAGGCTGCGGGGGTTCAGGCCGCCCTCCAGGAGTGCGATCGCGCCGCCCGGTGCGAGGCGGTCCGCGAGGGCGGCAAGGGCCGCCTGCTGGTCGCCCACGTGGTGCAGGGCGCGGCCGATCCAGAGGAGGTCCGCGAGTGGCAACTCGCCGATTCCCTCGGGGAGTTCCGCCTGAAGCGTGCTGACCCGGCCCGTCAGGCCCTCCCTGCCCGCCCGCTCCCGCGCGCGCTCCAGGAGCGGCTCCGCCGGGTCCACCGCGATCACCTCGGCCTTGGGGAAGATCTCCGCGAGGAGGAAGGCGATGGAACCGGAGCCGCTGCCCACG
The DNA here is from genome assembly GCF_043200235.1 of Streptomyces sp. NPDC048441. Classification (NCBI taxonomy): domain Bacteria; kingdom Bacillati; phylum Actinomycetota; class Actinomycetes; order Kitasatosporales; family Streptomycetaceae; genus Streptomyces; species Streptomyces sp. NPDC048441. The sequence continues at coordinate 323,060 of NZ_JBICXM010000002.1, forward strand.
TCTCCGATCAGGGCCGGCTCCGGCTGCCAGTCACGCAGCCACTCGGCGATCTCGCGGTTCTGCGGGGCGGCGATACGCGCGTTCCGCTCCAGCATCGGGCCCATGGTGGCCCAGTCGATGTCCTCGTGGTGGTGGCCGTGGCCGTGGCTGTGTTCGTGGTCGTGGTCGTGGTCGCGCTTGTGGTCGTGAGCCATCGTGTCTGCCGCCGCCTTCGGTGCGCTTGGGGTGGGCCGCCGAACGGGACCCGGGAGCGGTTCCCAGCCTGCTCGTCGGCCCGCGCCTTGACCAGTCGACTTGCGGTTTCGGCAAATCAGGGTTTCGGCCCGGCGGGCGACGGCTTCCGGAACGAACGGAGCGTGAACTGCGGGTCGGGGCGCGGTACTTCCTGGTCGGGCAGTGCCGCGAGCCCCGCCGCCAGCTGTATGGCCAGCGGTCCATCCGGCGTGACCTGCGTGAACCATCCCCGGTGGAGGTCGTCGACCGTGGAGCGGGGCGTGCGGCCCTGCCCGTGGCCGCGGAACCGGGCCCGGCCCGCCGAGGTCAGACCGTGCACGGCCGCGTACGCCTCGACCGCCTGGGCCCGGTCGGCCGCGGGGCGCACCGGGCGCGGAGCGAGTACGGCGTCGACGTCGCTGCCCACGTCGTGCGCGGCGGCCTTGTCGACCGTCGTGACGAAGACGCCGCCGGGTCGAAGGACCCGCGCGCACTCCGCGACGACCGCGGCCGCGTCCTCCGCACCGGACAGCAGATGCAGCAGCCACACCGCACACACCGCGTCGAACGAGGCGGAGGGGAAAGGGAGTTGGCGGCTGTCGCCCAGGACTACGGAGTCCGGGATGCGTCCCGCCGCCATGCGCGCCATGTTGTACGCGGCGTCGACGCCGGTCACCCGCAGGCCCGATCCGGAAAGGCGCCGCGTGACCAGGCCCGTGCCGCACGCGACGTCCAGGAGGGTGCGGGTGTGCTGCGGCAGCAGGCCGAGGACCCCGGCGGCAGCGGCGTCGGCGCGGGGCTCGCCGCCGCGTGACGCGTCATAGCGATCGGCTTCCTTGCCGTAGTCCAGCATCGACGCTCAGACCGCTCCGTGCCCGACCGCCGACTCCTCGACCTTGGCGGCCAGTTGGAAGTCGAGCGCGGTGAGGGCGCCGCCCGCGCTGTGCGTGTGCACGGACAGGGAGACGGTGTTGTAGCCGAGCGTCAGGTCGGAGTGATGGCCGAGCTCTTCCTGGATCTGCGCGATGTGGACGACCATCGCGGCCGCCGCGAAGTGCGAGCCGAGCTGGAAGGAACGGGTGATCCGGTCACCGTCGAGCGACCATCCCGGCAACTCCGCGAGCCGTTCCTCGACGTCCTTCTGCGACAGCGGTTCGACTGACATGGCCGCGCTCCATCCCATGTGTACGACGTACGTATATCCCTCAGCCTGCCACAGCGTCGCCCGCAAGGCCCTGATCAGGCCACCGGCCACCCGCCGAACGGCCCCGCGCGTCACGCACCCTCGATTACTGTCTCCGTATGACAACTGCCGCGTCCACCAAGGAAACCACCGGCGTCGGCCCGCTCCTGCGCGGCTGGCGCGAGCGGCGCAAGGTCAGCCAGCTGGAGCTGGCCCTGCGCGCCGATTCGTCGGCGCGGCACATCAGCTTCATCGAGACCGGCAGGTCGCGCCCGAGCGAGGAGATCGTGCTGCGCCTCGCCGATCACCTCGACGTACCCATGCGGGACCGCAACGCGCTGCTCGTGGCCGCCGGCTACGCGCCACGCTTCCGGGAGACGCCCCTGGACGACCCTTCGATGGGCGCCCTGCGCGAGGGCCTCGAGCAGCTCCTGCGGGGCTATGAGCCCTACCCCGCCCTGATCGTCGACGCGACGTACAACGTGATCGCGGCGAACCGCGGCATCGCGATGATCATCGACGGCATCCCCGAGCACCTCCTGCAGCCGCCGCTGAACGCCATGCGGCTCACGCTCCACCCGGAGGGCCTCGCCCCGAAGATCCGCAATCTGCGCGAGTGGCGGGGGCATCTGCTGGACCAGATGGACCGGCAGATCGCGCTACAGCGGTCCGCCGCGCTGCGTGCGGTGTACGAGGAGGTGGCGGCGTATCCGGTGGCGGATCCCGGTGCCGACACGTTCGACGCCGGAGGGGAGCCGGGCGGTATGCCCTATTTCGCGCTGCCGCTGCGCATCGAGCACGACGGGCACCTGCTCTCCTTCACCTCGTCGATCTCGACCTTCAACACCCCGATGGACGTGACGGTCGCCGAGCTGGCCATCGAGACGCTGCTCCCGGCCGACCCGGCGACGGTCAAGTACCTCCAGTCGTCGGTGTCCTGACGGCGCCTACTAGGCCCTCAGTGCCCGCAGCGCCGCGTACTGCACCGCCGCGAAGCCGGCGACGATCACGGCCTGGAGCGGGATCCACACCGCGCCCGCCGTGCCGGGCGACAGCCAGGCGACCAGGGCTACGACGCTGAGCACCGCCCAGACCGCGTTCACCTCGATCACTCCCTGGACGAGCAGCGTCGGCGGGCTCTTGCGGGACGCCAGGTAGCCGACGCCCGCGCCGTACAGCGTGAGGCACACGCCGAGGGTGAGCAGAAGCCCCGCGTCGACGCCGAGGAAGCGCCCCAGGGGGCCCGACACGGCGGCGTACGCGAGGCCGTTTCCGGTGGTCACGACCGCGTCCAGGGCGAGGAAGCGCCGCAGCATCGTCCTCGGGTCGCCCGTACGGGCCAGCGCGGTGAGCGGGTTCGGCGAGTACACAGACATAAGGGCCTCCAAGCAGCGGACGAAGCAGGGGATGGAGTGGGGGATGGAGTGGGGGATGGAGTAGGGGAAAAAGTGAGGGCCGGATCCGGGCCGGAGTGCGCCGGACCGGATCCGGTACGACCACCCTGCCGGGCCCGTGGGTGACGGTCGATTACCTCCGGGGTAAGGACGGCCAGCAGTAAGGGTCAGTCAGCGGTAAGGGCGGCGCCCCGGACCGCCGAGCGTCCCCACAACCCGTACGGCCGTAGCCGCCGTGTGTCCCCGTCGCCCCGCGCCTAGGTTCGTTGAAAGGCAGACTTAGGGAGCTCAACGGTGACAGAGACGACCGAGCCCGGCGCCGCCCTGCTGCGGGCCGGCAAGTTCTTCCGGCGCGGCACCGCCGCCCCCGACCTGCACAGCATCGGACTCGTCGGCGGCCGGGACGCGGACACCTTCTACCGGGACCGGTGGAGCCACGACAAGGTCGTGAACTCGACGCACGGCGTGAACTGCACGGGCTCCTGCCGCTGGAAGGTGTACGTCAAGGACGGCATCATCACGTGGGAGACCCAGCAGACCGACTACCCGTCCGTCGGCCCCGACCGCCCCGAGTACGAGCCGCGGGGCTGCCCGCGTGGAGCCGCGTTCTCCTGGTACACGTACTCGCCGACCCGCGTGCGCTACCCGTACCTGCGCGGCGTACTCCTGGAGATGTATCGGGAGGCGAAGTCCCGGCTGAGGGACCCGGTGCTCGCCTGGGCCGACATCCAGGGGGACCCGGAGCGGCGCAGGACCTACCAACAGGCGCGCGGCAAGGGCGGGTTGGTGCGGGCGAGCTGGGACGAGGCCGTCGAGATCATCGCCGCCGCGCACGTCCACACGATCAAGACGCACGGCCCCGACCGGGTCGCGGGCTTCTCCCCCATCCCCGCGATGTCGATGGTGTCGCACGCGGCGGGCGCCCGCTTCATGTCGTTGATCGGCGCGCCCATGCTCTCCTTCTACGACTGGTACGCGGACCTGCCGGTGGCTTCGCCACAGGTGTTCGGCGACCAGACCGACGTGCCGGAGTCGGGTGACTGGTGGGACGCCGCGTATCTGATGATGTGGGGCTCGAACGTCCCCGTGACGCGGACCCCCGACGCCCACTGGATGGCCGAAGCCCGCTATCGCGGCCAGAAGGTCGTCGTCGTCGCGCCCGACTACGCCGACAACGCCAAGTTCGCCGACGAGTGGCTGCACCCGCACCCCGGCACGGACGGCGCCCTCGCCATCGCGATGGGCCACGTCATCCTCAAGGAATTCTTCGTCGACCGGCAGACGGACTTCTTCACCGACTACGTACGCAAGTTCACCGATCTTCCCTTCCTGGTGACACTGACCGAGCGCGACGGCGCGTTCGTCCCGTCGAAGTTCCTGCGCGCCACCGACCTCGGCCAGAGCGGTGAGGGCGGCGACTGGAAGACGGCCGTCCTTGACGAGAACACCGGGCAGCCCGCCGTCCCGAACGGCTCGCTCGGCTTCCGCTGGACCGAATCCGGCAAGGGCAAGTGGAATCTGGAGCTCGGCACCATCAAGCCGCAGCTCACCCTGCACGACTCCGACATCTCGACGGGCGTCGAAGTGCTGCTCCCGCGCTTCGACACCGAGGGCGGCACGCACGGGCAGGGCCGCGGCGAGATCGTCCGCCGCGGGGTGCCCGCCACGCGTCTTGGCGGGCAGGACGGGCCGCTCGTCACGACGGTCTTCGACCTTCTCCTCGCGCAGTACGGCGTCGGGCGCGAGGGGCTTCCTGGCGACTGGCCTTCTTCGTACGAGGATGCCGACGCGCCCGGCACCCCGGCCTGGCAGGAGGCGCACACCTCGGTCCCGGCCGCGAAGGCGGTGAAGATCGCCCGGGAGTTCGCGAAGACGGCTGAGAAATCGCGCGGTCGCTGCATGGTCCTCATGGGGGCGGGGACCAACCACTGGTTCCACTCCGAGACGATCTACCGTGCTTTCCTGGCTCTGCTCCAGCTGACCGGCTGCCAGGGGCGCAACGGCGGCGGCTGGGCGCACTACGTCGGGCAGGAGAAGTGCCGTCCGGTGACCGGCTGGGCGACGCTGGCCAGCGCCAACGACTGGAGCAGGCCGCCGCGGCAGATGATCGGCGCCGCGTACTGGTTCCTGAACACCGACCAGTGGCGCTACGACAAGTTCGCGGCGGACGTGCTGGCATCGCCGCTCGGCGAGGGCCGGTTCGCCGGGATGACGGGCGCCGACTGTCTGGCGCTCTCGGCGCGCACCGGCTGGATGCCTTCCTACCCGACCTTCGACCGCAACTCCCTTGAATTGGGGGAGACTTCGGGTTCGTCAGGTGACCCGGTCGCCAATGTCGTCGACGAGCTCAAGGCGGGCACGCTCAACTTCGCCTGCGAGGACCCGGACGCCCCGGAGAACTGGCCGCGCGTCCTGACGCTGTGGCGGGCCAATCTGCTCGGTTCGTCGGCGAAGGGTGCCGAGTACTTCACCAAGCATCTGCTCGGCACGCACTCCTCGCTGCGGGCGGAGGAGGCCTCGCCCGATGAGCGTCCTTCGACGGTGAAGTGGCGGGACGAGGCCCCCGAGGGCAAGCTCGATCTGCTCGTCTCGCTGGACTTCCGGCAGACCTCATCGACGCTGCTCTCGGACGTGGTCCTGCCGGCAGCCACCTGGTACGAGAAGCACGACCTCTCCTCCACGGACATGCACCCCTACGTCCACTCCTTCACCCCCGCCGTCGACCCGCCCTGGCAGGCCCGCACCGACTTCGACGCGTTCAAGGCCATCGCGGACCGGCTGAGCGAGCTGTCCGTGGACCATCTCGGCGTACGCAAGGACGTCGTCGCCACCGCGCTCCAGCACGACACTCCGGGCGAGACCGCGCAGCCCGGCGGCGTCGTCCTGGACTGGCGCAAGGGCGAGTGCGAGGCGATTCCCGGCAAGACCATGCCGGGCCTGACGGTGGTCGAGCGGGACTACACGGCGATCGGTGCGAAGTTCGCGGCGCTCGGCCCTCTGGTGGAGAAGCTCGGCCTGCCCGCGAAGGGCATCGCGCTCCGGCCCGGCCAGGAGGTCGACGAGCTGCGCGAGCGCAACGGCGTCGTACGCGGCGGCCCCGCCGACGGGCGACCCGCCCTGGACACGGCCATCAAGGCGGCGAACACCATCCTCGCCCTGTCCGGCACGACGAACGGCCGCCTCGCCACCCAGGGCTTCCACACCCTGGAGGAGCGTACGGGCCAGGAGATGGCGCACCTGGCCGCCGAGCACGAGGGCAAGCGCGTCACGTACGCCGACACACAGGCGGCCCCCGTCCCCGTGATCACCTCGCCCGAATGGTCGGGCAGCGAGGCCGGCGGGCGCCGCTACACGGCGTTCACGCTCAACACCGAGCATCTGAAGCCCTGGCACACGCTCACCGGGCGCCAGCACTTCTTCCTCGACCACGACTGGATCCACGAGCTGGGCGAGGCGATGCCCGTCTACCGGCCACCGCTGGACATGAACCGCCTCTTCGGAGAGCCACAGCTCGGCGCGGACGGCGAGAAGGAGGTGACGGTCCGCTATCTCACCCCGCACAACAAGTGGTCCATCCACTCCGAGTACCAGGACAACCTCTTCATGCTGTCGCTCTCCCGGGGCGGCCAGTGCATCTGGATGGCGCCGCAGGACGCGGACGCGATCGGCGTGAAGGACAACGACTGGATCGAGGCGGTCAACCGCAACGGTGTGGTGGTCGCACGAGCGGTCGTCTCGCACCGGATGCCGGCCGGCACGGTCTATATGCACCACGCGCAGGAGCGCACGGTGAACGTCCCCAAGACGGAGACCACCGGCAAGCGCGGCGGGATCCACAACTCCCTGACCCGCCTCATCCTCAAGCCGTCCCATCTCATCGGCGGCTACGCCCAGTTGTCCTGGGCGTTCAACTACCTCGGCCCGACGGGCAACCAGCGCGACGAGGTGACGGTCATCCGCCGCCGCTCACAGAAGGTGGAGTACTGACTCATGCGCGTCATGGCACAGATCGCGATGGTCATGAACCTCGACAAGTGCATCGGATGCCACACCTGCTCCGTCACCTGCAAGCAGGCGTGGACCAACCGCGACGGCATGGAGTACGTCTGGTTCAACAACGTCGAGACCCGTCCGGGCCAGGGCTATCCGCGCCGCTACGAGGACCAGGAGAAGTGGCGCGGGGGCTGGGAGCTGAACAAGCGGGGCGCCCTGAAGCTCAAGAACGGCGGCCGCATCAAGTCGCTCCTGGAGATCTTCTCCAACCCCAAGCTTCCGGAGATCAAGGACTACTACGAGCCCTGGACGTACGAGTACAAGAACCTCACCGACGCCCCGCTCGGCGACGACTACCCGGTCGCCGAACCGCGCTCGCTGATCAGCGGCAAGCCCATGAAGATCGAGTGGTCGTCGAACTGGGACGACAACCTGGGCGGCGCGACGGAGTACGGCGACCTCGACCCGATGGTCGCCAAGACCCGCGAGAAGGCCGCGGAGAAGGTGAAGTTCGCCTTCGAGCAGACCTTCATGTTCTATCTGCCGCGCATCTGCGAGCACTGCCTGAACCCGTCGTGCGTGGCGGCCTGCCCCTCCGGGGCGATGTACAAGCGCGAGGAGGACGGCATCGTCCTCGTCGACCAGGACAGCTGCCGTGGCTGGCGCAAGTGCGTGACGGGGTGCCCGTACAAGAAGGTGTACTTCAACCACCGCACCGGCAAGGCCGAGAAGTGCACGATGTGCTATCCGCGCCTTGAGGTGGGGCTGCCGACCGTCTGCTCGGAGACGTGCGTGGGGCGGCTCCGCTACCTCGGTGTGATCCTGTACGACGCCGACAAGGTGACGGAGGCGGCGTCGCAGAAGGACGACAAGGCCTTGTACGAGGCCCAGTTGAGGGTGTTCCTCGACCCCGAGGACCCCGAGGTGCGGCGCGCGGCCGAGGCTGCCGGGATCGGCCACGACTGGGTGGAGGCGGCACGCCGCTCCCCCGTGCACGCGCTGATCAGCAAGTACAAGGTGGCGCTCCCGCTGCATCCGGAGTACCGGACGATGCCGATGGTCTGGTACATCCCGCCGCTTTCCCCGGTCGTGGACGCGCTGAGCGAGACCGGGCACGACGGCGAGGACCTGGACAACCTGTTCGGCGCGATCGACACGCTGCGCATCCCGCTCGAATACCTGGCGGAGATCTTCACGGCGGGTGATGTGGGCCCTGTGCGGGCCTCGCTCGAGAAGCTGGCGGCGATGCGGGCACATATGCGGGCGATCAACCTCGGTGACCAACCGGACAGTTCGGTCGCCGATGCCGTGGGCATGTCGGGGCAGGAGATCGAGGAGATGTACCGGCTCCTCGCCATCGCCAAGTACGAGGACCGCTACGTCATCCCGACCGCGGCGGTCGGTGACGCGCAACGCCTGGAGGAATCGGCGCTTCCCGACTCGTGCAGCCTCGACTTCGAGGACGGTCCGGGGATGGGCGGGGACGGGCCGTTCGGCCAGGACTCGGGCCGCAAGCAGCTTCCTCTGGTGACCATCGAGAACTTCCACGCACTGCGGGACCGGCAGACCGCCGACAAGGAGGACGAGCTGTGAAGGACCAACACGCCGTGCTCTACCAGGCAGCCGCGCACTGCCTGTCCTATCCGGACGAGGAGTTCCGTGCACTGCTCCCCCAACTGACAGCTGCCGCACCCCAGTTGGAAAGCTTCCTGACGCACGCGGCTGCGACCGGCCCGTCCGACCTCGCAGCACACTACGTCCAGGTCTTCGACTTCAAGAACCGCCACAGCCTCTACCTGAGCTGGTGGCGCGACGGCGACACCCGGCGGCGCGGGATGACCCTCGTCCGCTTCAAGGAGGTCTACCGGGAGCACGGCATGGAGTTCACCGGCGAGGAGCTGCCGGACTTCCTGCCCGCGGTCCTGGAGTTCTCGGCCCACGCGGGTCCTGTCCTCCTGGAGGAGCACCGGCCGGGCCTGGAGCTGCTGCGGCTCGCGCTCACCGACTTCGGTACGCCGTACGCGCCCGTACTCGAAGCGGTGTGCGCGACGCTGCCGGGGCCCTCACCCAAGGACCGGGCCGAGGCACAGGCACTGGCCCGGTCGGGGCCTCCGCGGGAGGACGTCGGCCTTGAACCCTTCGCAATGATCGGGGAGCACTGATGAGGACGCTGCTGTGGGGCGTCATCCCGTACGTGGCCTTCGTGCTGCTCGTGGCGGGCATCGTCTACCGCTACCGCTACGACAAGTTCGGCTGGACGACGCGTTCCTCGCAGGTGTACGAGTCGAAGCTCCTCAACATCGCGTCACCGATGTTCCACTACGGAATTCTGTTCGTCCTGGTCGGGCACCTGGTGGGCCTGTTCATCCCGGAGTCGTGGACCCAGAAGGCGGCCATCAAGGAGCACACCTACCACCTGCTCTCGCTGTACGGGGGCACGGCGGCCGGGATCATGCTCGTGATCGGCATCCTGCTGCTGCTCTACCGGCGGCGCACCAATACGCCCGTGTTCCGCGCGACGACCAACAACGACAAGCTGATGTACGCGGTGCTGCTGACCTCGATCACGATCGGCATGACGGCGAAGCTGACCCACGCGTCGGGCGACGGCTACAACTACCGGGAATCGATCGCCCCTTGGGCGCGCAGCCTCTTCACCCTCCAGCCTGACATCGACCGGATGTCCGGGGTTCCGGTCCTCTACCAGATCCACGCGGTGGTCGGCATGGCGCTGATCGCCCTTGTGCCGTTCACCCGCCTGATCCACATGTTCAGCGCGCCCCTCCAGTACCTGTTCCGGCCGTATGTGGTGTACCGGAGTCGGGATCCGCGGAGGGTGGGGGCGCGGGGGGACCGGCGGGGGTGGGAGAAGACGGGGTCCTAGTCCCCCGCACCCTTCCCCGGCTTCTCCTCGTCCACGATCTCCGCGTCCACCACACCGTCCTCGGCAGAGGCCTGCTCGGCAGAGGCCTGCTCCGTCGGCGCGGCCTGCTCCGCGGACGCATACATGGCCTGGCCCATCTTCTGGCTGACAGCAGCCAGCTTCTCCGCGCCCACGCGCAAAGCGGCCGTGTCATCAGCCTTGTCCTTCAGGATCCCTTTCAACTCCGTGGCAGCCGCCTCCACCTCCGCCCTGGTCTCCGAAGGAATCCGCTCCTCGTTGTCCCTGACGAACCGCTCCGTCTGGTAGACGAGCTGTTCCGCCTGGTTGCGGGTCTCCGCGGCGTCGCGCCGCTTACGGTCCTCCTCCGCGTGCTCCTCCGCCTCCCGCACCATGCGGTTGATGTCGTCCTTGGGGAGCGCCGAACCGCCCGTCACCGTCATGCGCTGCTCGCGGCCCGTCGCCTCGTCCTTCGCGGAGACGTGCATGATTCCGTTGGCGTCGATGTCGAAGGTGACCTCGATCTTGGGGACGCCGCGCGGTGCCGGGGGCAGGCCCGTCAGGTCGAAGACGCCCAGCTTCTTGTTGTACGCGGCGATCTCCCGCTCGCCCTGGAAGACCTGGATGCCGACCGACGGCTGGTTGTCCTCGGCGGTCGAGAAGGTTTCCGAACGCCGGGTGGGAATGGTCGTGTTGCGTTCGATGAGCTTGGTCATGATGCCGCCCTTGGTCTCGATCCCGAGGGACAGCGGCGTCACGTCGAGGAGCAGTACGTCCTTCACGTCGCCCCTGATCACACCCGCCTGGAGCGCCGCACCGAGGGCCACCACCTCGTCCGGGTTGACCCCCTTGTGCGGCTCGCTCCCGGTGAGTTCCTTGACCAGTTCCGTCACCGCGGGCATCCGCGTCGAACCGCCCACCAGGATCACGTGGTCGACAGCCGAGAGCTCCACGCCCGCGTCCTTCACCGCCTGGTGGAAGGGGCCCCGGCAGCGCTCGAGCAAGTCGGCTGTCAGCTGCTGGAACTGAGCGCGGGTCAGCTTCTCGGCCAGATGCAGAGGACCGTCCGCCGACGCCGTCACGTACGGCAGATTGATGTCTGTCTCGCTCGACGACGAGAGCTCGATCTTCGCCTTCTCCGCGCCCTCCCGAAGGCGTTGGAGCGCCATCTTGTCCTTGGCGAGGTCCACTCCGTGCGCGTTCTTGAACTGCCGCACGAGGTACTCGACGATGCGCTGATCCCAGTCGTCGCCGCCCAGCTGCGTGTCGCCGTTGGTGGCCTTCACCTCGATGACGCCGTCGCCCATCTCCAGGAGCGATACGTCGAACGTGCCGCCGCCGAGGTCGAAGACGAGGACGGTCTGGTCGTCGCCCTTGTCGAGGCCGTACGCGAGGGCCGCCGCCGTCGGTTCGTTGATGATGCGGAGCACCTTCAGGCCCGCGATCTCACCGGCCTCCTTGGTGGCCTGGCGCTGTGTGTCGTCGAAGTACGCGGGGACGGTGACGACCGCCTCCGTGACATCCTCGCCCAGATAGGACTCGGCGTCGCGCTTGAGCTTCTGCAGGACACGGGCGGAGAGTTCCTGCGCGGTGTACCGCGTACCGGCGACGGAGCCGCCCTCCGGGAAGCGCCAACTGCCGTCGCCCACATGACGTTTGACGGAGCGTGCGGTGCGCTCCACGTTCGTGACCGCCTGCCGCTTGGCGACCTCTCCGACGAGGACGTCGCCGTTCTTGGCGAAGGCGACGACCGAGGGTGTGGTGCGGGCTCCCTCCGCGTTGGCGACGACCGTGGGATCACCGCCCTCCAGGACGGCCACCACCGAGTTCGTCGTTCCGAGGTCGATCCCGACTGCACGTGCCATGTCCAGTCCCCTTCCACCGCGGGCCCGTTACCCGGCTCCTCCGCCCTCCATCACAAAACTTGAGCAGCCTGTTGTCAATGCCGCCTATGTCCGTACCCATGCCGCCCATGACTGTGCCGCCGCCCCTGAAGGGGCGGCGGCACAGTCCGGAACTGGTCGGAAAGCCTGCGTCAGGCGAGCTTCGCCGTCAGCGTGATGGTCGTGCCCGTCAGCGCCTGGCTGACCGGGCAGTTCGCCTTGGCGTCCTCGGCGGCGGCGATGAACGCGGCCTCCTCGATGCCGGGGACCGTGCCCTCGACGGTGAGGTGGACGCCGGTGATGCCGGTGCCCGGCTGGAACGTCACGTCGGCGGACGTGACCAGGCGGGTCGGCGGGGTGCCCGCCTTGGCAAGGCCCGCGGAGAAGGCCATGGAGAAGCAGCTGGAGTGCGCGGCGGCGATCAGCTCTTCCGGGCTGGTCTTGCCGTTGGCCTGCTCGGCGCGGGACGGCCAGGACACGGCCTGCTCCCCGATCCCGGAGGAGTCGAAGGTGACCGTGCCGGAGCCCTCCAGCAGGTTGCCTTCCCAGACCGTGTGCGCGGAGCGCGTGGTAGCCACGATGTAGATCCCTTCAATGCGGTTCCGTGATGCGTTCGGAACGTCCGTGCACCCATCCGATCACACCCTGACTCGGCGCACGCGGAAGACCGGCCCACGGCGGTGGGCGCCAGGCGCTCCCCTCAGACGAAAACGGGCCGCACCGCCGCAGGACCGAGCAGCGGGCGGGTCACCCCGACGGGGCTGACACACACCATGCTCCGGTGCGTCAGCGGCCTCCCGGCCCCACTGCGTACCACCTCGCACGCCCCCCTCCAACGGGACGCCTGAGGCGCGGTGGAAGTCCCGGTGCGCAGTCGCTATGGCCGGAATGGGAACTTTGCAAGGCAGTCACGCGGTGACACCTTGAGGCCCCCTCGCCCACGGGACGAGGAGACCACTCAGGGGGTTTGGCTATGCGCATGAACTACACGGAACACGGCCCGTCTCCGCTGGAAGGGGAGAAGCCGGGAGCCGCCGGTGATCGCGACTCGACGTTCGGCTGGTGGGGCGCCTTCAGCATCCAGAAGTTCGTCAACCAGAACACTCTCTTCCACACCCACGAAGACGCCACCGGGTGGCTGGCGTACCTCCAGCAGTTCTACGACCGCAACTTCTGGTTCGCGGACGGCGGGGCGCAGGTGTGGGCGTACGAGGAGGCGTACGACAACTGGCAGGACCGCTACGGCATGGACGCGGTGGTCGCCGTCTACCACTCGGGTCACGGTGGCATGGACGGCAACGGCGTCTTCTTCGCGCCACTCGGCGCGGTCTGGGACGGCCGCAGCGACGCGGTATCGAACCGGATGGCGCTGGGCAACGAGAAGGCGAACTACATCTTCTGGTCCACCTGCAACTCACTGCGCGTGCTCGGCGGGCACTCGCCGATCCGCACCTGGGCCGGTCCCAACATCGGCTTCCGCATGATCTTCGGGTTCGAGACGACCAGCATCGACAGCCCGGACTACGGCAAGAAGTTCTGGGAGAAGTGGCGGGCCGGCCAGACGTTCACCGACGCGTGGCTGAACGCGAGTTGGGACATCTACCACGGCCAGGCGCCCTCGGTCTGCGCAGTCGGCACCACCCAGGCCGACGCCACCGCCCGCCTGAACGGCGAGCGCACCCTCTACCGCGAGCACGTGCCGGACAACTGGTACGCCTGGCGCTGGTACAACGCCCGCGCCTCCCTCAGGGAGCCGCTGACACAGGCGCCGAGCAGCCCGCAGATCGTCCAGCTCGCACCGCGCGACCCGGGCGAAGAGCTCACCAAGCTGGGCCGGATCGCCAGCTTCCCGTCGGCGGCGCTCCAAGAGGTGCAGGTCGAGCGGCAGGGCGTGCTCAGCGCGACCTCCGGTGACCGGGTCATCTCCACCGCGCCACACGCCGTACGGTGGATCAAGCTCGCCGAGGCCAACCCGCGCAACCTGCGGCAGCTGCCCACGGAGCAGGCCGTCGACGCGGCGCGTGCGTTCGCCGAGCAGCACGCGGACGGCGCCGAGCTGATCGTCGACAGCGTGCACGACCTGATGCAGAACTCCGGGGCGAAGGACGGCTCCGAGCTCGGTCAGCCGGTGTCGCTGGAGACCCATGTGACCTTCCGGCAGGTCTTCGACGGCGTACCGGTCATCACGCCCGACCGCGGTGTGATCCGCGTGGCCCTGGACAACGACGCGACCGTCGTCCACGCGCAGATCTCCACCCGTGAGAGCACCGGCACGACGCGCGAGCCGAGCACCGACATCACGCCGCCGCCGCTCAGCGGTGGCAAGGCCGCGGCGTCCGCGCCGCTCGAGCGCGACCCGCGCAAGGCGCTCGCCGCGGCACAGCAGAAGCTGCTCGCCGAGCTCGCCGCCGTCACGGCCGACGAGTCGGGCCAGGGCGCCAAGGGTGCCAAGGCACCTTCGGCACCCCAGGTCAGGGACGTGCCCGGCACGTTCGACGTCGGCTATGAGATCGAGGGCAACGAGGCCTACCCGGCCGCCCGCAAGCTGATCGAGATCGGCCCGCCCGACGGCATGTTCACCACCCGCCGCTGGGTGGTCGCACCGCTCGCCAGGTAGGAGGCGGTCAGCGGGGAGAAGGAAGTCAGTGGGTGGCGGTCCGCTTCTTGCGGGCCGCCATCCACGCGTAGGCGAGGACACCCACGAAGAGGAACAGGACGCCCTGGTAGACGGCCGCGTATCCGGACCCGGCGACGAGCCACATGGAGAACCCGAACGCGATGCCCGCGAGGACGCCGTCCCGCACCAGGCGTGCCCGGTTGACGCGCTCGCCCTGCCCGGAGACGAGGAAGTAGATCTGCGCGGCGGTGGCCAGGAGGTAGGGCACGGTCGCGGTGAACGTGGTGATCAGGACGAGGGACTCGAAGACGCCGCTCGAACCGGCCGTGTAGTTGTAGACGGTCAGGAGCGAGGCGAGGACGACGGTGACCAGGACGCCCACCGTCGGCACACCGCGCCGCTTCTTACCGAAGGCGCTCGGGAAGAGCCCGTCCTTGGCGGCCGCGTACGGAGTCTGGGCGCTCAGCAGGGTCCAGCCGTTGAGCGCGCCGACCATCGAGACGAGCGCGGCGAGCGCCACCGCCGTACCGCCCCAGGAGCCGCCGAACATGGCGTTGACGGCGTCGGAGAACGGCGCGGTGGAGCCGACGAGCTTGTCGTGGGCGACGGTGCCGAAGACGGCGAGGGTGCCGAGCAGGTAGACGAGGGCGGCGCCGAGGGTGCCCAGGATGGTGGCGCGCCCGACGTTGCGGCGCGGGTCGCGTACTTCACCGGCGCTGACGGCGGCCGACTCGATTCCCAGGTAGGAGAAGAGCAGGATCGCGGCGGACGCGGAGACCGCGCCGACGGGGCTTTCGCCGGTCGCCTGGAAGGGGCCGAGGTTGGCGCTGTCGAAGAAGAAGAGACCGCCGATCGCGACCAGGAGCAGCGGCAGGAACTTCAGTACGGTGGCGATGAGTTGGACCGCTCCGATGTAGCGGGTGCCCGCGAGGTTCGCGAGTGCGGGCAGGAGTTGCAGGACGAGGGCGGCCAGGCAGGCGGTCCACTTGTGGTCGTTGACCGGTATCAGGACGTCCAGATAGCCGACGGCGGCGACGGCGAGCGCGGCGTTCGACACCCAGGTGGTCGCCCAGTAGGACCAGGCTGAGAGGAACCCGGCGAAGTCGCCGAACGCCTCGCGTGCGTAGACGTACGGTCCGCCGGTGCGCGGATCGCGCTGGGCGAGGCGCCCGAAGACGAGCGCGAGGGCGATCGCGCCCGCGGTCAGGACGCCGAACGCGACGAGGCTGATGGTCCCGAAGGGAGCGACGGAGGCCGGGAGCAGGAAGATGCCGCCGCCGATGATGTTGCCCATGACGAGGCAGGTGGCGATGGGAAGGCCGAAGCGGCGAGCGTGCCTGCTGCTCTGCTCATCGGGCCTTGCCGTGTGCTGTTCTTCCTGGTCGGGGGCCGGAGCCGGCTGGGTCACGGTTCCGGTGTCGTGCATGGGGTGGTGCGCCTCTCATCGTGCCGGGTGCCCGGGATCGCCGGGCGGAGCCCATGGTCGGACACGACGGGAAGGGCGCAAAATCAGCGTGTTTTGTCCTGCACGGCAGGGTCACCGGCCGTAAATGCTGTGCCGTCCCGGCCGCTGGGCGGGGAATCGTCCACGGCGGTGGCACCCCCTCCCACCAGCGGAATCTCCGGTCCCTGGGATGCGCCGAGCCATTCGCGCAGTACGTCGTGGACCCGCTCGGCGCCGACGAGTTCATGCCCGTCAGGCACAGGCGCCGGGAGCGTGAGCGGCGACAGGAGGAAGGGGCGGGCCTGGGCGCCGCCGAGTCCGCCGTGCGAGCCGATCTGCTCCTCGAAGGCGAGGACTTCGCCGTCCTGGGGGTCGTACCAGGAGTTGACCATGATGTCGGCGACATGCGGGAAGCCGTCGGTGCGGCGCACGGCGTCGGCGGCGCCAGGGCCGAAGTCGGCGAGCGGCCCGAGGTCGTGGGGCTCCTCGTCGAGGTGGATCTCGGCCCCGCGCGCGCCGAGGACGACAGGGCCGTGCTCTTCACTCCGTACGAGGAGGAAGCCGATGCCGGGGTGATTGGCGAGGGTGGGGAGCAGCGCCGGGTGGCGGAGGTCGATCTCCTCGCGGGTCATGCGGTGCGGGACGTCGGGGAACGAAACGAGGCCGAGGTTACCGGATGCGAGCACGATGGGCTCGGCGCGGCGGGCGGGGCGGTGTTGGCCCGCGCCCTCCTCCACGGGGCGGCGCAGCGCGGCGCGCACCGTCGAGCGGGCCTCGGCGCCGCTGTGCGTGCGCTGAGCCTTGCGCGGCACGGGCAGGCCGCAGCCGGCCCGGACGAGGTCGCCGATGGTGAGGCCGTAGCGGGCGTGGAAGGTCTCGCCGGGGCTCTGGCCGTGGTCGGAGAGGACCACGATGCGGTAGGCGCGTGGTGCGTGTTCGGCGACCTTGGCGATCAGCGCGAGGGACCGGTCGAGGCGCTGGAGGACCTTCTCCACGTCGCTGCCGGACGGCCCCGAGTGGTGCGCCACTTCGTCGTAAGCGACGAGGTCGGCGTAGACCGCGGTCCGCCCGGCGAGCATGTCCCCGATGACCGCGGCGACGACGACATCGCGCTCGACGACGGTCGCGAAGGCGCGGATGAAGGGGTACAGACCGCCACGGCTGATGCGCGGGCGCCGCTTCTTGATCCGGGCCCTGGTCGACTCGCCGATCTCTCGGCCGACTTCGGCGATGAAGGAGAGGGCGGTGCGGACGGCGTTGGCCGGATCGGAGAAGTAGGCGAAGTACCCGGCGCGCGACCGGTTCTCCCTGCCCCTTCGGGCGGCCATGGAGAGCACGAGGGCGAGCTGGTCGGCGCCGCCGCTGAAGAGGTTGCCGCGGCTCGCGCCGTCGACGGTGAGGAGGCCGCCGTCGCCGGTGCGCTCGATGGCGCGGCGCTGTAGTTCGACGGCGGACGCGGGCCGGTTGGAGACCATGACCTCGCCGGTGTCCTTCTCGTACCAGCGGAAGGCGGGGATGTCGTGGTTCGAGCCGTGCAGGATGCCGAGCTGGCTCGCGCCGGTCTGACTCGACCAGTCCGTGCGCCAGGGCGTGAGGCGGTGGCTCGGCTCCCCCTCCTGGCCGAGCCAGCCGCCGATGGTCGGCATGAGCCCCTTCTCCGCGGCAGCACGCAGGACGTCGTGTCCGACGCCGTCGAGCTGGATGAAGACGGTGCCGGGCGCTGCGGGACCGGTCCGCGCTTCTCCGCGGCGGCGTCTTCGGTCGGCGAGGCGGTAGAGGCGGCGGCGGTAGGCGTCGTCGTCACGGACGGCGAGGGCGCCTCCGGTGGCGGAGGCGACGGCGGACATCACCGCGGCGACGACGACCGCGGTCTCGGCATTGGCCTCACCGCGTCCGTCGGGGATGAGCCGCAGCGCGAGGAGCAGCAGCGATCCGTTGAGGAAGAAGGCGAGCAGACCGAGCACGAGCGCGGGCACGAGCAGCAGCGCCCGTACGAGCACGGGCCACACCAGCGAGGAGAGAAGGCCGAAGGCACCGGCGCCGAGTGCGGCGGTGACGGCGATGCGGGTGGCGCTGTCGCCGTCGTCGGACTGCAACTGGAAGTCGGGCAGAATCCCGGCGAGCGCGAGCATGGTGAGCGTACTGACGAGCCACACGGCGACGGAGCGCCACAGAGCACTGCCGACCGCCCGCCAACGCCCTCGCCCCACGCTGTGCCGCCTCACGTTTCATGACAGATCAGGACACCAGCGTGTCACAGGGTGAACGGGCGAGTGGGCGGGGACAGGTCAGCGGCCGTCGTACCCCGCCGTCGGCATCGACAGGCGCCGGTGGACATGGGCCTTCATCACCGAGTCGTACGACGGTTCCGCGAGGCCCGCGGTCTCGATCCGTACGCCACGGCGCCCGCACTCCGCGGTGAACTCGTCCGCCGAGCTCAGCGCACGGTCGAGGACCCGGCGGCTCGGTACGACGAAGAGGTCCACGAGGCCCTCCTCGACGTCCGCCCAGAGCACGGCGTGGTCGCAGGGCAGCCCGTGGACCACGAGTTCACGGGTGATCACGTACCCCCGGGCGGCGGCCCACCGCGCGCACATCGCGTGCTGACTGCGGGAGTCCACCAGGAAGGGGTCGTCGTCCAGCTCCTCGAGCGGTGTCAGGCTGGCGATCGCCGCGACCCGCACCACTGTCACGCTCGCGGTCTCTCCCATCGCGGCCCCCTCACCTCCGGCGTTCTCACCACTGGCGTCAGCCGAAGACCCTACTCCTGGCCGTAGGCTCGTAAACAGTCGCGTGGAGGAGGAACCGGAGTGCCGGTGGAGATCACCTGGTGGGGTCATGCCACCTGCACGATCGAGGATTCGGGCCTGCGGGTGCTCACCGACCCGCTTTTCGCCCCCCGCCTCGCCCATCTGCGCCGGCGCAGGGGGGTGCTCCCGGCGTCCGAAGCGGCCGTCGCGGACGCCGTGCTCGTCTCCCATCTGCACGCCGACCATCTGCATCTGCCCTCCCTGGCGAGGCTGGCCCCCGACACCCGCGTCCTGCTCCCGCGCGGCGCACGCCGGCAGGTGCCGGGGCTCGGGCGCAGGCTCGCCCACCTGCATCTCATCGACGTCGTGCCCGGGGACGAGGTGCGGGTCGGCGACCTCGTCGTACGCGCGGTGACGGCTCGGCACGACGGGCGGCGGCTGCCCGTCGGACCGCATCGCGCACCCGCGCTCGGGTTCGTGGTGCGGGGCGAGGCCCGGACGTACTTCGCCGGGGACACCGGGCTCTTCGACTCGATGGCCGACGAGGTCGGTGACGTCGATGTGGCGTTGCTGCCCGTCGGCGGCTGGGGGCCGTATCTCGGCCATGGTCATCTCGATGCGACGCGCGCGGCGGTCGCCCTCGCCAGGATCGCGCCGCGCAGCGCTGTACCGGTGCACTACGGGACGTACTGGCCGATCGGCATGGACGCCGTACGGCCGCATGAATTCCACACGCCGGGCGAGGAGTTCGTGCGCCAGGCGGCACGGCTCGCGCCCGAGGTGGCGGTGCACCGCCTGGAGCACGGCGAGCGGGTGCGGCCCGAGGTCGCCAAGGGGGAACCACAGTGATCCTCGCCGCGGCGGCGCAGGCGCCGCCGGAGTCGACGCAGCAGGCGGTCGGCTATCCGTCGCTGTTCCTGCTCATCGTGCTCGGCGCGCTGGTGCCGGTCGTGCCGACGGGTGCCCTCGTCAGCTCCGCCGCGGTGGTGGCCGTCCACCAGGAGGCGCCGTTCGCGCTGCTCGTGGTGTTCGGCGTCTCGGCGCTCGCCGCGTTCATCGGGGACCTGGGGCTGTACTGGCTCGGTCAGCGCGGTATGCGTTCGAAGAACGGCTCGCGCTGGCTCGCGGCGATCCGCGACCGCGCACCCGAGGACCGTCTGACGCAGGCGCAGGAGAAGCTCGAGTACCACGGCGTACTGGTCCTCGTGCTTTCCCGGCTGGTGCCCGCCGGGCGGATTCCGGTGATGCTGGCGTGTCTGATGGCGAAGATGCCGCTGCGACAGTTCGCACGCGGGGACGTGCCGGCGTGCCTCGCCTGGGCGGTGACGTACCAACTGATCGGCATTCTCGGCGGCTCCCTCTTCAAGGAACCGTGGGAGGGCGTGGCGCTGGCGGTCGGTCTTACGGTCCTTATCAGCGTGGCGCCGACGGTGTGGCGGAAGGTTCGGCGCGTGGTGGCCTAGGGCTGGCCTAGAGCCTGTCAGCTGCCGTGCGGAGGTCGTCGAAGGCCGATCCGAGCGTGCTCAACGCCCGTTCCACATGCGGCAGCACCAGCGCGTCCGGTGCGGTGAGAGCCGCGAGCCGCTCCTGCCGGGTCGAGCCGAGCAGCGGCCCCGTGGCCAGACGTACCCGCAGCACCCCGAGCTCGTCGCCGAAGCGGTGGCCGCCGGGGGCGGGCATGGCGAGGCGTTCGCCGAGGAAGTCCTCCAGGTCCTGAGAGTCACCGACCCCGCGGGCGGCGAGGGCGGGGCGGAGTGGGTCGAGGTCTACGTAGAGGTGCCGTCCCGCCTGCGGGGGCCGGGCGAGCGCGCCCGCCGCGAGCACGGCGCGGTGCGCGGCGGCGGCCACGCGCGCGTGCAGGCCGGTCGCGCGGGTCAGCCGGTCGGTGATCTCCTCCGGCTCCCCCAGCGCGTACGCTGCCGCCGCCGCGACCGGCGGCGAGAGGAGCGCGCCGAGTGCGGTGAGGGCGTCCAGGGTGCGGGCCCGCAGCGCGGCGCCCCGCGCACCGGCCGGGAAACGGGCGACCGCGGCGGGCCAGCCCGGCGGCAGGAACGCCCCGGAGAGGTCGGTCAGGACCGTCACGCGGTCGGGGTCCATCTCGGCGGGGCCGATGAGCACGGTGTCGTGCGGCCGGTGCAGGGTGTCGCGCCAGGTCTCGTCGCTGACGATGTGCAGCCCCTCGTCCGCGGCCGCCTCCACCGCCTCGTGCAGCACTTCCGGCGGCGGCACGGTGGCGGTCGGGTCGTCGGCGACGGAGAGCACGAGGAGCCGCGGGGTGCCGCCCTCGGCACGGATACGGCGGACGGTCTCCAGGAGGGCGTAAGGATCGGGGACGCCGCCGCATTCGGCGGGCGTCGGCACGTGATACACCGACCGGCCGAGCAGCCGAGCCTGCGGCGCCCACCAGGCGGGACAGGGGCGCGGCAGCAGGACGTCACCGCCGCCGAGGGCCGCGGTGAGCGCGAGGAGCAGGGGCGGGGCCCCGGGCGCCGCGACGACCTGGTCACGCTCCACTGCGAGGCCGCGCCGGGCCCAGTAGCCGCCCGCGGCCTCCAGGAGGGCTGGGCCGCCACCGGGCGGTTCGGCATGGGCGCGGCCCGCGGCGCCCGCGAGCACGGCGGACAGCTCGGGCAGGACCGGAAGGCCCGGCTCCGGCAGGGGCGGCCCGTACCGGACAGTCCCACGGCCTTCGGATTCCGTCCGCATGAACCAATCGAAACGCGCCGGGCCGCCGTCCGCGCGCGGTGGGCTCCGCCCGGGTGACGTCCTCGCACAGGCCGCCGCCGGCCGCCAGGCCCTGGGTCCTGGGGCCTGGGTCCTAGGCCGCGTCCTGCATGACCTGGTCACGCAGGCGGTCGCAGCAGCGGCTGATCAGGCGGGAGACGTGCATCTGCGAGATGCCGAGCTCCTCGGCGATGCGGCTCTGCGTCATGTCGCCGAAGAACCGCATGTAGAGGATGTCGCGCTCCCGCTCGGGCAGCGCCGCGATGCGCGGCTTGACGGCCTCCCGGTCGATGACGATGTCGAGCGCGGGGTCGGGCCCGCCGAGCGCCTCCCGCAGCGAGTATCCGTCCTCGCTGCCCGGGAGTTCGGCGTCCAGGGAGAGCGCGGTGAAGCTGTCGAGCGCCTCCAGTCCGGCGGCGGTGTCCCCCTCGGACAGCTGGGCCTTCTCGGCGATCTCGGCGAGGGTCGGCACCCGGCCGTGAACGGTCTGGACGAGGTCCTGGCGGGCGAATCGCACCCGGTTGCGCAACTCCTGTACGCGGCGCGGCACATGGAGGGTCCACATGTGGTCACGGAAGTGCCGCTTGATCTCACCGGTGACGGTCGGCACCGCGTAGCTCTCGAAGGCGCTGCCGTGCTCGGGGTCGTACCGGTCGACGGCCTTGACCAGGCCGAGGGCCGCGACCTGCCGCAGGTCGTCGAGGGCTTCGCCACGGTCGCGGAACCGGCCCGCGAGCCGCTCGGCCATCGGCAGCCAGGCCTTGACCAACTCCTGGCGCAGCGCGTCGCGTTCGGGACCGTGCGGCATCTCGGTGAGCCTGCGGAAGGCGGCTGCGGTGTCGGGGGCGTCGTCGTGCGGGTGGCGCTTCGTCTGTCGCGCGTCGGTTCGCATGGTGCGTCGCAACTCCCTTGTCGGTGCCTTGGGTTCAAGAGTCACCGTGGGAGCGCACGTGTCTGAGCGACAGGGCACACCCGGGGCGAGCGCCTTCCACTCCCACGGACGTGCCTCCGGTCCGAAGCACTGTTCCACTTCGCTTGCCCCGAGGGCCGGGGGGCAAACACCGGGGCTCCCGATTCCGCGTCGTCAGAGCCGGCGTCAGAGCCGGCGTCGGCGGCATCCTTGACCGACGGCAGCAACCACTCCTCGTACCGGCCGAGTGCCAGGACGACGCCCAGCATCGCGACGGGGATGAACACAGCGAGAACCGCCATGATTCCTTCTCTCCGAGAGCGCCCGTGAGGGCTGTGCCAGGCCGGGTCTCCCACCTTCCACCGGGCAAACCCGCATGGACCGGCCGCACATAGGTACAGCGCCGGGACGACGAACTCCCGGAGGAAGGGCCCGAGCCATGGCGCCATGTCCTGGTGGCCACGGACGGCCGGGTGGTCGGCGTACTCACCGACCGGGACATCGCACTGCGGGCCGTCGCCGACGGCGCCGATCCCCTCACGGTGAGCACACAGGCCACCCGTGCGACCGGACCGGCTTCCGGCCGGGCGGGGTCCCGGACCGGTTCGGAAGGGGCGGGTCCGGTCGCACGGGTGGTGCGGGGGGAGCGGCCGGACCCGCGGCGCCGACCCGGCCCGGCGGTGAAAGCCGGACCGGAGCGTCGTCGATGGTCCGTCACGGCCGCGCCCTCGGGGCGGGTTGATGGACCCGTGGGCGCCGACCGGCCCGAACGACGACGGGTGAAACGATAAATCAGCTACTCCGCGGTCACGATCCGCTGAGCGCGGCCACTGTCCGGATAACGCAAGCTCAGCCCCGGAGTGTGCGGGACGGCAACTCCCCGAACCGGGCCCGGTACTGCTCGGCGAACCTCCCCAGGTGACTGAAGCCCCACCGGTGCGCCACCTCGCTCACGCTCAACGCGCCGGGGTCCGCCGCCCGCAGTTCGTCGCGCACCCTGGTCAGCCGTACGTCCCGTACGTACGCCATGGGCGACATGCCCACATAGCGGCGGAACGCCTCCTGGAGCCAGCGCACCCCGACCTGCGCCTCGTCGGCAAGACCGGCGGGGGTGAACGGATACTCGGGCCGCTCCTGGACCACGTCCATCGCGCGCTTCACGGGCTTCGGACGCAACTTCCGCACCGGAGCGGTGAGTTCGTCACGGAAGGGATGCTCGGCGGCGAGCAGCAACCCGTTCAGGACAGCCTCCTGCAAGGGCGCGGCGACCAGCGGAGACGTGTACAGCGACGCGCCGGGCGGCGCGGCGTCCGGCGCGTCGCACAGCTCCTCGACGACCGTCGTCACGAGCCGGGCCCACCCGCGGCCGGGACCACGCGTGATGTCGAGTTCGGGCGCGAGCGTCAGCGGGGCGCGGACGGGACGCCCGATCAGCTGCTCGAGGCGCCACTCCAGCGCCTCGCGGTCCACCTTCACCGCGAGGACGCGGCAGTCGCCCGTCCATCGGTCCACCACCGTGTCGCCGACGGGCTGGAACACCCCGGCGCGCTCCGCGGTCGCGACCGTGCCGGGGCCGCCGCCCTGCCGGTAGCTCATGTGCCCACCGAGCAGGATGTTCACGTGGTACGCGCCCAGTTCACCGAGCCGCATCCGCACATCGGCACCGCAGCTCAGCTCCCCGACGGTGAGCGCGCCGAGCCGGCCGACGTCGAACTCGGCCCGGAAGGTGCGCGGCCCGTCGATGACGTCCATGTAGTTGCTGTAGAACGTGTCGCAGATCATCTGCCGCGCCTCGTCCACGTCCCCGGTCCTGAACGACGCCCTCACCGGCTCAGCCGTCACCCGCGATTCACCCGATCCCCCTGCGTCACCGCATCACTCGTGCTCCCCCGCGGCTACACCCGGCGCCCCAGCAGACTCAGCAGCTTCGTCTGCACATCGGCACCATCGGGTGGTTCCACCGCGGGGGCGAAGAGGCCACTCTTCGCCAAGTCCGCAGCGTACGGCGTGATTTCCCGTACGGAGAAGGCGACCAGGTCATCCGGAAGCTTTTCGTCCGCGCCGATCGCCCGGGACAGGTCCCAGGCGTGCACGACGAGGTCGCTGATCATCTGCCCGCAGTAGAACACCGCGGAAGTGTCGCCGAAGGAAAGGTGGACCGTGCGGTCGAGGGCGCCCGGCTCCTGGAACGCCCCGCGGGACGCTGCGGCGGCCGTGTCCCAGGAGGCGACCGGGTCGGGGCCGAGCATGTCGCCGTCGAAGGCGTCGCCGACGGAGGCGATGGTGGCGCCGTCGCGGACGAGCGAGGGCACCCAGAGCTGCTCGGCGGTGAGGTGGTTGACGAGGTCGCTCACCGACCAGTCGGTGCACGGCGTGCGCGCGTCCCACTGATCGGCACGGACCGCGTGCACCCGGTCGGTGAACAGTTCGAGCGCGGCGGAGTGCCGGGCGAGGAGCGGGTGTCCTGCCTTGCCAGTCGTGTCTGCCATACCCGCCATTGTCCTCCTGGGCCCGGCAGGCGCTACCGCTTGCGCTCCACCCGCCGTTCGTCCCACACGGGCTCCGGCGTCTCACGTACGAGGCCGTCGCTGCCGAAGACCAGATAGCGGTCGAAGGAGCGGGCGAACCAGCGGTCGTGCGTCACGGCGAGCACCGTTCCCTCATATGCCTCAAGGCCCTCCTGGAGCGCCTCGGCCGACTCCAGGTCGAGGTTGTCGGTGGGCTCGTCGAGCAGCAGCGCGGTGGAACCCTCCAACTCCAGGAGCAAGATCTGGAAGCGTGCCTGCTGGCCCCCCGAGAGCCGCTCGAAGCGCTGCTCGGCCTGCCCGGTGAGCTCGTAGCGGCGAAGGCGCGACATGGCGGGGCCCTTGGCCTGGGCGTGCTCGCGCCACAGGATGTCGAGGAGCGTGCGGCCGAAGAGCTCGGGGTGGGCGTGGGTCTGCGCGAAGTGGCCCGCCACGACGCGCGCCCCGAGCTTCCAGTCGCCGGTGTGCGTGACGTCGCCGCCGGCGAGGAGACGCAGGAAGTGCGACTTGCCTGAGCCGTTCGAGCCGAGGACGGCGACGCGCTCGCCGTAGAAGACCTCGATGTCGAAGGGCTTCATCAGGCCGGTCAGCTCGAGCCCCTTGCAGGTGATGGCGCGGATGCCGGTCCGCCCGCCGTGCAGCCGCATGGTGATGTCCTGCTCGCGGGGCGGCTCGGGCGGCGGGCCCGCCTCCTCGAACTTCTTGAGCCTGGTCTGCGCGGCGGCGTACCGCGAGGCGAGCTCATGGCTGATCGAGGCGGCCTGCCGCAGGCTCAGCACGAGCTTCTTCAGCTGGGCGTGCTTCTCGTCCCAGCGCCTGCGCAGCTCCTCGAAGCGCGCGAACCGCTCGCGCCGCGCGTCGTGGAAGGTGGAGAAGCCGCCGCCGTGCACCCACGCGTCGGCGCCCGCGGGCCCCGGCTCGACGCTGACGATCTTCTCGGCGGCGCGGGCGAGGAGCTCGCGGTCGTGCGACACGAAGAGAACGGTCTTGCGCGTCTCCCGCAGCCGCTCCTCGAGCCAGCGCTTTCCGGGTACGTCGAGATAGTTGTCCGGCTCGTCGAGGAGCAGCACCTCGTCGCCACCGCGCAGCAGGGCTTCGAGCACGAGGCGCTTCTGCTCGCCGCCGGAGAGGGTGCGGACCTCGCGGAACTGCGCCTTGTCGTACGGGATGCCGAGCGCGGCGGTGGTGCACATGTCCCAGAGCGTCTCGGCCTCGTAGCCGTGCGCCTCGGCCCAGTCGGAGAGCGCCTGAGCGTACTGGAGCTGGGCGGCCTCGTCGTCGACGGTCATGATCAGGTGCTCGGCGACGTCCACGGCCTTCGCGGTCTCGCGGATGCGGGGCGGGGACACGGAGACGAGCAGGTCGCGCACGGTCGTCTCGTCACGCACGGACCCCACGAACTGCGGCATGACGCCGAGGCCGCCGCTGACGGTGACGGTGCCGCCGTGCGGCTGGAGTTCGCCCGAGATGAGGCGCAGGAGGGTCGTCTTGCCCGAGCCGTTGGCTCCGACGAGGGCGACGATGGCGCCTTCGCCGACACGGAAGGAGACATCACCGAGCAGGGCTCGGCCGTCCGGCAGGTAGTACTCGATGTGCGCGGCTTCTAGATGTCCCATGCGGGGATTGTCCGTGGGGGGCGGTGGTCGCGGCAAATGCGTTTCGATCGAACTCCCGCAGCGCGTGCGGCGAAGGCACCGTGACCACATACTGATACGTGGGTCTCATTATTCGACATGGCGGCGTAGCGTTCCCTTTACCGCAGCGAGCGGTAGCGAACGTGAAGGAGTTCCCGTCATGCCGGAGGAGACCGCCGTCTACACGCACGGACACCATGAGTCCGTCCTGCGCTCCCACACCTGGCGGACCGCCGCCAACTCGGCCGCGTACCTCGTCGGTTCGCTGAAGCCGCACATGAAGGTCCTGGACATCGGATGCGGCCCCGGCACCATCACCGCCGACCTGGCAGCACTCGTCCCCGACGGCCACGTCACGGGCGTCGACCACGCGCCCGGCATCCTGGACCAGGCGCGGGCGACCGCGGCCGAACGGGGCCTGGAGAACGTGGAGTTCGCCGTCGCCGACGTACACGACCTGGACTACCCGGACGACTATTTCTGCGTCGTCCACGCCCATCAGGTGCTCCAGCACGTCGGCGACCCGGTGCGCGCTCTGAGTGAGATGCGGCGGGTCTGTGCGCCGGGCGGCATCGTCGCCGCCCGTGACGCGGACTACTCGGCGATGACCTGGTACCCGAACTCCCCCGCCATGGACGACTGGCTGGACCTGTATCAGCGGGTGGCCCGCGCCAACGGCGGCGAGCCGGACGCGGGGCGCCGCCTCAAGTCCTGGGCCCTGGAGGCCGGTTTCGACGACATCACCGCGAGCGCGGGCACCTGGTGCTACAGCTCCGCGGAGGAGCGCGACTGGTGGAGCGGGCTCTGGGCGGACCGCACGGTCGCCTCGTCGTACGCCGGACGCGCCGTCGACGGCGGGCACGCGGATGCCGGGGAGCTGCGGTCCTTCGCCGACGCGTGGCGGGACTGGGGCAAGCAGGAGGACGGCTGGTTCACCGTGCTGCACGGGGAGATTCTCTGCCGGAAGTGAGGGGGTTCCTTGCATGGCGCGCAGGGGGGTTGACGACACCTGAAGAAGGGGGCCGGCGGGCGTGCCCCGCGCCGCGTCCGCCGGGAGGATTCAGGGAGACGGTCCAGGGCGGACCACGGGGACCACGGGGACCACAGTGAGCGAGGCACGCCATGCCGTACGAAACGCGGAGACGTCCCGGACACTCCCGGGCGACCGGCTCCTCCAGGCCGACCGGCGGCGAGCCCGTCACTCCACCGCCCGTCGAAGCCGCCTTCGCGCTCTGGATCACCGCGGTCGCGGCGGGCGTGGCCGAGTCGGTGCTCGCGGTCGGCCGGCTGATCGCGGACGGTGACACGACCGCCGGGGAGATCGCGGGTGGACTGCTGCTGCGGATGGCCGTGTTCTCGGCGGCCGTCCTGATCGCCGTACAGCTTCGTCGGGGCAGGAACTGGGCGCGCCTGACGCTCGCCGTGGGGCTCGGCGTGTTCGGCACGCTGTCCCTGGTGATCGGGCCCGTCGAGTGGCTGGCCGACGGGCACTCACCGGCGGACGTCTTCCGGGACCCGGGGGTGCTGGACGTCCTGTTCGGCGCGAGCCGCGTCCTGCATCTGAGCGCGGTGCTCGGCGCGACGGTCCTGATGTTCCGGCCCACGGCCAACGCCTGGTTCAGGGCCCGGTCCGCGGAGAACCGTCGGTCCGCGAAGCACTGACCGGAGCGGCCCCGTTTGCCCACCCGGCTTCTGGATACCCGTACCGAGGCGCCGCCGCAGGTGCGGGGCGCGACCCGAATTCCCGCCCCGCGCCGCGGTCCCCGTCCCCACCCCGGTATGCGATCAGGACGGCCCCGATGAAAGACGCACTGTCCATCGAACGACCTGTCATGTCCGCCTACTTGGTGCCCGCGGATGCCCCCGAGGCGGACGGCACCCTCGCGTGGGAGAGCACCACCATCGTGATCGCCGAGGTCACGGCGGGCGGCTCGACGGGTACGGGCTGGACCTACGCCCCCGCGTCCACCGTGCAGCTGATGGCCGAGCAGCTCGTCCCCGCCGTCACCGGCCTGGACGCTCTCGACATCCCCGCGGCGCACGGAGCGATGACGCGGGCGATCCGCGACACCGGCCGCTCCGGCGCAGCCGCCTGCGCCGTCTCGGCGATCGACATCGCCCTGTGGGACCTTAAGGCGCGCCTTCTGGAGATTCCGCTCGTACGTCTCCTCGGCGCGGCCCGCGACGACGTCCCCGTCTACGGCAGCGGCGGCTTCACGACGTACCACGACACCCATCTCGAGGCCCAGCTGAACGGCTGGGTGCACGGCCAGCACATACCCCGCGTCAAGATCAGGATCGGCGAGGACTGGGGGCGGGCGGCCTCCCGCGACGTGCAGCGGGTGCGCGCCGCGCGTGACGTCATCGGCACCCGGGCCGAGCTGTACGTGGACGCGAGCGGCGGCTATGCGCGCAAGCAGGCGATCCGGGTGGGCCAGGTGCTCGCCGAGCACGGTGTGGGCTGGTTCCAGGAGCCGGTCCGAGCGGCCGACCTCCAGGGTCTCGCGCTGGTGCGGGACGCGCTCGTGTGCGACGTGACGGCGGGCGCGTACGGCTACGAGCTCCCGTACTTCGCCCGGATGATCCCTGCCGTGGACTGCCTCCAGGTCGACGCGACGCGCTGCGGCGGCCTGACCGAGTGGCTGCGTGCCGCGGCTCTCGCGCAGGCCTACGGGCTCGAGGTGTCGGCCCACGGCGCCCCGCACGCACATGCCGCGGTCGCCGCCTGCGTACCGAATCTGCGGCACATCGAGTGGTTCCACGACCATGTGCGGATCGAGTCGATGTTCTTCGACGGGGCCCTGGACCCGACGGGCGGCACCGTCCGCCCTGACGGCGGCATCGGCCACGGCCTCGAGCTGCGGCGCACGGAGGACGTGGAGGAATACCGGGTCGCGTGAGCACGGCGCGTGGAAGTCCCGGAAGTTCCGGAAGTTCCAGAAGTCCCCGGAAACGATCACGCGTGCGGGCCGGGCCAACTAGGCTCGCCCGCATGGAGATCCTGGGAACCACGCTGCGTATCTGCGTCGAGGACCTGGAGTCCTCGGTCGCCTTCTACGAACGCCTCGCGGGCGGGCCCGCCCAGCGTTTCGAGCGGGAGGGCGTGTCGGTCGCGGCGGTCGGCTGCTTCCTGCTCATGAGCGGGCCCGAGCGGGAGCTCGAGATCCTCCGGAAGGTCTCGGCGACGATCGCGGTGCCGGACGTCGAAGAGGCGTACACCGTCCTGATCGCGTCCGGCGCCCGTGTCATCGCGGGCCCCGTCCCGACTCCGGTGGGCCGCAACCTGATCGCGGTGCACCCCGACGGCACGGTCTTCGAGTACGCGGACCGGCGCGCCCCGGCCTGACCCGCTTGCCCCGTATCCTCCACGGCAGGCGGACCAGCCGAACGGAGGACGGTGCACGTGGCGGGCAGTACGGCGAGCGGCGGTACGGCGGGCGGTACGGAGCGGGTGTCGCTCAGCGCCCAGGCGCGCGAGGCCGTCCGGCAGCGCATCGTGGACCGCCGCTATCCGCTGGGCGCGCGCCTGGTCGAGCGTGAGGTCGCCGAGGAACTGCGCATGTCGCGGGTCCCCGTCCGGGAGGCGTTGCGCGCGCTGGTCGCCGAGGGGCTGCTCGAACTCCTGCCGCACAGCGGGGTGCGGGTGCGCCGCCTCGAGCGGGCCGATGTGCGGCACTTGTACGAGGTGTGGGAACCCCTCGCCGTCCAGGCGTCCCGGCTCGCGGCACGCCGGGTGGCGGCGAGCGCGCCGGACGAGCCGCCGGGCCTCGCCGCGCTGCGGGCCACCCTCGGCCAGGCCGAGCAGGCGTCGGACGCGGACGACGGGCCGCGGGAGGTCGCCGCGCACACGGCGTTCCACGAGGGCATCGTGACCCTCTCCGGCAATCCTCTCCTCGCCCGCACGATGGAGCAGCTGAGCTGGCAGCTCCAGCTCCTGTTCGGTATGCGCGCCGAGCCGGACCACATGCGGGCCCAGCACGACCTGATCTATCACCGGATCGCTGCGGGCGACGAGGAGACGGCGGGGGCGAGCACGCTGCTGCATGTGCGGGACAGCCAGGTCGTGGCGCTGCGGTCGCTCTTCGAGGAGAGCGGGGCCTGAGAGCGGGGCCTGAGCGGGGCCTGAGGGCGGGGCCTGAGAGCGGGGCCTGAGAGCGGGACTCTCACACCTCGGGCCGGTTCTGTATACCAATAGCCACCCGGCCCACCCTCGCTCTGCGCATCACCTCGAAGAAACCTGCACATTTCACCACCCCTCCTTGCGGCCCACCCCAGCTTGGTATACAAACTCCGGACGCGACCCCTCCGTAACTCGTCCTGGAGCAGCCCCATGTGCGTCGAGAACACCCCTCCGCCCTCCTCCCGGCTCACCCGGCGTGGCGTCCTCGCCGGCGCGGCCGCGCTCGCCGGGACCACGGCCGCGCTGGCCGCCTCCGCTCCGCAGGCGAACGCCGCCGGACGCGAAGCCGCACGCGAAGAGCGGCCGACCGGCGGCGATCTGGTCATCGAGGGCGGCACCCTCCTCGACCCCGCGACCGGCGAGGTGACCGAGGACGCGGTGGTCGTCATCGTGGACGGTGTCGTACGAGCGGCGGGCGCGCGGGGGCGGACCCGGGTGCCCGAAGGGGCCGAGGTGCTGGACGCGCACGGGCGCTGGATCCTGCCGGGGCTCGTCGAGGCGCACATCCACCTCAACACCGCGGCCGAGGCGCGCGACGCGGTGCTGCTCGGCGCGACCAGCGCCCGCAGCGGCTCGACCAACTTCTACCAGGACATCGCCGTACGGGAGTTGGCCCGCCAGGCCCCGAAGCAGGCGCCCCGCCTTCGCGCCGCCGGAATCTTCGTCACGCCCGACCTCGGCGACACGATCCTCGCCGACCCGGAGCTGACCCCGCTGGCCAGGCTGAGTGACGGCGTGCGCTCGCCCGAGGCGCTGCGCCGCGTCGTCGAGGTCAACATCGCCCGTGGCGCCGACGTCATCAAGACCAGGGTCAACGAGCGCGCGGGGCTGCCGGAGCAGGACCCGCTGGCCCAGGTGTACGACCGCGAGCAGCTGTCCGCCGTGGTCGCGGCGGCCCGGCGCGGCGGCAAGGGCGTGCTCTGCCACAGCTACAGCGAGAAGGGCTGCGACGACGCCGTCATGGCGGGCGTCCGCTCGCTGGAGCACGGCGCGTTCGTCGGCGAGCGCACGCTGCACGAGATGCGGCGCAGGGGGACGTACTTCACGCCGACCCTCACCGCGATCGCCGGGCTCGCCGAGTCCTCGGACCCCGTGCTCAAGGAGCGCGGCCTTCAGTACCTGCCGGTCCTGAAGCGGGCCGTGCTCGCCGCGCACGAGCTCGGCGTGCCGCTCGCGGCGGGCACGGACTCGTCCGGCGGCAAGATCAAGCCCATCGGCCGCGAGGTGGAGCTGATGCACGCGGCGGGGCTCTCCGCGCTCGACGCGATCCGCACGGCCACCACCGGCGCCGCGAAGCTGCTCGGCCTCGACCGCACGGCGGGCCGCCTCGCGCGCGGCTTCGCCGGTGACGTGCTCCTCGTGGACGGCGACCCGCTGTCCGACGTAACGGTCCTCAAGAAGCCCGTGCGCGTGGTGCGTTCGGGTATCGCGCTCTGAACCCCGTCTATCGCCCTCTGAACCCCATCGAGTACCCCTCCCTTCCAGGCAGCCACCTGCGCACCACATCCCCGAAGGAGACCTCCATGACGCCTCTCTCCCGTCGCGGCGTACTCGGCGCCGCCGCCGCTCTCGCGGGCACCGGAGCGGCCCTGCCGGCCGCCACTCCGGCCGCCGCCGCGTCCCACGGCGAGGACCGCCGCCGCCCCAAGGCCGTGGTGTTCCGCAACGTCCGCCCCTTCGGCGCGAAGACCCCCGTGGACCTCACGGTGGTCGACGGCCGGATCACGGAAGGCCGGGCGCCCCAGGGGGCCGAAGTCATCGACTGCGGTGGGCGCGTGGCCCTGCCGTCGCTCGTGGACGCCCACATCCACCCGGACAAGACGACGTGGGGCGGTGACTGGGTGTCGCGGAAGCCGGCGAGCGGCATCGCCGACTACTGCGCCCAGGACGTGGAGATCTTCAAGAGCCAGTCACGGCCCGTCGGCGAGCGCGCGTATGGCCTGATGTCGCACGCCGTGACCCGTGGCACCCGCGCGATGCGCGCCCATGTGGACGTGGCGCCCGCGTACGACCTGGCCGGTGTCGAGGGTGTGAACGCGGCCCGCGAGCGGCTGCGGCACGCTCTCGACGTGCAGATCGTGGCCTTTCCGCAGCACGGCGTGATCCGGACCCCCGGCACGGCGGAGCTCCTGGAGGAAGCCGCCCGTTCCGGCTCCATCGATCTGGTCGGCGGCATCGATCCGATCAGCTTCGACCACGCGATGGACGAACAGCTGGATCTGGTCTTCGGGCTCGCGGACCGCCACGGGGTCGGCGTGGACATCCACCTGCACGACCGCGACGAGAAGGGCACCGAGGTCCTGCGAGCCATCATCGACCGCACACGCGCGCTCTCCCTGCGCGGCAAGGTCACGGTGAGCCACGTCTTCTGCCTGCCGAACCTGTCCGACACCGAACTGGGCAAGATGGCGGCCGACTTGGGTGAGCAGGACATCTCCCTGACGACGGTCGCCCCGAACGAATCCCTCGTCCTGCCGATCGCGAAGCTGCGCGAGCACGGGGTACGGGTCGGGCTCGGCTCGGACGGGGTGCGCGACGCGTGGAGCCCGTTCGGCAACGCGGACATGTTGCACCGTACGCACATCCTCGGCTGGGTGACGGACGTCCGCCTCGACGACGAACTCGCCGACTGCTACAACGTGGGCGCGCACGGCGGCGCCGACGTGCTTGGCCTCGACCACGCGAACCTGAAGCCCGGCGCCCCCGCCGACTTCATCCTCGTACGCGGGGAGTGCCTGCCGCAGGTCCTGGTGGACATGCCGCAGCGGGACATGGTGGTCCACGGCGGTCACGTCGTCGCAAGGAACGGCGAGCTGGCGTAGCCGACGGCGCCTGAGGGGGCGGCTGACTCCCGCCCCCTCCCGGGGACCTTCACTCCTGAGAAACAGCCCGCATCCGGTAGTCGTACCGAGCGGGCACTTCCTCGTCCGTCACCGTGCGCCACAGCTCGCCGAGCACCTCGGCACCCTCGCGCAGGTCGGCCGCTTCGAAGCCCTCGTCGAATATCGCCCGCGCCCCGGCCGTCTCGCCCTCCGCCAGGAGCAGTTGGACCTCGACGAGGCGGAAGCGGCCCTCCGCGCGCGTGGACGGATGCAGGCGGTCCCACACCCCGCGTGCCACCGCCTGCCGCCCGGCCGCGAGGAGGACGCCGATCGCCTCCCTGCCGAGCGCGGCACTCGCGGCCGTCCACCGGGCGCCGTCGTCGCGCCGCTCCTGGCACAGGTCGTCGAAGGCTTCCGCGTACCGGTCGGCGGCGCGCTCGATGTGGCCCGATTCCTGGTCGTCGACCGCGAGACAGCGGAGCAACGGCCAGCGGGACGGGGCGAGTTCAAGGCCACGCTCCCAACTCCGCACCGCCTGCGCACGGTCGCCCGCGTGCCACTGCGCGACGCCCAGGTGGTACTCGGCGACCGGCCGCGCGGGCGCCGTCTCCAGCATGTCCCGCCAGTGCGGGGACACCAGGGTCGGTCCAGGCGGTGCCACCCTGCGCGGCTCCGGCACGGCGCCGGAGTGCAAGAGCTCGAGCCACGGCGCCTGTTCGGGGCCGAGCGTGCTCTCACCGAAAGGCGTGCCCGGCAACTTGTAGTCCGCGCGCAGGACTTCGAGCGCGCCCCAGCCCGACCCGGTGGCCAGCACCTCACCCGGCTCGGTGTCGGCGCACCGCCGCCACGCCTCGTAGGCCGCATCCACCGCACTCCGGGGCAGCGCGTCCGACAGCCGCGCCCGAGCCTCGTCGCGCGCGGCTCCCCAGTCGCCGCCGTGCACCTGGCCGGGGTCGGCCGACAGCGGTCCGTACGACTCGAGCCACGCGAACTCGCTCTCGGCGTCCAGCCGTACATGCTCCAGCTGCGTACGGGCCAAGCCCGCCTGGATCTCCGCGTACCCGCCCGTCCCCGGCTCCGTCAGCCACTCCTGCCAGCGCTGCCCGCCCGTGCCGGACCCCCACACGAAGAGCTTGCGGCCCCGCAGCAGATCGGTCGACGTCTGGACGAGGCCGTGCCCGTCGTCGTCGAGCGCGGCGATCCAGCGCCGCGCCTGATCCGGTACGTCGTAGAAGTAGTCGGCGGCGTACTCACTGCGCGGCGGATACGTCCGGTCCACCCCGTCGGACTCCGGCACCGGAACGCGGCGCAGGCCGCCCGCGTACCCGAAGTGCCAGGCCTCCTCGGCCGGGGCGATGACCCGGCGCTCCTGCGGCACCGCGATGTTGGACCACCAGTAGACCGGCACCGCCTTCTCGTGCGGATTGCGGATCCGCACGCCGACGTGCAGGAAGTCGGACCCTTCGGGCAGCCACAGGTCTACCTGGAACGGCACGTCCCGCAGCCGCTCCCACTCCCAGAGCCGCAGCATCTCGCCGCCGTCGGGCGCCGTCACCCGCGCGGCGTGCAGCGGCGCGCAGGACAGTGTCGTATGGCCGGTGGCGCCGATGTTCCACTCGATGCCGCCGGAGAACCAGGCGCCGTTGAGCGCGAAAGCGGCGGGCTGCAACACCGGGTTGCGGTAGAGGAGTTCGCGTCCCGTCGGCTTGTGGAAGAGGGAGTGGACACGGCCGCCGAATCCCGGCAGGACGGTGGCGCGAAGCCGGTCGTTCTCGATGACCAGCGTGTCGATCGCCGTCTCCGTACGCCGACGCCCGTACCCGTCGAGCACCCGCGTCGGCAGGATGCCGCGCAGCGGCTCGTACCCGAGCTGCCGTGCCATGTCGCGCGGCAGTCCCTCTCTGCCGCGCTCGTCCAGTGTGTGCACTTCATGGAGTGGTCGCAGCGGCGGCAGCGGGTTCTCGGGGCCCAACGGGGCGGCGGGCAGCGTCAGTACGTCACGTCGCACGGTGGTCGTCACGATCACCATGGAACACGTTCATCGCCGTCCCGACCAGGGGCTATCCCAGTCAGGATTACGCAAAGGAGCGTCGCGCACCTGATCAGTGGCGGTCAGCGCCCAGCGCTGGTGATCGCGCCACGCCCCGTCGATGAAGAGGAAGTCCGGCGAGAAGCCCTCGAGCCGGAAGCCGCAGCGCCGGGCGAGCGCGATCGAGGCGGTGTTGCCCGGCTGGACGTTGATCTCCAGGCGGTGCAGCTCGAGCGCCTCGAAGGCGTACCGCACGACGAGGCCGAGCCCCTCCCCCATCAGGCCGCGCCCCGCCGCGTGCGCGAACGCGCCATATCCCAGTGCCCCGCAGCGGAAGGCGCCCGCGACCATGTTGTTGATGTTGATGAACCCGGCGATGGCGCCGTCCGCCGGCCTGTCGCACACCAGGAACCCCGCCTTGCCCCGGCCCTCGATGAGCGCGCCCGCGTACGCGGCGTACGCCTCGTCCGTGGCGGGCGGGAAGAGCCAGGGGCTGTGCAGCTCCCGGCTCTCACGCGCCCGTGCGGTGAACTCGGGTCCGTCGGCGTAGGTGAAGGGACGTATGCCTACGCGCGGCCCCTGGGCCAGAAGGGCGGCACTGCCGGTGCTGCCGGCGCTTTCGGACATCGGGCCACGTTAGCCGCTATTTGCGCCGCCGGATGAAGTACGCCCCGCACAGCGCTCCGATCAGGCCTGTGCAGAGCAGCGCCACCCACAGGGGCATGGTCACTTCGGGGATCAGCAGTCTGATCTTGGTGTGGCGGGTGTTCTCGAAGATGAAGACCAAGGTGAGGGCGGCGACCGCGGCGACGGCGATCCTGGTCGGCGTCAGGACGCCACCGCCGCCCGAGCTGCCCTTGGAGCCGCCCGAGGAGGTGCTGGGACTCATAGGTGGACCCTTCCGTCGGAGCTTCGACCGGCCTCCCCCGGCTACCAGCATGGGCAGCAGGCCGGGTTTGCGCGCGGTGGACGCCCCTCCGGAGTGGGGGTGTGGGCCGTACGGGTGAGCCCCGGGAGGGTCCCGGAGGCTCAGCGGACGACGGGCAGCTGGAGCTCCCCCGTGTCATCGGGCGCGCTGGTGACCGTCACCGGCTTCACACCCCTGTTCCCGACGTACGCGTCGTCGCTGGCCGCGACCACGAACCGCAGCTTGTGCCCCGCTTCGTACCGGTGCACGATCCCCGGCAGCGAGACGGTGAACGGCTTGGTCACGTCCGGCACGCGGACCGGCGCCACCAGCCGGTGGACCAGCGTCTTCTTGCCGTCGGGCGCGATGTCGTACAGCTTGGCGAAGAGGACCAGTTTGTCTGCCGCGTCGCCGGAGTTCTGCACCCGCTCGGTCCTCGGCGAGACCACCTTGAGCGTGGCCTTCGCGGAGCCGACCACATCCACGGCGCCGGTCAGCGGCTCGCTCGTCCAGTCGAGATAGGTGCCCCTGGTGTCGTGCGGGGCCGGGTCGGGCAGGCCGATCATCCCGGCGAGGGAGCTCTCGGAGTGGCTGGTGGGAATGAGCCAGTTGCGGTACTCGCGGCTGCCGCGCACGACCTTCTTCCGGTTGTCGACGAGCTTGCCGTCACCGGACAGGTACAGCTTCTGGTTCAGGGCGGGCACCTTCGACGCGGTGGCGTAGGAGCCGTTCGGCCCGCTGTCACTGGGGACCCAGTCCTGCTGGTAGGCGAAGGCGGGCCCGGTGTCGACACCCTTCTTCTGCTGGAGGTAGCGGTCGAACCACGACAGGACGCGCTTGCCGACGTAGCTCGTCTCCAAGTTGCCCGCGGAGAGGTTGAGTTCGCCGGACGCCGGATCGGTGAGACCGCCGCTGTGCCCCCAGGACTGCCAGATCATCTTCGTCGTCGTGCCGTGCGCCTTGAGCGTCTTGTACGTCGCCTGCGCCTCGTTGAGGTTGAAGAGACTGTCGGCCTGGCCCTGGACGAGCAGGGTCGGCGCCTTGACCTGCGGCAGATACGAGACCGGGGAGACGCTGCGTGCGTACTGCTGGAGGGCGGCGGTCCTGTCGGCGGGGTAGCTGCCCGAGTTGAGGGTGCGGATCGTCTCGCAGGCCTGGGTGGCGAAGTGCAGGCAGCTCAGGGAGTTGATGCGGGACGGGTCGAGGCTCGGCTCGAGCAGCGGCTGGCCCTCGCCGATGAGGTAGAAGCCGTTCATCCACTGCCACTTGGCGGCGCCCGGCACGCCGCGGTCGGACGCGTTGTTCGGGTCGAGCGAGTAGCTCAGGTCGTTCCAGGTGATCATCGGTACGAGGGCGTCGACCCGGTGGTCGACGGCGGCCGTCGCCAGCTGGATGGCCCCGCCGTACGAACCGCCGATCATGCCGACGCGCGGATCGGCCTTCGCATCCTTGGTGACGTAGTCGATCGTCGTGCCGTCGTCAGCCGCGCGCTTCCCGGCGAGGAAGTCGATCAGCCCGGAGGCCGCTTTCCCGTCGGCCTTCGGGTCGTCGAGGGAGATCAGACAGCCGGACTTGCCGAAGCCGAGCCCGGAGTAGACGAGCCCGACATAGCCGCGTTCGGCGAAGGCCTTACCGGTGGCCGCCGTCGAGCCGTCCGACTTGCTGCCGCCGAAGCCGTTGGTGGTGAGGACGGCGGGCGCGGGGTGCGCGGCGTCCACTCCGGCGGGGCGGTAGAGGTCGGCGTCCACTGTGCAGGTCCTGCCACCCGCTTTGACGGTGAACTTCAGCGGGGTGACCGTGAATTGGCCGGTCGCGCTCGCTGGGGCGGGGGCCGCGACAGCGAGCGGCGCGGCCAGTGCGGCGCCGATGGCCAGGGCGAGCGGTGCGCGGGATCTGGAGAGTGCGGGACGACGGGACACGAGGACCTCCACACTGAGGACGACCGACTACCGGCCGGTAAGTAACCGGCCGGTAGCCATGTTGTGACACGTGTCATGCGTGGGTCAACGCTCAGGACGGGAGTTTCTCCCCGGGCTTCACACCAGCGCAGGCACATCCAGCGTCAACGTCCCAGCCTCCGCGTCCAGTTCACCCGCCACCCCGAACGGCACCGTCAACGCCCCCTCGCAGTGCCCGAACCCGAACTCCTCGACGATCGGCACCCCGAGCCCGCCGAGCCGGTCGAGGACGAGCGCCCGCACCCTGTCGTACGGATCGCAGTCCACCCACGAGCCGAGCACGACCCCGCTCACGCCGTCCAGCCAACCCGCGCGCAGGAGTTGGGTGAGATAGCGGTCGAGGCGGTAGGTCTCCTCGCCGGTGTCCTCCAGGAAGAGCAGTCCGCCCCGCGCCGACGTACGGGCCGCCGGAGCGCCGATGTCGGCGGCGAGCAGGCAGAGGCACCCGCCGAGCGTGACGCCACGGGCCCGGCCAGGCACCAGCGCGTTCCCGCCGGATGCGATCACCTGGACGCTCTCCGGCTCGAACAGCGTGGCCCGCAAGTGCTCTTGGGCTCGCGCGTTCTTGGCGAAGTCGAGGGCGGCGACCATCGGTCCGTGCAAGGTCGCGATGCCCATCCGCTGGGCGAACGCCTCGTGCAGCGTGGTGATGTCGCTGAAGCCGACGAACGCCTTGGGCCCGGCCGCGCGCATCGCTTCCCAGTCGAGGTGGTCCGCCATCCTAGGGGCGCCGTACCCGCCGCGCGCGCAGAGCACCGCGGACACGGAGGGGTCGCACCACGCCTGTTCCAGGTCCCGCGCCCGGTCCGCGTCCGCGCCCGCCAGGTAGTCGAACTCCCGGTGTTCGTCCAGGACATGGGGCGCCACGACCGGATCGAGGTCCCAGCCCCGCAGGATGTCGAGCCCGATCTCCAGACGCTCCCGCGGCACAGGGCCGCTCGGGGCGACGACGGCGACGCGCGCGCCCGGGGTCAGCCGCGCGGGGCGCGTCAGCGGCTTCACTTCGGACCTCACTTGGCGAGCTCCAGGGTGGGGACGCCGCCGGACAGTTTCAGCCGGAACACCTGTGCGTACAGGGAGAGTTCGGACTCCAGTGCCCGGATCAGCGTGTCCGCGCGGCGGAATCCGTGCCCCTCGCCCTCGAAGGCGATGTACGCGTACGGCACGCCCTTCCCTTCCAGTTCGGCGACGAACCGCTCGGCCTGTTCGGGCGGACAGATCACGTCGTCGAGCCCCTGGAGCAGCAGGAAGGGCACGGTGACGCGGTCGGCGTGCTCCGCCGGGGAGCGCTCCACGTACCGCGTCGGCACCTTGTCGAACTCCCCGATCATCGATTCCAGGTACCGCGACTCGAAGTCGTGGGTGCCGCCCGCGCCCCACTCCGTGAGGTCGAGGACGGGATAGATGATCGTGCCGCAGGCGTACACGTCCGTCGTGGTCAGCGAGGAGGCCGTGGTCCAGCCGCCCGCGCTGCCGCCGCGGATGGCGAGGCGGCCGCGGTCGGCGGTGCCCTCGTCGGCCAGGGCGAGGGCGACGGCCGCGCAGTCGTCGACGTCGACGACGCCCCACTGCTCGCGAAGGCGGTTGCGGTAGGCGCGTCCGTAGCCGGTCGAGCCGCCGTAGTTGACCTCCGCGACGCCGATGCCGCGCGAGGTGAAGTAGGCGATCTCCAGGTCGAGTACGAGCGGGGAGCGGCCGGTCGGGCCGCCGTGCACCCACACCACGTAGGGCGGGAGTTCGTCGTCGGGCGCGGCGCAGGTGGGGTGGTGCGGGGGGTAGACGTGTGCGTGGATCTCGTGGCCCGCCGGGCCGCTGAAGGTGCGGATGCGCGGCTCGGGGTAGTACGCGGTGTCCACCGGGTCGTCGTGCGCGGCGCCGATCACTCGGGCGTGGCCGGTGCTCGTGTCCAGCTCCACGACCTCGTACGCGCTGCGGGGGCTCGCGGCGACGCCGACGGCGCGGGTGCCGTTCACCGCGATGGTCGCCGACCACTCCGTCCAGGGTCCTGCCGTGTCGACGACTTCGCCGGTCTCCGGGTCGAGCACGCCGAGCGCGGTGGCGCCCTTGCCGTGCACGACGGCGACCAGGCCGCTGTCCAGGGGTGCGAACCAGCCGGAACCGATCTGCCACAAGGGCCCGGCGAACTCCTCCTCTCGCGGACAGAGCGATGCCCCCACGCCGCCTTCACCGCCCGGCGCCGGGTCGCCCCGGTAGAGGTTCCACCATCCGCTCCGGTCACTCACGTACATCAGCCGCCCGTCGGCGTCCCACTCCACCTGCGGAATGGATTCCTCCGGGCCACCCGCGAACACCCGGGGCGCGCTGAACGTGCCGTCGGCGCGGACGTCGGCGACCAGGAGCTCCGTGCCGTCCCAGGGCATCCGGGGGTGGTCCCAGGCGATCCACGCGGCGCGGGCGCCGTCCGGCGAGAGGCGGGGCCCGGTGATGAACCGGTGCCGGTCGTCGGAGAGTTCACGCACCGCCGCGCGGTCCGCTGCCGCCGAGCCGTCGAGCGGGACGGCGACCGCCACCCGCCGTACGTCGGTCGGCGCCTGACCGGTGAACTCCTCAAGGACGCACCAGACTTCGCCCCGGTCGAGGTGCACGCACGGGTCGACGTAGCGCAGACCGCCGCCGATGCCGGAGAGCGGGGTCAGCGGGCGCGGGACGGCTCCGGAGGTACCGGGCTCGTACGCGTACAGGCGCTGGTCGGAGAAGTTGACGAACACGATGAGCGGCCCGCCGGGAGCATCGGCCCCGGCCCACGCCCGGCCGCCGTACTCGAGGACCCTGCTGCGCACGTTCCACGGCTCGGGGAGCACGGACTCCTCCACGCCGTCCGTGCGCCGCCGCACCAAAGCGCGCCTGCCGCCCTCCGCGGGCCTCGGCTCGGTCCACCATGCCTCGGCTCCCACGAAACCCACGCCGGCCGGAGAGCCGTCGTGGGCGGCGGCGAGCGCCGCGTCGATGGGTGACGGCCATGATCCGTACGCCTGGGTCTCCATCATGTCCTTCTCTTCCCCCATTTTCACTTGGTCCCGTATTCCCCTGTGTCCCTTGTGTTCCCTAGGCCGTCCGCAGATAGCGGTCGAGGACGCGGACGCCGAAGTGGAGTGCGTCGACCGGCACGCGCTCGTCGACTCCGTGGAACAGGGCTTGGTAGTCGAACCCCTCCGGTGTCTTCAGCGGCGAGAAGCCGTAGCCGGTGATGCCGAGCCGCGAGAACTGCTTGGCGTCCGTGCCGCCCGACATGCAGTACGGCACGACATGCCCCTCGGGCGCGAACTCCTCGACCGCGGCTCGCATCTTCGCGTACGTCGACGAGTGGACCGGCGCCTGTAGGGCCACCTCACGATGGTGGAACTCCCAGTCGACGTCCACTCCGGTGAGCTGGTCAAGGGTGGCGGCGAACTCTTCCTCGCCACCGGGCAGAAAGCGGCCGTCGACGTACGCGACGGCGTCCCCCGGAATCACATTCACCTTGTATCCGGCCTGCAGCATGGTCGGGTTGGCGCTGTTGCGTACGGTCGGTGCGACGAGGTCGGCGGCCGGGCCGAGCTTCTCCAGGAGCGCGTCCACGTCGAATCCGGGAGCGTCCAGGTCCGTCTGCTCCCCGTACAGCGCGGCCAACTCGGTCAGCGCGGCCCGGACCGTCGGCGTGAGCCGCACCGGCCACCGGTGGTCGCCGATGCGGGTGATCGCGTCGGCCAGCCTGGTCACGGCGTTGGCGTGGTTCACCTTCGAGCCGTGCCCCGCCTTGCCGCGCGCGGTCAGCTTGAGCCAGCCGGTGCCGCGCTCCCCCGCGGCGATGGCGTACAGCTGATTGCCGCGCCCGTCGTGGAAAGTGAAGGCGCCGGACTCGCTGATGCCCTCCGTACACCCCTCGAAGAGAGCTGCGTGCTGGTCGGCGAGGAAACCGGAGCCGTCCTCGGCGCTCGCCTCCTCGTCGGCGGTGAACGCGATCACGATGTCCCGCCGTGGCCGCACGCCCGCGCGCGCCCAGCCGCGCACCACGGAGAGGATCATCGCGTCCATGTTCTTCATGTCGATGGCGCCACGGCCCCATACGACACCGTCACGGATCTCCCCCGAGAACGGGTCCACGCTCCAGTCGGCCGCTGCGGCGGGCACCACGTCCAGGTGCCCGTGCACGAGCAGCGCGTCGGCCGAGGGGTCCGTGCCCTCGATCCGCGCGACGACGTTCGTACGCCCCGGCGTGCGCTCCAGGAGTCGTGGTTCGAGCCCGGCAGCCGCGAGGCGCTCGGCGGCGTACTCGGCGGCGGGCCGCTCCCGGCAGTCGCCGTCACCGCGGTTGGTGGTGTCGATGCGGATGAGCTCGGAGGTGAACCGGACGACCTCGTCGAGCGCTTGCGCGTCGACCTGGCCGCCGGTCATCTGATGCGTCGGCTCAAGCTCAGCCATACTGCTCCTCCACAGCGGCAGAGGCGATCGTCGTGACCGCCTTGAACGTGCGAATACCCTCGTACATGGTCGCGCTGGTGTACGCGACTTTCCGCTCGCCGGTGCGTCGCACGCCCGGCACGACGGTGGACGCCATGGACAAGTGCTCGGCGTCGAATTCGAGCTCCACGGTGAACGGGCCGCCCTGGACCGGCTCGTGGCGCACGGCGAGCTGCGCCGCCTCCTTCGCCGCGGCCCGGATGTCGGACGCGGTGCGCCGCGGGGTGCGGCAGACAGCCGCGTACCGCGACACATGGTCCTTGACGGCGACCTTCAGCGCGCCGGGGGCGTAGCCGAGAGCGTCCTCGCAGGCCAGGTCGTCACCCGTGACGAGGACGACAGGAACGCCGTACTCGGCGACGACATGAGAGTTGAGCAGCCCCTCGCTCGCCCGGTCGCCGTTGACCCACACCCCGGTGATCGAGTTGGCGAGGTAGGTGTGCGCGAGCACACCCTCCATACCGGCGCCCGCGTGATAGCCGATGAACGCGATGCCGTCCACGTCGTCGTGCTGCACGCCCTCCACCATGGAGAGGGACTTGTGCCGCCCGGTGAGCATCTCGGCCCGCTCGTCGATCTCCTCGAGGAGCAGATTGCGCATGGTCCAGTGCGCCTCGTTGATGAGTACGTCGTCGGCGCCCCCGTCGAAGAAGCCGAGCACGGCGGCGTTCACGTCCGAGGTGAACATCGAGCGGCACCGCTCCCACTGCGGAGTGCCCGGCAGTACATCGGCCGGCCAGGTGACGCCCGTGGCACCTTCCATGTCGGCGCTGATCAGGATTTTCATGACGGTCCGTCCCCTCGCAGGTCAGCGGCGTGCTGTCCGGTCACTGACAGCAGTTTGCGACACCACGCGGCCGTGACCCGGATCTTCATGCTGCGTCACGTTACGCGTCGAGGCGGAAAGCGGCCACGAACGAGGGGGGACGGTGCTCCGTCACCCCCCGGAAGGCAGCGGGAAGCACCCGTCACCAGGCCTCCGACTCCGAACCGGGTCCGTCCGGGATGGTGGCTTCGCCCTCCTTGGCCCGCACCCGCAGGGCGAGCAGCGGGAAGACGAGGACGGAGACCATGGCGGCTCCCACCAGGGCCGCCGCCTCTCCCTTCACCAGGGTCCCGTCGTCCAGGCCGATCGTGGTGATGGCGACGACGAGCGGCAGGCAGGTCGAGGAGTACAGGGTCAAGGCTCTGCGGTCGGAGGAGTTCAGGTCGCGCGGTGCCAGGGCGTGGACCGGGAGCCCGCGTACGACGAGGAACAGGAGCAGGAAGACCGGGAGCAGCAGCAGGGCCCGGCCGCCGTCGAGCAGCGAAGCGAGGTCGAAGTTGATGCCGGTGACGATGAAGAACAGCGGGACGAGGAACCCGAAGCCCATCGCTTCCACCTTGGCGAGGACGTCCTCGGCGCTGTCGGGGGCGGCCCCTTGGAACACGAGCCGGGTCAGCAGACCCGCGGCGAAGGCTCCGAGCAGTACGTCGAGGCCGAACGCCGCGGACAGGCCGAGCATCGCGACAAGGAGCAGCATCACGAAGCGGACGGCGAACTGGCCGCTGGTGTGCAGCGTCGTACGGATGAGCTGGGCGAACCACGGCGGGTGGGGGCGCAGCGCCCAGTAGATCGCCGCCGCCGTGATGACCGCGAAGGCGGCGAGCACGGCGGTGGACACGCCAGGATCGCGCCCGCCGAGCAGCACCGCCATGGCGATGATGGGCCCGAACTCGCCGACCGCGCCGAAGGCCATCATCACGGTGCCGAAGCGGC
Organism: Streptomyces sp. NPDC048441; assembly: GCF_043200235.1. Lineage (NCBI taxonomy): Bacteria > Bacillati > Actinomycetota > Actinomycetes > Kitasatosporales > Streptomycetaceae > Streptomyces > Streptomyces sp. NPDC048441. The sequence goes on from NZ_JBICXM010000002.1 coordinate 367,327, forward strand.
CCCCCAGATCGCCGCTGTCGCGCAGGATCGGCAGGACGGTGCCGAGGGCGGTGCTGGTGAGCGCGGTGCCGATGACCACGCTCTTGGAGAGGTCCATGCCGGTCAGCGCCAGTGCGACGCCGAGGCCCAGGGCGAGGGAGAGCACCCAGGACCGGACCGAGCGGCGCAGGGTGTCGCCGCGGATGGCCGCGAACTCGATCTCGTACCCGGCGAGGAAGATGAGCATGGACAGGCCGAGCTCGGAGAGCGTGTCGATGACCTTGTCGTGCTGCGCGAGGCCCAGCACATCGGGGCCGATCAGAATCCCGAGCAGGATCTCGAAGATGACCAGGGGGATGCGCACCCAGCGGCGCGCGCCGTGGGCGAGGAGGGGAGCGAGCACGGCGACGGCCGTGATCAGGATGAGCGTTCCCGGATGTGTCATGCCGCTGTCCACTCCCCCTGTACGCCGGTCCGTGACGTTCCGTCATGCACGGCCGGTCAGTCCTTGTCGGAGGCGGCCGCGGCCTTGGCGCCGGGGGCGCCGCACGTGGCGGCAGGGAGCAGGGTGGCAGCGAGTCGTGAAGGGGTGCGTGTACGGATGCGCATGGTTCGAGCCTCGGGGTGGTGGCGGCGTCCCGCATGTGGGGGCGGACCGAGCGGGCGATCTACGGGGGTGGGGTGCCGTATCGCTGTCTGGGGGGGGCGGAGCTCCGATGCCGGAGGTCCACAGGCCCCGCACCAGGCCCGCCACGTCCTGCGGCGGCACCGCGCACGCCTCTCCCCCGGCCGGCCCCTGACCCGCGGTGCGCGTACAGCTAGGGCCTCATCAGATCCCCTGCGGGCAACGTGCCGTGACCGGGGTCGCCGGACGCCGCCACCGTGCCCGGCCGTGAGCGCAGCCCGAAGGCGCTGATCAGTGCGGCGAGCAGGGCCCCGCGAGCGGGACCCACAGGGCCGCGCGGTATCCGTCGAGGAGCGCGGAGGGTGAACTCGACGTGGTGGCCCAGACGTTGACGGCGGTGACCGTGGAGAGGCCGAGCGCGGCGCCGAACTGGAAGGCCGTGTAGAGCAGTCCGCCTGCCAGGCCCTGCTCCTCCTCCTTGACGCCCTCGGTGGCGACGATGGTGAGCGGGCCGTAGGTGAGGGCGAAGCCGAGGCCGAGGACGAGCAGGCTCGGGAACATCGCCAGGTACGACCAGTCGCCGCCGACCGGCAGGAACAGGGCGTACGAGAGAGCCGCGAGCAGCAGGCCGCCGAAGATCACCCGGGCGTTGCCGAAGCGCTCGACCAGTCTGGGCGTGACGGTGGGCGAGAGCACCGCGTCGACCCCGATGACGATCATCGCGAAGCTGGTCTGGAGCGTGGACCAGTCCCGCAGCTCCTGGAGGTAGAGGACGACCAGGAACTGGAATCCGAAGAAGCCGCCCGCGAAGAAGAGACCCGAGAGGTTGGCACGGACCAGCGCCCCGCTGCGGAAGGTCCCGAGCCGGACGAGCGGGGACGCGGCGCGGCGCTCGACGGCGACGAAGACGGCGAGGAGGGCCAGCCCCGCGGCGAGGGTGCCGACGGTCGCCGCGACGCTCGCGTGCGAGGCGCGTTCCACGCCGAGGACGAGCAGCACGATGGCGGCGGTGACCGTCAGAGCACCCACCAGGTCGACGCTCTGCCCGGTGCGGTCGGGGCGTGGGGACCTGGGCACGAAGGCGAGCGCGGCGACCAGGATCAGGGCGGAGAGCACCACGGGCACGAAGAAGACCCAGCGCCATCCGAGCTCGGTCAACAGGCCGCCGACGACCAGGCCGATCGAGAAGCCGCCCGCGGCGGTACCGGAGTAGAACAGCAGCGCGTCATGGTCGGCCGCGAGGTCAGCCGGAGTGGCGCCGCTGATAGTGCCCGCGCCAGCGTGGCGTCGCGGCGCCGCCCATCACCATCATGACGACGTCGTGGGCGAGGGAGTCGGTCACGGGAGCGTGGCCGAAGAGCACCCGGTGGTAGGTGGTGGAGGCGAGCACATCAAGGAGCAGGCCGATGTCCGCGTCGGGGCGGATGTCACCCCGGTCGATGCCGCGGCGCAGGGCCGCCTCGGTGGTGGCCCTGCGGGGGTGGAAGATCGTCTCGGCGAAGGTGCGGTCGAGCTCCGGGTCGTCGGCGAGGTCGGCCACCAGGGCGGGCAGGGTGCGGCGGCCCAATGTGCCGCCGAAGGCACGGCTGATGGTCTCGATGCCCTCGATCAGATCGCAGTGCGTGCAGCCGGTGTCCGGGGTGGGCGCGGTGCCCATGGTCTCGGCGAGGGCCGCGACGACGAGGCGCTGCCGGGAGGGCCAGCGACGGCGGATGGCCGGTTTGGTGGTGTCCGCGCGCCGCGCGACCGCCTCCATCGTCAGGTGCGCGTAGCCGGACTCCTCCAGGAGTTGGACCGTCGCGGTCAGGATGGCGCCGTCGAGCCGGGTGTCGCGAGGGCGTCCCGCGGGACGTTCGGTGCGGCCGACGGAATCGAGGGTTGCCATGGGAGGCAGTATAGGTAGCATGTAATTTCGTTCCGATCCGGATCGAAATGTAAAGGAGCCGACCTTGCCTGAGCAGGAGTCACCTACGGAGCAGGCACGCACCGCGCCGGAGCCTGTGCCCAAGCCCCAGCCCCTGCCCCTGCCCCAGCCCGTTCACGACACCGGCGGCGACAGCGTGCTTCGCGCGCCCTACGCGGCGCTGACCTGGGGCATCGTCCTCTCGGTCGGCCTGGTGGCCTTCGAGTCGATGGGCGTGGCCACCGTCCTGCCGGAGATCGCCGGGAAACTCGGCGGCCTCGGCGCCTACGGCTGGGGCCTGTCCGCGCTGATGCTGGCCAATCTGATCGGTACGGTCGCCGCGGGCCGGGCCGCAGATCTCCGCGGCCCCGCACGGCCGTTGGCCATCGGCCTCACCGTCTTCGCCGTCGGCTGCGTGGTGGCCGGGTCCGCGCCGAACTGGCCCGCCTTCCTGGCCGGACGATTCCTCCAGGGGCTCGGTGTCGGCGCCGTCATGGCACTCGCGTACATGGTCATCTCCCTTGCCTATCCACAGGAGTTGAGGGCACGGATGTTCGCGCTCGTCTCGGGCGCCTGGACCATCCCCTCCCTCGTCGGGCCGACCGTCGCCGCCGTGATCGCCGATCAGATCTCCTGGCGCGGCGTGTTCGTACTCCTCCTGCCACTGATCGCGGCAGCCGCCGCACTGGTCCTGCCGCGCCTGCGCCACCTGGGCGGCGCAGGGGCGCCCCGGCTCAACGACGGCCGGTGGTGGGCCACTCCGGTGGCACGCAGCGTTCTGCTCGCCGCGGGCACCGGCGTGCTCCTCGCCGGACTCCAGCTGCACGAACCGGCGTTGCTGATCCCCCTGGCACTGCTCGGCGCCGCCGCGGGGATCTACGCGCTGCGCTCGGTGACACCTCCCGGCACCCTCACCGCGCGGCCCGGAGTGCCGACCGGCGTGGTGCTGCGGTTCCTGCTCTGCGGAGCGTACTTCGGCAGCGAGGCGTTCCTGCCCCTCGGCCTCGTCCGGCTGCGCGACCTCAGCGCCACAGAGGCCGGGATCGGGCTCTCGGCGGGCGCGATCACGTGGGTGCTCGGGGCGGCATGGCAGGGCAGGGCGGATGTGCGCTGGGCGGGCCGCTCCCGTGCCGTGCCGATCGCGGCGGGCTTCGCGGTGCTCCTCGCGGGGATCGCGGTGATGGCACTCGGCATCCTCGTCGACACGCTGCCCGCGCTGACCGCGGTCGCCGGGTGGGCGATCGGTGGCGCGGGCATGGGCGTGGCCTTCAACGCCGCGACCACGGACGCCATGGAGCAGGCACCGGCCGACCGGCAGGGCGAGGCGAGCGGCGCGATGCAGCTCGCACAGACCCTGGCCGTCGCGGTACTCAGCGGACTCGGCGGTGCCGCGGTCTCCCTGGCCGACGTGCACGGGGCGTCCACGTCCGGCGCCTTGACGGCGACGTTCGCACTGACGGGCGCGTTGGCGGCCACGGGGGTCGTGGCGGCGCGACGGATCAGGCCGAAGGTGTCCTGAGGCACCTCCTGAGGCACCTCCCGAGGCACCTCCCGAGGCATCTCCTGAGTTATCACCTGCGTCATGCCAGAGGTCGACGCTCCGTCAGAACCTCCCGAGCGCGGGGCCCTTCACCCCTTCACCGGGCGCCGCGTCCCACGACCCTCACAGCTTGAACACCACTCCCCGCCACACCCACCCCGCGCCGAGAACTGCGCCCCGCAGGGGATCCTTCATCTCCGCCGGGTCGAATCGGAACGTCTCCGTCCGCTGCATTCCGCCGTCGGCCCCGCGCTCGTACGTCCAACTCCAGCTCTTCTGCGTCACCTGCCCGCAGGAGTACTCGCGCGACCGGGCGAGCCTGGGCATGTCCCCGACCCACTTGACCTCCCACTGCTCGTCGACCGTGCGCACCTCGTGGCTGCCGGGCATCAGACGCATCCGGGTCTTGAGGGTCCGGTCCAGCTGGGTCCGGACGAAGAAGGTGCGCCAGGCAGGCTCGAGGATCCGCCACTCCGCCACCAGGCCGGCGCCCTCGGCAGGGGTGGCGTTGCGCACGACGTACGGGACGTCCGGCCCGTTGAGCCCGAGCAGAGCCGCCCGGACTTCCCCGGCCGGACGCGGCGTGACACCACTGGCGGGGTGCCTGGTGCCGGTCAGTTTGTCGAAGAAACCCATCGGGTCAACCTAAAGAGGGGATCGACTGACGACAAACTCGCCCCCTCCCCAGGTTCCCGCCGGCCTCGCCTCACCTCACCGCCCCACCACCACCCACTTCGACGGCAGCTCGATCCGAGTGCCGTCGGGCGTGAACTCGGTGGTGATCAGCGGGAGTTCGCCGCTCGCGAAGACCGTGAGACCCGCCGCACGGAGGTACTCAGGCACCGCGGCATCCGCGACCTCACCCGGTGCGAGGCCGTGTGCGAACACCGGCGCCAGCTTCGGCGGTGGGCCTTCGGGGCTCCCTGCGAGGCCGCGAAGCACCGGGCCCGCGGCCTCGGCGAGCTCGACGACGAACGCTCTGCCGCGCTCGCCGAGCAGCGTCGCGATCCCGTCGACCAGCGGCTGGCGGTCGTCGGGCTCGCACTGGTGGAGCACCCCGCGCACATAGACGTTCACATCGCCGAGTTCCGCGTGCAGCTGCTCGGCCTCGGGCTTCTCGACGGCGTCGACCTGCCGGAAGTCGACCTGTTCCGCCGGGTCGGCGTGCCGTGCGTGGGCGAGGGCTGCGCCGGACAGGTCGGCGCCGATGACGCGCCGGAAGCGGTCGGCGAGGAAGCGGGTCTGGGTGCCGTTGCCGCAGCCCAGGTCCACGACCGGCAGTCCCGCGGCCGTCATGTGCGGTTCGAAGAGGGCGAGATGGATGCCTACGGTGAGCGCGGGTTCGGCGTCCCAGAAGACGGACCCCGGTTCGCCGGGGGCGTCCCGCCAGAACCCCTCCCACGCCTCCTTGTACCGACTCGTGACGCTCATGCCCGCTCCCCAGGGTGCGACGACGACCGCCGAAGCCGACGGCAAGATCGGTCTATCGCGCCCAGGGTGCGCGGACAAGTCATCGGGGCAAGCATTCACCGCGTATTCGATACGTTCCCACCGAGCACGCGCCCCACCGAGCTCGCGCCCCAGCGCGCACCCGGGGCCTTCACCTACGCGGCGGTGACAGCTCGAACCACACGGTCTTGCCGGAGTTCGTACGGCTGGTCCCCCACTCCTTGGCGAGCACGCTGACGACCCGGAGGCCGCGCCCGAACTCGTCGCCGGGGCCCGCGCTCAGCAGCGTGGGGAGCGTGTGGTCGTCGTCCTCGACCTCGCACATCAGGGTGGCCCCGGAGCGGACCAGGCGGAGTTCGACGCGTCGGCCGTTCGAGTGCCGTACGGCGTTGGTGACGAGCTCGCTGACCAGGAGTTCGGCGGTCTCGGACAAGGCGGAATCGCTTGACCAGACGCGCAGTTGGCCGCGCACCAGCTCGCGCGCCCTGCTCACCTCGCTCGGGTCGAGCGCGAGCCGCCAGCTCGCGACGTCCTCGTCCGCGACGCCGTTCAGACGGGCCATCAGGAGTGCCACATCGTCCTTGCGTCCGCCGCGGGTGTTGAGCGCCCGGATGATGGTGTCGCAGGCGTCGTCCATGGAGGCCGCCGGGTGTGCCGCGGTCTCGGTGAGCGTGGCGAGGCCGACGCCGATGTCCTCGCCGCGCACCTCGACGAGGCCGTCGGTGCACATCAGGAGCCGGTCGCCGGGTGCCACGCGCACGGTCACCGCCTCGAAGGGCACGCCTCCGACGCCGATGGGCGCTCCCGTGGGCAGTTCGAGGAGTTCGCTGCGGCCGTCGTCGGCGCGGACCAGGACGGGCGGGATGTGACCCGCGTTGCCGAGGCGCAGCTCGCCCGCGATGGGGTCGTAGACCGCGTACAAGCACGTCGCGAGATAGTGCTCGCCGAGCCGCTGCGCCAAGTCGTCCAAATTGCGCAGGAGTTGCTCGGGCGGCAGGTCGAGGGCGGCCATGGTCTGCACTGCCGTACGCAACTGGCCCATCATCGCGGCCGAGTTGAGGCCGTGCCCCATCACGTCGCCGACGACGAGTGCCGTGCGTGATCCGGGCAGCTTCACGGAGTCGAACCAGTCGCCGCCGACCCGCCCGAGGAGCATGCCCGGCAGATAGCGGGTCGCGATGTCGCAGCCGGTCATGCGGGGCTCGATGTGCGGCAGCATACTGTCCTGGAGGGTGTCGGCGACGCTCTCCTGGTACGTGTACATGCGGGCGTTGTCGAGCACGAGGCCCGCACGGGCGGCCAGTTCGGCGCCGGTGACGCGGTCCATGTCGTTGAAGACGGGCCGCTCCCGGTGGCGCAGCAGGATCATGAACCCGAGCACCACATTGCGGGCCTTGAGCGGTACGACGAGCATGGAGCGGTGGTTGATGAGCGGGCGGATGTCGCGCTTCTCGAACTGCGAGGCGATCGCGTTGCCCATCTCCTCGGTGATGCGCGGTACGAGGACCGGATCTCCGGAGGTCATGCACTGGAAGAACGGCGTGTGCGACGGGAACGGCATGGACTCGCCGACGGGGACGACGTCGTCCCAGCGGCCCGGCTCGTCCGTGTGCTCCAGGGCGACCCGGTGCCACATCGTGGTCTCGTCCGGCGGTCCTTCGGGGAAGCCCTCGCCCGCGACGACCTGTTCGCGCAGGTAGGTGCCCGCGACGTCCGTGAACCGCGGCACCACGGCCCGGCTGACCTCGAGGATCGTCTGCGAGAGGTCGAGGGAGGAGCCGATGCGCCCGCTGACCTCGTTCAGGAACTCCAGGTGCTCGCGCACCGCCGCGTACTCGAGGTCCTCGCTCTCGTCGGCGGCGCCGGGCTCCGGCGCGATGCCCTCGGCGGCGGCCCGCTCGGTGCGCAGCCTGCGCGCCTTGCGTTCGGCGCGCCGGGCCACGCCCCAGTCCGGGGTGACGGGCACCCGGTCGTGCTTGCTGAACTCCAGGACGGGATAGCCGAGTTCGAGGATCTGCGCCACGATGCGGGAGCTCTCGCCCACGCTCATGCTGGGCAGGATCTCGGGCAGCCGGCGGGCGAGCTCGTCCGCTCCGGGGAAGTCCGTGTGCAGGGCGAATCCGGGCGCTATGCGCTCCACTTGGCCCGGCTCGCGGCTGTCCTGGTCCGACTCGCGGCCGTCTTGGCCAGGCTCGTGGTCATCCTCGTCGACGAGCCGCTCGGCATCCGCCGCGAGCACGAGCAGCCGCTCCGGTCCGGGTCCGATGAGCGGATACGCCCACCACAGGACGTCCACGCGGCTGCCGTCCCGGCCGGGCCCGGCGAGCCGTGCCCGCCCGGCGGACCGGTAGGGGATGCGTCCGTCGAGGGAGGTCTCCAGGTCGGGGCCCAGGCCGTCGTACACCCCGAAGTCAGGGTCCTCGGGGATCGCGCCGGACACCGGGAGCAGGTCGCCCGCCGGGCTTCCGACGGCGTCCTCCCTGGAGTACCCGAACAGCTTCCGCGCGCCGGTGCTCCAGTGCGAGACGAGACCCGCGCCGTCGATGACGACCACGGCGAGCGGGATCCGGCCGGCCACGGCACTCTGCGGCACTGGCCCGCCCGTGGTGCCTCGATCCATGGCCAACGCTCCTTCCGGCGGCAACACGAAGACCTGCGCCGCCCCAACCACCGTACGACCGGCACAGGTTGCCGTGCGGCCCAATCGGGGAATTGGGGCGCACGGGGGCGCCTCCGGCGGGTATTTCTCCTCCACCCCCGAGGACGCCGCCTGGTCCGGTCCTAGTCCTCGTGCCCCAGCTGGAGATCCCGCTCCGTACGCCCCCCGCCCGCGACCTGGAGCACGGTCGCCACCGGCGGGTAGCCCGCGGCGATGACCGTGTACTCGCCGGACGACAGGTCGATGAACCGGAAGGTGCCGTCCTCCCTGGTCGTGAGGGTGTCCACGACATTGCCCGCCGCGTCGAGCAGCGTCACGCGCGCGTCCTCCACGGGCCGCCCGCCGCTGGCCCGCACGGTCCCGCGCAGGACGGCACCGCCCGCGAGCTCCACGTCCTGGCGGGTCTCGCGCGATGCCTGCACGGTGACGGGCAGGGCCGCGGGGCGGAAGGCGGGGGCGCTGGCGGCGAGGGTGTACTCGCCCGCCACCAGCTCCGTGATGACATAGCCGCCTTCGCGTCCGCTGCGGGCGGTGGCGACGACCTCGCCGCGTACGTCGGTCAGGGTCACCGCGGCGTCCCTGACCGGAGTTCCGTCGGCGGTGACCACGCATCCCGCCAGCCGCCCGGCGCCCCCGAGCACCACGTCGAGCTCCACGGGGCGCTCCCCGACGGTGACAGTGACCGCCTGCGGCTGATGGCCTCCCGCGGCGGCGATCAGGACGAACGAGCCCGAACCCGGCGTGGAGAGCGCGTAACGCCCGTCGTCGCCGCTCGCGCCGCGGCCGATCTGCCGTCCCCCGACGTCGATGAGGGTCAGGGCGGCGCGGGGCACCACGGTGCCGTCCGGGTGCTGGACGGTGCCGCAGACGGGCACACCGGCGGCGTGCGGGATGCGGGCCTGCGGGATGGGCGTGGGCTCGGCCGTGGGGGCGTCCTGGGACGTGGGGCTGGACAACAGGGGTGTCTCCTTGAGGAAGAACGTGATCAACATGCCGAGGGCGAGCACCGGCACCAGATAGAGGAAGATCCGCGGCATCGCGTCGGCGTACGCCTGGATGTAGCCCTCGCGCAGCGCGGCGGGCATCGCGTGCACCAACTGCGGGGTGATGGCCTCGGAGTCGGGAATACCTGCCCCGGCCGGGATGCGGTCGGCGAGCGAGTCCGCGAGCCGGTCGGCGAAGAGGGTGCCGAAGATCGCGGCCCCGACGCTGCCGCCGATCTGCCGGAAGTAGGTGTTGGCGCTGGTGGCCGTGCCGAGGTCGGCGGGGCGTACCGCGTTCTGCACGGCGAGGATGAGCACCGGCATGATGAGACCGACACCTGTGCCGAGCACGGCCATCCAGATGCTGTAGTGCAGCCGCGGCGTATCGACTTCGAGCCGCGAGAGCAGCCACATGCCGATGGTGGACAGGACGCCGCCGATGACCGGATAGATCTTGTAGCGGCCCGTGTGGCTGATGAGCTGCCCGGAGAGGATCGAGGCGCCGACGACGCCGCCCATCATCGGCAGCATGAGCAGTCCGGACTCGGTGGCGCTCGCGCCGTCGACCATCTGCAGGAAGGTCGGCAGATAGCTGGCCGCTCCGAAGAGGGCGATTCCGACGACCATGCCTACTAGAGCGGTGATGTTGAAGACCGAATCACGGAACAGGCGCAGCGGAATGATCGGTTCTGCTGCGAAGTGCTCGGCGACGACGAAGAGCACGACCGAGGCGAAGGACCCGGCCGCAAGACCCAGGATGACGCGCGAGCCCCACTCGTACTCGGTGCCGCCCCAACTGGTCAGGAGCACAAGGCAGGTGGAGGCCGAGGCGAGCAACAGGGCCCCGATGATGTCGAGTCGGGGCTTCGCGATGGGCTTGGGCAGCTTCAGTACGAAGCTGACGACGGCGAGGGTGACCAGGCCGAACGGCACATTGAAGTAGAAGCACCAGCGCCAGGTCACATGGTCGGTGAAGAACCCGCCGAGCAGCGGCCCCGCGACCGAGGCGAGGCCGAACGCGGCGCCGATCAGGCCCATGTAGCGGCCGCGCTCCCGGGGCGGCACGATGTCCGCGATGATCGCCTGCACGCCGATCATGAGGCCGCCCGCACCGATGCCCTGAATGGCGCGGAAGGCGATGAGCTGGTCCATGGTCCGCGACCAGCCGGCGAGCGCCGAGCCGATGATGAAGATGAGAATCGCGAACTGGAAGACGCCCTTGCGCCCGAAGAGGTCGCCGAGCTTGCCGTAGATGGGCAGCCCGACCGTGGAGGTGAGCAGATAGGCGGTGATCGCCCAGGACATCCTGTCCAGACCGTGCAGTTCACCGACGATCTTCGGAAGCGCGGTGGCGACGATCATCTGCTCGAGCGCGGCGAGCAGCAGGGCGAGCATGAGCCCGACGAAGACCATCCGGACGCGTGCGGGGCTGAGCCCTTCCACCGCGGAGACGTACTCCCGAGGCGGTGGGGCCTCCTCGGTGTCCGGAGACGGCGGTGCCGCCTCCAACTCCCCCCGCTCGGCGCCCTTCACCAGCGTCGTCGTCCCGCCCACGTCCTGCTCCCCTCGTCGCGCCTGCGCCGCACATTTCTCGCATTACGCGACAACTGCGAGCAAGCGCGACGAGTCGCACCTACGTGGGGCCCGGCAGACGTAAGCGCCGGTGGGAGCCCTACGGCGTACAACTGGCCCGAACGGAAAACCACTCGAAACGGTGAGCGTGAGAACAACCCTGATGGGCTACAGGAGTTGACCGGAGCGGTGGCGCGAGATTACTTCCCGCCCTCTCCGGACCGCTTCCCGCCCTCGCCGGATTACTTCTCGACCTCGCCGGCGAGCTTGCCGAGCACCTCGTCGTAGATCCGCCCGAGCCCCTTGGGAGCGAAGGTCCGCTCGAAGAAGCCGCCGATCCCGCTAGCGCCGTTCCACGCGCTGGAGACGACCACGCGCGCCTTGCCCTCCCCGGCGGGGGTCACGGTCCAGGTGGTGACCATGGTGGAGTTGCGGTCCTTCTCGACGAGCTGGCCATCGGTCGGCTCGCTCACCTCGAGCAGGCAGTCGCGGATCCGCTTGCTGGTCGCCTGGAGCTTCCAGTGGACGAGCGTTCCCTCGCCGTCCCCGCCCTCGCGCACCTCGAACTCACTGAAGTGCTCCGACAGGATCTTCGGGCGCGTGCCTTCGTAGTCGGCAAGCGCGTCGAAGACGTCCTCCGGCCGCGCCGCGATGATCCGCTCCGTGGTCGCCTCGACCTGCGCCATGGCACTTCCTCCAGCATTCGGTGAATCGGGGGGGTTCGCCGAAAGCCAACCACCCTGCGTACCAGCCCCCCAAATCGGGGTCGCCGAGCAACGCCACATACCGGGTCGCACGATCAAGGGAACATGTGTTCTATTCTGTGGTCAGTGCTACCGAGGAGGCGTCATGCGCTGGGAGAACCTCGCCGACGGGCCGTCACGGGGTGCCACGGATGCCGCGCTGTTCGGCGCGGACGCGGTCACCACCCGGACCTTCGACACACCCGAGTTCCGTGGGATCACCTTCCACGAGATCCGGGCCAGAACGATCGTGAACCGCGTACCGGGAGCCTCCCGGATGCCCTTCGAATGGACGGTGAATCCCTACCGGGGATGCACGCACGCGTGCGTCTACTGTTTCGCCCGCAAGACGCACAGCTATCTGGACCTCGACACGGGGCTCGGCTTCGACAGCCAGATCGTGGTCAAGGTCAACGCGCCCGATCTGCTGCGCCGCCAGCTCGCCTCGCACCGCTGGCACGGCGACCACATAGCCATGGGCACGAACGTGGACTGCTATCAGCGCGCCGAGGGGCGGTACGGCCTGATGCCCGGGATCATCGCCGCCCTGCGCGATCACGCGAACCCGTTCTCCATCCTTACGAAGGGCACGCTGATCCTGCGCGATCTCGATCTGCTGCGGCAGGCCGCCGCCGTCACCGACGTCGGGGTCTCCGTGTCCGTCGGCTTCGTCGACCAGGAACTGTGGCGCACCGTCGAGCCGGGCACGCCCGCCCCGGAGCGGCGGCTCGACGTCGTCAGGACGCTGACCGAGCATGGCATCGAGTGCGGGGTCCTCATGGCACCGGTGATCCCGTTCCTCGGGGACAGGCCCGAACAACTGCGGGCGACCGTACGGGCCATCGCCGCATCGGGAGCCACCTCCGTCACGCCGCTCGTGCTGCATCTGCGGCCCGGAGCGCGCGAGTGGTTCATGGAATGGCTGAAGCAGCACCATCCCTACCTCGTGCGGCGCTACGAGCGGCTGTACGCGGAAGGCGCCTATGCCCCGAAGTGGTACCAGCGCCGGATCACCCGGCAAGTGCACGAGCTGGCCGAGGAGTTCGGCATCGGCCCCGCACGTGCGGGCGCCGCCCGCCGCGTCCGCGTACCTCAGGAGACGGAAGCCGCACCCGCCTCACCCGGCGGCACGCAGCTCACCCTGCTCTGAGCATGGTCCAGGATGGACGGATGAGCCGACTGACCCACATCAACGCCCCCGCAGGCGTCTTCCCCGCCACGGCGTACACCCACGTCGTCATGGGCACGGGCCGCTTCGTCGCGATCTCCGGGCAACTCGCCCTGGACCAGGACGGAAAGCTGGTCGGCGAGGACGATCCGGCCGCTCAGGCGCGGCAGGTCTTCGACAATCTGCGGCGCTGCCTGCTGGCCGCGGGCGGCGGCTTCGACGACGTGGTGAAGCTGACGTACTACGTCACGGACATGGCGCACATGCCCGCGATCCGGGCCGCTCGGGACGCCCACATGGACCCGGCACGGCTCCCGGCATCCTCCGCCGTACAGGTCGCCGGTCTCGTCTCGCCGCAGTTCCTGATGGAGATAGAGGCGTACGCCGTACTGTGAGCCACCGTTGCCGGCGACGCGCTATTCCGGCAGCCGGGCAAGGGCCGCGGACGCCGCCGCCGCGAGCCGCGGATAGCCGCAGGCCCGCGTCAGGACGGGCCTGGCCCGCGGGTCGCCCAGCGCCCCGAGGCCCTCCACGCACGCGAGTGCGATCTTCCCGAAGGGATCGTGCGGGGCGAGCCTGCGCCCCAGCGTGGTGATCAGGGCGGGCGCCGACTCGGGGGCGCGCAGTTCGGTGAGCAGCCGCACCGGGTGCAGCGCGTAGGCGACGCGCAGTTCGTTGGTGGCCAGGGCCGCGGCCGCCCGCGCCGTACGCGGATCGCCGAGCCGGGCCAGGGCGTACGCGGCTGCCGCGCAGCGCGAGGGGTCCCGGTGGTTGAGGAGAAGCACCAGGGACTCGAAGGCGCGGTTGTCCCCGGCGGCACCGAGCCGGACCGCGGCCAACTCCCGTGCCCACAGCGGCTGGCCCGCCGCCGCGAGCACTTCCGCGAGTTCTTCCCGGTCGCCGGTCGTGACCAGCCTCTCGTAGGTCTGTGAGACTCCCGCCTCACGGCGTAAGCGTTCCGTCACCGTCCGCAACTCCACGTCCATGACGGGGAGCCTATCCGCGTTGTAGATCACAAACCCTGGGGACTGGCGCGCTCGTTACTCGCCGGTTAGTCTCATGTGAGCGGGGCACACTCCTCGTAGCAGTTCCCCAACTCATGGCGGCCTGGTGACGCAGCCGTTGTGAGTGCTTGTCGGTTCGGTACTTCACGTACCTCAGCTCCATCCAGTGCGACGTGGCTCCGGGACAGAGCCGGTCGACTCTTCACGGGCGTGTGCGCTCAGCCGCCCGGTCACGACACGCAGCTCGCCTCATCTCCCGTACGACGCTGTACACCGCGCCTCCATCGACGCGCCTGCGTGCACCCCTCAGTCGTCACTCTCTTCCTGGAGTCCACGCATGGACACTCCCCTGAACACTGTCGCCGTGATCGGTCTCGGCACGATGGGCACCGGCATCGCCGAGGTCCTGGCCCGCGCGGGACGCGAGGTCATCGGCATCGACATCAGCGAGGCCGCGGTCCGGCAGGCCGTCGCCGCCATCGAGGCGTCGACCGCCCGTGAGGTGCTCCGTGAGCACCTCACAGAGGACGAGCGGCAGGGCACCCTCGCCCGCGTCCGCACCTTCACCGACCTCCAGGCAGCGGCCGACGCCGACCTGGTGATCGAGGTCGCCCCGGAGTCGTACGAGATCAAGCAGCAGATCATCCGCGAGCTCGACGGCGTCGTGCGTCCCGAGACGATCATCGCGACCGGCACGAACGCCCTGTCCGTGACCCGTCTCGCTGCCGAGTCGCAGCGCCCCGAGCGGGTGCTCGGCCTGCACTTCTTCAACCCGGCCCCGGCGATGAAGCTGGTCGAGGTGGTGTCGTCCGTGCTGACCGCGCCCGCGGCCGTCGCCTCCGTCACCGACCTGGCGTACGCGCTCGGCAAGGAGCCCGTCGCGGTCGGCGACCGGCCCGGATTCGTCGCCGACGGCCTGCTCTTCGGCTACCTCAACCAGGCCGCGGCCATGTACGAGGCGAAGTACGCGTCCCGCGAGGACATCGACGCCGCGATGAAGCTGGGCTGCGGCCTCCCGATGGGGCCCCTCGCCCTGCTCGACCTGATCGGCGTCGACACCGCCCGCACCGTCCTCGACGCGATGTACTCCGAGTCGCACGACCGCCTGCACGCCCCCGCGCCGATCCTCAAGCAGCTCAGCGAGGCGGGCCTGACAGGACGCAAGTCGGGGCGCGGCTTCTACTCGTACGAGCAGCCGGGCAGCGCGGAGGTGGTGCGCGACGCGCTGACCCCGCTGGAGGGCGCACGGCAGGCAGGCGGGCGCACCGTCCGCTCGGTCGGCGTCGCCGGGTCGGGGACCATGGCGTCCGGCATCGCAGAGGTCTTCGCCAAGGCCGGGTACGACGTGGTGCTCGCCGCGCGCAGCGAGGAGAAGGCTCAGAAGGCCAAGTCCCGTATCGGCAAGTCGCTTTCGCGCTCTGTCGACAAGGGGCGGATGACGGCGGAGACCGCGGCCAAGACGCTTGACCGGATCACTCCGGCCGGTACGTACGAGGCGTTCGCCGACGTCGATCTGGCGCTCGAGGCGGTCGCCGAGGACCTGGAGATCAAGCAGCAGCTGTTCGCGACGTTCGACAAGGTCTGCAAGCCGGGCGCGATCCTGGCGACCACCACCTCGTCGCTGCCGGTCGTGGCCTGCGCCCGTGCCACCTCGCGTCCCGGTGACGTGATCGGTATGCACTTCTTCAACCCGGCCCCGGCGATGAAGCTCGTCGAGGTGGTCCGCACGGTCCTCACGGACGACGACGTGCATGCGACGGTCCGCCAGGTCTGCACGACGATCAAGAAGCACCCGGTGGACTGCGGCGACCGCGCGGGCTTCATCGTGAACGCGCTCCTGTTCCCGTACCTCAACAACGCGATCAAGATGGTCCAGGAGCACTACGCGACGCTCGACGACATCGACGCCGCGATGAAGCTCGGCGGCGGCTACCCCATGGGCCCCTTCGAGCTCCTGGACGTCGTCGGCCTGGACGTCTCGCTCGCCATCGAGAAGGTCCTGCACCGCGAGTTCCGCGACCCGGGCCTCGCCCCCGCTCCCCTGCTCGAACACCTGGTGGCCGCGGGCTGCCTCGGCCGCAAGACCGGCCGCGGCTTCCGCGAATATGCCCGACGCTAAGCCGGGCACGGACGCGGGCGCACCGGGCGACGATGCGCACACGGACTGGGGCGGGCTGCTCGAACCGTCGGGCGGCCCTGTCCCGCAGGAGCAATCGGCTGCGCATATGCAGTACGTTCGGGTCATGCCCAAGGCCGCCAAGTCCACACGTACGCCCGCTACGCCCGACGCTCCGGAGAGCGCGGCGGGCAGCCGCGCCGCCGCCCAACGGCTCAAGATGCGCCGGGAGCTGGCCGCCGCGGCGATGGAGCTCTTCGCTTCCAAGGGGTACGAGGCGACGACGGTCGACGAGATCGCGGCGCGGGCCGGGGTCGCACGGCGGACCTTCTTCCGGCACTTCCGCTCCAAGGAAGAGGCGATCTTCCCGGACCACGACGACACGCTGATCCGGGCGGAGGCGGTCCTGAACGCGGCGCCGCCGCACGAGCACCCGCTGGACACGGTGTGCCGTGGCATCAAGGAAGTCATGAAGATGTACGCGGCATCGCCCGCGGTGTCCGTCGAGCGGTACCGCCTGACGCGCGAGGTTCCCACGCTGCGCGAGCGGGAGATCGCCTCGGTGGCCCGCTATGAGCGGCTCTTCACGCGTTACCTGCTCGGCCACTTCGACGAGCAGGCGCACCACGACGGCAACGACGACCCGCTGCTCGCGGAGGTCGCCGCGTCGGCGGTGGTGACGGCCCACAACCACGTCCTGCGGCGCTGGCTCCGTGCGGGCGGTCAGGGCGACGTGGAGACCCAGCTGGACCATGCCTTCGCCATCGTCCGCAGGACGTTCGGTTCAGGCATCGGGGCAGGGCGTGACACGACCACCGCTCCGGCGGCATCGGTGAGCACCGGGGGCGATGTCCTGGTCACGGTGGCCCGGACGGACGCACCGCTGGACGAGATCATGCGGACGATCGAGAAGGCGCTGCGGGAGTCATAGACGGAGTCATAGACGGAGTCATAGACGGAGTCATAGACGGAGTCATAGACGGAGTCATAGATCCCGTTCTCCACCTTTTTGTCCTGGGCTTTTGAGGGGGCGCTACTCACGAGTAGCGCCCCCTCTGGCGTACCGTCACACCCTCTGACCTGCACTGATCGATCATCCATCAAAAATTGATGGCACTCAGTGTCTTGCTCACTGGCACGCGGTGTCATACGTTGATGTTGTCCGGGCGGCCGGCGTGCAGAGAACTTCCGTACGCCGGCTGTCCCCACAAGCCACGGCTCGTGCGCCCGGACGCCTGCGTCACAGGCAACCTCCCGCGCCACACCCAGCGCTGCCGAGCTACACCCTCCGCCGAACCGACGGCACACCCTCCACCACCTGCACCAGCAGCACCCGACGTAACCCTCAAGAGCGTGCTCCCCTCAGAAGGGGCCCGCACTTCGCCGGAGGCATCACCGTGAAGGAAATCCTGGACGCGATCCAGTCGCCGGACACCACGTCCGCCGACTTCGCCGCTCTCCCCCTGCCCGACTCGTACCGCGCGATCACCGTGCACAAGGACGAGGCGGAGATGTTCGCCGGGCTCGAGACCCGCGACAAGGACCCCCGCAAGTCGCTGCACCTGGACGACGTGCCGGTGCCCGAACTCGGTCCGGGCGAGGCGCTGGTGGCCGTGATGGCCTCCTCGGTCAACTACAACTCCGTGTGGACCTCGATCTTCGAGCCGGTGTCCACCTTCAGCTTCCTCGAGCGCTACGGCCGCCTGAGCGAGCTCACCAAGCGCCACGACCTGCCGTACCACGTCATCGGCTCCGACCTCGCGGGCGTCGTCCTGCGCACCGGACCCGGCGTGAACGCCTGGAACCCGGGCGACGAGGTCGTCGCGCACTGTCTGAGCGTCGAGCTGGAGTCCTCGGACGGCCACAACGACACGATGCTCGACCCCGAGCAGCGCATCTGGGGCTTCGAGACGAACTTCGGCGGCCTCGCCGAGATCGCCCTGGTCAAGTCCAACCAGCTCATGCCGAAGCCCGACCACCTGAGCTGGGAAGAGGCGGCGGCCCCCGGCCTGGTGAACTCCACCGCCTACCGCCAGCTGGTGTCACGCAACGGCGCCGGGATGAAGCAGGGCGACAACGTCCTGATCTGGGGCGCGAGCGGCGGGCTCGGCTCGTACGCGACGCAGTTCGCCCTGGCCGGCGGCGCCAACCCCATCTGTGTCGTCTCCAGCGAGCAGAAGGCGGACATCTGCCGCGCGATGGGCGCCGAAGCGATCATCGACCGCAACGCGGAGGGCTACAAGTTCTGGAAGGACGAGCACACCCAGGACCCCAAGGAGTGGAAGCGCTTCGGCAAGCGCATCCGCGAGCTGACCGGCGGCGAGGACGTGGACATCGTCTTCGAGCACCCGGGCCGCGAGACCTTCGGCGCCTCGGTGTACGTCACGCGCAAGGGCGGCACCATCGTCACCTGCGCCTCGACCTCGGGATACACCCACGAGTACGACAACCGCTACCTGTGGATGTCCCTGAAGAAGATCGTGGGCTCGCACTTCGCCAACTACCGCGAGTCCTGGGAGGCCAACCGCCTCGTCGCCAAGGGCAAGATCCACCCCACCCTCTCCCGCGTCTACTCCCTCGAAGAGACCGGCCAGGCCGCCTACGACGTGCATCGCAACCTCCACCAGGGCAAGGTCGGCGTCCTCGCCCTCGCGCCCCAGGAGGGCCTGGGCGTGCGCGACCCGGAGATGCGTGCCCAGCACGTCGACGCGATCAACCGCTTCCGGAACATCTGAGGGCTGGGGTTCGTACATGACAGAGCGTCAGAAGGACCGGCCGTGGCTCATGCGGACCTACGCCGGTCACAGCACGGCCGAGGCGTCCAACGAGCTGTACCGGCGCAACCTCGCCAAGGGTCAGACAGGCCTCTCGGTCGCGTTCGACCTGCCCACGCAGACCGGCTACGACCCTGACCACATCCTCGCCCGCGGCGAGGTCGGCCGGGTCGGGGTCCCCGTCTCGCACGTCGGCGACATGCGGCGCCTGTTCCAGGACATCCCCCTGGACCAGATGAACACCTCGATGACGATCAATGCCACGGCCATGTGGCTCCTGGCGCTCTATCAGGTGGTGGCGGAGGAGCAGGGCGTGGACATCACGCAGCTCCAGGGGACGACGCAGAACGACATCGTCAAGGAGTACCTCTCGCGCGGGACGCACGTCTTCCCGCCGGTGCCCTCCCTCCGTCTCACCACCGACATGATCACGTACACGGTGGCGCACATCCCCAAGTGGAACCCCATCAACATCTGCAGTTACCACTTGCAGGAGGCCGGGGCCACTCCGGTGCAGGAGATCGCGTACGCGATGTCCACCGCGGTCGCCGTCCTCGACGCCGTACGCGATTCCGGCCAGGTGCCGGAAGAGAAGTTCGGTGACGTGGTCGCCCGTATCTCCTTCTTCGTGAACGCGGGCGTCCGCTTCGTCGAGGAGATGTGCAAGATGCGCGCCTTCGGGCGCATATGGGACCGCATCACGCGCGAGCGGTACGGCATCACCAACCCCAAGCAGCGCCGTTTCCGCTACGGCGTGCAGGTCAATTCCCTCGGCCTGACCGAGGCGCAGCCCGAGAACAACGTCCAGCGCATCGTCCTGGAGATGCTGGCCGTCACGCTCTCCAAGGACGCACGCGCGCGTGCCGTGCAGCTGCCCGCCTGGAACGAGGCGTTGGGCCTGCCCCGGCCGTGGGACCAGCAGTGGTCGCTGCGCATCCAGCAGGTGCTCGCCCTGGAGAGCGATCTCCTCGAGTACGAGGACATCTTCGAGGGCTCGCACGTCATCGAGGCCAAGGTCGAGTCCCTCGTCGAGGAGTCGCTCGCCGAGATCGACCGTATCGAGCAGATGGGCGGCGCGATGGCCGCCGTCGAGTCCGGCTACCTGAAGTCCCAGCTGGTCTCCTCCCATGCCGAGCGCAGGGCGCGCATCGAGTCGGGCGAGGAGAAGATCGTCGGCGTCAACGCCTACGCGTCGACGGAGCCGAACCCGCTCACCGCCGACCTCGACACCGCGATCATGACGGTCGACCCCGCGGTCGAGAACCGCGTCGTGAACGCGCTGAAGCACTGGCGCGACACCCGCTACCAGCCGCCGTTCAACCACCCGCGCCCCTGCAAGGCCCTGGAGAAGCTGAAGGAGGTCGCCGCGGGCTCGGGCAACCTCATGGAGGCCACCCTGGAGTGCGCACGCGCCGGTGTGACGACCGGGGAGTGGTCCGGCGCCCTGCGGGAGGTCTTCGGGGAGTTCCGGGCGCCCACGGGCGTCTCAAGCGCACCCGTGACCGTTACCGCGGAGGCGGGCACGCCGCTCGCCCTCGTCCGCGACAAGGTCGCCAAGACCGCCGCCGACCTCGGCACCGGCAAGCTGCGCTTCCTGGTCGGCAAGCCGGGCCTCGACGGGCACTCCAACGGGGCCGAGCAGATCGCGGTGCGCGCGCGTGACGCCGGTTTCGAGGTGGTCTACCAGGGCATCAGGCTCACGCCCGAGGAGATCGTCGCCGCCGCGCTCGCCGAGGACGTACACGCCGTGGGTCTGTCGATCCTCTCCGGCTCGCACGCGCAGCTCGTGCCCGACGTGCTCGTGCGCCTGCGCGAGGCGGGCGCACCCGACATCCCCGTGATCGCGGGCGGCATCATTCCCAACAGCGACGCCGAGGACCTGAAGGCGGCGGGTGTGGCCGCCGTGTTCACCCCCAAGGACTTCGGCATCACCGAGATCATCGGCCGTATCGTCGACGAGATCCGGAAAGCGAACAAGCTCGACCCTCTGGAGGTCCCCGCATGACCGCGCCCATCAATCGTCTCCGCCCGCGACGCTCGTGTCTCGCGGTCCCAGGTTCGAACCCGCGCTTCCTGGAGAAGGCCCAGGGCCTCCCCGCCGACCAGGTCTTCCTCGACCTGGAGGACGCCTGCGCGCCGCTGGCCAAGCCGGAGGCCAGGCACACGATCGTCAAGTTCCTCAACGAGGGCGACTGGACGGGCAAGACGCGGGTCGTGCGCGTCAACGACTGGACGACCGAGTGGACGTACCGCGACGTCGTCACGGTCGTCGAGGGCGCGGGCCAGAACCTCGACTGCATCATGCTGCCGAAGGTGCAGAGCGCCGACCAGGTCGTCGCGCTCGACTTCCTGCTCACGCAGATCGAGAAGACGATGGGCTTCGAGGTCGGCAAGATCGGCATCGAGGCGCAGATCGAGAACGCGCAGGGCCTGAACAACGTCAACGCGATCGCGCAGGCGTCCCCGCGCGTCGAGACGATCATCTTCGGCCCGGCCGACTTCATGGCATCGATCAACATGAAGTCCCTGGTCGTCGGCGAGCAGCCGCCCGGCTACCCGGCCGACGCCTACCACTTCATCCTGATGAAGATCCTGATGGCAGCGCGCGCCAACAACCTCCAGGCGATCGACGGCCCCTACCTCCAGATCAAGAACGTCGACGGCTACCGCGAGGTCGCGAACCGCGCCGCCGCGCTCGGCTTCGACGGCAAGTGGGTCCTGCACCCCGGCCAGGTCGACGCCGCCAACGAGGTCTTCTCGCCCTCCCAGGAGGACTTCGACCACGCCGAGCTGATCCTCGACGCGTACGACTACTGCACCTCCGAGGCGGGCGGCAAGAAGGGCTCCGCGATGCTCGGCGACGAGATGATCGACGAGGCCAGCCGCAAGATGGCGCTCGTCATCTCGGGCAAGGGGCGCGCCGCGGGCATGAACCGTACCTCCAAGTTTGAGATCCCGGAGGCTTGAGATGCAGTTCGGCCGCACCTACGAAGAGTTCACCGTCGGGGACGTCTACAAGCACTGGCCCGGAAAGACGGTCACGGAGTACGACGACCACCTCTTCTGTCTCCTGACGATGAACCACCACCCCCTCCACATGGACAGCAACTATGCGGAGAAGACGACCGACTTCGGTAAGAACGTCGTCGTGGGCAATTACATCTACTCGCTGCTTCTGGGCATGTCCGTGCCGGACGTCTCGGGCAAGGCGATCGCCAACCTGGAGGTCGAGTCGCTCAAGCACGTCGCGCCGACCTTCCACGGCGACACGATCTACGGCGAGACCACGGTCCTGGACAAGACGCCGTCGAAGTCCAAGTCGGACCGCGGGATCGTCTACGTGGAGACCAAGGGCTACAAGCAGGACTCCACGCTGGTCTGCGTGTTCCGCCGCAAGGTGATGGTCCCCACCGAGACGTACATCAAGGAGCGCGGCGGCGAGCAGCCCGGCCGCCCGGAGCTCCTCGACATTCCCAAGAAGACGCAGGAGAAGTAGCCATGAGCCGACTCGCGCAGACCGCAGGCCTCACCGACATCCAGCGGGAGATCCTGTCCACCGTCCGGGACTTCGTCGACAAGGAGATCATTCCGGTCGCCACGGAGCTCGAGCACCGTGACGAGTACCCGCAGCAGATCGTCGACGGCCTCAAGGAGTTGGGCCTCTTCGGGCTCATGATCCCGGAGGAGTACGGCGGTCTGGGCGAGTCGCTGCTCACCTACGCCCTGTGTGTCGAGGAGATAGCGCGTGGCTGGATGTCGGTATCCGGCATCATCAACACCCACTTCATCGTCGCCTACATGCTCAAGCAGCACGGGACGCAGGAGCAGAAGGACACCTTCCTGCCGCGCATGGCGGCCGGCGAGGTGCGCGGCGCGTTCTCCATGTCGGAGCCCGCGCTCGGCTCCGACGTGTCGGCGATCACGTCCAAGGGCGTCAAGGACGGCGACGAGTACGTCCTGAACGGTCAGAAGATGTGGCTGACCAACGGCGGTACGTCCACGCTGGTGGCCGTTCTGTGCCGAAGTGACGAAGGACACCCCGAGGGCACCGCGCCCCACAAGTCGATGACGACCTTCCTCGTCGAGAAGGAGCCCGGCTTCGGAGAGGTCCGGCCCGGACTCACCATCCCCGGCAAGATCGACAAGATGGGTTACAAGGGCGTCGACACGACCGAACTCATCATGGACGGGCTGCGAATTCCGGCCAATCGCGTGCTCGGCGGGACCACCGGACGCGGTTTTTACCAAATGATGGACGGCGTCGAAGTCGGCCGCGTGAATGTCGCGGCGCGTGGCTGCGGGGTCGCGCAGCGTGCATTTGAGCTCGGTGTCTCGTATGCCCAGCAACGTCACACTTTTGGCAAGGCGATCGCTCAGCACCAGGCGATTCAGTTCAAGCTGGCGGAGATGGCTACCAAGGTCGAGGCCGCCCATGCGATGATGGTGAATGCAGCACGCAAAAAGGACTCCGGGGAACGAAACGACCTCGAAGCAGGGATGGCGAAGTACCTCGCGTCCGAGTACTGCAAAGAAGTCGTAGAGGACGCGTTCCGGATTCATGGCGGTTATGGCTTCTCGAAGGAGTACGAGATCGAGCGCCTGTACCGTGAGGCTCCGATGCTGCTGATCGGCGAAGGTACCGCCGAGATCCAGAAAATGATCATTGGACGCCGACTGCTCGAAGAGTATCGACTCCAGGGTTAGATGCCCGATTTGGGGTGTTTTCTTCGAGAAGAAGATCACACCCTGTCAACACTCTTCGGCCGTCGACTCGACTTCCTGGCTTGCCCAGTTGTGGCTCGCAACCGATACCATCCGGAAAAAGCCGCCGTCCCCCGTTAACCGCGCGGCATTCATCCGCTACGAAGGTCATCCATGCCCCACAGCCAAACCTCTGCACCACGCGACAGCCTCGCTGGCGTACGCCTTGCGCGCGGAGCATCGCCGTGGCTCCTGCCGACTGTCGCCACCGCGGCGCTCAGCCTCGTCCGCGCGCGCCGCTCCAAGGGCGCCGCGATTGTCGCCGTGCCAGCCACCGCCCTGGCGGCGGGCATGCTGTGGTTCTTCCGCGACCCCGAGCGCGACATCGCCCAGGGCCGGGTCATCTCGCCGGCCGACGGTGTGGTGCAGAGCATCATGCCGTGGAAGGACGGACGCACGCGCGTCGCGATCTTCATGAGCCCGCTGAACGTCCACGTCAACCGCGCGCCCCTCGCGGGCACGGTGACGTCCGTGGAGCACATCCCCGGTGGGTTCGTCCCGGCGTTCAACAAGGAGAGCGAGAACAACGAACGCGTTGTCTGGCACTTCGACACCGAGCTCGGCGACATCGAGATGATCCAGATCGCGGGCGCGGTCGCGCGGCGCATCGTTCCTTACGTGCCGCAGGGCACGAAGGTGGAGCAGGGCGAACGGATCGGCCTGATCCGCTTCGGGTCCCGTGTCGACATCTACCTCCCCGAGGGTGTCGAAGTGGACGTCGAGGTCGGTCAGAAGACCGTGGCTGGGGTGACTCGAATTGACCGTGGTTGATCCTGAGACACAGGCAGGCTGGGTGCCCGAGGCCGAGGAGGACGCGGACGAGGAGATGCCGCTGTCACTCCGCCTCTCGATAGCGGACACCCTCACGCTCGGTAACGCCACGTGCGGGTTCATGGCGGTGTACTTCACCACCACGGGCATCCTCATCCCGCACCTTCAGGGCAGCAACGAAAGCGGCATGGCGCGGCACTCCGCCGCGACCGCCGTGATCCTGATGCTCTGCGCGGCCGTCTTCGACCTCTTCGACGGGCTCGTGGCGCGCAAGCTGCGCTCCTCGCCGATGGGCGCCGAGCTCGACAACCTCTCGGACCTGATCAGCTTCGGTCTGGCCCCCGCGTACTTCGTCCTGGTCTACGGCATGGTCGCGGACGACGCGCATCAGCGGGTCGCCGCGGTCGGCGGCATCGTGGTGCTGTTGGCGGTGGTGCTGCGGCTTGCGCGGTTCTCGTGCGTGACCGTGAAGGACGGCACCTTCCAGGGGATGCCATCGCCCTTCGGGGCGCTGACGGTCGTCTCGATCGTGCTGCTCGAGCTGCCCTTCGTGGCGACGCTGCTCGCGATCATCGGTACGGCATGGCTCATGGTCAGCCGGGTCGAGTACCCCAAGCCGCGGGGCCCGCTCGCGGTGGCGATGCTCGGCTGGATCGTCGCGGCGATGGGGCTGCTCGCGGCCTGGGCCTTCGAGGCGCCCGGCGGGCAGCTGCTGCTGCAGACCGGCTGCGCGCTGCAGCTGGTGCTCGGCGCGGTGATCCCGCTCTTCGCGACGGCTCGCCGCGTGAACAACTTCCGGGGCAACCGGCGTGAGGCCAGGGCAGCACAGCTGCCGTAAGCCTCCTCTCACATTGCCTCCAGGGGCCCGAACCAATTGGTTCGGGCCCCTTTTGGTTTCTTAAAGCCCCGGCCTCACAAGGACCTTCACGTGCTCGTCCGGTTCAGCCAGCATCGCGAACGCCACGTCGATCTCACCGAAGCCGACCTCCCCGGTGATCAACGCAGCCGCGTCCACCGCCCCCTCGGCGATCCTGCGCAACGTACGCGCGAACTCCTCCGGCGGGTACGCCATGCACATGGTCACCGTGATGTCCTTGTAGATGCCGACCACGGGGCGGAACACGTCCTCCGTCATGCACGCACCGATCAGCAGCACCGTGGTCGAGCGCGGGGCGCGATGCAGGACCGAGTTCAACATGCCGGGACGGCCCGAGCACTCCAGGACCGTGAGCCCCTGCCCCGCGGACGACGCCTCGCGCCAGGCGTCGAAGGGGTCGCGCACCCCGGGGTCCACCACCACGTGCGCGCCGAACCGCGCCGCGAGCCCCCTCCGCCGGGGCGACGGCTCCGATACGACGACGGGGGCGACGCCCCGCTCCACCAGCGCCGCCACCGCGCCCAGGCCGATGGGCCCCGCGCCCAGGACCACCGCACCCGTGCCCGCGGCGGGCGCCGCGCGAGCCACATTGCCGAAGCCGACCGCGAGCGGCTCGGTGAGGGCGGCGACGGTCGGCGGGACATGGTCGGGCACCGCCACGAGCGCCGCCGCCTGGAGCGTCATGCGTTCCCCGAAGCCACCGGGGAACGTGCTGGAGTAGCCGATCGTGCGCAGCGTCCCCGCGGTGTCCAGGGCCCACGGGAGGCCCACGACCACCTTCCCCTCCCACTCCCCCGGGCTCAGCACCCGCGCACACAGCTCGTGGCCCATGACCAGATCCCTGTCCGGGTCGAAGAGGAAGGCCTCCGTGCCCGAGTCGCGCGACGCGGCCAGGAAGTCCTCGGTGTGCCGGGCGGCCGAGAGGTCGGAGCCGCAGATTCCGGTGGCGAGGGTCTCGGCGAGCACCTGCCCGGGGCCGGGCTCCGGAGGCGCCGGGACCTCCGCCTCGACGAAGCGCCCGCCCCGCAGGACCACCGCCCTCATCGCGGTCCCCCTTGGGCCATGGCCGCCTCGACCGCACCGCGCATCGCGCCGACGAAGCGCTCACTGTTGGCATGCGCCCACTCCATGGACGCCACGCGCCCGCGATTCGCCCCGGTGAAGTGCGGGACCACGTACTCGGCGAAGAGCTCATAGCTGCGCCGCTTGGCCTCGGGGGTGCCGGTGGGAAGATCGAGGAGCAGCAGGGTGCCGAAGCCGCCCGACGCCTGTGCCAGTGCCTCGATGCGGGCGATCGCGTCGGCCGGGGTGCCGATGGTCGCGACGCCGAAGACCGGGAATCCCTCGCCCGTCCACTGCGTGACGGCGTCCGATGCCGTACGCCCCCACGGCATCGTCGCGCCCGAAAGCCCTTCGATGTAGCGGACCAGATGCGGCACCCCGTACTCGGCCTCCGCACGCGCCTGTGCGGTGCTCTCCGCGAGGTGCATCGGCACGACGAGCCGCCAGGTACGCCGCTCCGCGGTGTGACCGTGCTCGGCGCAGGACTTCTCGTACGCGGCCCAGTTGCTGTTGAGCGCGGCCAGGCCCTGTGGGTCGGCGGCGGCGAGGGAGAGCAGCCCGATGCCGTGCCGGCCCGCCTGGACCGAGCCGGACGGCGAGACCGTGGAGGCGACGGCGAGCTCCACACCCTCCGGCCGGAAGGGACGCAACTGGAGCTGTGCGTCGATGAGTTCGAAGAAGCCCGAGCGCGCGGTGACCCTCTCGCCGCGCAGGAGGCGCACGACGGCGTCGAGCGCGTCGGCCATCATGGCGCGCTGGCGCATCGGGTCGATGCCCATCATGAACGCGTCCGACGCGAGCTGGCCGGGACCCGCGCCGAGCATCACGCGCCCCATCGTCTGGTGGTCGAGCTGGAGTATGCGGTCCGCGAGGACGAGGGGGTGGTGGTACGGGAGGGAGTTCACGCCCGTACCGAGCCTGATCCGGCGTGTGTGCTCGGCCGCGGCGGCGATGAAGACCTCCGGCGATGCGATCGTCTCGTAGCCGGCGGAGTGGTGTTCGCCGATCCATGCCTCGTCGAAGCCGAGGGTGTCGAGGTGGCGGACGAGGTCGAGGTCGCGGCGGATCTGGAGGGTGGGGTTGCCGTCGATGCCGTGGTAAGGGGCGAGGAAGGTGCCGAAGCGGGTGGGGCCGGTGCTGCTGAGATCTTGAGGGCCTTGGGGGCCCTGGGGGCCTTGAGGGCCTTGAGGGTGCGCCACGCGTACGCCTTTCGCAGGGACGGACGTTGGACATAAAGTCTGGCTACAGCATTCTTACGTCCTACAACTGGACGCTGAAGAGGTCAACAGCAGGGAGGGGAAAGGACATTGGAGGCCCCACGAACCCGCCGCCGGGCGGACGGCTCCCCCAGCGCGCGGACGCTGCTGCTCACCGTGCTCGGTGAGTACGTCCGCTACGCCGGGGACGAGCGGGTCTGGTCGCGGGCCGTCATCGGGGCGCTCGGCGACTGCGGGGTCGGCGAGGCGGCGACCCGGCGTGCGGTGACGCGCCTCGTCCAGGAGGGCTGGCTGCGTACGGAGACGGCGGGCCGGTGGACGCGGCTCGTCCTCGAACCGCGCCTTGTCGCCCTGCTCACGGCGTGGACGCACCGTCTCGAGCGGGCGGTCGACGAGACGCCGTGGCACGGGGAGTGGCGGCAGCTGCTGCTGAGGGCTCCGGCGGGGGCGTGGCGTGACCGGGCGCTGGTGGAGGAGCAGTTGGCGTTCGAGGGGTTCGGCTCGCTGGGGCAGGGGGTGTGGATCGCGGCGGACACGGGAGGCGTGGCGGCCCTGCGGGACCTGCTGCGGGAGCAGGGGCTCGACCGGTACGCGAGCTGGCTGCGCTGCCGCGTGGATTCGGCGGCCGAGCAGAGCGAACTGGTCGGACGTGCCTGGGACTTGGGTGAGGTGCGGGCCGCGCACGAGGACTTCCTCACCCGCTTCGGGGGATCCGCCACCGCCTCGCCCCTGTCCGCCGGGGAGGCGTTCGTGCTGCGCACCCGCCTCGTCCACGCCTGGCGAGGCACGTTCGAGCGGGACCCCCGGCTGCCGGGTGCTCTGCTGCCGCCGGACTGGCCCGGATTCACGGCGACGGAACTGTTCGTGGACACGTGGCGCGCGCTGCGGGGGCCCGCGGACCGGCGCTGGGAGCGGCTTGCGGCGGATCCGCGGGGGTGAGGCGGCGGATCCGCGCGGGGCGGTGCTCGTCGGCTGACGGTCCGCCGCGCCCGCCCCTGCGGGAGGGCCGGGAGGGCGCGGCGGACCAGTCCGCAGTCGACTGTCGTCAGCCCTCAGCCCTCAGCCCTCAGGACTCAGCCTTCCGGACTCACGCTCCCGGCGTGTATCCCTCGGTCGCCTTCGACGCGCCCGGCTGCCGGACCACCTTCATGCCGCCCGTCACGCCCTTGTCGGGGCGCAGGATCACGCTCTCCCTGGAGGACGGGGCCTTGGGGTCGCTGAAGTCCTGGGTGACGCCGAAGCCCGTGTCGTAGGCGTTGATCGTCAGGAGCGCCTTGTCGACGCCGTCACGGGTCAGGTCCTTGCTCTTGCATGCCTTTTTCAGGGCCTCGCCGAAGATGGACGTCGCGGTCCACCCTGCCGTCACGCCGTTGTCGAGGGAGTCCTTGGGATAAGCCGCCTTGTAGTCGGCGACCAGCTTCTTCGCGGCGGGGGTGTCAGCGCCGATCGGGAGGGTCGGCGATGCCACGTAGTAGTTCTTCGCGAGGGCCGGGCCCGCCTGGGTGCCGAGGAGTTGAGGCGCGAACGCCGAGTTGTTGCCGATGATCGGCACGTCGAACTTGCCCGCCGCCGCGACACCCACGAGGGAGGCCGCCTGCCGAGGCCCCGCGCTGATCACGACGCCCTTCACGCCCGCCTTCTTCAGGGCCGCGACCTGCGCCGTCATGTCGTTGTCGGTCGCCTTGATCTTCTGCTCGACGACGGTGAGACCCGACTTCTTCGCCATGTACTGCGAGCCCTTCAGCGCGTTCTCGCCGTAGTCGCCCTCGAAGTAGACATGGCCGAGCTTGTCGCCCTTCTTGAGGCCTTTCTCCTTCATCAGGAAGTCGATCGCGTTGATCGTCTCCAGGTCGTACGTCGAGCCGACGACCCGGACGTACGGGCTGCCGAGCAGGTTCGCCGACCAGGCCTGCGGCAGGACCAGGCCCTTGTTGCTCTCGACGCGCTGCTTGACCGCGGCGACGAACGGCGAGCCGATGAACTGTGTGAAGCCGAGGACGTCCGGCTCCAGTTCGGTGTACGCGGCGACCGCCTTCTGGGGGTCGTAGCCGTGGTCGCGGACGGTCAGCTTCAGCTTGCGGCCGCAGATGCCGCCGTCGGCGTTGGTCTGCTCGACGTAGAGCTGCTGTGCCTGCGTGACGCTCTTGCCCAGGGTCGCGTAGACGCCGGTCATGTCGGTGAGCACGCCGAGGTTGATCGTGTCGCCCGAGACGCCGATGCCGGTCTTGACCCCGCCCGCTCCCTTCTTGTCTCCCTTGTCTCCCTCCGCCTTGGAGCTGCAACCCGCCACCGCGAGCAGCGCGGCGAGCGCCGTGGCCGCCGCGGTGGCCCTCGTCAACGTACGTGAACTCATCGTTCCTCCCCTGATTCCCCTGATTGCCCTGGTTCCCCTGATTCCCCTGGAGTTGGTCCTGACGTCGGCCTGGAGCGCCGGGCGGCGATGCCGGCCAGGCCGCCGGGCAGGAAAAGCACCACGGCCACGACGGCCGCGCCGTACAGGTACCGGGATGCCTCGCCGGGTGCGATCCCGCCGGTTCCGGGGGCCGAGACCAGGGGCAGCGCGTCGCTGTACCGGGTCAGGAGCTGCGGCAGGAGGGACACGACGGCGGCACCGGCCACCGCGCCCGCCACCGAGCCGAGGCCGCCGATGACGATCATGGCGAGGTATTCGAGGGACAGCGTCATGCCGAAGTAGTCCGGCACGGTCCGCTGGAAGACGAGGGCGAGCAGGACTCCGGCGAGGCCCGCGTACATCGACGACAGGACGAAGACGCCTGCTCGGTAGCGGGCCACGGGGACGCCGATGACGCCCGCGGCGATGCGGTGGTCGCGGATGGCGTTCATGGCGCGCCCCGGCCGCCCGCGCAGCACGCCGCGGGCGAAGAGTCCGCAGCCCAGGAGGAGGACGAGCCCCGCGTACCAGAGCTTCTCCGACGCCCCGAACGGCACGGCGGCGACGACGAGTTCGCTGTCGTCGAAGGTGAGGCCGAAGATGCTCAGGGGCGGTACGTCGCGTCCGTTGGAGCCGCCCGTCAGATCGTGGGCGTTGAAGAGCACATGCTGCCCGATGAAGATGAGGGCGAGCGTCGCGATGCCGAGGTACGCGCCGCGCAGGCGTCCCGCGATGGGGCTGAAGAGCCCGCCCGCGATGCCCGCGACGCCGACGGCGAGTGCGGCTGCGAGCCACGTGGGGAGGCCGAGCCCGGTCAGGCCGCCCTCGCCACCGCTCACGCCGCCGCTCTCTCCCGCGAAGACGCAGTAGCCGTACGCGCCGATCGCGAGGAAGAAGGCGTGTCCCATGGAGAGTTGGCCGGTCGCGCCGGTGAGGAGGTTGATGCCGATCGCGCCGATCGCGGCGGCCATGGCGAAGAGGCCCGCCTGTAGCCAGAACCGGTCGAGATAGAAGGGCAGGGCGAGCAGGAGGACCGCCCCCGCGATCCAGACGTAGGTCCGGGGGCGGGTCAGGGACGTACGGCCCTGGGAGCGCGGTTCCCTTCCTCGGGAGCGCGATTCCTTTCCGCGGGCGAGGACTTCAGACACGGGCGAGCTCCTTCGTGCCGAAGAGTCCTGCGGGCCTGACGAGGAGGATGACGGTCATCACGAGATAGGGCGCGAGATCACCCAACCCCCTTCCCAGGAAGGTGAGTTCACTCTGGTACCCGGTGGCGAGGGACTCCGTCACCCCCACCACGAGGCCACCGACGAGCGCGCCCGTGGTGGAGTCGAGGCCGCCGAGTATCGCGGCGGGGAACGCCTTCAACGCGGCGAGGGAGGTGGCCCGTTCTAGCCCCGGGGTGGGGAAGACGGTGAGGAAGAGCGCGGCCACGGCGGCGAGTCCTCCCGCCACCGCCCACGCGCCGAGCGAGACCCGCCCCAGGCGCACGCCCATCAGGGCGGCGGTCTCCGGGCTCTCCGCGGCGGCGCGCATCGCGACACCCCAGGAGGTGTAGCGGAAGGCGAGCAGGAAGACGGTGATGAGGAGCGCGGCGGCCACGAAAGCGGCGATCCGGGTGTGCGCGAGGGAGATCGGCCCGACGGTGAGCACGGAGTCGCCCCAGGGATCGCCGAGGGCGAGCACATCGGTGCCGAGGCGGCGGGTGAGTTCGGTGGTGAGCAGGATGTCGACGCCGATGGTGACGATGGCGAGAACACTGTGGTCGGAGCCCCGGTAGCGCCGCATGACCAGGAACTCGATGGCGGCCCCGACGACGGCGGCGCCCGCGATGCCGACGAGCAGCGCGGGCCAGAAGCCGATGTCGTCGTGGAGCGACGCGGTGATGTATCCGCCGGCCAGGAGCAGCGAGGCGTGCGCGAAGTTCACGACTTCGGTGGCCCGGAAGATGACGACGAAGCCGAGCGCGATCAGGGCGTAGACGGAGCCCATCGAAAGGCCGTTGAGGAGAAGCTCGACGAAGGTGTTCATGAGGTGGCCCCTTCTCCCAGGTACGCCCGCACGACCGCCGGGTCGTTCTGTACGTCCGCCGGGGCGCCGTCCGCTATGCGACGGCCGAAGTCCAGCACGGTCACCGCGTCCGCGAGCCGCATCACCACCCCCATGTCGTGTTCCACCAGGACGATCGAGATGCCGAGACTGTCGCGGACACCCGCGATGACGGCCGCCGTGCGGCGCCGCTCTTCCGCGGTCATGCCCGCGACGGGCTCGTCGAGCAGGAGCAGCCGGGGCTCCATGCACAGGGCGCGGGCCAGCTCGGCGAGTTTCTGCTGCCCGTACGGCAAGGAGCCTGCGGGCGCGTCGAGTTGCTGCTCGATGCCTACGAACGCCGCGATCTCCCGCACCCGTTCGCGATGCGACCTCTCCTCGCGCGCCGCCGACGGGAGCCGGAGTCCGGCGGCGAGGAATCCCGTACGGGTCAGGCGATGGCGGCCGAGCATCAGGCTGTCCGCGACGGTGGCGCGTGGCGGCAGGGCGAGATTCTGGAAGATCCGCGCGACACCGAGACCTGCGATGCGGTGCGGAGGCATCGCCGTGAGCTCGTGCTCCCCGAAGCGGACACTGCCGCTGGTGGCGCGGTACACGCCAGACAGGACGTTGAAGCAGGTGGACTTCCCGGCGCCGTTGGGGCCGATGACGGCATGTACGGTGCCGGGCGCGACGGTGAAGCTGACGGCGTCGAGCGCGGTGAGGCCCGCGAAGCGGACGGTCAACTCCCTTACATCCAGGGGCGGTACGTCTTCCCCTGGCGCGGATGGATCGGATGGATCGGATGGATCGGAAGGTGCGATGCGATCGTCCGTCATCGTCGGCCCGCCCATCGCCGAAGGACCGGCAGTGCTGTGGCGCCGCGCGTGGCGTCTTCCGCGGCTGCTTCGTCGACCACGCCGAGGTAGCGGCGGCGTACCTCGTCGGAAGCGGCGAGTTCGTCGGCCGGTCCCGCAAGGGCCACTTCGCCCACGTCCAGGACGTACGCCCGCGAGGCGAGGCGCAGCGCGAGCGCCGCGTTCTGCTCGACGAGGAGCACCGATGTGCCCTGGGCGTTGATCTCCTGGATGGTGTCGGCGATGCGTGCCGCCATCAACGGGGCGAGCCCCAGAGACGGTTCGTCCAGGAGCAGCAGCTTCGGCGAGGCCATCAGCGCCCTCGCCACCGCCAGCATCTGCTGCTCGCCGCCCGAGAGGAGCCCGGCACGCTGGCCCGCGCGCTCGGCCAGCACGGGGAAGAGTTCGTGGACGCGGTCAAGGGCGGCGGCCTTCGTGGCCCGGCTCCTCGCGGAACCCAGCGCGCCCGCCCGGAGGTTGTCCGCGACACTCATCCGCGCGAACACCCGTCTGCCTTCCGGCACTTGGGAGACTCCGGCGGAGACGACCCGGTCCGCGTGAAGACCGTCGATGCGCCGCCCGCCGAAGTGGATGGAGCCCGTGGTGAGCGCCCCCCGGTGGAAGGAGAGGGTGCGTGAAATCGCGCGCAGGAGCGTCGACTTGCCCGCGCCGTTGCCGCCGAGCACGGCGACGACGGAGCCGTCCGGCACTTCGAGCGACACCTGACGCAGTGCGCGTACCGGCCCGTACCCGACTGAAGCGTCCTGTACGACCAGTCCGGAACCACCCACCTGGAACCCCCTGCCCTCCGCCTGCCCTGCGCGTGGCGCTCACCCCAGCACCTGCCGCGCGCACCCGTCCACGGGCGGTGGCCGAATCGCTGCGAGGGACCAGTGGGATCACCGGTCGGTTGTGCACGGGCACAACACCTCGGGGAGGGGCACGGGGAAGAACCGCGCGGCAAGCCCCCACCGGGCCCCTAAGGGGCGCGGGGAACTGCGCGACCAGCCCCCACCGGCCCGCAGGTCCCTCACCACGCCTCTAGCACCGCGCTCCGAGCGAAGGGCCTAGCCCAGGAAGTCCCTGGCGATACCCTCCGCCACCGTCTCCAGAATCGGCCCCGCCTCAGCAATGCACCGCGCCACATCCGGCTCCACGTCCGTGAGGGCGTACGCACGCCGGATCCCCGCCCGGCCGAGCGCCTCGGCCGGCAGCGCCAGGCGGCCGCAGACCGCGACGACCTCGACGCCCGCCGCACGGGCCGCCGCCGCGACCCCGGCGGGAGCCTTCCCGTGGAGGGTCTGCTCGTCCAGGGAGCCCTCCCCCGTGATCACGAGCGACGCACGCGCCAGCGCCGGAGCGAAGCCCAGGACGTCCAGCATGACCTCGATCCCGGGCCGGAAACTCGCGCCGAGACCGACGAGAGCGCCGTAGCCGATACCACCGGCCGCGCCGGCTCCCGGGGACTCGGCGTACTCGACGGCGGAGGAGCCCACCGAATCGGAGAGCACCCGCGCGAAGTGCGCCAGCGCCGCGTCCAGCTCGGCGACGTCCTCCGGGGTCGCACCCTTCTGCGGCCCGTACACCGCGGGGGCGCCCTTCGGGCCGGTCAGCGGATTGTCCACATCGCTGGCCAGGACCAGATCCACCGAGGCGAACCGCGCGTCGAGCCCGGACAGGTCCGCCGTCGCCAGCGAGGCGAGCGGACCGCCCCCGGGCGCCACCGGCGCACCTTCCGCGTCCAGGAACACCGCGCCGAGCGCGGCCAGCATTCCGGCCCCGCCGTCCGTCGTCGCGCTGCCGCCGACGCCGAAGACGATCGTCCGCGCGCCCGCGTCGAGCGCGGCACGCAGCAGTTCCCCTGAGCCGTACGTCGTGGAGGTGAGCGGCGCGAAGACACCTTCGGGCAGCAACTGGAGGCCGGAGGCCTCCGCCATCTCCACCACCGCGGTGCCGTCCCGCAGCGCGTACGCCGCGGTGACCTCGTCACCGAGCGGCCCCGTCACCCTTGCCTCGCGGCGTTCGAAACCGGCCGCGACGGCCGCGGCGACCGTGCCGTCGCCCCCGTCCGCCACCGGCAGGGCCTCGACCTCGACCTGCGGGGCGACGCGGCGGAGCCCGGCCGTCACCCGCTCCGCGACCTGCACGGCCGTGAGTGAGCCCTTGAACTTGTCCGCGGCGATGAGTACATGCTGGACATGCGGCACATTCTGTACCTGCCGCACACTCCCCGCCGTCTCAGAAGCGTCCGCCACCTTGGTTCCCCTTGCTTTCCGGGCCTTGCTCGCGTCAAGGCAGTCGCGCCGCTGCGACCATAACCTCAGGAGGGGCCGCGTGCCCATGGCGGACCTCACGCGGGGGTGGTGTGCCGACCCACTAAACACCTCGTAATCACCTCATAGTGGTGCACGCGCGGCGGGGAAATGATCGATCAGCCCTCAAGATCCACGCCGTGATCCGGGTCGAGGAATCGCGTCTACCGCGCGGACGCCCCTCGAATTCGGTACACCGGAAGCATGACCGCAGTGCATACGGAACTCGACGACCGCGTTCTCGGCGGCTGGATCGGGCGGATCGCCGGCAACATGCTCGGTAAACCCATCGAGCGGGGCGACTACTGGACACGTGAGCGCATCGAGCGCTACCTGCGGCAGGCGGACGCGCTGCCGCTCACCGACTTTCTGCCCGAACCCCCCTCCTGGGTCGAGGAGTTCCAGCTGCGGCCCGAGTGGCAGCAGTGCGTACGCGGCGGGGTGCACGGCAGCTGCCGTGACGACGACGTGGACTACGCGATCCTCGGGCTGCACCTCCTGGAGACCCACGGCTTCGCGTTCAGCACCGAGCAGGTCGGCGAGCTGTGGCTGCTTCGCCTTCCTTACGGGCAGACGTACACCGCCGAGCGCGCCGCGTACCGGAATCTCGCGAACGGTCTCAAGCCGCCGCTCACCGCGACGTACGAGAACCCCCACCAGGAGTGGATCGGCGCCCTCATCCGCGCCGACATCTTCGGCTGGACGAACCCCGGCGCCCCGCGTCGCGCCGCCGCGCTCGCCCGCCGCGACGCGGTGCTCTCGCACACCGGCAACGGCGTCTACGGGGCGATGTGGGCGGCGGCGCTCGTCGCGGCCGCGTTCAACGCGGACACGCCGCGCGCGGTGCTCGAGGCGGCGTTCGGCGTGATCCCGTCGAGCAGCCGCCTCGCACGTACGGTCCGCCGAGTCGTCGCCCTCCACGAGGCCGGGCTCAGCTGGGAGGCGACGCTGGCCCAGGCCGAGGAGGAGTCCGCCGGACTCGGCTGGATCCATACGGTGCCGAACTCCGCCGTTCTGACCGCCGGGCTCCTCTACGGCGACGGCGACTTCACCCGCACCCTCTCCCTGACGGTCCGCGGCGGCCTCGACACCGACTCGAACGGCGCGACCGCGGGGTCCGTCGCGGGGGTGCTGTGCGGGGCCAAGATGATCCCCGCGCAGTGGCGGGATCCTCTCGAAGACCGGGTGCGCAGCGCGGTGTTCGGCTTCGACGGCGTGCGGATCACCGAGCTGGCGGCACGGACGGTGGAGTTGTCTACCCTTTCCAGATGACCATCCAGGACTACGCCACGTACATCGCGGGCCTCCCCCGCATCATCGCCGGGGCCGCCGCGCTCTTCCGCGACTCCGAGGGGCGCGTACTGCTCGTCGAGCCCAACTACCGCGAGGGGTGGGCGCTGCCCGGCGGCACCGTCGAGTCGGACGAGGGAGAGACACCGCGGCAGGGCGCACGCCGCGAGACCGCCGAGGAGATCGGCCTGGACGTCGGGCTGGGGGCACTGCTCGCGGTGGACTGGGTGCAAGGTGCGGCGCGGCCACCGTTGGTCGCTTATCTGTACGACGGCGGAGTGCTCGGCGACGACCAGTTGAAGTCGATCAAGCTCCAGGACGAGGAACTGCTCTCCTGGCGGCTCGTGGCCCGCGAGGACCTTCCGGAGTTTCTGCCCGGCGAGCTGGGGCTGCGGGTGCGGGCCGGGCTCGAGACACTTGACGCGGGGACGGGGGCCGTGGAGCTGGAGAACGGGGTGCGGGTCGGCTGAACTCTGCGTGCCGCCTGACCTGGCCCTCAGAAGGCAGGGCCGTCAGAAGAGTGCGTCCTCGGTCGCCGGTGTCGCGCCCTCGAAGGCCAGCAGGCGCTGCTTGCGGTCGAGTCCGCCGCCGTAGCCGGTCAGTGAGCCGCCCGCGCCGATCACCCGGTGGCACGGCACGATGACCCCGATCGGGTTCTTGCCGTTGGCCAGGCCGACGGCGCGCGAGGCGTTGGGTTTGCCCAGGGCGTCCGCGAGTTGGCCGTACGTACGGGTCTCGCCGTACGGGATCAGCTGGAGCTGCTGCCAGACGGTGCGCTGGAACGGAGTGCCGTCGAGGCGCATCGGCAGGTCAAACTCCGTCAACTCGCCCGCGAAGTACGCCTCCAGCTGGCTGATCGTCTCGCCGAACGGCCCCTCATCGCGGTCGCCGAAGGTCTCCTCGGGTGGGCGGTGGCGCTGCTCTGTCATGTAGAGGCCGCTGAGGGTGCCTTCGGTGGCTACGAGGGTGAGGGGGCCGTAAGGGCTGTCGATGAGGGTGTGTTGGCGGTGCATGGGTTTGGTCCTTCTCTTTCGCTTGTCGGCGGCCTACGCCGGGATGTTGTTGATGGGGTGCGCGTCGGTCGCCCAGAGGTACTGGACCGCGTACGCCCGCCAGGGACGCCAGGCCGCGGCTCGCTGCGTCAGCGCCGCCGGGGTGTGCGGCACGCCGAGCTCCTGCGCCGCACGCCTGATCCCCAGGTCCGTGGGAAGGAAGGCGTCGGGGTCGCCCAGTGCCCGCATCGCGATGACCTCGACCGTCCAGGGGCCGAAGCCGGGCAGTGCGGTGAGCTGGGCGCGAGCCTCCTCCCAGCCGTTCTCCACGCCGAGCCGGAGTGATCCGTCGGCGAGGTGGCGTACGAGCGTGGTCAGGGTGGTGCGGCGGCTGCGCGGCAGGGCCAGCGCCTCCGGGTCGAGCGCGGCCAGGGCTTCCGGGGCCGGGAAGAGGTGGGTGAGGCCGCCCTCGGGGTCGTCGACCGGCTCGCCGTGCGCCGTGACGAGGCGGGCTGCGTGGGTGCGGGCGGCGGCTGTGGAGACCTGCTGGCCGAGCACCGCGCGTACGGCGAACTCCGCCTCGTCGACGGTGCGCGGCACGCGGCGGCCCGGGGCCTTGGCCACCAGGGGTGCGAGCAGCGGGTCGGCGCTCAGCTGGGCGTCCACCGCGACCGGATCCGCGTCCAGGTCGAGCATCCGGCGGCAGCGGCTGATGGCGATCGTGAGGTCGCGCATGTCGGTGAGGCTGAGACGGCAGGCGACGTGGTCGGGGGCGGGGCTGAGGGCGACGACTCCGTGGCCGTAGGGGAGGCGGAGCGTGCGGCGGTACGCGCCGTCGCGCCACTCCTCGACGCCGGGTACGGCGGTGGCGATGAGGTGGCCGAAGAGGTTGTCGGGGTTGAGCGGGGCGCGGAAAGGGAGGCGGAGGGAGAGGGCGCCGGGGGCGGCCGGCTTCCGTGCGGTCTTCGGAGCGCGGTCGCGTAGTTCGCCGGGGGCCAGGGCGAAGACTTCGCGGACGGTGTCGTTGAAGGTGCGGATCGAGGCGAACCCGGCGGCAAAGGCGATCTCCGCCATGGGCAGGGTGGTCGTCTCGATGAGCAGGCGGGCGGTCTGGGCGCGCTGGGCCCTTGCCAGGGCGAGGGGGCCTGCGCCGAGTTCCGCGAGGAGTTGGCGTTCGACCTGGCGGGTGCTGTAGCCGAGGCGGGTGGCGAGGCCGGGGACTCCGTCGCGGTCCACGACACCGTCCGCGATGAGGCGCATCGCGCGGGCTACGAGGTCGGCGCGCTGGTTCCACTCGGGGGAGCCTGGGCTGCTGTCCGGGCGGCATCGCTTGCAGGCCCGGAACCCTTCCTGCTGGCAGGCCGCAGCGCTCGGGTAGAAGCTCATGTTCTCGGGCTTCGGGGGGACTACGGGGCAGCTGGGGCGGCAGTAGATGCGGGTGGTGAGAACCGCGGTGTAGAACCAGCCGTCGAAGCGGGCGTCCTTCGACTGCACGGCTCGTACGCAGCGCCCGGCGTCGGTGTGCATCGCGAGGGTGGGCATGGCTCAAGGATCGTTCATGGTGGGTGCGGGTGGCTGGCGAAAATCCGACATGGAGGTTGGCGAGGCGGATGCCTATGCCTGCGGCGCCTGTCGCGGTGGGGTGGGGGCTTGTGTAGCGGCTTCGGTTCGTCTGGGCAGCGGGGCCGCGCCGGTATGTCCGTCCTCGCTATCGTCCAGTGGCCCCATGGGTACTTCGGCCCCGGAGTGCCGCGAACCGTGCTCCGGGCGGAAATACCGACACGACCCCGCGGGTCCGCTGCCGACAGCAGGTGCGTGGGGTCCGAGCTCCCACGGCAGAGGGCGCGATCACCCCTACGGGCGAGCTCACCACCCCGCCGACCGCGGGTACACGCGGGCCGGGCCCCTCGACTGAGGCGCGTCGCCCCCAGCGGACGAGTTCACCGCCCCACCGACCGCGGGCGCACGCAGGCCGGGCCCCTCAGCTGAGGCGCGTCGCCCCCCGCGGGCGAGCTCACCGCCCCAACGACCGCGGGCGCACGCGGGCCGGGCCCCTCGACTGAGGCGCGTCGCCCCCTGCGGACGAGCTCACCACCCCAACGACCGCGGGCGCACGCAGGCCGGGCCCCTCGACTGAGGCGCGTCGCCCCCCGCGGGCGAGCTCACCACCCCAACGACCGCGGGCGCACGCAGGCCGGGCCCCTCGACTGAGGCGCGTGCCTCCACGGCCGGGGCGTGTTCGCTCCCCTGCAAGCGAGCTCACCGCACCGCCGACCGCGGGTACACGCGGGCCGGGCCCCTCGACTGAGGCGCGTCGCCCCCTGCGGACGAGCTCACCGCCCCACACCGCCGCCGTACGCCCCCACCTCAGTCGCTGCCGGGCAATCGGGCGGGTGGGCGGGAAAGCGTGTTCGGTGCAGGCAACGCCGCAGGGCAACGCTCGGCCTGCGGTGCGGCCCTCACGGCGTGCGGAGGCGGCGCCACACCGCCTTCGCGGCGTTGTGGCCCGACATGCCATGTACGCCGGGGCCCGGCGGCGTCGCGGAGGAGCAGATGAAGACCGCCGGGTGCGCCGTGCCGTACGGGAAAAGGGACGGCTTGGGGCGGAGCAGCAGTTGGAGGCCGCTCGCCGCGCCGCAGGCGATGTCACCGCCGACGTAATTGGCGTTCCGGGCGGCCATCGCGGCCGGGCCCGCGGTCGCACGGGCCAGGACGCGGTCGCGGAAGCCGGGGGCGAACCGCTCCAGCTGGCGCTCGATCGCTTCGGTGAAGTCGCCGTCCCAGCCGTTCGGGACATGGCCGTACGTCCAGAAGACATGCTTGCCCGCAGGCGCGCGGGACGGGTCGACGACACTCGGCTGCACGGTGATCAGGAACGGCGGGTCAGGCGCCCGGTTCTCGCGCGACGCGGCACGAAGCGCGGCGCCGATCTCCGCGCTGCTGCCCCCGATCTGCACGGTCCCCGCGGATTGAGCCTCCTTCGCCGTCCACGGGACGGGCCCGTCGAGGGCGTAATCGATCTTGAAGACGCCCGCGCCGTAGCGATAGCGCTCGTAGCTGCGGCCGAGCCCCGCGATCCGCGCGAGCGCGGTGGGCGACGTGTCGAAGATGTACGCCCGCGCCGGCGGCAGATCGTCGAGCCGCTTGACCTCGTAGTCCGTGTGGACCGCGCCGCCGAGGTCCTTCAGATACGCGGTGAGCGCGTCGGAGATCGACTGCGAGCCGCCACTGGCCACCGGCCAGCCACGCGCGTGCGCGGCCAGCGCGAAGACCATGCCGACACCGCTGGTGGCGATCCCGCCGAGCGGCGCGATGACATGGGCGACGAGCCCGGCGAACAGCGCGCGGGCCCGGTCGTCGCGGAAGCGCCGCATCAGCCAGGTGGAGGGCGGGAGTGCCGAGAGGCCGAAGCGCGCGAGGGCCAGGGGACCGCGCGGCAGGGCGGTCGACGGCAGCGACATGAAGTCGCGCAGGATCGTGTCCCAGTTGGGGAGGAAGGGTTCGATGAGTCTTCGGTACGCGCCCGCGTCGCGCGGGCCGAAGGACGCGGCCGTCTCGGCGACGGAACGCGAAAGCACGGCGGCGCTTCCGTCCGGGAATGGGTGCGCCATGGGCAGCCGCGGCTGGAGCCACTCGAGCCCGTACCGATCGAGCGGCATGGTCCTGAACACGGGCGAGTTGATGCCCAGCGGATGCGCGGCGGAACAGGGGTCGTGCCGGAAACCGGGAAGCGTCAGCTCCTCCGTCCGCGCCCCGCCGCCGACGGTGTCCTTGGCCTCGAACACGGCCACCGAGAAGCCACGGCGGGCCAGCTCGACGGCAGCGGTCAGACCGTTCGGTCCCGCCCCCACGATGACGGCATCAAGCATCGACGGCACCTTCGGACTCCTTTGTCAGCCGATGGCCTCTGCGCCCCAGGATAGGCCGGGCCACCCACAGCGCCGTGGGCGCGGGTAGCCTCTGACGGGTGACGTATTGGTTCCGCCGTGCTGATGTGGGCTCTGATCAGTGGTTCGAGACGGGGGACGACCTGATCGCCGTACGTCAGGCTGGGTTCGAGGGGACGGACGGCCTCGCTTCTGTGGCCGCCTCGCGATCCGAACTCGGCTGGGCTCTCGACCAGTTCGAGCCCCTGGGCGCGCAGCTCTACGAGGTGCGGTACGGGGTGCTTCTGGACGGGCCCGTCCACGGCGCGGAGCCGGTCTCGGAGGCCGATTTCGAGGCCACGTGGCAGCGCGCCCGCCACAGCCGGAACACCACGGCGGCGGAAGCGGGCGGACCGCTCCCCCGAGGAACCCGCCTGACCGGCACGGTCAGCGAACTGCCGTGGGGCCCGGGAAGGACCGGGCTCTTCGTCGACCTGGGGCTGCCGATCATCGGCTTCGTGGACCTGGGGCAGCTCCCGCTCGACCCCGACGACTGGCCGGACGTCGGCACCGTCGCCGATTTCGAGGTCGCCACCGTGCGCTTCAGCCTCGAGCCGTCACGCAGTGCCCCGCAGATCAGACTGCGGCCGACAGCAACTCCACCACCCGGTCGACCGTGGCGGCGTCCCGGGCCGCGGTGAACGGCAGCGCGTTCCCGCCCTCGATACGGAAGGGCTCCCCGGCGACGGTCTTGTTGGTGCCCCCTGCCTCGGCGACGAGCAGCAACCCCGCCGCGTGGTCCCAGGCGAGCTCCCAGGAAAAGGCGACCGCGTCCAACTCCCCCCTGGCGATGGCCAGATACTCGAGGCCCGCCGAACCGCAGGACCGCGGTGCGACGCCCTCCACGCGCAGGCCGAGCAACGCGCGCTTCTGCTCCGCCGTGGTGAAGTCCGGGTGCGAGGTCGCCACCTCGAGCACCTCGCCCGGCGTACCGGCCACCAGCCGCTCCCCGTCCAGCCAGGCGCCCTTGCCGCGCACCGCGACGGCCATCTCGTCGAGCGCCGGGGCGTACGTCCAGGAAGCGAGCACATCGCCGCGCCACGCCAGCGCGATCAACATGCAGAATCCCGGGTCACCGTGCACGAACTGCCGGGTGCCGTCGACCGGGTCGACGATCCACACCGGCACATCGGTGCCTATCGCCTCGTACGTCGACGGATCCGCGTGCACCGCTTCCTCCCCGACCACGACCGAGCCGGGCAGCAGCGTGGTGAGCACTGCCGTCAGGTGCTCCTCGGCGAGGCGGTCGGCCACCGTCACGAGGTCGTGCGGGCCGCTCTTCTGGACGACATCGCCCTCGGCGAGCTGCCGGAACCGCGGCATGACCTCGGCCGCGGCGGCCTTGCGGAGCGCCTCTTCGACGTCGGAAACGCCCTGTACAAGAAAGTCTTCGATCACATCGATCATGCATCCATGAGAGCACGCCGCGCTGACAACGCGTACGGGTCCGCTGTCCGCGGGATGGATTCGAGATGAATCCCACGTAGCCCCGTCCGGGGTGCGGTACCCGCCTCAGTAGGGCGCTTCCCGCTCCTCGATGTGCTGCCGCAGCCGCTCGGTGTCCCCTGCCGTCCAGCCCTCCCGGGGGACGATCGCCGCCCACCCGTCCACCGGGCCCGTCCCGTACCGGTGGCCGTGCGGCGCCTCGACGCCGTACGACACCGCCATGTCGACCGAGGTCTGCCAGAAGGTGATGATCGGGAACCACCCGATGGCCGGGGTGATGTCCGGGCCGAGCGGCTCGTCGAGCCACTGCGGGCGGTGCAGGAACAGGTCGGTGGACCACCAGACGACCG
Organism: Streptomyces sp. NPDC048441; assembly: GCF_043200235.1. Lineage (NCBI taxonomy): Bacteria > Bacillati > Actinomycetota > Actinomycetes > Kitasatosporales > Streptomycetaceae > Streptomyces > Streptomyces sp. NPDC048441. The sequence goes on from NZ_JBICXM010000002.1 coordinate 410,123, forward strand.
GGTCGGACGCGTTCTGCAGATAGACGGCCCGAGGATGGCCCCAGGTCGCCTTCGGCCGCTTCAGGTCCCGCTCGGGGAACTGCGCGAACCGCACGTTCCTGCCGCCGTCGTACAGCGGCCGCCACACGGGGCTTCCGGCGTCCCGGTGATCGCGGATCTCCTGGGACATCGGGGCGAAGTTGGGGGTGCCGACGATCAGCGCTCCGTCCGTGCGGGACAGGAGGTCGTCCACGCCGTCGAACGACGACTCGATCGCGAATCCGCCGAGGCTCTCCCCGGTCACGACGAGCTTGGGCCGGTCGTTCTCAGGCAGGGCGGACCACTTGGCGAGAACCGCTTGGACGAGCTGCCGGGTGGCCTGTGCGGCGCGCTCTTTGTCGACCAGGAAGGAGACCCAGCTGGGGAGGTAGGAGTACTGGACGGCGACGACGGCGGTGTTGCCGTCGTGCATGTACTCGAGCGGCTCGACGATGTCGGCGTTGACCCAGCCGGTTCCGGTGGTCCCCGCGATGGCGAGCACATCACGGTCGAAGGCACCGGTCCGCTCCAGCTCGTCGACGGCGAGACGGGCCTTGGCCGCGAACGGGTCGGCGCTGCTGAAGACCTCAGGCGCCGACGCACTGACGTAGACGCGGACGGGGTCCTTCGCGGGCCTGCCCGTGTACGCGGTGATCTCCTGCCCGGTCGGTGTGGAACCCGCGAAGTTGCGGCCCTGGAATCCGAGGTCCTGCCAGTGGATGCGAGAGCCGGGGCCGCCGGAGACCAGCGGGGAGGTCGGCTGGTGGATGCCTTCCCTTGTGCCGCCGTTCGTCGCGTACGCGATGCGGTCGGCGAGGTCGATGACGCCGCGCTGGAAGACGACGTCGCGCAGCCCGATCGTGACGATCAGCGCGCTCAGCGCGAGGCCTAGGCCGATGGCGACGGGCAGCGGTACGAACCGGTGCAGGGCGTTGATCAACGTGCGCGACCCCAGGCGGATGCCACGGGCCACGAACAGGAACAGAGCCCAGAGCAGGGCGGCGACCAGCATGATGACCGGCGTGTGCCAGGTGAGCGACGGCTCGAGCCCCTGGAGTTCGCGCAGGCGGCGCTGCGAGTGGGCGCTCAGGGTGATCAGCCAGACGCTGAGGACGAGACCGAGGACCCAGTACGCCTGCCAGAGGTGGGCCCGTGTCCGCTCGCTCGGCCGCCACCGGAAAAGGGCGCGCCACAGGGTGCTCAGGACCGAGCCGACTCCGTAGCCGATGGCCGCCGTGATCCCCCCGACGACGCCTTGCAGCAGCCAGGGGCGCGGCACCAGGGAGGGAGTGAGGGACAGCCAGAAGAACACGGTGCCGAAGCAGGCTGCCGTGAGGTCCGGCCACCGTCTGACGAGGTAGCTGCGGTCGGGGCGTTCCGCGTACGGCTTCCTGACGATCGCGGCGACGCGCCGCACGAGCCCGTGCCAGGCGTCCGCTCGCCGGGGAATGCTCTTCGCCAACCGCCTCAGCTCCGCGATCCGGCGCGGCCGTCCGGTGACGGATATCGCCGGACGGGGGCGCGCGGGGCACTGCCACCTCATGCTCACCCAGCCACCCATACCTCGCAAACCACACGTAAGCGGTCTGGTGCTCTGCGTCGATCCGCGCTGGAACAGCCCGCGCCGGAAGAGGCGCGCGCTGGAAGGGGCGCGCGCTGGACAAGACCGCAACCCTTCCGGTCGCCGCGTGCACGAGGCGACCGCACCCTGAACTCGTGCATGTCCGACGCCTCTCCTCGCGGCCATCGCGGCCTCCGCGGCGCCTGCGACGCCTGCGGCGTCCGGTCGCCACAGCCATCGCCGTCACCGCGGCCGTCGCCGTCCTCGTGCTCAGCAACCTCGCGAACAACCGGTGGGCACAGGACTGGAACCTCCCCCTCTCCCTCCTCGCCACGGCGGTGCTGCTCGCGATCGTGTACTGGTCCGGCGGGCGCTGGGCCGACGTGGGCCTCGCGCGCGGAACCCTCGGGCGGGGCCTGGCGTGGGCGCTCGCCCTGGTCGGCATCGTCGCCGCGGGATACGCGATCGCGGCCGCACTGCCGGTCACCCGCGGTCTTTTCGAGGATCAGCGGCAGAGCGGTCTGAGCGGCGGCGAGGTCGCCCTGCGGGTACTGGTCACCGTCCCTTTCGGCACGGTACTGCTGGAGGAGGTGGCCTTCCGCGGCGTCCTGTTCGGGCTTGTCCTGCGCTCCCGGGGGCCGCTCACCGCGACCCTCTTCTCGTCCGGCCTCTTCGGGCTCTGGCACATCCTGCCGTCCCTTGGCCTCGCCGACGCCAAGCCCGCACTCGGCGGCACCTTCGGGCACTCCGTCCTCGGCGTGATCGTCGTCGATGCCGGGGCCGTTCTCTTCACCGCCCTTTCGGGCTGTCTCTTCTGCGAACTGCGCCGCCGCAGCGGAAGTCTGCTCGCCCCCATGGGCCTGCACTGGGCCACGAACGCTCTCGGGTACGTCTTCGGCTTCCTGCTGAGGTGAGGCTCCCGCCGGCGACCGAGGTAAGCCGCCCGGGGAAATGCCACCACTACAGAACCGGCATAAGGTGCATTTCATGGCGCAATGCCCCTCGAGTGCCCTCCTCTGAGGCCCCTCATCCGCCGCCCCGCCCCGAAAGGGTCACCCCATGCACCCCTCCCTCACCCCGGCCGCACTTGCCGGGCTGCGTCAGCCGCGCCCCTACCCCGCCGTCACGGTCCTGCTGCCGACGCACCGCAGAGAGCCGGACAACGCCCAGGATCCCGTGCGCCTGCGCAATCTCGTCGCGGAGGCCAAGGACCGGCTCCAGGCCGACCCCGCGGTGGCCAGGGAGCAGCGGATCGACGTGGCCGCGCAGCTCGACCGGGCGGTGGCCGGGATCGACCTGGTGCACGCCGAGGACGGGCTCGCCGTCTTCGCCGCCCCCGGGGAGCACCAGGTCTGGTCGCTCGCCAGGACGGTGCCGTCGCGCGTGGTGCTCTCGGACACCTTCCTGACGCGCAACGTCGTCGCGGCCCAGGCCGCCGAGCGTCCGTACTGGGTCCTCGCCGTCTCGGCCGACCGCGTCTCGCTGTGGAGCGGCACAGCGGAGCGGGTCACCGAGCACAAGGCGAACGGATTCCCGCTGACCCGGAGCCTGGCGGACCCGGACGCCGAGCGCCAGGAGCGGATCGGCGATCTGCCGAGCACCTTCCGCGACGAGCAGACCCGCAAGTTCCTGCGCGAGGCGGACCTGGCCACGGCCAGTGTGATCCACTCCCATCCGCGCCCCCTGTTCGTGGCAGGGGAGGCCGCGGCGCTGTCCCTCCTCGACGGCGCCGGCACGGTCATCAAGGAGGCCGCGCGGATGCCGCACGGCGGTCTCGCGCACGGCCCGGCGGAGGCGGTGTGGCAGGCGGTACGCCCCTTCCTCGCCGCTCAGGACAAGACCGAACTCGACTCCGCACTCCATGAGTTGGACGCGGCGCAGGGCCGGCGCCAGTACGCCGCGGGCCTCGACGAGGTCTGGCAGAACGTGACGACCGACCGGGTCCGTCTCCTCGCCGTGGAGGACACCTACCGGGCGACCGTGCGCGACGACGGCGGCCATCTGGTGCCGACCGATGCCGACGATCTCGACGCGGTGGACGACATCGTGGACGACATCGTCGAGCGGGCCCTGGACACCGGCGCACAGGTCCACTTCGTACCCGAAGGAACGCTCACCGACCGGGGCCGGATCGCCTGCGCCCTGCGGTACTGACGTCGGCCCCGGCACGGACAACCACCAGTCAGCAGTGAAAGGACCGCACCCGAATGAACCCCAGGCCGCTGAACCCCATGCCGCCCCGCAGGACGCGGCGGCGCCCCAGGACAGCGGTGTCCGCCGCCCTCGCGCTGGCCGCCACCCTCACGAGCGCCGCCGCTCTTGTCTCGTGCAGCACCGACAGCGACGGCGCTTCCAGTGAGAGCAGCCGGACGGTCAGCAAGCGGCCGACCGCCCCCGATTCGTCGTCGTTCTCGGAGAAGACCGCGTCGCCGCTGAAGTCGCGGGCGTCGGAGGCCGCCGAGTCCGCCCACGCATCGGCTTCGAAGGCCGAGGCCTCCGCGTCCCAGCGCGCGGACGAGTTCGAGGCGTCGGTCTCCGCGGATACGGAGCGGGCCAACCAGGCCGCCAAGGGCGCGTTGAAGGACGTCGCCGGGCAGGGCAACGCGATGTCCGACGTCTCCATGACGGGCAAGCCGCGCTCCGATACCGGCGGCGTGCTCGCCTCCGTGGTGACCTTCACCAACAGCACCGACAAGAAGGCCTCTTACGCCGTGCAGGTCGACTTCCGCGACTCCTCCGGCAAGACCGTGGAGACCCGCTACGTCGGTACGGAGGACCTCGAACCCGGCAAGCGGGCCCAGCGCTACGCCATCAGCCACGAGCCCCCGGAGCCGAAGCTCTCCGCGAGGCTGGTCAAGGCCCAGCGCTACTGAGCCGCCCTCAGGGAACGGCTCAGAAGTCCACGGCGTCGCGGATGAGCGGGCACGTCATGCAGTGCCCGCCGCCGCGACCGCGGCCGAGTTCGGCGCCGACGATGGTGATGACCTCGACGCCCGCCTTGCGCAGCAGCGTGTTGGTCTGGGTGTTGCGGTCGTAGGTGAAGACCACACCGGGCTCCAGGGCGACGGCGTTGTTGCCGCTGTCCCACTGCTGCCGCTCGGAGGCGTAGACGTCCCCGCCGGTCTCGATCACGCGCAGCTCGGGCAGTTCGAGTGACTTGGCGACGACATCGACGAACGCACGCGAGCCCTCATCGGTGATGTCGACGGCGCCCGCCTCGTCACCGGGGCGCAGCGTGAAGGAGTGCACGGCGTCCATGATCTTCGGGTAGAGCGTGACGATGTCGCGGTCGGCGAAGGTGAAGACGGTGTCGAGGTGCATAGCGGCCCGCAGCTTGGGCATACCGGCGACGATGACCCGCTCGGCCGCGCCGTTCTTGAACAGCGCGGATGCCACCTGCGTGATGGCCTGCCGCGAGGTGCGCTCGCTCATCCCCATCAGTACGACGCCGTTGCCGACCGGCATGATGTCGCCGCCCTCGAACGTCGCCTGGCCCCAGTCGAGTTCGGGATCGCCCCACCACACCGTGGCGCCGGTGAAGTCGGGGTGGAACTGGTAGACGGCCTTCATCAGGAGCGTCTCGTCGTGCCGGGCGGGCCAGTAGAGGGGGTTGAGCGTGACGCCTCCGTACAGCCAGCACGTCGTGTCGCGGGTGTAGAGCGTGTTGGGCAGCGGCGGCATCAAGTATTCGCGTACGCCGGTGGATTCACGGACGAGCGCGACGTAGCCGGTGCGGAACTCGTCCGGCAGATCCGCGGTGGCAAGACCGCCGATGAGGTATTCGGCGAGCTGTCGCGGTTCGAGCGTCTCCAGGAAGGCGCGGGTGCCGTCGATGAGCCCGAGCCCGACCTCGTTCGCGGTGATCTTCCTTTCGAGGAGCCAGGTCTTCGCCTCGGGGATCGCCATGGTCTGGGCGAGCAGGTCGTGCAGCTCGACGACCTCGACCCCGCGCTGCTGCAGCTTGATGACGAAGTCCGCGTGGTCGCGCTGGGCGTTCTCCACCCACATGACGTCGTCGAAAAGCAGGTCGTCGGCGTTGGTGGGGGTCAGCCTGCGGTGCGCGAGACCGGGCGCGCAGACCAGGACCTTGCGCAGCCTTCCCACCTCGGAGTGGACGCCGAAGGCCGACTCGGCAGGTGTGTCGGTGATCATCGCGTTGCGCCTTTCGGTCGGTGGCAACTAGAGGTCGGTGGCAACTGGGAGTCGGTGGCAACTGGGGGAACTGAGGGTCGGGCGCTGCTCAGAGGTGGATCCAGCCCACCGCCAGGGCGATCACGCCCACGACAGCACCCGCGATCGAGACGGCGCAGATGACGGCCTCGCGGGGAGAGAACAGACGCCGGTTCTGTTCCCGCCTGGCCTTGATGAACAGGAGCGTCGCGGGGGCGTAGAGGATGAAGGAGACCAGGACGAACTTGAGCCCGGCGGCGTACAGCAGGAACGCCATGTACAGCGTGGCGATCACCGCGATCACCAGTTCCTTGCGGGTGCTCCGCCCGGCGACGGGCACGTCCTGACGGCCGTACCCCAGGGCGATCTTGACGGCGAAACCGGCCGCGAGCAGGAACGGGATGAGGCTCAGCGCGCTGGTCAGGTCGAGCGCGAAGTTGAACGCGTCGTCGGAGAACATCGTGACGACGAGGACGACCTGGCTCAGCGCCGTGGTCATCAGAAGCGCGGGGACCGGCACGTCCGCGGAGGTGGCCCGCCCCAGGAAGCGGGGCATGTCGTCGTCCTTCGCGGCGACGAAGAGCACCTCGGCCGCCATCAGGGTCCAGGCGAGATAGGCGCCGAGGACGGAGACGATGAGTCCGACGCTGACGAAGACCTTGCCCCAGGTGCCGACGGCCTCCTCGAGGACTCCCGCCATGGAGGGCTGGCGCAGCTCGGCGATCTCGGCCATCGGCATGATGCCGTACGAGACGATGGTGACGGAGGCGAAGACGGCGAAGACGCTGAGGAAGCCGAGGATCGTGGCCCGGCCGACGTCCTCACGGCGCTTGGCGTGCCGCGAATAGACGCTCGCGCCCTCGACCCCGAGGAAGACGAAGACGGTGGCCAGCATGGTGCCGCGCACCTGGTTGAACAGTGATCCCGCGTAGTCCGCGCCGCCGAAGTTGTCCGCGAACACGGACGGTTCGAAGAAGAAGAGCGCCAGGATCACGAAGACGAGAATGGGCACGATCTTGGCGACGGTCACGATCCTGTTGATCGCCGCGGCTTCCTTGACCCCGCGGCGGATCAGCAGGAAGAACGCCCACAGGCCGCACGAGGAGAGGACGACGGCGATGAGGGTGTCGCCGTCGCCGAGGCTCGGCCAGATGGCGCCGACGGTCGACATGATGAGCACCCAGTAGGTGACGTTGCCGACGCACGCGCTCGCCCAGTACCCGAAGGCGGAGAAGAAGCCGAGGTATTCGCCGAACCCGGCCTTCGCGTAGGCGTAGACACCGGCGTCCAGGTCCGGCCTGCGCACGGCGAGGGCCTGGAAGACGAAGGCGAGCATCAACATGCCCGTACCGGCGATCGCCCAGGCGATCAGCGCACCCGCGACACCCGTCTCCTCGGCGAACCGGCGGGGCAGCGAGAACACGCCCGCGCCGACCATGGAGCCGACGACCATCATCGTCAGTGTCGTGAGGGTCAGTTTGGCTGCCGGTGAGGGGCCTGTGGCGGCTTGGTCGGTCGTCTCGGCATGGGCCATGGATTCCTCGTCAGCTCCCATCAGGGCTCGCGTCGAGGGTCGACGGACCACCCTGTGCGGGAATCTATCCCTAGTGGGACGAGTTGTCCTGATATGAAAATTCAGGCCGCCCGGTGTTCGTGAGGCGGCGCGGCCAGGCCCGGAGGAAGCACAGTGCACGGTGAGTACAAGGTCCCGGGCGGCAAGCTCGTCGTCGTGGACCTGGACGTCGAGGCCGCCGAGGACGTCGGGGCTGCCGGGGACGCCACGGACACAGTGCTGCGGCGCGTCCGGGTGGCAGGGGACTTCTTCCTCGAACCTGACGAGGCGTTCGACGCCCTGAGCCACGCCCTGGAGGGCGCCCCCGCCGACACCGACGCGGCCGGTCTCGCCGCCCGCATCGACGCGGCACTCCCCGAGGGCACGGTGATGTACGGGCTCACCTCGGAGGGCGTGGGCGTCGCGGTGCGCCGGGCCCTCGCGCACGCCACGGACTGGACCGACTACGACTGGCAGCTGATCCACGAGGCCCCGCAGTCCCCTGCCCTGCTCATGGCCCTGGACGAGGTGCTCACCGAGGAGGTCGCCGCTGGGCGCCGCCCGCCGACCCTGCGCGTGTGGGAGTGGGCGTCCCCGGCGGTCGTCATCGGCAGCTTCCAGTCGCTGCGCAACGAAGTGGACCAGGAGGGCGCCGAGCGGCACGGCGTCCAGGTGGTGCGCCGGATCAGCGGCGGCGGCGCCATGTTCTGCGAGCCGGGCAACGCCATCACGTACTCACTCTCGGTCCCGGACTCCCTCGTGCGGGGCCTGTCCTTCGCCGACAGCTACGCCTATCTGGACGACTGGGTGCTCGGCGCCCTCGGCGACATGGGCATCAAGGCCTGGTACCAGCCGCTGAACGACATCGCCACCGATGCCGGGAAGGTCGCGGGCGCCGCCCAGAAGCGGGTCGCGGGCGGGCACGGGGCCGTGCTGCACCACGTGACCATGTCGTACGACATCGACGCGGAGAAGATGGTCGATGTGCTCCGCATCGGGCGCGAGAAGCTCTCGGACAAGGGTACGAGGAGCGCGAAGAAGCGGGTGGACCCGCTGCGCCGCCAGACGGGCCTGCCCCGCGAGGCCGTCATGGAGCGGATGCTCGACTCCTTCCGCACGCGCTACGGCCTGACGGCGGGCAAGGCCACGGACGAGGAGATGGCCAGGGCGCGGGAGCTCGCCCGGACGAAGTTCAGCGCACCGGAGTGGACGGCACGGGTGCCGTAGGCCGGGCCGCGCTCGCGTCGTCCGCCGGGGTCTTCTGCCAGGCGGTGGTGCCGATGCGGCCGGTGTTGCCGAGGTCGATCCGGCCCTCCGGGGTCACGGTCCCCGGGCGGGCGCCCCGAGCCGGGGTGACCTCCAGATAGGTGCCGCTGACGGCGGTCGTCGTCGTGTCGGTGACGGTGTTGCGCCAGACGAGCGACGTATGAGCGGCCTCGCCGGGCTTCAGCGCGACGGGATGCGGGCCGGGGTCGTCCAGCTGAGTGACGGGCTGCGGCCCTTCGAGGATCTGTACGTCGAGGGGTGCGCGATGCTCATCGAGGACCCGGAGCTTCGGATACCCGTTCAGGCGGTAGGCGCGCTCGCCGCAGTTGGTCAGGGTGACCCTCATCGCGCGAAGCCCCATGGCGGCCTCGACCATGCCCGACCGGATGAGGACGCCTGAGGCGGGGCAGGCGGAGGGCGATGGCGCGGTCGCACCGACCGAACCAGCACCGCCCCGACCGCTCTCAGCAGCCTCAGGAGTCTCAGGAGTCTCAGGATCCTCAACAGGGGCCGTACGCCCGGGATCCCGCTCTCGCTCCAGCTCCTCCGAAAGCCCGCATCCGGTGGCGAGCAGGACCACGGCCGAGAGGACGGCGACGCGTCTGAACGGCATGACACTTCTGGACGGTATGACGGTTCTGAACGGTATGACGGTCACGCGGAGATCATGCCATGGCGTGAGTTGCCCCTTATGGCGACGGCCCGCTTCTCCGTTTCCCGGTGGCGGTGAACCCCTGTGCAGCGTGGAGACCGGGCGGGCAGTCGTACCTTCAGGCAGGGACGAAGACGTCCTCGTGGGCCCCGTCGAGGATGAACCCGTTGTCGAAGCGGACCCGCACGCTCACGCGAGGCGCCCGTTCCTGGAAGGCGGTCCACGCGGGTTCCAGAGAGCCGACCTTCTCTTCGAGCTGCATCCTGCTCTCCGTGGGCATCTCGCGCCCGAAGGCGTCGAGCAGTGACTTGAGCCGCTCGTACTCGCGCACGTCGTCGCTCTCGTCCTGGTGGCCGACCACCTGCTCGACGGTCCCGCCGGTGCCCGCCGCCAGGGACAGGAACCCGACGACCACCCCCGACACCTCCGCCGAATCGGTCAGCCGGGTGTCCGCTGCCAGCACCACCCGCTGGCCTGCCTTCAGAGTCATCTGCTCCCCATCTCCCCTGCGTCGGACACGTCCGCTACATCCGCTACACCCGCGCGGCACAGGAACGCCTCGACAAGGCGGTCGGTGAAGGCCTGGTCGACGGGTTCCGCGGTCACCAGGGCGCGGTGGTAGACCGGTCCCACGAGTTGGTCGATCTCCGCCGCCATGTCGAGTCCGGCAGCGAGCTGGCCGCGTTCCACCGCGCGTTCCAGCGGGAGTCGGTCGCGTCGGCGCTGTTCGTCGAGGTACCCGGACCGCAGGGCGGCGGCGAACGCGGGATCGTGCTGGGCGTGCCCGATGAGGGCCTTGAAGACGGCGCCCGCGTCGGACCGGGTGAGGAACAGGGCCAGTTGGCGCAGGTGGGCGCGCAGGTCCGGGGCCAGGTCGCCGTGGTCCGGCGAGGTCAGGGCTTCGGCCGCGTCCTGGAGAAAGGCGTCCAGGAGGACGTCCGTCTTGGTCTTCCACCAGCGGTAGACGGTCTGCTTGGCGACGCCCGCCCGAGCGGCGATGCCCTCGATGGTGACGCCGGTGAAGCCCTTCTCGACCAAGAGGTCGTCGGCCGCCTCCAGCACTGCCTGCCGGGCCTGTTCGCTGCGGCCGTGCCTGTTGCCGTGATGGCGCGCCGCCGGTTCCGGCCCGGCCGCCGCGGCGGCCGTACTTCCTCGTTCCATGTCTGCCTCCTGGGGCCAGAGTAGGCCAGAATCGCTAGACACTACGCAACGGTGCGTCTAGCCTAGGTTCATGACATCCACCAGCACCCCCACCAACACCCTCGAAGACCCCCGCGTCGCCTCCGCCCTCGACCGGATGTTCCGTCATGCCGAGCAGGACGAGACGACCAGCAGGCGGGTCCGGGCGGAGCGGCCCCAGGGGGCCGCGCCCCTCGGCCCGCAGGAGCAGGCCGACGCCAACGCGGAGGTGTACATGCCCATTTCCGCCCAGGGCGGCCGCCTCCTCTACAACCTGATTCGGGCCACCCGCCCCGCCACCGTCGTCGAGTTCGGCACGTCCTTCGGCATCTCCACGCTCCATCTCGCCGCCGCGGTGCGCGACAACGGGACGGGGCGGGTGATCAGCACGGAACTGAGCACCGCCAAGGCCACCGCCGCCCGCCGGACGTTCACCGAGACGGGTCTTGACGACCTGATCACCGTCCTCGAAGGAGATGCCCGCGAGACCCTCGCCGCAGTCGCCGGCTCCGCGGACTTCGTCCTCCTCGACGGCTGGAAGGACCTGTGCCTGCCCGTCCTGCGACTCCTCGAACCACGCCTCGCGCCCGGCACCCTCGTCGTCGCCGACGACGTCGACCTGGAGGACCTCGCGCCCTACCTCGGCTACGTCCGCGACCCCCGGAACGGCTACCAGAGCGTCACGTTCCCCGTGGAGGACGGAATGGAGATCAGCTGCCGTCTCTAGACCTGCGTGACGTCGTGATCAGTTGTGGGGTATCGCCTTCTTCGTGGAGGCGGAACCTGGCGGACGACCTGCCCAAGACCGCCGAATAATCACGACATCACAGGCCCTAGCACACTCGCCCCCCAACTTTCATTGCCTTTGACGATCAGTCACCACATGCGGAACGCTTCCTGCCGCGGCTGGGGACGCCGTGCTTCCCGAGGAGGGGCCATGGCCATGGAGCCGACAGCAGAGCAGCAGGCCGCCCGTGACGTCTTCGTCGCCGGCAGGGATCTCGCCTTGGTCGCGGGGGCGGGGACGGGCAAAACCTCCACCCTGACCCTGATGGGAGCCGCCACTCCGAAGCGGGGCCTGTACGTGGCGTTCAACAAATCCATCGCTGACGAGGCCGCGCGGAAGTTCGGACGGAACGTGGAGTGCCGGACGGCACACTCGCTGGCGTTCCGCGCGGTCGGACGTGACTACCAGGCCCGGTTGAACGCCTCGGCACGCATCCCCGCTCGGGAAACCGCCCGGCTCCTCGGTATCACCCGGAACCTGGAAATCGGCTCCCAGCGCATCACCGTCAACCACCAGGCCCGCCTGGTGGCCGGGATGGTCCGCAAGTTCTGCTACTCCACCGACCAGCAGGTCATGGCCCGCCACGCCGAGTGGATCAACGGTCTCGACTCCGCGGGGCAGGAGTACGTCGCCCGCCATCTCCTTCGCTACGCCCAGCAGGCCTGGGACGATGTCTGTTCACCCACGGGCAAGCTCCGCTTCGAGCACGACCACTACATGAAACTGTGGGCTCTCGGCCGCCCCGTCCTCGCAGCCGACTTCGTCCTCCTGGACGAGGCCCAGGACACCAACCCGGTCCTGGAAGAGGTGTTCCTCGCGCAGAACGCCCAGCGCATCTGCGTCGGCGACCCCGCCCAGCAGATCTACGGATGGCGCAGTGCCCGCGACGTGATGACGGGCTTCCCCGCCGAGCAGCTCCACCTGACCCGGTCCTTCCGCTTCGGCCCGAAGATCGCGCACGTCGCCAACCGGTGGCTCCATCACGCCGACTCCGAGATGCAACTGACCGGCTGCAGCCCCGACGCCGGCCGGGTGGAGAAGCTGTCCCAACCGGACGCGGTGCTGTGCCGGGGCAACGGCGACGCGATGCAGGAGGTCCTCGCCTTCCTCGAAGCAGGCGTTCCGGTCGCACTCGCCGGCGGCGGCAACGCGCTCCTCGGGATCGCGAAGGCCGCACGCGAGCTGCAGACGGGACGGCGCACCAGCCATCGCGAGCTGTTCCTGTTCTCCGACTGGGGCGAGGTGCAGGACTACGTCGAGCACGACACCGCCGGCCAGGACCTGCGGGCGATCGTCCAGCTCATCGACGCCCACGGGCCGGACAAGATCGAGCAGGCGGTCAACCGGCTCTCCGACGAGGACCACGCCCAGGTCATGGTCTCCACCGCGCACAAGGCCAAAGGCCGGGAATGGGCGAGCGTACGCATCGCCGGGGGTTTCAACGCCCCCTCCGTGAACGACGACGGCGTACAGAACCCACTCAGCACCGCCGAGGCCCGCCTCGTCTACGTCGCCGTCAGCCGGGCCCGCCAGTCCCTCGACCTCGATGGCGTCGCCTGGGTCGATGAGTACGAACACGCCGCCGCCCGAGCCGATCTCGTCCCCACCCCGCGCGAGATGATCAACCTCAGCCTGACCGGCCAGTTGCGGTACGACTCTTCACCGATCTCCCAATTCATGTCCGAGCACCTCCCGCTCAGCCAGAACGTCGTACGCGACTACGTCAGCCGGATCACCTCACTCCCCCACCCCGTCCAGCCCGTCGATGTCCGCTACCCCAATTGGTCCGCGCTCGGCCACGCCATCGACCACCGTCTGCGACTCTCCTTCGGCAGCGACCTCGGCCTCGCCGTCACCCACGGCGTCCTCACCCTCGGCACCGACGTCCCCCTGCGCGGCGAACCGAGCGGGGCCCGCTCCGCCCTCCACGAAGCAGGCCGCGAACTCCTCAAGACCATCGACACCCATATCGCCACCCCCGGCTTCCTGCCCGAGGACGAGATCATCCGGCTGTGCTTCGTCGCCGGATTCTTCGAGGACATCATGCGCACCGGCGAAATCCGCCGCTACAGCATGTTCGCCGACGCCACCCCCGACACTCGACTCGCCGACCTCACCGCCGCGGTGCCCGCCTACGTCCTCGACGACATCAAGCTCCAGCTACACCTCTCCGCGGAACCGCTGGCCCCCTTCCGCGCCCTTCCCACCGCCGTCAAAATCTGCGGACCGGTCTTCACCGGCAGTGCCGACATCGGCGGCGCCGACGCCGACTTCGTCCTCGACGGCCTGCTCCTCGACTGCAAGGCCGCCAAGAACCCCCGCAAACTGGGCCGCGACGAGATCCACCAGCTCGCCGGTTACCTCCTGCTCGACTACGACGACGCCCTCGGTATCAACCAGGTCGGCCTCTACCTGTCCCGCCAGGGCGGCCTCATCACCTGGCGCGCCACCGACTTCCTCAAGCTGCTCGGCTCCACACTCACCCTGCCCGACCTCCGTGCCGCCTTCCGCCAGCACCTCCAGACAGTCAGTCCCGCAGGGCAGGGATGACCGTCGCCCCATACCCGTCGATGACCTCCTCCCGCGCGTCGTGCATGTCGTAGACCGCGAACTGATCGACGCCCAGGTCCTTCAACTCACGCAGTTTCGCGATGTGTTGCTCCGCCGTCCCGATGATGCAGAAGCGGTCCACGATGTCGTCGGGGACGAAGGCCGTGTCGGGGTTGTCGGTGCGGCCGTGGTGGGAGTAGTCGTAGCCCTCGCGTGCCTTGATGTACTCGGTCAGGGCCTCGGGGACCAGATCCGAGTGTTCGCCGTACTTGGACACGAGGTCGGCCACGTGGTTGCCGACCATGCCGCCGAACCAGCGGCACTGTTCACGGGCGTGGGCCAGGGCGGCCGGTGAGTCGTCCTCAGTGAGGTAGGCGGGGGCCGCCACGCAGATCGTCACCGAGGCCGGGTCGCGGCCCGCCGCCGCTGCCGCGTCGCGGACCGCCCTCACCATCGACGCCGTCAGGTACGGGTCGGCCAGCTGGAGGATGAAGCCGTCGGCCTCCTCGCCCGCCATCTTCAACGCCTTGGGGCCGTACGCAGCCATCCACACCGGGAGTTGGGCATCCGGCTTGATCCACGGGAAGCGGACCGTGGTGCCGCCCAGGTCCGCCTCCTGGCCCGAGGCCAGCGCCCGGATGACCTTCATCGCGGCGCTGATCCGCGCGAGGGTGTTCGGCGGGCGGCCCGCCACCCGCATCGCACTGTCGCCGCGCCCGATCCCGCACACCGTACGGTTGCCGTACATGTCATTCAGGGTCGCGAACGTGGACGCCGTCACCTCCCACGTGCGTGTGCCCGGGTTGGTGACCATCGGGCCGACGATCAGGCGCTCCGTGTTCGCCAGGATCTGGCTGTAGATGACGAAGGGCTCCTGCCACAGCACGGCCGAGTCGAAGGTCCAGCCGTAGCGGAATCCGTTGCGCTCGGCGCGCTTCATGAGGCTGATGACCTGCGCGGCCGGCGGGTCGGTCTGCAGGACGAGTCCGAAGTCCATGGTGCGTCGCCTCTCCTAGCCGAGGTACTGCGTGATACCGCGCGGGACGTACGAGCCGTGTCCTGCGCGTCCGGTGAACTTCCGCTGGTCGATGACCACTTCACCCCGGGAAAGGACCGTCTCCACCTGACCGGTGACGTGCTTGCCCTCGTACGCGGAGTAGTCCACGTTCATGTGATGCGTGTCCGCCGACATGACCTGCTCGGCCGCCGGGTCGTAGATGACCACGTCCGCGTCCGCGCCCGGCGCGATCGTGCCCTTCTTGCCGTACAGGCCGAACATCCGCGCCGGGCTCGCGCAGGCGATCTCGATCCAGCGACGGCGGCTGATGTGCCCGTCGACGACGGCCTGATGGAGGAGAT
Organism: Streptomyces sp. NPDC048441; assembly: GCF_043200235.1. Classification (NCBI taxonomy): domain Bacteria; kingdom Bacillati; phylum Actinomycetota; class Actinomycetes; order Kitasatosporales; family Streptomycetaceae; genus Streptomyces; species Streptomyces sp. NPDC048441. The sequence continues at coordinate 425,217 of NZ_JBICXM010000002.1, forward strand.
CCATGCGGTTCTCGACACCCGGCAGACCGTTCGGGATCTTGGAGAAATCGCCGCGGCCCAGCTCTTTCTGGCCCACGAAACAGAACGGGCAATGGTCGGTCGACACCACCTGGAGGTCGTTCGTACGCAGCCCCCGCCAGAGCGCGGCCTGGTGCTCGCGTGGCCGCAGAGGCGTCGAGCAGACGTACTTGGAGCCTTCGAAGCCGGGCTCGGCGAGGTTGTCCGTGGAGAGGAAGAGATACTGCGGGCAGGTCTCCCCGAACACCGGAAGTCCCTTGTCCCGCGCGGTGGCCAGCTCGGCGAGAGCCTCCTCCGCTGACACGTGCACGACGTAGAGCGGAGCCCCCGCGACCCGTGCCAGCTGGATCGCGCGGTGGGTGGCCTCCGCCTCCAGGAGCACCTTGCGCACCTCGCCGTGATGGCGCGGATCCGTCTCGCCGCGCGCGAGAGCCTGCTCCACCAGGACATCGATCGCGATGCCGTTCTCGGCGTGCATCATGATCAGCCCGCCGTTCGCCGACGAGCGCTGCATGGCGCGCAGGATCTGGCCGTCGTCGCTGTAGAAGACGCCCGGATACGCCATGAAGAGCTTGAAGCTGGTGATGCCCTCCTCCACCAGGAGGTCCATCTCCTTCAGCGATCGCTCGTTCACGTCGGACATGATCATGTGGAAGGCGTAGTCGATCGCGCACTTCCCGTCCGCCTTCGCGTACCAGGCGTCCAGGCCCGCGCGCAGGGACTGCCCCTGGCTCTGCACAGCGAAGTCGACGACGGTGGTCGTGCCGCCCCAGGCGGCGGCGCGGGTGCCGGTCTCGAAGGAGTCGGAGGCGAAGGTGCCGCCGAACGGCAGCTCCATGTGCGTATGCGCGTCGACTCCGCCCGGAATCACGTACTTGTCGGCCGCGTCGATGACACGGTCCGCGGTCCACTCCTGGGTCCCTGTGGACGCCAGGGCCGCGATCCGGCCGTCCTCGATCAGTACATCGGCGTGAATCTCTTCGGCGGCGGTGATGACGAGACCGCCGCGGATCAGGGTGCGGGTACTCATGATGGGACGCTCCCTTTCATGCTCGTACGTTCGTGCGCGCGGGAACCTGAATTGATCAGAGGCAGGTGAACTAGACGCTCCGCAAGGCCCGTTCGAGGATCGATGCGCCCTCTTCCGCCTCCGCGACGGTCAGCGAGAGCGGGGGCGCGATGCGCAGGACACTCGTGTCGTGGCCGCCGCCCTTGCCGATGAGGAGGCCACCTTCGCGGGCCGCTTCGAGCACGGCACCGGCCGCCCGCGGATTGGCCTCGCCCGTCTCGGGGTCGACGAGCTCGACGCCGATCATCAGGCCCCTGCCGCGCACTTCGCGTACGACGGGCAGTTGGGCGCAGATGGCGCGCACCCGCTCGATGAGCAGACCGCCGACGCGCCGCGCGTTGCCCTGGAGGTCGTGTTCCAGGAGATACGTGAGGTTGGCGAGGCCTGCCGCCATGGTGACCGGTGAGCCGCCGAACGTCGAAATGGAGTTGGAGTCGAGGGAGTTCATGACCTCGGCGCTCGCGACGACACCGCCGATGGACATGCCGTTGCCGATGCCCTTGGCGAAGGTGAGGATGTCCGGCGGGCCGCTCGCGGCATGTGCCTGCCAGCCCCAGAAATTGTCGCCGGTGCGCCCCCAGCCGGTCTGCACCTCGTCCGAGATCCACAGGACGCCGTGCTCCGCAAGGACCTCGCGGAAGGCCGCGTACAGGCCGTCGGGCGGCGAAGTGAAGCCGCCGACCCCCTGGACGGGCTCGGCGATCAGCGCTGCCACTCCCCCGCGCGTCTGCCCGAGCATGTCCTTGAGGTCGGCGACGCAGGCCGCGATGAACTCGGCGTCGCTCAACTCGGCGTACGGCCCTCGGCTGCGCACGCCGCCATGGACGTACAGCGTCTGGAGCGGTGAGAGGCTGGTGGGCGACCAGGCGTTGTTGCCGGTGATGCCGACGGCTGTGAAGGAGCGGCCGTGGTAGCTGTTGCGCATCGCCAGGATCTGGTTCGAGCGGCGGTGCGCGGTGGCCAGGAGCAGGGCCGTGTCGTTGGCCTCGGTCCCCGACGTGGTGAAGAAGACGCGGGCGTCGGGGATGCCGGAGAGGCCCGCGATCCGCTCGGCGAGGTCGATCATCGGCCGGTTGAGGTAGAGCGTGGACGAGTGGATGATCCGCCCGGCCTGTTCACTGACCGCCTTGGTGACCTCGGGCAGTGCGTGGGCGGTCATGGTGGTGAGGATGCCGCCGAAGAAGTCGAGGTACTGCTTGCCGTCCGCGTCCCAGACGTGGCGGCCATCCCCGTGGGTGATCTCCAGCGGGTCGGCGTAGTAGAGCGCGAGCCACTCGGGCAGGACGGCCTTGTGGCGGGTGTGGAGGTCCTTCACGGCTGTACCAGTCCTTCGTACGCGTCGGGGCGGCGGTCCCGGTAGAACGCCCACTGCTGGCGTACTTCCTCGATGAGCCCCAAGTCCAGGTCCCTGACGACGAGTTCCTCGGCCTTGTCGCTCGCCGTCTCGCCGACGAACTGCCCGCGCGGGTCGACGAAGTACGACGTTCCGTAGAAGTCGTTGTCGCCGTACTCCTCGACGCCGACGCGGTTGATCGCGGCGATGAAGTATTCGTTGGCGACGGCCGCCGCGGGCTGTTCCAGCTGCCAGAGGTAGGCGGAGAGGCCGCGGGACGTGGCGGAGGGGTTGTAGACGATCTGGGCGCCGTTCAGGCCCAACTGCCGCCAGCCCTCGGGGAAGTGGCGGTCGTAGCAGATGTAGACGCCGACCTTGCCGACCGCCGTGTCGAAGACGGGCCAGCCCGCGTTCCCCGGCTTGAAGTAATACTTCTCCCAGAAGCCCTTGACCTGGGGGATGTGGTGCTTGCGGTACTTACCGAGATACGAGCCGTCGGCGTCGATCACGGCCGCGGTGTTGTAGTAGAACCCGGACTGCTCGACCTCGAAGACCGGGACGACGATGACCATGCCGGTCTCGCGGGCGAGCTCCCGCATCCGCGTGACGGTGGGTCCTTCGGGTACGGATTCGGCCCACCGGTAGTGCTCGGCCTCCTGCACCTGGCAGAAATAGGGGGCGTTGAACACCTCCTGGAAACCGATGATCTTCGCACCCTGGCGGGCCGCCTCGCGGGCGTGCTCCTCGTGCTTGGCGATCATGGATTCGGTGTCGCCTGTCCAGGTCGCCTGGACCAGTGCGGCGCGTACGACGTTGGCCATGAACTGCTCCTTCGACGGGACGTCAGAGAGCTTCTACGCCCGTAGACTTGATGCGTAGAGGGGAAAACGTAAGCCTCCCCGACGGGCTGAGCAAGACCATCGTCGTTAACCGGCGGAGTCGATCATGTTTCGCACCCAAGCGGGCGAGAAGCGGACGAGGGGCGATCGAGAAAGCGCACACGAAACGAGCGCGTCAGGCTCTGGATCACGCACTGAATCCGGCGACGCGCAGGGCGTGCACGAGATCCCAGTGGCACTCGTCCGACACCCCCTGGGCCGCCCGGAGAAGCAGCGGGATGAGGCGGTACGGATCGGTGTGTGCGCAGCCTGCCGCGTCCTCGGGGGTACGGACACGGAGATAGGCGTCGAGCAGCGCACGGGCCTCGCGCTCGCGGCCCGCGTCGATCAGCGCGAGGACCGCCTCGGCGATCTCCGGGGCGGGCCGTACGACGCCCTGCCGCAGCAGCTTCCGGCAGTCGTCGGCGCGGCCCGCGCCCGCGAGTGCGTCGGCAAGGGCGACAAGGCGGTCGGGCGGCAGCGAAGCGGCCTCCCAGAGCAGCGTCGACCAGTCGGCACCGAGCCCCGCACGGTGCAGCTCACCGCCGAACACCGGGAGGCGCGCCGCCGGCCAGCCCGCCGCCTCGACGAGCACTCCGTGGGCCTCGCCGCTACGGCCCTGGGCGCGGAGCCGTACGAGGGCGGCGACGGCCTCGGCGGTCACCTGCTCGGCGTCACGGTCCGGCCCTACGGCGTCAGGGCCACCGTCATGGCCCGCCGCTTCGTCCGCGCCGCCCGTCTCGTCGGCGGCGTGCGCGAACCGCGCGCCGCGTGGCGCCTTCGCGGCGGGCGACTGCGCGGCCGTCTCGGGCATGGCGACAGCGGCGGCGTCGGCGTCGGCCTCCTCATCGCCGGACCCGCCCGACCCCCCGAACCCAGCGAACCGGGCGCCTCGGGGGCGGCCCTTGCGGCGTGGGGTGTCGCGCGGCTTGCGGCCTTGTTCGGGGACTCGGGGCCGGTCATCGGTCGGGGCGGCTTCGTCGACGGGCCGGGCGTCGTGCTCCGGGGGCGCGCTTTCGGGGGATGAGGGCTCGGCACCGAAGTCACCCCCGCTGCCATCCCGCCAGGGAGAGCCGGAGCCGGATTCATCCCCCCAAGGAGAGCCGAAGTCGACGTCCTCCTCGACCACCCCCTCGAAGTCGTCCGACACGGGCCCCCCGAAGTCGACCCACTGCGGGCGCGCCGCCCTGTCCAGTTGGTCGATGCGTTCCCGGAGCTCCGCGCACCGGGCGGTCGCCCGCTCATGGTCGTCCCGCACCCAGGCCAGGTCCCGGTTGAGCCGCTCCACCTCGTCCTGCGTGACCGCCTCCGCGAGCGAACGCCCCAGTTCCGCCTGCCGTTCCACGGCGAACCGCTGCTCGGTGAGCATCATGTCGAGGCGCTCGCCGAGCAGCCCGCGGCCACCGGGCCGTGCGTCGTACGCGGCGAGCGAGGCACCGTGCAGCCTCCGCGCCCGCTCCGTCTCCTCCTCGGCGGCCCGCACCCCGTACCCCGCCGCCAGATCGTGCAGGACCGCCTCCACCACGTCCCACGGGGGCACTTCCACGCCGTCCAGGCAGGCCTGCATCCCCTCGGGGTCACGGGACCAGAACACACCGCACCACCCGGCGCCCGGATCGAGCCGCGCCAGCAGGTCTCTCAGGTACCTCGCGAACTCCCGTACCTGATCAGGGAGTTGTCCTACTGCCATCCGAGCCAGCACCGCCCCATGGAGCCGGGAGTGTTCCGGTCCGGAAGATAACACCAGTCGTGTTACGGGACGACTACACGCAGTTTTCCGGCCGCCCCGCGGCGCCTCACACCCGGCCGTCGGCACCGTGAGCGAGCACGGAGGAGCACAGCCGCCGCAGCCCCGCGTGCAGCTGCGCGGGAGTCGCGCCCTGGCTGGTCAGATGCTCGACCAGGTCGCTGCGGACGGCGGCGAGGAGGGCATGCGCGAGGTAGTCGGCACCCTCGCACCCGTGTACTCCGGACAGCATCCCGGCGACTTCGGAGTGCCACAGGTCGTAGGTGGGGTTGGAGTAGGGACTCCCGGCCCCCGCACGCTCCAGGGCGAGCATCAGGGCGCGCTGGTTCAGCTTGAGGTCGAGGAGCGCGGCCATGAGCACGGGCAGCCGCTCGGCAGCGGGAGCTCCGGGGCCCAACGGCGCCGGCCCGTCGATGACTTGCTCGCAGAGCTGCCGCGTCTCCTCGACGACCAACGCCCTGATCAGGCCGATGCGGTCGGAGAAGTGCCGGAAGACCGTGCCCTTTCCGGCCCCGGCCGCCTGGGCGATGTCGGCCATCTTGACGCTCTCGGGGTCGTCGGCGTCCTTGAACAGACGGGCGGCGGCGGCAAGCAGTGCGGCCCTGTTACGGACGGAGTCGGCTCGTTCCTTGCGGGCGGCGATGATTCCTCCTCGAGTGAGGGTGCGGGTGCGGGTGCGGGTGGGGCGAGCGGGACGGCGCGTGGACCGACCCCAGCATAAGTCGACCCCGAGTCCGGTACTTGTAAACGGACCCGGGGTCAGGTTAACGTCGCCACCATGACGCCGCACCCCACGGAACCTCCCGTGCCGCACGCCTCACCCGCCGAAGTCTTCACCCGCTCCCTCGACCTCCTCCTCGCCAAGGACATCGACGGCTGGGTCGCCCTCTGGGCGCCGGACGGAGTCTTCGAATTCCCCTTCGCGCTCCCCGGAGCCCCGCATCGACTCGAAGGCCGCGACGCCATCAGCGGCTACATGTCCGACTACCCCGACCACATCGACCTGCGGAGCTTCGAGGACCTGACCGTCCACCGCACCGAGGACCCCGCGACCATCGTCGTGGAGCTGCGCGGCACCGGCCGGGCGGTCGCCACGGGACGCGCCTTCGACATGCCGTACATCCAGGTCGTCACCGTCCACGACGGACAGTTCACCCGCTTCCGCGACTACTGGAACGGCGCATTGGTGGCCGACGCCTTCGACGGCGAGATCCCCGTCGGCGCCGCCCGCTCCGGAGAGGCCCGATGACCATGCGATTCCTGATCACCGGCGGCACCGGCACCACCGGCCGCCGCACAGCGACCGCACTGGCCGACCAGGGCCTGTCCGTACGCGTCGCAAGCCGCGACCCCAGGCCCGGCACCCACCAGATCCGCTTCGACTGGGCCGACCCGGCTACCCACGGCCCCGCCCTCACCGGCGTCGGCGCCGTCTACCTGGTGCCGCCCGTCGGAGACTCCGACCCCGGCCGGCTGATGGTGCCGTTCCTGGAGCGCGCCCTGGAGGCGGGTGTGCGCCGCTTCGTGCTGCTGAGCTCGTCCGCCATTACCGAGGGCGACCTCGGCGTCGGGGAAGTCCACCGGGCGCTGCGCCGACTGGCCCCGGAATGGGCGGTGTTGCGCCCCTCCTGGTTCATGCAGAACTTCGTCACGCCGGGGCATCTCCACGTCGAGAGCATCCGCGCCACGGACGAGATCGTGACGGCCACCGGGCAGGGACGAGTGGCGTTCGTCGACGCGGCCGACATCGCGGCCGTCGCCGTACACGCGCTGACGGACGAACAACCGCACAACACGGCACACGTGATCACAGGACCGGAAGCGCTCGGCTACGCCGACATCGCGGAGGCGGTCTCCAAGGTCACGGGGCGCGAGATCCGCCATCACTCCATCCCGGTGGAGCGCTTCAGCGAGCGGCTCGCCGCCACGGGGATACCCGAGGAATTCGCCCACATGCTCGCGGGCATGGACGACGCGATCGCCCACGGGTCCGAGGACCGCGTGGACCCCGCCGTCGAGCGGATCACCGGCCGAGCGGCCCGCCGCTTCGCGGACTTCGCCGCCGAGAACGCGGCCGAGTGGACTCAGGCCCAGTGACGGTGACAGCCACCGGGACAGCGACAGCGACGGCCGCTCACACCGGCGCGAGCGGCGCCAACGGCACGAGCGCGCACGCCTGAGCCACCTCGTCCAGCGAGAGGTCGAGCGTCACCGCAAGCGCCGACACAGTGAAGAACGCGGGCGTCGGAGCCCGCCCCGTCTCGATCTTGCGGAGCGTCTCGGCGGAGAGCCCGGCATTCGCGGCCACCTCCACCATGCTCCGCTCGCCACGCGCCGTACGCAGCAGTCGGCCGAGCCGCTCGCCGCGTTCGCGCTCTTCGGGGGTCAGTGGAGTTCGTACCATGCACCCCATCCTAGTGCCGGATCCCATTCTCATACCGGTATAGTAATTGGCATGGTGGAAATCAAGACGGACAAATCTATCGATGCGATGCGTGAGGCGGGCCGGATCGTCGCCCAGGCCCTCACTGCGGTGCGGGACGCGGCGGGCGTGGGTGTCTCGCTGCTCGAGCTCGACGAGGTGGCGCACGCCGTGCTGCGGGACGCGGGCGCCACATCGCCCTTCCTCGGCTACCGCCCCTCCTTCGCCCCCACGCCGTTCCCCGCCGTTCTCTGCGCGTCCGTGAACGACGCGATCGTGCACGGCGTCCCGAACAGCTATCGCCTACAGGACGGCGATCTGCTGTCCGCGGACTTCGGCGCCGAACTGAACGGCTGGGTGGGCGACTCGGCGATCAGCTTCACCGTCGGGACCGCCCGCCCCGACGACGTACGCCTCATCGAGACCGCCGAGCGCGCCCTGGCGGCGGGCATCGCCGCGGCCGTCGTGGGGAACCGCATCGGCGACATCGCGCACGCGATCGGCGTGGTGTGCAGGGACGCGGGTTACGGCATTCCGGAAGACTTCGGCGGCCACGGCATCGGCCGCCGTATGCACGAGGACCCGGGCGTCCCGAACGAAGGCCGCGCGGGCCGCGGTATGCCCCTGAAGCACGGCATGGCCCTGGCCATCGAGCCCATGGTGATCGCCGGCGGAATCGACCACTACCACCCGGCCCCTGACGGCTGGACGCTGCGCACGAACGACGGCAGCCGCGCGGCTCACGCGGAGCACACAGTGGCGATCACGGACGAGGGGCCTCGCATCCTCACGACCCTGTGATCATCCGTACGATGCATCGGTGACGGTGACACACGAGATAATCGATTACGGACAGTTCGCGGACCGGCTTGAGCGTCAACAGGGGCGCTCCCGCTGGTCGTTGCTCGACGAGGTACAGCGGGAGTGGGGGTACGTGGACCCGGGCGGCGAGCCCGGCCACTCCCGCTGGGGCGGCGAGAACGGGGAGCACGGCGTCGACTGGGACCTGCCGGTCCCCCAGGCGCTCAACGAGTGGTGGGACTCGCCGCTCAACTCCTTCGCCTTCAACCCGCGCCTGTACTGGGTCCATACGCAGTGGCCGCCGGCCATCTCCGAGCTCGACGTGGACGCGGACAGCGTTCTCACCGAGCCCGGCGGCGACCACCGCGTGTGCGTGTTCATGTCCGAGTACCACTACGCCCACGAGTGGGGCTATCTCGCCGCCGAGGCCGAACTCCCCGACCCCAGGGTCGTGGTGAGCGTCGACGGCCGCTGGGTGGTGCAGAGCCGCTCGCTCTCCGAGTTCCTGATGCAGCTGGCCTTCGAGCGAATGCCCGCGCACTACGGCTGGACCCTGCGGTTCGGCCGCGACACCGTCGACGCCGACCCCGGGATCGTGCGGCGCCTGGAGGCTTCGTACCCCGAACTGGGCCTGCTGCCCTGGCAGGAGGACGGCACCGACGCGCTCTCGTACGGCGCTCCGGACGCCGTCGTACGCCACGGTCGCGGGCCGGGAGCCGACTTCAAGATCGTCATCAACGCGCGCACCCGCGCTGCGCTGCTCGACGTCGCCAGGACGCTCGGCCTCGAGTGGACGGACAAGGACATCCGGCCGCCGTCCGAAGTCCCCGTACCGCTCCTGGAGTTGGGACCGGCCTCGCTCTCCGCCGGAGAAGCCGACCCGCGCGGCCGGTGGACGGTCCTGACCCGCGAGTTCCCGCAGCCGCCCGTCGTCGCCGGAGCGGCGGCCGCGCTCGTCGAAACCCCGGGCACACTCCGGGCGGTGGCCTCGCTCCATGGCCCGACGCTGCTCGTCGCGGGTGACACGGAAGGGTGCGTGCACGTCCGCGAGACGGACGACGAGGACCCGGAGACCATCACGCTCACCCTGCACCGTGCCCCGGTCACCTCGGTGGCCTGCCTGGAGTTCGGGACCGGCACGCGCGTGGTCCTCAGCGGCGACGCCCACGGCGTGATCCGCTACTGGTCGACCCGCCGCAAGCCGCTGCGCTCCCCCCTCGACCGCAGGAGCACCCCGGTCAGCTCGCTCGCCGCCGCGGTCCTGCCGACCGGGCCCGCCCTCGCGGTGGCCTGGGCGGACGGCCTGGTCCGCGTCCGGGACCTGGCGACGGACGCGGTGGCCAACCTCCACCTCGGCACCGGCATCAAGTTCCTCGGCCTCGACACCGACGGCACCTTGTCCGTCACCGACGCCGAATCCACGGCAGCCCTCCGCCTCGACCTGGCCAGGCTGTGGCCGCACCGCGACCTCCAACTGCGTCTGGAGGACGTCGACTGGGGCTCGCTCTGGACCGCGCGCGGCCCCGGGCACGCAGTCCCCGAGCTGATCGGCAAAGTGGCGTCGGACGACAAGAAGACGGCCATGGACGCGGTCCACGACCTCTACCGTCTCCTCGTCTCCAAGGAGGCGGCGTCGACCGCCGCGGTCCCGGCCGTCCCGTTCCTGGCCGACCTCATGACGGACCCGGACAACCGGGCCCGCAGCACACTGCTCCTCCTCATCGCGGACCTGGCGGACGTCCGCGAGGCCCGCGGCGGCAGGGGCGACGCGCAACTCGCGGCGGTTCGGGAGACGTTGCCCAAGCTGCGCCACCTGCACAACGACCCCGAAGGCGCGATCCGCTGGGCAGCGAACGAGTTGGAGCAGAACTGCGCGGCCGGCTGAGTCCACCGGGCGGGCCGTGCGGCCCGCCCGGCGCACCCTCTACTCGGGCCGCACCACCATCGCGGACCCGCCGCCCCTGCGCACCTTCTCCGCCGCGGCCAGCCACTTCCCGTTCGGGAGCCGCTGCACGCCTGTCGCCGCCCCGATCTCCGGGTTCTGCTTGAAGGAGTGCCCGATCGCCTCCAGGTCGGCCCGCACCGGACTCCCCCACAGCTCCGGCTCCAACTCGGTCTGCGCGGCGTTCCGCTGACTCGCACGCGGCGCGGCGATCGCGTCGACGAGCGGCAGCCCCCGGTCGACGAACCCGGTGAGGGTCTGGAGCACGGTCGTAATGATCGTCGCCCCGCCCGGCGACCCGAGCGCGACCACCGGCTTCCCCTTCTCGAGGACGATCGTCGGCGCGATCGAGGACCGGGGCCGCTTGCCGGGACCCGGCAGGTTCGGGTCGTGCACGGCCGGGTCGGCCGGGGCGAAGGAGAAGTCGGTCAGTTCGTTGTTGAGCAGGAATCCACGCCCGGGGACGGTGATCCCGCTGCCGCCCGTCGACTCGATGGTCAGGGTGTAGGAGACGACGTCGCCCCACTTGTCGGCGGCCGTGAGGTGCGTCGTGTTCTCCCCTTCGTACGTGGTCGGGGCGGCCTTGTCACCGGACTCGCAGGACGCCGGGTCCCGCGGGTTCCCCGGTGCGAGCGGGCTCTTGAGGACCGCGTCGTCGCGGATCAGGCACTCCCGCGAGTCGGCGAACCGCTGCGAGAGCAGTTCCTTCGCCGGTACGTCCTCGAAGGCGGGGTCCCCCACCCACCGCCCGCGGTCGGCGAACGCGACGCGGCTCGCCTCGATGAACCGGTGCAGGTACTTCGTCTTCGACGCCTTCGAGAGATCGGTCCGCTCAAGGATGTTGAGCGCCTCACCGACGGTCGTGCCGCCGGAGGACGAGGGCGCCATGGAGTAGACATCGAGACCGCGGTACGAGGTGCGGGTCGGCGCCTGGTGCTTCGCCTCGTAGGCCTTCAGGTCCTTCGCGGACAGGTCTCCGCGCCGGGCCACTCGACCTGACGCCGGGTCCACGGGCGGCTTGTTCACGGTCCGTACGACGTCCTCGCCGATGCCGCCCCGGTACATCGCTCCGACGCCCTCGCTCCCCAGCTCCTCGTACGTGCGCGCGAGATCGGGGTTCTTGAACGTCGAGCCGACCACGGGCAGCGCGCCACCGGGCAGGAACAGCTTCGCCGTGTCCGGGAAGTCGGCGAACCGCTTCTGGTTCGCCTCGGTCTGCGAGCGGAAGGTCCCGTCCACCGTGAACCCGTCGCGCGCGAGCCGCTCGGCGGGCTTCAGGAGCGGGCCGAGCCGCTTGCTGCCCCACCGGTCGAGCGCGGACTGCCAGGTCGCGGGAGTGCCCGGCGTGCCCACGCCGAGGCCGCTGGTGACGGCGTCCTCGAAGGGGAGTGGTTTGCCGTTCTCCAGGAAGAGCCCGGAGTCGGCGGTGCGCGGGGCGGTCTCGCGGCCGTCGATCGTGCTCACCTTGTGGGTCTTCGCGTCGTAGTGGACGAAGTACCCGCCGCCCCCGACACCCGCCGAATAGGGCTCGGTGACGCCGAGCGCCGCCGCCGTGGCGACCGCCGCGTCCACCGCGTTGCCGCCCTTCTTCAGGACCTCGATCCCGGCGGCGGACGCATCCGCGTCGACGCTGGCCACAGCACCGCCGTAGCCGACGGCCACCGGCTGCTTCCCCGTGGCTCCGGCGGCCGGTTCAGCTGAGCGCGGAGACGAAGGGGGCACGGCGGCACCGACCGACACCAACACCCCTCCGACCGCCAATAGCGTCAGATTCCGTACGACAGCACGACGCATTCGTACCTCCAGTCAACAACCGTCTGCGCAGCGTAACTTCGGCGCCTCCGTCGCGATAGGACCGCCTCGAACACGGGTCCTAGAGCCAGCTAACATGCGCCCCCATGACTGAAGACGTGCGCTATATCGTCCTCGGCCTGATCGCGGCCGGCCTCGGGGCCGTGCTGGGCTGGCTCACCCGTACCCACCTCTGGCGGCGCAAGCTCCGCCGCAAGCAAGCCTTCTTCGGGCTGCCGGACAACTCCGAGTCGCTGCTCGTGGTGAACCGCGAGGCGGGCAGCCCCGAGCTCACCGTCGTACGGCACGACGTGTTCGCCCTGCTCGAAATCGCCGCGCTGATCAAGGACTGCGGGGCACACGCCCAGCTCGTCCCGCACGACGCCGCTCAGCAGAGCTTCGGCGAACGCACCGAGTTCTGCGTGGGCTCCCCCACGGTCAACCGCCGCATGGCCGCCCACATGCACTCCCTGCTGCCCGGCATCCGCGTCAACACCGATCCGGAGCCGGGCCCGGACCGCGGCGCCTTCCAGATCGGCAGCGAGCGGTACCGCTTGGAGGGCGGGGTCACGGAGTACGTGATCCTGGCGCGGCTCACCGCGGGGCAGGGCCAGGAGGCGAGACCCGTCTTCCTCTTCTGCGGCCAGCGCGCGATCACCAACCAGGCGGCGACCCGCTATCTCGCCCGGCACCACGAGCGCCTCGCCCGCAAGCACGGCGCCAACACGTTCGTCCTGCTCCTGAAGATCGTCAACTCCCAGGCGTACGGTCCCGACGTCGTCGAGCTCGTCGGGGACGTCACACGCGCCGCCCAGGCCCCGGCCCCCGCGGTCACGCCACCGCGCTCATCCCATCGCGCCAAGTAGCCAGGCGATCACCAGGCGTCGACGTCCGCACACGGCCCATATCGCGCCTCTGTGACCTATTCGGCAATTCGGGGCAACAGGCAACCCATCGGGACCTTTGACCCTCTCCCCGTGCAGTTCCACATTCGCACGGAGGTACGTTCCCTTGAGGCTCCTGAGCTCGTCGAGTCGCCGACGCCCCACACGCTCCCGCCACACCGGGGCCGCGGTCACGACCGCCGGTCTCGCGGCACTGGCCGCCGCGCTGACCGCCTGTTCGGGCAGTACGCCCGCGTCCGCCGACACGGCTGCCGACAAGCCGGAGATATCCGTCAACCTGCAAGGCAAGCAGGCCAAGGCGGGCTCCCCGGTCAAGGTGACACTCGCCGAAGGCAAGCTGAAGCGGGTCACGGTCGCCGACGCGAAGGGCGCGAAGCTCACCGGCAAGGTCGCCGCGAACGGCACCACCTGGACCTCCGACCGCAAGGCCGCGCCCGGCACCTCGTACAAGGTCGAGGCGACCACGGACGGCGGCGGCAGCGCGCGGAAGTCCTTCAGGACGGCCGCCCCCGAGCAGGTGAACAAGCTCAGCCTGACGCCCGGCAAGGACACCACGGTCGGCGTCGCGCAGCCCCTGTCGGTCGTCTTCGACCACCCGGTGCAGAACAAGGCCGAGGTCGAGAAGCACCTGAAGGTGACGACGTCGAACGACACCCCCGGATCCTGGGGCTGGATCGAGAACTACGACGGCAAGGACCGCGTCGACTGGCGCCCCAAGGAGTACTGGAAGTCCGGCACGAAGGTGAAGCTCGACGCCCAGCTCAACGGCATCGACTCGGGCACGGACGGCGGCTGGTTCACGCGCGACTACTCGACCGGCTTCGAGGTCGGCAAGAGCCAGAAGGTCAAGGTCGACCTGGACAGCAAGCAGGCGACGCTCGTACGCGACGGGAGGAGCGTCAAGACCGTCCCGATGTCGGCGGGCACCCCCGGCGGCGACAAGGCGTCCTGGGGCGGCACGTCCGTTCTGATGGCCAAGGAGGGCACGATCAACATGCGCTCCGAGACGGTCGGCCTGGGTGACGCCTACGACAAGATGGTCGACAACTCGATGCGCCTGACCTGGTCGGGCATGTACGCCCACGCGGCCCCCTGGAACGCCTCGTACTTCGGCAACACCAACCACAGCTCGGGCTGCATCGGCATGAGCGACGGCGACGCCTCCTGGCTGTACGGCCAGGCCCAGATCGGCGACCCCTTCGAGGTCTCCGGCAGCGGCTCGAAGGGCGTCCCGGCTCCGGGCAACGGATACGGCGAGTGGAACATCTCCTGGGCCGACTGGCAGACGAAGAGCGCGCTGAACTGAGGGTGTGCCGAGCTGCGGCCGCACTGAAAGTAGATAACTGAACAATCGTTACCGGTGCGTAACTTACCGACGGGTTACCCTCGGTAAAGCCCCGAGGTTACCGTCGGGTCACTTTGCTTGCACGAGTAAGGAGTGACCCGTGGGACAACCGCGCAAGGCTCTGCGTACGACCACCGTGGGCGCCGTGTCGGCGACTCTCGTCGCCGGCGCCGCCTTCGGCCTCGCCCCGGCCGCCCAAGCGGCTCCGGCGGCCGCACCACAGGCGGCGGGCTCCACGGACGTACGCTTCGTCGACATCCCCGGCGACGGCGGCACGATCCTCAAGGCCAACGTCTTCACCCCGAAGGGCGCGAAGGCGGGCGCCAAGTACCCCACGATCGTGCTGCCCACCAGCTGGGCCATGCCGCAGATCGAGTACGTGGCGCAGGCCCAGAAGCTCGCCAACTCCGGCTATGTCGTGGTCAGTTACAACTCGCGCGGCTTCTGGCAGTCCGGCGGCGAGATCGAGACCGGCGGCCCCGAGGACATCGCGGACGCCTCCAAGGTCATCGACTGGACCCTGGAGAACACCCCGGCCGACCCCGCGAAGATCGGCATGGGCGGCGTCTCGTACGGCGCGGGCATCAGCCTGCTCGCCGCCGGGCACGACAAGCGGATCAAGGCCGTGGCCGCGCTGAGCGGCTGGGGCGACCTCATCGACTCGATCTACAGCGGCCGCACCCAGCACCTCCAGGCCGCCGGACTCCTCGGCGGCGCCGGTGCCCTCACCGGGCGGCCGAGCCCCGAACTCCAGCAGACCCTGAAGGACTTCATCGGGTCCAACCTGGACAAGGAGGACGAGATGATCGCGTGGGGCAAGAAGCGCTCCCCCGCGACCTACATCGACCAGATCAACAAGAACGGCGCGGCCGTCATGATGGGCAACGCCTGGGGCGACACCATCTTCCCGCCCAACCAATACGCCAAGTTCTACGAGCAGTTGACGGGCCCGAAGCGTCTCGAGTTCCGCCCCGGTGACCACGCCACGGCCGAGGCGACAGGACTGCTCGGCCTGCCCAACGACACCTGGACCTCGACCCAGCGCTGGTTCGACCG
Source organism: Streptomyces sp. NPDC048441 (assembly GCF_043200235.1). Taxonomy (NCBI): domain Bacteria; kingdom Bacillati; phylum Actinomycetota; class Actinomycetes; order Kitasatosporales; family Streptomycetaceae; genus Streptomyces; species Streptomyces sp. NPDC048441. The sequence goes on from NZ_JBICXM010000002.1 coordinate 440,524, forward strand.
CTACCTCAAGGGCGAGAAGAACGGCGTCGACACCGAGCAGCCCGTCCAGCTCAAGTCACGCTCCACAGGCGGCTACGAGGGCTACCCCGACTGGAAGTCGGTCGGCGCCACGAAGAAGAAGATCGACCTGGCGGGCTCCACCACGATCCGTACGAACGTCGACTCGGGCGCCAACGGCGGCATCGTGATGCTCTCCAACGCTCTGGACCAGTTCCTCAAGATCCCGCCGATGGCCTCGATGCCGCTGCTTCCACGGCGTTACGCGGGCGTCTGGCAGTCCGAGAAGTACGAGAGCCCCCAGCGGGTGCGCGGGACGGCGAAGCTGCACACCACGCTCACCAGCACCAAGGAGAGCGGCACCCTCGTCGCGTACCTCTACGACGTGGGCCCGCTCGGCCTCGGCAAGCTGGTCAGTAACGCGCCGTACACCTTCCACGGCAAGACTCCCGGCCAACCGTTCGGCGTGGACCTGGAGTTGTTCTCCACGGCCTACGACGTACCGGCAGGACACAAGCTCGCCCTGGTGGTCGACACGGTCGACCCGCTCTACATCGAGCACAACCCGTCCGGCGCACAGCTGACCTTCTCCTCGCCCGCGTCCGACCCGTCGTACGTGTCGGTCCCGCTGCGCGAGAAGTGATCACCGGCTGCTGCCGGGTCGGGCTCTGGCCCCTTTAGCTACTGCGGACCCGGCAGCAGCGTCCCTGGTTCGGCCGGTGCCACTTCCGCGGCCTCGGTCTTGGGATTGCGCCGCTGTCGTCTGGACACCCATTGGGCGAACCACGAGAGCAGCATGCACATCCCGATGTAGATCGGCGAGATCACCAGAACCACGGGGATGAAAGGTAGATCGTAGTCGAGGTTCGACGCGATCAGCTTTCCGGCGTGGAGGAACTCCTCATAGGTGATCAGATAGCCGAGCGAGGTGTCCTTGAGTGCCACCACCAACTGGCTGATGATGGCGGGCAACATGGCGCGCACGGCCTGTGGAACGAGGACGTGGCCCATGACCTGTGTCTTGCGCATCCCGAGCGCGTACGCCGCCTCCCGCTGTCCGCGTTCCACTGAGTTGACTCCCGAACGGAAGACCTCGGCGAGCACCGAGCCGTTGTAGAGCGTGAGTCCGGTCACCAGGGCGGGCAGCGGCTGGACCTTCAGCGCCACGAAGACGAAGAAGATCATCACCAGGACCGGCATCGCGCGGAAGAACTCCACGAGAAGCGTGGCCACCCAGCGCACCGGACGGTGATCGGAGAGCCGCCCCACAGCGAGCAGACCACCGAGCGCGAGCGCGAGCACGGCGGAGATCGCGAAGGCCTTGAGGGTGTTACCGAGGCCCTTCAGTAGAAGTTCCTGGATGCCCGTGTACTCGAAGGGCATCCACTTCGTCTCCGTGAACTGGTCGGTGTCGAAGAGCAGATAGAGCAGCCACCCGACCAGGGCGAGGAGGACCAGCGTGGAGAGCAGCCCGTAGAACTTGTGTCTGCGCTCGGTCTTCGGGCCCGGTACGTCGTAGAGGGCGGTGGATTCGTGGGAGAGGGCTTTCATCGGGCGACTCCCCAGCGCTTCTCGAGGACATTGAAGACGGCGCTGATGGCGAGGGTGATGATCAGGTAGCCGACGGCGATCCAGACGAACGTCCAGATGATGTTGTAGCCGAGCTCGCTGAGCGTCTTGTACGTGCCGAGGAGTTCGGTGACGCTGAACGCGCCCGCGATCGCCGAGTTCTTGGCGAGTGCGATGAGGGTGGAGCCGACCGGCGGGATGACGGACCGGAAGGCCTGCGGGAGCACGACCATGGACAGGGTCTGCCCGAAGGTCATCCCCAGGCTGCGGGCCGCCTCGCCCTGGCCCTTGGGGACGGTGTTGATGCCCGAACGCAGTGCCTCACAGATGAACGCGGAGGTGTAGCAGCCCAGCGCGAGGACGGCGAACACCTTGAAGGGCAGGACGAGTCCGAAGCGCGGCAGGCCGAGCAGCACCGCGAAGAAGAGCAGCGTGAGCGGGGTGTTGCGCAGGACCGTCACCCAGGCGGTGCCGAACGCCCGGAAGGAACCGACCGGCGCCACCCTGAACGACGCCATCAGGAAGCCGAGCACGAGGGCCAGGATCGAGGCGTACACGGTGAGTTCGACGGTGCCGACGAAGCCCTTGCCGAAGGTGGAGAAGTTCTCTGTCAGTACGTCCACGACGCCTCCTCAGCTCGCCGGATAGCGGTCGATGGCGGGCGGCTTCGGCGCCGGGACTCCGGAGAGGCCGAGCGTGGCGTCGTAGGCCTTCTTCCAGTCGCCGTTCTTCTCCCGCGCGGCGAGCGCGTCGTCGACGGCGAAGCGCAGGGTGGTGTCGCCCTTGGGGACGCCGATGCCGTAGGGCTCCTCGGAGAAGGGCTTGCCGACCACCTTGAGTTCGTCGGGCACCTTGGCCGCGTACCCGATGAGGATCGCGTCGTCGGTGGTGACGGCGTCGACCTGATAGGTCAGCAGGTTGTCGACGCAGACCGAGTACGTGTCGTACGCGATGAGCGTCGCCTTCGGGTAGTCCTTCTGGATGCGCTGGTACGGGGTCGAGCCAGCCGCCGAGCAGACGCGCTTGCCGTCCAGGTCCTGCGGGCCTTTGATGTCGTCCTCGTCGGAGCGCACGAGCAGGCCCTGACCCGCCATGTAGTAGGGCCCGGCGAAGCCGACGAGCTTCTTACGGAGGTCGTTGATGGTATAGGTGCCTACGTAGTAGTCGATCTGCCCGTTCTGCAAGGCGGTCTCGCGGTTCGCCGACGCGATCGTCTTGAAGGTGACGCTCTTCGGGTCGAAGCCCAGCGAGGCCGAGACCATCTTGGCGATCTCGATGTCGAATCCCGAGTACGTCCCGGTCGCGGGGTTCTTCTCGCCGAGGAACGGCTGGTCCTCCTTGGCCCCGACGACGAGATGACCGCGCCTCTTGGCCTTCTTCCAGGTGCCCGAGCCCGGTAGCGCGAAGCCCTTCGCCACCTGGTACTTGGGCAGTTCGTCGGGCTGCGGCCCCTTCACCGGGGGGCTGCCCTCCTTGCCGCACGCGGTGGCGGCGCAGGCGGCGATGACGAGCGCCGCGAGCAGACGTGTCGTACGCATCATGACTGTCCCCCCGTTCGTCAGTGCTTGAGGATCTTGGAGAGGAAGTCCTTGGCGCGGTCGCTCTCCGGATTGTTGAAGAAGTCCTCGGGGGCCCGGTCCTCGACGATGCGGCCGTCGGACATGAAGACGACGCGGTTGGCGGCCGAACGGGCGAAGCCCATCTCATGAGTGACGACGACCATGGTCATGCCGTCACGGGCCAGCTGCTGCATGACCTCGAGCACTTCGTTGATCATCTCGGGGTCGAGTGCCGAAGTGGGCTCGTCGAAGAGCATCACCTTGGGGTCCATGGCAAGGGCCCGTGCGATGGCCACGCGCTGCTGCTGACCGCCCGAGAGTTGTGCCGGGTACTTCGCGGCCTGCGTCGAGAGGCCTACCCGCTCCAGGAGTTCGCGGGCGCGCCGCGCGGCCTCGTCCTTCTTGCGGCCCCGTACCTTGACCGGCGCGAGCGCGACGTTCTGCAGCACTGTCTTGTGCGCGAAGAGGTTGAAGGACTGGAACACCATGCCGACGTCGGCGCGGAGCGTGGCGAGTGCCTTGCCCTCTGCCGGCAGCGGCTGCCCGTCCAGTGCGATGGCTCCCGACTGGATGGTCTCCAGCCGGTTGATCGTCCTGCAGAGCGTTGATTTCCCCGACCCTGACGGGCCGATGACCACGACCACCTCCCCCTTGCCGACGGTGAGGTTGATGTCCTGGAGGACATGCAGCTCCCCGTAGTACTTGTTCACATCTCGCAGCTCGATCAGCGGATCGACGGCCATCCCTGCCCTGCCCACTCTTGGCGGTGTCGGTCCGCGCAAACTATCCACGCGAAAACGGGACTTACTGGACGACACGCACTTATGGGCATTAACCGTATTTGCAGTTACGTCATCCCGCGCCTACGTCTCCGACGCCTCCGCGTAGACCTGGGACAGCTCGGGGGCGCCCTGCACGGCCCAGTCGAGCCCCGCCTCCACCACCTGGATCTCACGCCCCGACGCGAGCTGCACGACGGGGCTGCCGCCGGGCCAGACATGCCAGGTGGTGCCCGGCACCGTACGGACGATGACCGAACCGAGGTACAGGCCCGCGTCGTTGCCGAGCCACGGAAGCAGCTCCGGATCGTCGCGCCAGCGGGGCAGGAGCTGGTCGAGCGCGGTCAACGAGGCCGGGGAGTCGTCGAGTTCGAGCCCGGCGGAGGCCGCCTGAGAGCGCAGGAGTTCACATTCGGAGAGGAGTTCGGCCACACCCTGGGGGTCGTTCTCGAACGCTGCCGCGAGACCCGGTCCCGGATCAGCGGCATGGCGCCTGCGCCACTTGTCCAAGAATGGGATGTTCATGAGGGGCCTCTCCGTGGGGGATCCTGTGCATTTCCTGTCGCGTCAGTTCATCACGGAATCAGGTGAATCGCGTCACACGAACAGCGCTCCGGCTCCGGGGCGGGGCGAGGCGGGCCCGTTGGCCGACAGGCGCGGCAAGTTCGGGTCATGTTCACGCGCACCTCATTGACGCTTCTCCCCGGCCTCCTTAGCTTCATGGCGCACCTGTCGTCACGTCAGCTTCAGCCACAGCTTCAGCCGAAGGGGAGGGGTCTGGTGTGCGCCTACGCAGCTCGCGTACCTCGCGTATCTCACGCATCTCACGTATCTGGGGAGGGTCCGCCGTACTCGCGCTACTCGCCACCGTCGTACCCGTCGCGGCGGCGCAGGCCGCCCCGCACAGACCCGAGCCGCTCCCCCTGGAGCGGCTCTTCGACAACCGCGCGGTCAGTGACGACACGCGGCCCGGCGACGCGGACTTCGACGGTTCGGGCGGCTCGCTCTCGGCGCGGGACCTGACGGCGGCGGGCTGGACCCCGGGCCGCTCGCTCGCCGTAGACGGAGCGCGCCTCGCCTGGCCCCGGACGGCCGCGGGCCAGGCCGACAACGTCCGCGCCGACGGGCAGTCCGTACGGGTGCACGGGCGCGGGGACGCCCTGGCCTTCCTGGTCGCGGGCACGGGCGGCGAGGCGAGCGGCGCGGGCACCGTGCGCTACCGGGACGGATCGCGGGGAACGTACCGCCTGACGGCACCGGACTGGCGCGCGGGCCCGCTCGCCACGAAGGCGGTCGCGCTGCCGCATGTGAACACCCCCGGCGGCCAACTCGCCGAGAAGGCACGGCTGTACGCCGTGACCGTACCGGTGGCGCGCGGGCGCGAGGTCGCTTCGGTGACCCTGCCGAAGGACCCCGGCGCCCCGGATCTGCACGTCTTCGCGCTCTCCGTGCGGCAGCCCGCGAAGGGGTGGACCGGCAGCTGGTCGGCGTCGACTGCCGGGTACACGGCGGTGGGTCCGTGGGCCGACAGGACCGTGCGCCTGGTCGTCCACACGAGCACGGGCGGGCCGCGGGTGCGGATCCGGCTCGACAACACCTTCGCCTCGACGCCGGTGCGGATCGGGAGTGCCACGGTGGCGGTGCAGGAGGCCGGGGCGGGGGCACGGGGTGTGCCGGAGCGGCTGTCCTTCCGGGGCTCGGGGGGCACTGAAATCCCGGCGGGCGCCCAGGCGTTCAGCGATCCGCTCGACTTCGACGTACCCGCGGACACCAACCTCCTGGTGAGCTTCCACCTCCCGGAGACGGTGACCACCGCGCCCGTCCACAGCCAGGCCATTCAGCGCTCGTACGTGAGCGGCCCCGGCGACCACGCGGCGGACGGCTCACCGGCGGCGTACACATCGACCCTCACGACGTGGCCGCTGCTCACCGGAGTCGACGTCGGCGGCGGGCCCGGCTCCGTGGTGCTGCTCGGCGACTCCATCACGGACGGGGTGAAGTCGACGCAGGACGCGAACCACCGCTGGCCCAACGTCCTTGCGACGCGGCTGCTCCAGCAGGACGAGGTCCCGCGCTTCGGCATCCTGAACCAGGGCATCTCGGCGAACCGCGTGATCGCCGACCGCTATCCCGGTGACGGCGTCTCGACGGACACGGGCGGTGTGAGTGCGCTGAACCGTCTCGACCGTGATGTGTTCGCCCAGACATCGGCCCGTACGGTCGTGGTCTTCGAAGGCGTCAACGATGTGCGGTGGGGTGCGTCCGCGGATCAAGTCACTGCCGGGTTGCGGGAGATCATCGAGCGGGCCCATGCGCGAGGGCTGCGGGTCCTTGCGGCGACGATCGCGCCCTGCCAGGGCGAGTCGCTGTGCACGGCGGCGGCGGACGCGGAGCGGGTGAAGGTCAACGCCTATCTGCGCGGCAGCGACGACCTCGACGGCGTCCTCGACTTCGACGCGGTACTCCGGGATCCGGCACAGCCGGCGCGGATCCTCGCCGCGTACGACAGCGGGGACCATCTGCATCCGGGGGACGCGGGGCTTGCGGCGATCGCGGATTCGGTGGATCTGCGGGCGCTGGTTCCGAAGTAGCGGCGAGGTGGCGGCAGGGGCCGGAAGACCTGGCCCCTGCCGTGCCCCTGCCCTGCTCCGGCCTGTCTAGAGGTCCAGGTCCACCACGACCGGCGCATGGTCCGACGCGCCCTTGCCCTTGCGCTCCTCACGGTCCACGTACGAGTCCGTCACGGCCTTCGCGAACGCCTCGTTCCCGTACACCAGGTCGATGCGCATCCCCCTGTTCTTGGGGAAGCCGAGCTGCCGATAGTCCCAGTACGTGAAGGGGTGGTCGTACTTCAAAGGCCGCGGCACGACGTCCGAGAGTCCCGCATCACGCAGCGCGGCGAGGGCCGCACGCTCGGCGGGGGTCACGTGCGTGGCGCCTTCGAACAGGGCGGGGTCCCACACGTCCTCGTCGGTCGGGGCCACATTGAAGTCCCCGAGGACCGCGAACGGCCGCGCGCCCGCCGCGTCGGCGGCGACCGCCGCCTTCAGCGCCTCGAACCACTCCAGCTTGTACGCGAAGTGCGCGTGGTCCACCTCGCGGCCATTGGGCACGTACACCGACCAGACCCGCGCCGAGCCGCAGGTCGCCGAGATCGCGCGCGGCTCCTGGACGCCGTCGTAATCGGGCCCTCCGGGCAGCCCGACCGTCACGTCCTCGAGGCCGACGCGGGAGACCAGCGCGACTCCGTTCCACCGCCCCGTCGCGTTCACCGCCGACTCGTAGCCGAGCTCGCGCAGCTCGTCGGCGGGGAACTGCTCGGCGGTGGTCTTGGTCTCCTGGATGCACAACACATCCGTACCGCTGCTCTCCAGCCAGGCGAGCAGCCTCGGGAGCCGAGCGGTGATCGAGTTCACGTTCCAGGTGGCAATGCGCATGTCTCACAACCTACCGGCCGCCACTGACAGTCTCAGCTCGGCGAGTCACAGCTGGGCGAGTCACAGCTGGGCGGACTCCCCCGGCGCGAGCCGCACGTGCTCGGCGCCGCCCAGGGAGCCGATCTGCATGTCGTAGATCGGCCGGGCAAGATCCGTGAGCAGCGCGTCGTGGATGTCGTAGGCGCGCTGCGGCTTGACCTCACGTACGTAGTCGATGACCTCGGAGATCTTGCTCCAGGGTGCCATCACCGGCAGCATCAGCGTGTCCACGGGCTGCTCCGGGACGGTCAGCGCGTCGCCCGGGTGGAAGACCGAACCGTCCACCAGGAAACCGACGTTGGTGATCCGCGGGATGTCCGGGTGGATCACGGCGTGCAGCTCGCCGTGCACCTGCACGTCGAACCCGGCGGCCGTGAAGGTGTCGCCGTGCCCGACGGTGTGCACACGCCCCGGGAAGGCCGCCGAGATCTTCTCCGCGACGGATCGCAGGGTCCAGATCTCGGCGGCGGGGCTGGCCTCCATACCGGCGCGCAGCCGGTCTTCGTTGAAGTGGTCGATGTGCTCGTGCGTGACGAGGATCGCGTCGGCGCCGATCGCCGCGTCCTCCTCGCTGAACGTGCCGGGGTCGATGACGAGACTCCGGCCGTCCCGCTCCAGGCGGACACAGGCGTGCGTCTTCTTCGTGAGCTTGATGTGCTTGGCGGCAGTCGTCATGCCCCCATCCTGCTACGCCTCACTCCTGGGGCGTGGTTTCCTCACGGATCACTGCCTGGGCGACCTTGAACGCGGAGTTCGCCGCCGGGATGCCGCAGTAGACGGCGGCCTGGAGCAGCACTTCCTTGATCTCCTGCGCGGTGAGCCCGTTGCGCAGGGCTGCGCGGGTGTGGAAGGCCAGTTCGTCGAGGTGCCCGCCGGCGACGAGCGCGGTGAGCGTGACGCAGCTGCGGGAGCGCCGGTCGAGGCCAGGTCTGTTCCAGACCTCGCCCCAGGCGTAGCGCGTGATGAGCTCCTGGAAGTCGCCGGAGAAGTCGTCGGCGGCGGCGAGCGCGTGGTCGACGTGCGCGTCGCCGAGCACCTCACGGCGGACCTTGATGCCCGCTTCGAACGGGTCGGGGCGGCCCCCGCCCACGGCTTCGGGCTGCTCCATGGGCCCGATCTCAGCGATGGGGGCGACGGGCGGCGGCGGGGCGAGCACCGGCTTGAGGGGCGTCGCGCTGATCGCCGCGTGCGTACCGGTGGCGTCGTTCGCGAGCCAGGCGGTGGAGAAGTGACGTACGAGAAGGTCGGTGACGGCGGCGGGCTGCTCGACGGGGGCGAGGTGGGAGGCCCCCGGCACGACGGCGAGGCGGGCGTCCGGTATCCCGGCGACGAGCGTACGAGCCTCGCCCTGCCCGGTGACCTGATCCTCCGACCCCACAAGGACAAGCGTCGGAACCCCGATCCGCCCCAGCTCGGCGCGCACGTCGAAGGCGGCGAGCGCCTCGCAGGCGGCGATGTAGCAGCCGGGATCCGTGGTCCGCACCATCTGTACGGCCCAGTCGGTGATCGCGGGCTGTGCGGCGGCGAAGCCGGGCGTGAACCAGCGCTCGGGGGACGTACGCGCGATGGGGTCGAGCCCATTGCTCCGCACGATGACCCCACGCTGGCGGAACTCGTCGGCACTGCCGAAACGCGGCGAGGCCGATATCAGCGCGAGCGAGGCCACGCGCTGCGGATGCCGCAGGGCGAGCTCGGCGCCGATCGCACCGCCGAACGCGCAGCCCGCGTACCCGAAGCGCTGCACGCCGACCGAGTCGAGCGTGGCAAGGAGCCGCTGCGCGATCTCACCGACGGAGCCGCAGGGGTGCGCCGGGGCGCCCCCGTGTCCGGGCATGTCGAAGCGGAACACGCGCCACTGCTTGACCAGCTCGGGCACCTGCCGGTCCCACATGTGCCATGTGGTACCGAGCGAGGGCCCGAGGATCAGCACCGGGGCGTCTTCTGGCCCGTCAAAGCGGTATTGGAGGGTGCTCTTCGGTGTCTCACTCACTCGCCTGACCCTCTCATCTGTCACGACAGCCCCTATGAGCGGGGTCCTGGCTGTAACTGTATGACCAGGTGGAAGACCTCCCGGGCCGCGTAGCCCAAGGTCCCACCAACTCAAGAAGAGCGCTTCGACCAGCCGCAGCGGCCGCTCAGAGGTGGCCGTCCAGGGACTTCCGTACCTCGGCGGTGGTCATGGGCCCTGTGCCGTGCGCCACCGCCTCTCCTGTCTTCAGCAGGACGTAGGACGGGGCTCCGGTGATCCCGTATCGCTCGGTTGCGGCCGGACAACGCGTGATGTCGGCGCGGACGGCCGTCAGGCGGCCCGCGTAGTCGTCGGCGATGCCACCCATGACGAGGTCCATCACCCGGCAGGGTTCGATCGCCTTGGGCCATGTCCCGGTGAAGTACGCGAGGACCGGAACTCCGCTCATCCCGAGGATGAAATTGAACTCCGCGTCCTCACGGGGTCGGTGAACCCGCTTCGTCATGGAAGCTCCTGACCTCAACGTTCCGTCATTCCATCCCCATCATCCCTCGCGCGGTGTGCCAGGCCGTCACATCAGCCCCCAGCCGCAGCTGGCTCATACCGCTCTTTCCCGGGCCGCCGTCGTGGACGGTCGAAGTACGCGTCAGCTGACCCGAAGACCGACCGCCAGCGTCAGTTCAAGGACCCGGTTCGGCGATGCGAGATCCGGAAAGAGCTCCCGCAGCTGCGACATCCGGTACCGGACCGTCTGTGGATGGACGAACAACGCCGCCGCCACTTCGTTCCGTCTGCCGTGGTGCAGCAGCCACGCCCGCAGCGTCTCTTCCAGTCGCCGCGCGGTCGCGGCAGGCAAGGTCCGCAACGGTGCGAGGGCTCGGGCACGCAGGTCTGCGAACGCGTCCATGTCGGCGCTCAGCACCAGCTCGGGCAGGTGGTCCTCGGTGTCGCGGATGTCGGAGGAGAGGGAGCGCGCGCGTACGGCTCGTGCGTACGAGGCGGACGCACGAGTCCATGGCCGGGCCGGGCCGACCACGGCGGTGCGGTCGGTCAGCTGCCGCAAGAGACGTGATCGGTCGGCATCGGGGACGAGCAGCACACCGGTGGCGTCCGGAAGATCGTCGAGGACGAGGGTGCTCGGGTCGAGCACGCGGTAGGCAGGCCGGGCCTGGGCTGCGGGCAGCAGGACCGCGGTCAGCGAAACGGGAGGCTGCCACCCGGCCCGTTGAACAGAGGCCAGCAGCACGTCCGGGCTCGCGCCGGCGAGGAGGTCGCGGGCCAGGTGTTCCAGGTGGAGCTCGTGGGCCCGGCCCCGGGCGGCCAGTTCGTCGGCGTGGCCCGCGGCGCTCGCGGCGGAGAGCTCGTCGATGTAGGCGAAGGTCAGCTCGGCGAACTTGGCGACCTCGGCAGCGGGCAGACCCGCGGGTACGGCACCCGCTGCCAGGCATCGCCAGGCCACCCGGGCGCCGACGCGGTAGGCGCCGAGCAGGGCGTCCATCGAACGGCCGTCGCGCACCTCGCCGCGGCCGAGCTCGTAGGCCGCGTCACCGGCGTCGCCGCCTGTGGCGTTCCCGCTCGCGAGGTCCAGGTAGTGCCCCAGGGCGGTGCGGACGGCTCGGCGGATGGTGCCGCCCATGCGGCCCGAAAGCGCGTTGGCGTAGGGAGGGACCTCGTCGATGATCGCCTGGACGACCTCGTCGGCGGTGGTCTTCAGTGTGGCCCGAAGCGCGGTGACCGTCGTCTTGTCCAAGGCCAGTTCGCTGGCCCTCTGGATTGCATGGCTCACGTTTTTGTTCCCTGCGAACAATTCAGTCGACCAGATTTACGTCCTGCGGTCAGGACTTTACGCCTTGAGGCGCAGCAAGCTGAAGTCATGACGAGTACAGCCCTCCGCAGCAGGGCGTGGAAACTGCTGGAGATGGTCACGACGCCGCTGCTGCCGTCGGACTACCTCGACCTGGTCAGCCCGCTGCGTGCGGGCGCTGACCTGCGTGGGCGCGTCGAGGCCGTGCACCCCGAGACGGGTGACGCCGCGACTGTCGTGATCAGGCCGGGACAGGGCTGGCGCGGCCACACGGCCGGTCAGTACGTGCGGATCGGGGTCGACGTCGACGGGGTGCGCCTGTGGCGTGCCTACTCCATCACCTCGCCGACGAACCGCCAGGACGGCCGCGTCACGATCACCGTGAAGGCGATCCCGGACGGCAAGGTCAGCAACCACCTGGTCCGCAGGGCGAAACCGGGCACGCTGATCCAGCTCGACCAGCCGACCGGTGACTTCGTGCTGCCGCAGGCCAAGCCCGCCAAGGTGCTCTACCTGACGGCCGGCAGCGGCATCACGCCCGTGATGGGCATGCTGCGCGACAGCGAGTTCCACGACGTCGTCATGGTCCACTGCGCGCCACGGCCGCAGGACGTGATCTTCCGCAACGAACTGCACGGCCTGGTCGCGGACAAGAAGCTGCGCCTCACCGAGGTGCACACCGACACGGACGGCATCCTCGACATCGCCCGTCTCGACGAACTCGTGCCCGACTGGGCCGAGCGCGAGACCTGGGCTTGCGGGCCCGCGGGCCTGCTCGACGCCGCCGAAGAGCACTGGACCGAGCACGGCGTCCAAGAGCGTCTGCACACCGAACGCTTCCGCCCCAGCATCGTCGTCGCCGGCGACGGCGGCGAAGTCACGTTCAGCACCACCGGCAAGACCGTCGACGCGGACGGCGCCACGCCGTTGCTGGACATCGGTGAGGAGGCCGGCGTGCTCATGCCCTCCGGGTGCCGCATGGGCATCTGCTTCGGCTGCGTCACGCCGCTCAAGGCGGGCGCCGTCCGCGACCTGCGCACCGGCGAGATCACCGAGGCCGATCCTGGCGTCCTCATCCAGACCTGCGTGTCCGCCGCGGCGGGCCCCTGCGACATCGAACGGTAGGAGCACCTTGACCGCCATCGACCCCACCGCCCACCTGACCGCGGAGCAGATCGAGGAGCTCGGCCGCGAGCTGGACGCGATCCGCGACGAGGTGATCGCCGGCCGCGGCGAGAAGGACGCCGCCTACATCCGTAAGGTCATCTCGGCGCAGCGCAAGCTCGAGCTGGTCAGCAGGGGCGTGCTGCTGTTCTCGATCTTCCCGCCCGCGTGGCTGATCGGCACCGCCGGTCTGTCCGTGGCGAAGATCATGGACAACATGGAGATCGGCCACAACATCCTGCACGGCCAGTGGGACTGGATGCGGGACCCGAAGATCCACTCCACCACCTGGGAGTGGGATCACGTCTCGCCGTCCGAGCAGTGGAAGCACTCGCACAACGAGCTGCACCACACGTACACCAACGTGATCGGCAAGGACAACGACCTCGGCTACGGCATCATGCGCGTCGACGAGGACCAGAAGTGGCACCCGTTCCACCTCGGCCAGCCGCTGTGGAACTTCCTCAACGCCTGCTTCTTCGAGTACGGCATCGCGGCGTACGACCTGGAGCTCGGCAAGAACCTGAACAAGCGCCGCCGCAACAGCCCGGAGTTCCGCGCGCGGGCCAAGGCCGTGGGCCGCAAGATCCGCAAGCAGGTTCTCAAGGACTACGTGATCCACCCACTCCTTTCGGGCCCGTCGTTCCTCCCCACGCTCGGCGCCACGTTCACCGCGAACCTGGTCCGCAACATCTGGACCCACTCGGTGATCATGTGCGGGCACTTCCCCGAGGGCGTGCAGGTCTTCGAACGCCGGTCGATCAAGGGCGAGACGCGCGGCCAGTGGTACCTGCGCCAGATGATGGGCTCGGCGAACATCAGCGGCAGCAAGGCCATGCACTTCATGACCGGCAACCTGTCGCACCAGATCGAGCACCACCTGTTCCCGGACCTGCCGAGCAACCGGTACGCCGAGGTCGCGGTGAAGGTGCGCGCGCTGTTCGAGAAGTACGAGCTGGAGTACGTCACCGGGCCGCTGCCCAAGCAGGTGTACTCCGCGTGGCACAAGGTCTTCCGGCTCTCACTGCCGAACAAGAAGCCCAAGGTCAAGACGCCGGACCGCGAGCTGGAGCTCGTCGCGGCCTGATTCCCGGTATCGGTTCAGATCTTTCGGCCGTACCGGCGGCAGCGCCGGGTTCGGTGAGATCCGTTGCGGACGGCGGACGGCGGGCGGCGGGCGGCCGCGACATCAGACCGTACGACACGGGATCCGGGCAGGCCGGTGTCCGGCTGGGCTGACGGCATGTCGATCCGATGGGTGCTCTGCTGTTCTCCGCACGTCAGCGAAAGAGGCAGGGCAAGTGATCCGGCACCGGGTGCCGGATCACTTGCCCTGGCTGCGGCGAGACCGAGCCTTCGGTGAACCGGCCTTCGGGGTCGAACCGTCGGGCCCGTCCGCCCACCTCTCGGGAATGCCCGCTCCCCACGGTGCCCCAGCGGTACACGAACCGCGTCCTCGCATTCCGGGGAGCGGAGACCCGCCAGCGGTACCGGCGGGGCGTGCTTGGATGGGCCTGTGGTCCATCCAAGCGATACACCGTTCGTCGGCCGGGCAACCGAACTCACCCGGCTCACCGGCGTGCTGGAGCGGGCCGCGGCCGGCGACCCGCGCGCCGTCCTCGTGGCCGGGGACGCCGGCGTCGGCAAGACCCGCACGCTGACCGTGGCCGCGGCGCACGCCGTCACCACCGGCATGACCGTCCTTACCGGCCACTGCGTGGACCTCGGGGACGTCGGCCTGCCGTACCTCCCGTTCACGGAGATCCTCGGTGCGGCCGCCGCCGACGAACGGCTCGCCCCGGCCTTCTCCGCGTATCCCGCGGTGGAGCGCCTGATCGGCACGGCAGCGGGGGCAGGCCCCGTGCCCGACGCCGGCAGCCGCCTCCAGCTTTTTGAGGGGGTCGCCGGCCTCCTCGCCGACCTGACGGCCCTGACCCCGCTTCTCCTGGTCATCGAGGACCTTCACTGGGCTGACCAGTCTTCTCGTGACCTGCTCCGCTTTCTGCTCAGCCGGGGTGTCCTGCAGCGGCCCGCGCCCGGCGGCCCGCCCCACCGGCTCGCAGTCTTCGCCTCGTACCGCGCGGACGACCTGCACCGCCGTCACCCGCTGCGGCCTCTGCTCGCCGAGCTGGTCAGGCTGCCCTCCGTCGACCGGCTCGAACTGCACCCGCTGGCTGACGCGGACGTGGCCCGGCTCGTGTACGCGCAACGCACAGGCCCTGTCTCCGACAGTGCGGTCCGACGCATCGTCGACCGCGCCGAGGGAAACGCCTTCTACGCCGAGGAGTTGCTCGCCGCGCTGCCCGAGGACGACGAGGGCGCGGACTCGGCCGCCATGCCCAGCGGCCTGGCCGACGTCCTGCTCATCCGGATCGAGCAGTTGACCGAGACTGCCCAGCAGGTCCTGCGCACGGCTGCTGTGGCGGGGCGCCGGGTCGGACACGACCTGCTGCGCGGCGCCGTGCGGCTGTCGCAGGAGGAGCTGGAGTCGGCGCTGCGCGAGGCTGTCGGCCACCAACTCCTTGTGACCGACGACGACGCGACGTACTCCTTCCGGCACGCCCTCACCCGCGAGGCCGTGTACGCGGATCTGCTGCCCGGCGAACGGGTCAGGCTGCACGGGGTGTTCGCTGCGCTCCTCGCCGGCGAGGAGCGTCCGGCGAACAGCGCGGCGGAGCGGGCCCATCACTCACGCGCGAGCCACGACCTGGCCGACGCGCTGGCGGCCTCCCTCGAAGCCGCCGACCACGCCCAGGGCCTCCGCGCACCCGCCGAAGAGCTGCGCCACCTGGAGACCGCGCTCGAACTGTGGGCCGTGGTGGACGCGTCCGCGCACCCCGAGCACGGCGACCCGGTCACTCTCACCCTGCGTGCCTCGGCCGCCGCCGCACACGCCGGGGATCCCCATCGCGCGGTCCAGCTCACCCGCTCCGCGCTCGCGCGGGCCGGCTCGGAGGCCGACTCCGAACTCGCCGCCCGCGTGCGCTACACCCTCGCGGGCAACCTGATGCGGATCGACAATCTGGAGGCCGCGTTCGCGTACAGCAGCGAGGCGCTCGGTCTCATCCCGGCCGAGCCGCCCTCGCGCACCTGGGTGTGGGCGGCCGCGACCCACGTCATGGCGGCCCGTTACGTGGGCCGTGACGAGGACGCCGAACGCGTCGCCCGGCAGGCCCTGGACATCGCCGAGCGGCTCCGACTGGCTGACGCCCAGGCCGATCTGGTGATTTCGCTGGTCGGTCTCGAGGTGCACAACCGGCGTACTCCGCAAGGTCGGGAGCGGCTCCTCGAAGCCCGTGAGCTGGCCCGCACCGCCGGGAACCTCCAGGTGGAGATGCGGGCGCTGTACAACCTGGCGATCGGTTGCTACGAGTGCGGCGAAATGGACCCGTGCCTGAGCTGGACCGGCGACGGACTCGACCGCGCCCGCCGGGCCGGCCTCCTTTCCTCGCCGTACGCCGTGGAGTTGCGCTATCTGCAATCCCTGCTGCTCTACACGCTGGGTCGCTGGGACGAGTGCACGGAGACGGCCGCCGACGACGTCACCCTCCTCTCGGCCACGTCCGGGTTCGCGACCGCACCCGCGTTGTACGTCACCCTGGCGCGCGGCGAGTTCGACGTGGCGGTCGGTGGCTCCCGCGCACTGCTCGACGGCCCCCCGGACTGGATGGCCTCGCTCGTCGCGAGCATCGTGCTCACCGACGCCGCGGCGCTGCGGGGTGACGCCGAGGACTGCGTACGGCAGATGGACGCCGCAGTCGACGCACTCACGGAGGGCTTGGGCTCCGACAAGCCCGATGCCGTGGTCCGTCTGGCTGCGCTCACCCTGTCGGCCGTCGCGGACGCGGCGGAGGAGTCCCGCCTGGCCGGCGACGCGCCGGGCACAGGTCGCTGGACTGACACCGCGGCCGAACTCGTGGAGCTGGCCCGGACCACGGCGGCCCGCGGCCAGGACGGCACTGAGCAGGGACCAGAGGGCCTGGCCTGGCTGGCCCGCGCCGAAGCCGAGGGAGTACGCGCCGCCACCGGCCCGGACGTCGCCACCTGGGAGCGGGCCGTGACCGCGTTCAGCTACGGCGAACCGTACGAACTCGCCCGGTGCCGACGGCGGCTCGCGGAGGCCCTGCTCACCGCAGGACGCCGTGAAGAGGCGGCCGAGCAGGCGTATGCGGCCCGGGACACAGCCGTGCGGCTCGGCGCCGTACCGCTGCGGGAGGCGCTCGACGCCCTGGTACGACGCGGCCGTCTCGCCGACGCACCGGCCGCCGGGGAGCGGATCGCCGACCTGACCGCCCGGGAGAGCGAGGTGCTGCGGCTGCTCGGCCGGGGGCGCACCAACCGCCAGATCGGCGAAGAGTTGTACATCAGCGGCAAGACGGCAAGCGTCCACGTCTCCAACATCCTCGCCAAGCTGGGTGCCGCGAGCCGCACCGAGGCCGTCGGCATCGCCTACCGCGAGGGCCTGATCGAGCCGGAGAGCAGCGCTGCGCACCCTCACAACCCGCCGCACACGAACCCTCACCCGAGCACAGGAGTGACTGCGCCGTAGCGTTTCACCTGCGAGAACGCCGCCTCAGTACTGGCCGAGCGGATCTTCACCGTACGGTCGGCCCAGGAGACCGTACGGTCGGCCCAGGAGCAGGAGCGGCTCGCCGGACTGAGCGCGGCAGACCGGCGCCGGCTCTCCGGTCTGCTCGGCGCCATGAGGAAAACGCCGGGGGCCGGTGGCCCAGAGCGGTGATGGCTGCTCCGGGACACCTGCCCCGCACCGGGCTGCCACACCCAGCATCGGCCACCGCTCAACCGGGCCTGACCCGAACGCGGCCCCGATCACTCGCCTCGCGTTTTCGGCCGTGGGTGAGGGGGGTACGGCTGTGCTCGTGCTGACACTGCCGTTACAGCCCGCGGTGGCGGGGGGCCGAGAGCTGAGCGGCACCGACCGCGCCCGGTACGGCAGCAGGGCCCGGATCGCGCGTCGCGGTCCGGGCCCTGCCTCGTGCGGTGCCGCCCCGCGGCGGCAGTGCGTCAGCTCTGTGCGGTGTCGTCGCTCGTCTGCCCGGCGTCCTTGGCCGCGCCTGTCTTCTCGCGCATCTTCCGCACCAGCTCCGCCTTCTGGTCGGCGGCACCCTGGCGGTCGAGGTTGCGGTGCGGACCGTTGTTCTGCCGTTCGGCGCGGGACAGCTTCTTGCGCTGGCCGCCGCCCATGCCCACGGGGTTATTGATGTTCTTGCTCACGGGTTCTCCCGAAATGATGTGAAGTGATCTACGGATTCATCGGTGGGGGACGGGCGCGGCGACGTCGAAGGACGTCAGCAGGGGCCCATCACGCTCTCACTCGTAAATCAGCGTCTGGAAGAACATGCCCAAGACGTTACCCGGTCCCGTCGATCCCGCACACCAATTTTTCCGCGAACCGGCGTCGGCCAGGCCTTCGGCGAGTGCCCGGGGCCGGCTGTTTCCTTCCCATCGGCCCGAAGACGACCGGATACAGTGCGCGCGACGGCAGCCTGGTTGCCCGAGGAGGGGAAGCGTGACCGACACCAGCGAAACCCGATCCACCGACAGTGCGGCGCACGAGACTCAGCAGAGCCGCCTGCACCGCCTGATGCGCTACCTCCCTCTGATCGCCCCCGTCCTGCTGTGGACCGTGCCCTGCTGGCTGCTGCTGCACGTCGGCCAGCACTGGCCGCTTCCTGTGGCGCTGGGCGGCACCGCCCTGTTCGTCCTCGGTCTGGTCGCTATGCCGCTCGCGATGGTGCGCGGCCACGGCCGACGGCAGCAGGACTGGGCGGCGATCGTCGGGGACACGCTGCTGGGCACCATCTGGGTCCTGTTCACCTGGTCCGTTCTGCTCGGCGTCCTGCTGCGGCTCGCCCTGACCGTGACCGGCGTCGGCGACGGCCAGGACCGGGCCCGGATCGCCACCTTGGCGGCCCTCGGCGCAGCCGCCGTACTGCTTGCCTGGGGGTACGCGGAGGCCCGCCGGGTACCACGGGTACGCCGCCTCGACGTACAACTTCCGCGCCTGGGGGCCGGGTTGGACGGCACGCGCGTCGTCCTCATCACCGACACCCACTACGGCCCGCTCGACCGCGCCCGCTGGTCGGCGCGGGTCTGCGAGACGGTGAACACCCTGAAGGCCGACCTGGTCTGCCACACCGGAGACATCGCGGACGGCACGGCCGAACGCCGCCGCGCCCAGGCCGCCCCACTCGGCACCGTGCAGGCCACGCGGGCCCGGGTCTACGTCACCGGCAACCACGAGTACTACAGCGAGGCCCAGGGCTGGGTCGACCTGATGGACGAGCTGGGCTGGGAGCCGCTGCGCAACCGCCATCTGCTGCTCGAACGCGGTGGCGACACCCTCGTGGTCGCCGGCGTGGATGACGTCACCGCCGAGTCCTCCGGCCTGACCGGCCACCGCGCCCACCTCGCCGGAGCCCTGCACGGCGCCGACCCCGACCACCCCGTCCTGCTCCTGGCCCACCAGCCCAAGTTCGTCGACCGGGCGGCAGCCGAAGGCGTCGACCTCCAACTCTCCGGGCACACCCACGGCGGCCAGATCTGGCCCTTCCACCACCTGGTCCGCATCGACCAGCCCGCCCTCGCCGGCCTCAGCCGCCATGGCACCCGCACCCTCCTCTACACCAGCCGCGGCACCGGCTTCTGGGGCCCGCCGTTCCGCGTCTTCGCCCCGAGCGAGATCACCCTGCTCGTACTCCGCTCCCCGCATCGGCCCCCCTCGCCGTAGCACTGGACGGAGAGGCGGTTCCCGACTGATGGTGTCCGGGTACTCGATGGACCCGCGCCGCGCCCCCGACATCGTTGTCGAAGGCGCGGCACTCACGGATCGCGCCCTACGGGATGCGGTTGGCCCCGAGGGAGCACCGCGTACTGGGGCTCGCGGTCGCCCTACGGCGTGTAGACGGCGTCACTGCCGTACAACTCCTTGGTGAACGCGGAGACATCGGCGCTGCGGTCGGTGCCGTCGAGGTTGTACGTCAGATAGACGCCGTACCCCTCCTTGACGGTGCGGCGGGCGAGGTCGGCAGCCGTGCTCTGCGAGGTCCCGCCGATCTCGACGGCCGCCGGCGACAGCTTCGACTTGGGCAGTGCGATGCCGGGGACCTGCCAGGTGCCGTAGTACGGGTTCCAGGCGTAGTCGAACTTGGACGAGACGTCGACGCCGCCGTAGGAGAGACGGGACGCGGCCGGACCGATGTTGTAAAGGCTGATGATCTTGCCCGGCATGTTCGCGCGCAGCGCCGTCACCAGGTGCACGAACGAGCTGGCGTTGGGCTGGCCGGTGCCGTTGTTGCCGTACTCGGCGTACTCGTCATCGAAGTCGATGCCGTCGAGGCCGTACTTGGTCACGGTGTCCGACAGCTGCTTCGCGAACCCCGAAGCCGCTTGCTGTGACGGGAAGTTGGCGAAGCCCGCGCCCTGGTGGTTGCCGAGCACCGAGAGGACGACCTTGATGCCCTTCTGCTGCAACGGCCGTATCTCCGTGGCGGCGTTGTCGAGGACCCGCTGCACGTTCTCGTTGAAGTGCAGCTGCGCCGTCTTCGTGCCCGTGTCGTAGTTGATGTTCGCCGCGAAGATCACGGCCACGTCGAAGACGTTGCCGCCGCCGTTGGCGAGCGTGTACTTGCCGACGTTCCGCATGTTGTTGTTGTTCACCTCGACGTACGCCACCGAGGTCGGCCCCTGTTTCTTCGCGGGTGCGGGGGCCGCTGTCGCGCCGGTCGTGGCGGTCGTCGCGCCGAAGGCGAGTGCCGCGACGGCCGAGAGCGCGAGCGCGGCCATCCGCACTCTGCTCCGTACCGGAGTGAACATCATTGATCGGTCTCCCATCACATAGGGCGGCGCCCGACCTGTTCGAAGGCGCCGAGTGAGCCCTCCGAGTTTTCCGCTCCCGCGACCTGATCCCGGGAGTTGCGCCCGAACTCTTCACATCTCCCACGCATCAGAGTCCGGCGGACGGCGTCGCGGAGCCAGTGATGACCTCCGTCGGCGGCGGCAGGGGCAGGGGGATGTCGAGGAGGCGAAGCCACGACGCGGGTGACGCCCCGGACGCCCCTGACACAGGGAATAGTCCTGGCGGGCAGGCCCGTTGGAGACGTGCGGGTGCTCGGACGCTGGGGTGCTCGGGTGCTCGGGTGCTCGGGTGCTCGTTCCGAGCGCGTGAACGTCGACGTGGAAGCCGACACCGAGGGGGACGAAGTGAGCGAAGACGCACACCGGCCGCGGAAGTTGAGCCAGCGGGAGCGCGAAGAGTTCCTCGCACAGCCGCACATCGGGGTGCTGAGCGTGGTCGCCGACGGCGGCCGGTACATCGACGCGGAGGCGCGACCATCTCCGACTCCGGTGACCTGAACCGCTTCTACTCGGCCCTGCTCGGCGGCAAGCTGCTGCCCGCGCGGCAACTCAAGGAGATGAAGACCACCGTCCCGGTCAGCGGGGCGGGCCTGATCACCGGGTACGGTCTCGGCCTGATGAAGTTCGACCTGCCCTGCGGCTCTTCGCTCTGGGGTCACGGCGGCAATATCCAGGGATCGGCGTCCCAAGCGGTGACCACACCGGACGGCAAGCACTCGCTCGCCTTCAACTTCAACGGCGACTGGGCGGGCAACAGCCAGGCGGTCATCGAGGCGGAGTACTGCCCTGGCGGTGGACGTGTTCTATAGGGGGTGATCACGAGCGTCGCCTGACGCGCGCTCAGCACGGGAGGAAACCACCCATGAACGCCACGAACGCCACGACCCCCACGAACGAGCAACCGCCCTACATCGACGCCGAGACGATGGCCGGGCTCATCCCGATGTCCACGGCGATCGAGGCAGTGGAAACGACCCTCAAGACAGGCCTCGACCCGGAGGCGGAACCTCCCCGGGGAGTCGTCGACGTCCCCGGCGGCCAGCTTCTCCTGATGCCGTCGTCCACGACGTCGTACACCGGAGTGAAGATCGCCACGGTCACCCCGGGAAACGCAGCCCGCGACCTCCCCCGCGTCCAGGGCCTGTATCTCCTCCTGGACGGAACAACACACAAGCCCCTGGCCCTGCTTGACGGCATCGCGCTGACGTCACTACGTACGCCCGCGGTATCGGGGGCAGCGATCCGACACCTCGCGGTACCGGAAACCCGCCGCCTCCTGGTCTTCGGCACCGGCCCCCAGGCCTGGGGCCACGTGGAGGCCGTGCGCGCGGTGCGCCCGACGCTGGAACACGTGGATGTGGTGGCGCGCACCCCGGAGCGGGTGGCGGCCTTCGTCGACCGGTGCCGCGAGGCAGGCTTGTCGGCGGCGCCCGCTACCCCGGCGGACGTGGCGTCGGCCGACGTGGTCTGCTGCTGCACGACGGCTCGCAAGCCCCTGTTCGACAGCACACTGCTCCCGGCTCACGCCACCGTCGCGGCGGTGGGCTCGCACGAGCCGGATGCGCGTGAGGTGGACGGAGGGCTTCTGGAGCGCGGCCTGGTGGTGGCCGAGTCCCACGGGGTGGCGCTGCGGGAGTGCGGGGACATCGCGCTGGCGGTGGCCGCGGGGGCCTTTGATGTGGGGCGGCTGCGGACGCTGGGCGAGTTGGTGCGGGGCGAGGTGGAAGTGGCCGAGGACCGGCCTCGGTTGTTCAAGTCCGCGGGGATGGCCTGGGAGGACTTGGGGGTGGCGGCAGCTGCGTACGAGCGATGGTCACTTGCCCACGCGGCTTCCGCATAGGCCCAGGCTCACACCACCCGCACCACATGCCGCACCACCGCGTCGAACAAGTACCCCTGAGTGTTGTGCACCGTCGCCTCCGGCTGGGTGTGGCCGGAGGTGTCCGTGGTGCGGGACAGGAGTGTCGTCGTGCCGGGGGTGCTGGGGTGCCATGGGGTGGTCCAGCGGGTCCAACTCGACTGGCGGGGGCTGTCCTTGAGGTGGGCCTGGTGCCAGGTCTCGCCGCCGTCCGTGCTGATGTCGACTCGGGCCACGGGGGCCTTCGCCGACCAGGCGCGACCTGTGAGGTGGTGGGTTCGGTTCGCCGGGAGGCTTGCGTTCCAGGGGAGTTCGAAAGCGGACTTCAGGGTTTGGCGGGTGAGAGGGGTGCTGCCCTCCGGGGGGTACGCCTCGCCGAACAGGCGGTAGAACTGCGTGTTCCAGGGCGAGTGGAGGGGTGTTGACGAGACTTCGATGTCGCCTACCCATTTGATCGACGCGATTCCCACCCAGGACGGGGCCACCAGGCGCACCGGGTAGCCGTGGTCCGGAGGGAGTGGGGCGCCGTTCATCTCATACGCCAGGATGACGTCTTCCATCGCCTTGGAGAGCGGGAGCGGGCGGCGGACCTTGCCCAGGTTCGTGCCGTCGTCCGTGATGTAGTCCGCGTCGAGACCCCTCGGCATCACGTCCACCGCGTGGCGCGATACGCCTGCCAGGCGCAGGACTTCGGAGAGGCGTACGCCGCGCCAGCGGGCGTTGCCCACCGCTCCCTGGGTCCAGGCCGTGCCTGAAGCCGGCTGGCCCTGTTGGGTCGTGAAGAAGCTTCGGGCGTTGCCCGCGCACTCGATGAGCGCCGAAGTCGTCGTCGACGGGAGGCGTTTGAGGTCGGCGAGGGTGAACTCCCTGGGCTCCCTCGGGCCACCCTTCAGGCCGTCGCCCCAGACTTTCAGGGTCCATGTCTTCGCGTCCACGCGCGGCGTCGCCGTGTGGTTGCGTACGAAGAAGTGCGATACCGGGGTGTAGTAGCCCGTCTCCGCGAGCGCCTCGAACTTCGTCTCCGCGTTCGTTCCGCGGATCGTGAAGCGGGCTGGGGGGAGGGGCTTGATGATTCCGGAACTCCTTGGGGTGGAGCTCGCTGCCGCCGCCGGGCGCGCTCCCAGCGCCGATGCCGCGCCTGCCGCCCCGGTCGCCGCCAGCAGTCGCAGCAGGTCCCTGCGCGCCGGGCCCCCGGCGGCCAGCCACTGGGCCCGTCTGCGTCCCTCGTACGCCTCTTCGGACGTCTCTTTGGAGATCATGGGCGTCATCGTACGAGCTGACCCTCACGCAACTCGCTGATGAAACACGCCAGTTACGGTGTTGTCGTCGACACTACATACACCATCGGATGCTCCGGATTCGCGCGGTTCACCACCACGTCAAGGGTCGGGGCCGGGTCCTTCTTCACGTGGGTGAGGCCGAGCCAGGGGCCCGGGTCGGTGAACTCCCAGCCGACCACCTTGCGGTCGCGCTTGCTGATGGTGATGTCGTTCTTCTTCAGTTCCGGGGTGCTCGTGCCGATCTGCTTGAGGAACTTGTCCAGGCCCTTGTTGCTCGTCAGGAACTGGGCGTACAGGCGGCTGGTGCGCCAGTTGTTCGTCTCGTAGTAGGCGACTTCCCTGGAGTACGGCTGAATCGGCACGTCGTACAGGCGGCGCTGCACCTTGGAGGGCCAGCCCGCCGTGAGGCCGGTCGCGGAGTACTTGTCCTCCTTGTCGCGGCCGCTGTTGCGGCTCTGGTTCGCGGAGATCACCAGATAGCCGGCCGGTACGCCGATGAGCAGGACGATGATCGTCGCCGTCAGCCAGCGGCGGCGGATCATATGGCGGTGGCCCTCGGCGGGGCCGCGGCTCCCGTCCGGGGAATCCTGGGAATCCGGGGACGAGGGTTGGCGGGGCACGGTCATCTGCTTACTGAGTTCCCTGAGAGGTGCGGTTGTTGGAGCGGCGCGCTTCCGCGAAGCGCTCATAGCGTTCGTAGCGCTCCACCCGGCGGCGGTTCGCCCGGCGGAAGCGGCGGGCCACCAGGCGGGCCAGGTCGGCCGCGCCCACCATGCCCGCCTCGGGGCCAAGCTGGGCGCGGGCGATGCGGGCCTCGGGGCGGTAGCCGCGGCCGGTCAGATGGCGGCGGAAGGCGTCGCGGGCCGGGCCGATCAGGAGGTCGTCGGCGGCCGATACGCCGCCGCCGATCACGAAGCAGGACGGGTCGAGAGCGGCGGCCAGGTTCGCGATGCCGACGCCGAGCCACTGGCCGATGTCCTGGAGCAGCTCGATGCACATCGCGTCGCCCTCGCGGGCCAGCTCGGTGATCAGGGGGCCCGTGATGTCGGGGATGCTGCCCTTGACGCGCTCGATGATGCCGTACGCCACCGGTGAGTCGGCGGCGGCCAGCTCGCGGGCCTCTCTGACCAGCGCGTTGCCCGAGCTGTACTGCTCCCAGCAGCCGCGGTTGCCGCAGGGGCAGCGGTGGCCGCCGGGGACCACCTGCATATGGCCGAACTCCCCGGCCACCCCGAACTTGCCGCGCTTGACCTGGCCGTCCTCCAGGATCGCGCCGCCGATGCCCGTACCGAGCGTGATCATGACCAGGTGGTCCTCGCCGCGGGCCGCGCCGAAGCGCCACTCCGCCCAGGCTGCGGTGTTCGCGTCGTTGTCGACGAGCACGGGGACCGCGAGGCGGCCCGAGATGCGGTCGCGGAGGGGTTCGTTGCGCCAGGACAGGTGCGGGGCGAACAGGACGCGGTTGCGGTCCGCGTCGACCCAGCCTGCCGCGCCGATGCCGACCGCGTGCACGTCGTGCCGGTCGGAGAGGTCGAGGACCAGCTCGACGATGGTGTCCTCGACGACCTTGGGACTCTTGGACTTGTCCGGCGTCTCGGCCCGGAGCGTCTCCAGGATGTTGCCGTCGGCGTCGACCACGCCCGCCATCACCTTCGTACCGCCGATGTCGATGCCGACCGTGGGGACGCGGGGCGCCGTCAGATGGGATCGGCGCTCACGCGTGCCTACGGTCCGCAGGACGGTGGCTCGGGCGGAGCCGCGGTGCGCGAGGTCGCGGTAGGTGCTCATTGCCTGGATTCTGCCATTGCGGTGGCCCTGCGGCTGAACGGTGGGCCGGTGGTCGGTCTCGCTCCCGCCGGTTCGTGTTCGTCTGCGGGCCCGACGGGGCTTGTCGCGCAGTTCCCCGCGCCCCTTACGGGGCCCTGTCCTCCAGCTCGTGACGCAGGTCGTCCAGCTCGGAGCCGCCCGCCATCTGGCGGGTCAGCTCGTCCAGGGTGACCTCGTCACGGGCATAGCTGCCGAACATCGTGCCGCGTTTGAGGAGGACGAAGCGGTTGCCCACCAGGTATGCGTGGTGGGGGTTGTGGGTGATCAAGACCACTCCCAGGCCCGCGTCCCGCGCCGCCGCCACGTACTTCAGGACCACGCCTGACTGCTTGACGCCCAGCGCCGCTGTCGGCTCGTCGAGGACGAGGACCTTCGCGCCGAAGTAGACGGCGCGGGCGATCGCCACGCACTGGCGCTCACCGCCCGACAGGGTGCCGATCGGCTGGTCGACGTCGCGCAGGTCGATGCCCATGCGGAGCAGCTCCGCGCGGGTCGTCGCGCGCATCAGGTCGACGTCCAGGCGCTTGAAGGGGCCCACGCCCTTCGTCGGCTCGGAGCCGAGGAAGAAGTTCCGCCAGACCGGCATGAGAGGGACGACGGCCAGGTCCTGGTAGACCGTGGCGATGCCGCGGTCCAGGGCCTCGCGGGGTGAGGAGAGCTCGGCGTCCTCGCCGTCGATGCGGAAGCTGCCCGCGTCGTGCCGGTGCAGGCCAGCGATGATCTTGATGAGCGTTGATTTGCCCGCGCCGTTGTCGCCGAGGACGCAGGAGATCTCGCCCGTGTGGACCTCCAGGGACACGCCTTCGAGGGCGCGGATGTTGCCGTAGTACTTACTGACGTCGTCGAGCTCGACGAGCGGGGTGCGGCCCGGCTCCGGGTCCGGTACCGCGTCGGTGACGTCGTTCGTGTCGGTGGTCACTTCGTCGCCTCCGCGCGCTTGCGGACCCAGTGGTTGAGCAGGGTCGCCAGGAGCAGCATCACTCCGAGGAAGAACTTGAACCAGTCCGGGTTCCACTCGGCGAACACGATGCCCTTGCTGACCATGCCGAAGATGAACGCACCCACGGCCGCGCCGACCGCGGAGCCGTATCCGCCGGTGATCAGACAGCCGCCGATGACGGCCGCGATGATGTAGATCAGTTCGTTGCCGACGCCCCCGCCGGACTGGACGACGTCGTACGAGAACAGCAGGTGCTGGCCCGAGATCCAGGCGCCGAAGGCGACGCCCATATAGAGGCCGATCTTGGTCGCGGCGACCGGGACGCCGACCGCGCGGGCCGCGTCCTCGCCGCCGCCGACCGCGAAGATCCAGTTGCCGACGCGGGTGCGGAGCAGGATCCAGGTGGCGACCACGATCAGGCCGAGCCACCAGAGGATCGTGATCTTGAAGTCGACGCCGCCGATGGTGATCGTCGAGGCGAAGACGTCCTTGGCGGAGGCGAAGCCCTCCATGTCGGAGATCGACTTCGTGGAGACCGTGCCGCTGATCAGCTTGGTGAAGCCGAGGTTCATGCCGGTCAGCATCAGGAACGTACCGAGCGTGATGATGAAGCTCGGCGGGTCGGTGCGCGTCAGCATCACGCCGTTGAAGACGCCGACCGCGAGGGTCGCGACGAGCGAGACGAGCACGCCGACCCAGACGTTCGCCGTCATCTGGTAGCTGAACATCGACGAGATCAGCGCGGAGGTCGTCACCATGACGCCCGCCGACAGGTCGAACTCGCCGCCGATCATCAGGAGCGCAACCGGCACCGCCATGATGCCGAGCGTCGACGCCGCGTAGAGCACCGTGGCGAGGCTGGTGGCCTGCAGGAAGCTGTCCGCGACGACCGCGAAGAAGAGGAAGACGGCGAGGGCGCCGACGACGGAGCCAAGCTCGGGGCGGCCCATCAGCTTCTTCAGCGGCGAGGCCTTCAGGAGGCGCTCGTCGGTCTTGGTGTCCGGCGAAGGCGCTGGTGCGGGTGCGGTCGCTGTCATCGCGTCCCTCGCTTCGCGTATTCCTCCAGCTTGGCGGCCTGGCCCTTGGTGACGATCTGCGGCCCGGTGAGGACCGGCTTGCCGCCGCCGAGCACATCGTCGTTGTACTTGTAGAGCCAGAGCAGGTCCACGGCCTCGTAGCCCTGGAGGTAGGGCTGCTGGTCGACGGCGAAGCCGAGCGTGCCGGACTTCAGGCCCGCCGCCACCTTCTCGTTCAGGTCGAAGGTGTCGACCTCGGCCTTGCTGCCCGCGCTGTCCGCGGCCTTCACCGCGGTGTCCGCGAAGGGCGCACCGAGCGTGACGACCGAGTCGATGTCCTTGTCCGACTGGAGCTTGGCCTCGATGGAGGACTCCACGTCGGGCATGTCCGTGCCGGTCACGTACAGGTTCTGCATCTTGCCGTCGAAGGTCTTCTTGGCGCCGTCGCAGCGCTGCTCGTGGCCGACGTTGCCCTGCTCGTGCAGGATGCAGAGCGCCTTCTTCTTGCCGCGCTTGTTGAGCTCGTCGCCCACTGCCTCGCCCGCGATCGTCTCGTCCTGGCCGATGTGGGTGAGCGCGCCGAACTGCTTGGACTCCGCGGAGCCGGAGTTCACGGTGATCACCGGAATGCCGGCCTTCTTGGCGCGGGCCAGAGCGCCCTTCATCGCGTCGGGCTTGGCGAGGGTGACGATGATGCCGTCGACCTTCTTGTCGATGTACGAGTCCACGAGCTGGGCTTGCTGCTGGGCCTCGTCGTCATGCGCGTACAGGAAATTGATGTTGTCCTTGGCGGCGGCCTGCTTGGCGCCTTCCTGGACGATGTCCCAGAACGTGTCGCCGTCACCCGAGTGGGTCACCATCCCGAACGTCCAGTTCGGCGTGTTCACCGCGGCCTTGCCCTGTGCCGTTGCCGCCTTGCGTGCGTCCTCGGCGCGCTTGCCGCCGGTGCTGCTGCACCCCGCGAGGGATACCCCGAGCACCGCGACCAGCACGGCGCCCACCGCACGTACCCCTGTCTGAACCCTTGCCACGACGCCGTGCCCTTCTAGCTCTGTTCCTCGGTGAGGCCGGTCCGGATCCCCGGCCCCAGCCGCCCAAGTATCGACCACGCGGATCACGCATGTGTTCATCGGGTACCGCGGGCGGTGTACTTCTCCAGCTTCGGTACGTCCTTCTCGGTGACGATGGCGGGTCCGGTGAGGACGGGCTTGCCGCCGCCGAGGACGTTCGCGTTGGTCTTGTAGAGCCACAGCTCGTCGATGGCGAGATAGCCCTGGAGGTAGGGCTGCTGGTCGACGGCGAAGCCGACCTCCTTGGCCTTGAGGCGCTTGACGACCTCGGCGTTCAGGTCGAAGGTGTCGACCTCGGCCTTGCTGGCGGCATCCTCCTTGGCCTTCACCGAAACGGCCGCGATGGGCGCGCCGAGGGTGACCACCGCGTCGATGTCCTTGGTCGCCTGCAGCTTGGCGCTGATGGAGGACTGGGCGCTGGGAGCGTCGGTACCCTCGACGTTGAGGTTCTCGACCGAGCCCTTGAAGGCCTTCTTCACGCCAGCGCAGCGCTGTTCGAGCGAGACATTGCCCTGTTCGTGGATGACGCAGAGCACCTTCTTCTTGCCGCGTTTGCCGAGCTCGTCGCCGACGGCCTCGCCCGCCACGGACTCGTCCTGCCCGATGTGGCTCAGCGCGCCGAAGTCGGCGGAGAACTCGCCGCCGGAGTTGATCGTGACGACCGGTATCCCGGCGGCCTCGGCCTTGCCGAGCACCGCCTTCATCGCCTCCGGCTTGGCCAGGGTCACTACGATGCCGTCGACCTTCTTGTCGATCGCCGACTGGACCAGCTCGGCCTGCCCCTTGGCCTCTTTGTCGTTGGAGTAGAGGAAATCGACGTTGTCCTTGCGGGCCGCCTGCTTGGCGCCGCTCTGGACGATGTCCCAGAAGGTGTCGCCCTCGCCGGAGTGCGTGACCATCGCGATCTTGAGGCGGGGCGTGTTCACGCCCTTGCCGCCTCCCCCGCCGTCGCCCGACTTGTCCTCGTCGTCCTTGCCGCCGGAGCTGCTGCAGCCGGCGACGAGCACGATGGCCGCCACACAGGCCGTGATGCCCGCTGCCCTACGGTCTTTGCGCATGAGTGGGACCGCCCCTTCTCCCGGCCGCCTCAGTGCGGCTGGGGGAGTTCTAGCCGGGGGCGTGCGGCGGCGTCAATGACTTTGTCAGAACATTCTTACGAACGTTGATGAGTTGGTATCTACGGCCGTACGGGCACGGCGGGCTACGGCCGTACGAGGAGCTGGAACTCGAAGGAGTAGCGCGAGGCCCGGTAGATGTGCGAGCCGAACTCGACCGCGCGGCCCGTGTCGTCGAAAGTCGTGCGCTGCATCGTGAGCAGCGGGGCCCCCACGGGCTCGCCGAGCCGCTCGCCCTCGTCGGCGGTGGCGGCGCGGGCGCCCACGGACTGGCGCGCGCTGTGCAGAGTGATGCCCGCGGCGCGCATCAGGCGGTAGAGGCCGGTGGCTTCGAGGTGTGTGGTGTCGAGGTTGAGCAGCCCGGCGGGGATGTGGTTGCGGAGGCAGGCCATGGGCTCGCCGTGAGCCAGGCGGAGCCGCTCGACCAGGTGCACCTCGTCGCCCTCCGCGACGCCGAGCGCGGCGGCCACCTCGGCGGAGGCGGGCTCGACGGTGTTGAGCAGGACGCGGGTCTCGGGGCGCTGGCCGGCCGCCTCCAGGTCGTCGTAGAGGCTGCTGAGCTCGAGGGGGCGCTTGACCTGGCTGTGCACGACCTGGGTGCCGACGCCCCTGCGGCGTACGAGCAGCCCCTTGTCGACCAGCGACTGGATGGCCTGGCGGACGGTCGGCCGGGAGAGGCCGATGCGTCCCGCCAGCTCGATCTCGTTGCCGAGCAGAGTGCCCGGCGTCAGGGCGCCACGCTCGATCGCCGCCTCCAGCTGCTGGGACAGCTGGAAGTACAGCGGGACCGGGCTGCTGCGGTCGACGCCGAGCTGGAGGGAGACGGTCGGGTCCACGGCTGATGTGGCGGCTGGTTTGGGCACGTGGCGAGCCTAGTCGCAGGGAATGATGACGGGAAGTTCTGAAGTTCTGTTGTCCGGACAAAAGGGCCCCCTCGGAGTGATCTCCGAGGGGGCCATGGGTTCCGAGGGGGCCATGGGTGACGTCACGGCACCTGTGCCACGCCGACCCATCCGGCCCGAATGGTCAGCGAGCCCGGCATGGCCGCGTCCGGCTTCCACCTCGGCCAGGGAACGAAACCGGGATCGACGAGATCGAGGCCGTCGAAAAGGGAGATCGTCTGCTCCGGGCTGCGCAGGATGTAGGGGATCGCGCCGGAGTTGTTGTACTCGTCCTGCACACTGCGGTGCAGTTCGTCGTCGGCATCGGAGTGGGTCAGCGAGGCGAAGCTGCCCGAAGGAAGCCCCGATACCAGACCACGCACCAACGTCAGCACGTCTTCCCACGGGGAGATGTGCCCCAGCACATCATTGATCACAAGACCGATGGGCTGGGACATGTCCAACGTCTTCGCGGCACCTTGAAGGATCGCCTCGGTGTCGCGCATGTCCGCGAGCACATAGTCCGTGGCGCCTTCAGGTGTACTCCTGAGGAGCGTGTCGACGTGCATCAGGACGATCGGGTCGTGATCTACGTAGACCACCCGGCTGTCCGGCGCGACGCGTTGCGCGATCTCGTGAGTGTTGTTCGCCGTGGGCAGCCCGGCACCCACGTCGAGGAACTGTTTGACACCTTCCGCCGCCATCCAGCTCACCGAGCGACGCAGCACATCGCGAGACTCCCGGGCCATCGGGACGATCAGGGGGAACTTCTCCTTGTAGGCGTCACCGGCCTGTTGGTCGGCTGCGTAATGGTCCTTGCCGCCCAGCCAGTAGTTCCAGACGCGTGCGCTGTGCGGCAGGGACGTATCTATCTTGTGGATGTCCGCTGGTTCGCTGCTCATGACGGTGCCTCTCTCAACAGATCAGGGTGCGTGACAACCAGCGGAACGATCCACCGCTTCGGCCGAACTACACAGTGGTACACGGTAGTTCGGAGTCGCGATCATGTCGCTGACATCAGTGAAGACGGCAGCTCGCGTCCGAGCTCAACGAGATCCAGGAAGCGGGTTACGCCCATCTCGGAGGTTCTGTTGTCCGGACAAAGGATTGACAGGACCGCGGGTCGTGGTGAGGGTGGGGCCATGCGCATCGGACTGATCGGAACGGGCCGTATCGGCACATTTCACTCTGCGGCTCTTCAGCGGCATCCCGAGGTGGATTCGCTGGTCGTCGCCGACGCGGACGCCGGGCGTGCCGCGGGGCTCGCGGCACGGATCGGCGCGGCGTCGGCGCCCTCGGTGGACGACATCTTCACGGGGGGCGGCCGGTCGGGCGCCGTGGACGCGGTGGTAATCACGGCGGCGACCTCCGCGCACGCCGAGCTGATCGGCAAGGCGGCGCGGGCGGGGCTTCCGGTCTTCTGCGAGAAGCCCATCGCTCTCGACCTGCCCGGCACGCTCGCCGCACTCCGGGAGGTCGAGGCCGCGGGCACGGTGCTTCAGCTGGGGTTCCAGCGGCGCTTCGACGCGGGGTACGCGGCTGCGCGCGATGCCGTGCGGTCGGGGCGGCTCGGGCGGCTGCACACGGTCCGGGCGATCACTTCCGACCCGGCGCCGCCGCCTGCCGCGTATCTCCCGCTCTCCGGCGGGCTCTACCGCGACTGTCTGGTCCACGACTTCGACATGCTGCGGTGGGTGACGGGCCGCGAGGTGACGCAGGTGTACGCGACCGGTTCGGACGCCGGGCCCGCGATGTTCCGCGAGGCGGACGACATCGACACCGCCGCGGCGGTCCTCACCCTCGACGACGGCACGCTCGCCACGGCGACGGCGACTCGGTGCAACGGCGCGGGCTACGACGTACGGATGGAACTGGCCGGAGAGGACGACCAGATCGTGGCCGGTTTCGACGACCGCACGCCCCTGTCCTCCGTAGAGCCCTCGGGCCCACCCCCGCCGGAGAAGCCGTGGCCCGGCTTCCTGGAGCGGTTCGCTCCCGCGTACGAGGCGGAGCTCGCGGCGTTCGTGGATGTCGTACGAGGCGAACGGCCGAACCCCTGCGACGGGCGCGAGGCGCTGGAGGCGCTGCGGATCGCGGAGGCGTGCGAACTCTCACGACGGGAGGGGCGGGCGGTACGGCTGGCGGAGATCGCCGGGGGCTGAGCTTCGGTGGCCTCCCGGCCGGGGGCTGATCGCTCGCCCCGGGGGCCGCTCGGGGCTACTCCACCCCGTCCAGCAACCCCGCGTCATGCGCCAACAGCGCGATCTGCACCCGGTTGTTGAGGTCCAGCTTCGTCAGGACCCGGGATACATGTGCCTTCACCGTGGCCACGCTCAGGTACAGCTCCGCCGCGATGTCCGCGTTCGACGCGCCTCGGCCCACCGCTACGGCCACCTCTCGTTCCCGCTCCCCCAGCGGCGCGAGGCGCTCCAACGCCCGTTCCCTGCGGCCCTGTTGAGGACCCACCTCGGTCACCTGCGTGATCAGCTGCTGCGTCACCGAAGGGGAGAGCACCGGCTCGCCCGCCGCCACCGCCCGTACCGCCGCGACGATCTCGGCGGGCGGGGTGTCCTTGAGGACGAAACCTGCCGCCCCCGCCCGCAGGGCCCGCAGGACCTGTTCGTCGGCGTGGAACGTGGTGAGGACGATGACCTCGGGGGCGTCCGGGCGCTTGCGGAGGGCCTCCGTCGCCGCGAGGCCGTCCATCGTGGGCATCCGGATGTCCATCAGGACGACGTCAGGGCGCAGTTCGGCGACGCGTCCCGCGACCTGGGCGCCGTCGCTCGCCTCACCCACGATCTCGATGTCGTCCGCGCCGCCGAGCATGAACGACAGGCCCGCGCGCACCAACGGGTCGTCGTCGACAAGCAGCAGCTTGATGAGGTTCATGGGACCTACCGTAACCAGGTGGGGGAGCCGGGGATCGTTGTCACGCGGGCAGCTTGAGGTGAAGGGGGCCGCAGCCGACGCGGTCCGCCTCCGCGGCCACATAGCGGGGCAGGAGCGTGCGGATGTCGGCGGCGTGATCCGTGTCGTCGGCCCGGATGAGGAAGGTGATGTCGCCGGTCTGGCACTCGGCCTGGAAGAGGCCGAAGTCGTCCCGCAGGAAGCCCACGCCCTGCGCGCCGCCCGACGCCTTGACCTCGGGGCCGCCGTCGAACTTGAGGCCTCCGTAGAGCGCGGCGAGGCGCGGGTCCTCGACCGTCATGAGCCGCAGACTCGGGTGGCCGAAGAGCACATCGCGGTCGCAGGTCCGTACGGGGCCTGCGCCCACCGTCACCAGCGGCCGGTCGTACTTGTCGGCTTCCCGCCCGTCCCGCATGTGCAGCCCTTCGATACCGCAGATCGCGTCGGGCTTCTCGTCCTTGAAGCGGGCGGGCGCGGGCAGCCGGTCCGCGGGGTCCCGCACCCTGCCCTCGCACCCCTGCTCGGCCAGGTATCCGTTGACGAGTCTGACCACGGCAGTGGTGAGCCGGGCGCGTTCGCCGGTGTCGACCTCGTCCTCGTAGGTGGTCCAGCCCGTCTCCACGTCGATCACCAGCGGGCCGTCGTGCTCCGGCGCCCTGCCGACGCAGCCCTCCGGAACCGCCAGCCACGCGCGCGTGTCCGACGCCATGCCCAGGAGGCCGCCGCCCAGCGAGGTCATCCGCGCGGACAGGTACTCGTCGGCCCACTTGTCGCCCGAGCCGCCGAACCGGGTATCCAGCTGATGGACCTGGGCCGTGACCCGCCGGCCGCGCGGCGACTTCAGACGGCACACGCCTGACGGGCCTTCGGAGGAGAAGTGGTCCGAGGTGACGGGCACGTCCGACGCCTCGATGTCCCGTTTGCCGTCGAACAGATCCGCCACGTCGTCCTGGCTCAACGCGCCCCAACATGCCGACCCCGCCTCGAAGGGCCCCGCCTCCGCCTGCCAGGCCACCCCGGCCCCGCCGAGCAGCGCCCCGGCCACAGCGGCGGCCACGGCCGGCCGCAGCCGCCCGCGCGTGAGCCGCCGCCAGTGCCACCAGGGGCGGGGCACCTCCGGAGTCGCAGCAGCCGTCGTCATCTCGTCCGTCGTCTCACTCATCCGCGCTCTCCCCCGGTTCCGGCGGGCGCGACAACATCGCACCCCAGTCGCTGCGTCACCGCGTCGGTGAACGCGGCGAAGTGGCCCCGGGCTTGATACGCCGGTGCGCCCAGCATCAGGAACGTCGTCGGACGTCCCGCGCACCGGGCCCGTACGACCTGATGGTCGGACGCGAGGACCCCCTTGCCCCGCCAGCCCCGCGCGGGCGCCCTGTCGCCCATCGCGTCCTTGAGGAGCGCGTCGATCCGGGGGTGCGCGACCATCAGGGCGTCGAGGAACTCCACGTCGGTGCGGCCGATGCGGACCGAGCAGGACTGCAGGTCCTTGGTGACGGCGCCGACCTGGTAGCTGGCCTCCCGCTCCCTCGCCTCGTCCAGGTCGAGGTCGAGGCCCTTGATGCGGCACGCGGGATCGGAGTAGAAGGACTCGTTCTTCTCCGGCAGCGTGAGTACGGGCGCGGTGACGCTCAGCGGCTCCGCCGGGGCACAACCCGCCTTCTCCATCCCCTTGTTGGCGGCCGTCACCAGAAGCTCGGTCACCGCGCGCGAGCCGCCGAGATCGGTCTTCTGCGGCAGCACGTCCGCGGGCTCCGACCGCTCCCGCGCGTCGAGGGTGACCGTGGACGGGCGGCCGTCGCGGGTGTCGCACCGCTTCGGCAGCACCAGCAGGCCGCGAGCACCGGCCACGGCGCCGGGCAGCCCGTCGGGCAGCGGCATCGCGCCGTCGCCGAGATATCCGTTGAGCCACGACAGACGGGTCTCCGCGTCCTTCGGCGCCCTGCCGTACTTCACCGTGACCGTGGTGTCCTGGACGCTCTTGTCGCCGTCGGAGAAGACGAGGCTCGAGTGCACGGCCAGGGTGCACGAGCCCGTGGGCTTCCCCGGTGTCGGCGACACCTCCTTGGACGTACGACTGTGTGCGTCATCGCCCGAGTAGGCCTCGTCGCCCAGGATGCCGGGCCCGCTGTCCTGTTCCCAACCGCCCCAGCAGTAGCGGTCCTTGGCTGCCAACGGCCCCTGGAACGCCCAGGCTCCGAGCCCCGCCGCCAGGACGACCACCACGGCACCCGCGGCCACAGCCCTGCGCCGTGTGCGTATGAGCGCGCGTCCATATGCGCGTACGCGGCCGAATCTCCCCGCCCCGCTCTCCCCCGTCACCGCTGCTGCCTCTTCTCCGCCTCGCCCTATGTGGCCGCTGATCGTAACTCCCGGTCAAGGAGCCCACGGCAGCCAGGCGCTCACCTCGAAGCCGCCGCCCCGCGAAGAGCCGTGCCGCAGCCGCCCGCCCGCGAGCGAAGCACGCTCGGTGAGGCCGATCAGGCCCTGTCCGGAGCCCGGCACGAGCGGCACATCACCGGGTGGCGCCGGGTTGCGTACGACGAGGGAGAGGCCCTCACCCGGGGCGCCCGACACGGCGACGGTCACCTCGGCGCCCGGGGCGTGCTTGCGGGCGTTGGTGAGGCCCTCCTGGGCGATGCGGTAGGCCGTACGTCCGACGGCGGCGGGCACGGTGTCGGGGTCCGTGACGTGGTGTTCGAGCTCGACCTTCATACCCGCCTCGCGGGACTCGGCGACCAGGGTCTCCAGGGCGGCGAGGGTCGGCTGCGGGCGTCCTGAGGCCTCGCCCTCACCGCCGCCGCGCAGGACACCGATCACCTCGCGCAGGTCTTGAAGCGCTTCGTGCGAGCTCTCCCTGATCACACCGGCCGCGCGGGCGATCTCCTCGCGGGGCGCGTCCGGGCGGAACTCCAGGGCGCCCGCGTGCACGCTGAGCAGGGTGAGGCGGTGGGCGAGGACGTCGTGCATCTCGCGGGCGATGGACTCACGGGCCAGGCGCTGGGCCTGTTCGGCACGGAACGCGGCCTCCTTCTCGGCGCGGACGGCACGGTCGCGCAGGCTCACCAGGAGCTGGCGCCGCGAGCGCACGAACATGCCCCAGCCGATGACGCCGGCACTGAGCAGGGTGCCGAAGAGAACGGCGACCAGAAGCGGCACATCGGGGTCGGGTCGCAGCCAGTAGACGAACGGCAGCACGCCGATCGAGACCCCGCCGATCCAGCCGACATACCGGAAGGGGCGGTGCACCGCGAGGGTGAACAGGGCCACGGCCGCGGCGCCGCCCGCGGTGTCCGAGACCACGCTGACCGGCACCATGGCGATGGCGAGGCCGACCGGCCAGCGCCTGCGCAGCCAGACGGCGGCGCAGGCGAGCGCCCCGAGCACCTGGTCGAATTCGGCGAAGCCGCGCGAGATGTGCGGGTTGTCGCCGACCGTCTCGGCGGCCACCATCCCGACGGCGACGGCCACCAGGAAGCAGGCGAAGTCGACCAGCCAGTCGCGCAGGGTCCGCCGGGGCCTGCTTTTGCCACTCATGGTCGACAAATCTACGCACTGTCAGGGGCGTCGCACGCCGCTCGGACGTGATCGTCTACCAAAGTCGCGGAGGTGAAGACTTTCGGCGGGGGCCAGGAGGAAGAAGCCTCACCCCGTGGCCGATGTGCATGGGGAGTTCACGGAGCGAGGCTCTTCGGTATGAAGCGGGTACTTGAGGTCTTCGGCGTCCTTCTCCTGATCCAGGGCGTGGCCGCCCTGACGCACGAACTGACCGGCCGGCTGCGCGGCTGGGGCATCGTGCGGCGGATCGGGTTCCTCGACGGCTACGAGATCTACACGGGCGTCACGCTGATCGTCCTCGCGCTCGCGCTGTTCGCCGTCGCGGAGAGCCGGAAGCCCGGCGGGAAGACCCGCCGGGAGACCCACCGGAAGACCCGCTAGTGCCGTGCCACGGCGGGCTCAGCAGCCGCGGTCGACCAGGTCGAAGGACTCGTAGTGGTCGGCCGTGTAGTAGTCCTCCTCGTTCTTCTCACCGGTCACGATGCGGCGCGCACCGCGGTCGGGTGAGCCGGGCGTGACCACGGTGTACTCGTGGTAGTAGCCGGAGCTCTGCGACGGCAGGATGCCTTCCCTGTTCGAGAAGACGGTGTTGTCCTGCGGATACGGGTAGGGGCCGCCCGCCTCGATCAGATCCAGGGTGTCGTGCGCCTGGGCGGGCAGCGCGGAGTAGCAGATGTCGCCGACGGCGGTGATGGAGTACGCCGTCGAGGCGGGGGCGTGGGCCGGAACCGCGCTCGCGGAGGCGGCTACGGGGCCGCCGATGAGCAGGGCGGCGGCGAGGGCGGTGACGCTGACGATTCGTGGGGGGATTCGCATGGGAACCAGTGTGACGCGCGTAGAGGTTGTCGTGTCAACGTCAAGTGCGGTGAATTTTCCGGGAGTTAACCGAGCGCCACCGGTGGTACGCCGTGAGTCCAGCTCGGTGGCGCCGGTGCTCTTCCGTGCCATCAGTCCTTCTCGGCGGCATCCCTCTCGGCGGCATCCTTCTCGGCGGCATCCTTGGCGGCAGCGTCCTTCTTGGCCGCGATGCGGTGCTCGGCCATGTACTCACGCATCCGCAGACTCGTGGCACCGCTCGTGTAGAGCACCGTGCCCCCGATCGAGAGCGGCACCGAAAGCCCGAGCCAGGCCAGCATTTCGGGCCACCTGCGCTGCGCGCGGCAGTCGTCCCACGTGGCGTCCTGCCAGGTCGGGGCGGACCCCTCGTAGAAGAGCAGCGACTGGCACTTGCGGCTGTCGCTGTACTCGTCGTCCCCGTCGCTGAACGGCGCCATCAGCTGCCACGCGAGCACGACCCAGATGACGCCCGCCGCGAAGAGCAGCACACCGCCCCAATTGCGGTGTATCTCGGCGTTCCTGCCGAATTTCTGCTCGAAGTCCCCCATGGACATGCCTCCTTGACCGGCCACGCGGCCACGCGGCGACCACGGAACGTATCACCGCGCCCCGCGCCCCCAGCCGGTCCCCACCAGAACCAGCACACCCCCCACCAGACCCACCACACCAAGCCGTTCACCGCCAAGGGCGATCCCCACCGCCGCCGCCCACAACGGCTCCGTACCGAGAAGGAGGCTCACCCGCGAAGGGGACGTCCTGCGCACCGCCCACATCTGTACGAAGAAGGCGAAGAGCGTGCAGAACACGGAGAGGAAGAGCAGCCCCGCCCACTCGCGCGCCCCGAAGTCCGCCGCGACGGACCAGGGCGTCCCCCGCGCCCGAGGCGGCGAGCACCGCGAACACGGCCACCGCGCCGCCCAGTTGGACCGTGGTGAGCGAGAGCGCGTCCGCGCCGTCGACGGCCTTGATCCGCGACATCGCGAGGACATGCACCGTGCGCGCGAGCGCCGCCAGGAGGATGAGGCCGTCCCCCAGCGAGGGCCGCGTGAAGCCGCCGCCCTGGGTCAGCAGGACCACGCCGAGAACGGGTCCTGGGTCTTGTCGGTTCTCTCACCTACTCAGACCGTGCGCCCGCCCGGAAGTCATCGCATCCCCTGCGGCCTCCCTGCCGGATCTCCGCGTCCATTTCCCGCCAGCCCCGGCGTGTGCGGACCGCTTTTATTGAACCCGCAAGCACTTATTGCGCAGCACGGAACATAACTACGCAAGTGAGGTTCGGAACATGTCTTCTCTGACCGGCAAGACGGCCCTGGTCACCGGCGGCAGCCGCGGTATCGGCGCGGCGATCGCGCTGCGGCTCGCACAGCAGGGTGCCGATGTGGCGATCACGTACGTCAACGGGGAGGCCGCCGCTCTCGACGTCGTCGCCAAGATAGAGGCCGCAGGGCAGCGCGGGTTCGCCATCAAGGCCGACGCGGCGAACCCCGGGGACGCCGCGGGCGCGGTGGAGCGTGCGGCGGACGATCTGGGCCGCCTGGACATCCTGGTGAACAACGCGGGCATCGGCGTCCTCGGTCCCATCGGGGATCTGGCGCTCTCCGATGTCGACCGGGTGCTCGACATCAACGTACGTTCGGTCTTCCTGGCCTCGCAGGCGGCGGCCGGGAGGCTGGCCGACGGGGGCCGGATCATCTCCACCGGGTCGGGCCTCGCGAAGTTCGCGGGCGGTCCCGGCGGGACGCTGTACGCGATGAGCAAGGCGGCGCTCGCGGGGATGAGCAAGCCCCTGGCGCGGGAGCTCGCGGGGCGCGGGATCACGGTGAACGTGGTGCATCCCGGGGCGATCGACACGGACATGAACCCGGCCGACGGGCCGTTCGCCGAGCCGCAGCGGGCGGCTACGGCGCTTGCTCGCTTCGGCTCGGCGGATGAGGTGGCTTCGCTGGTCGCCTACCTTGCCGGGGACGATGCGGCGTTCATCACGGGGGCGGAGTTGGTGGCGGATGGGGGGTATGGGGCGTAGAGGCTCCATCCCGTTCCCCGCTCTTCACAAGCGCCGGACGGGCTGAATCTTTCAGCCCGTCCGGCGCTTGAGGACGAACTCGGCGAAGCCGGTGATGGACGGCGCCGCCCGAATCAGCCGCCGAGCTCCTGGTACCGCGCCGTCAGGCGACCCGCCCCCGCCTCCGTCAGCGAGCCGAAGAGGTGCAGCCTGGAGATGCCACCGTCCGGGAAGATGTCGATCCGCACGTGCGTGCCGACGACCGGGGCGTCCAGGACGAAGCGGTGGTTGGTGTCGGGCTGCAGGCGGGTGCGGGGCAGTGCCTCGACCCACTCGCCGCTCTCCCCGTCACGGACCGAAAGCGCCGCCCAGCCCGCCGAGTTGCCCTTGAGGTACGCCGTGTCGATCTCGACGGCGCGGATCTCGGACTGGGCCACCAGCTGGTAGCGGATCCAGTCGTTGCCGGTGTCGCGGCGGCGGCGCGTCTCCCAGCCGTCGTCCATCTTGCGGGAGCGGCCCGGCTGGATGGTGTTGGTGGCCGGGGAGTAGAAGCGGTCGGACGCGTCCTCGACCTGGCCGCCGTTCTCCAGCGCGAGCACGTCGAACGTGCCGAGCGCGGCGAGCCACTTGGGGTCGGCGACGACCTCTCCGTACACGCGAAGGCGCGCGATGCCGCCGTCCGGGTGCTGGTTGACGCGCAGGTGCGTGAAGCGCTGCTCGACGTCGACGGCGAAGCCGTTGGCCGCGTGGCCGCCGACTGCCGTGCGGGGTACGAGAGTCGTCCACTTCACGTCGTCCGCGAGGAGCTCGTCGGGGGTGGGCGAACCCTCGACGTTGGCGCCCTCGACCGACACGGCCTGCGGGTAGTTGCCGCGGAAGTGGGCGGTGTCGATGACGATGCCGCGTACGACGCCGGGGGCGCCGAGGCGTACGAGCGCCCAGTCGTGGTCGTCGGCGGTGGGCCACGGGTGCTCGGCGGAGACTCCGCGGCGGCGGCGGGTCTCCCAGCCGTCCATGACCTTGCCCTTGTGCCCGAAGTGCTCCGGGTCGAACACGGCGGCGTGCGCCAGGAGCAGGTTCTCGCGCATCGCGAAGAACTCGTCGTTGGCGGCGATCACACCGGCGCCGAGCTGCCGGTCGGCAAGGTTGGCGTACTGCGTGAAGGGGAAGTCCGCGGTGCGGTAGTCCGCGAAGGGGTCGCCGCCGCCGTAGGGGCTCGCGTCGCCGGTGAAGGTCGGTATCGCCGTCGTCACAGTGATCAGTTCTTCCTTTCCAGAAGTCGGCCTGCGGGTTCGCTGAACTCGCCGCCGTGCAGAATGCGTTCGCCGCGCAGCCAGGTGGACTTCACGACGCCGCTGAGGGTCTTGCCCGCGTACGCCGTGACTCGGTTCCTGTGCTGGAGCTCCGCGGGGTCCACGGTGAAGGTCTCGTCGGGCGCGAGGACCGCGAAGTCGGCGTCGCGGCCGGCCTCGATGGCGCCCTTCTGGTCGAGTCCGGCCAGTTCGGAGGTGCGCGTCGACATCCAGCGCACCACGTCGTCGAGGCTGTGGCCGCGCTTGCGGGCCTCGGTCCAGATCGCGGGGAGGCTGAGCTGGAGTCCGGAGATGCCGCCCCACGCGGTCGCGAAGTCGTCGGTCTTGAGGTCCGCGGTGGACGGCGAGTGGTCCGTCACGATGCAGTCGATGGTGCCCTCGGCGAGCGCGTCCCAGAGCAGGTCCTGGTTGGCGGCCTCGCGGATGGGCGGGCAGCACTTGAACTCGCTCGCGCCGTCCGGGACTTCCTCCGCGGTGAGCGTGAGGTAGTGCGGGCAGGTCTCGACGGTGAGCTTGACGCCCTCGCGTTTGGCGGCGGCGATCAGGGGCAGCGCGTCCGACGACGACAGGTGCAGTACGTGGACACGGGCGCCGAGCCGCTTGGCGAGCGAGATGAGCCCCTCGATAGCGACGTCCTCGGAGACACGCGGGCGGGTGTCCAGGTAGTCCGCGTATTTGGGGCCGCTCTTGTGCGGGGCCGCGTCCAGCTCGTGCGGGTCCTCGGCGTGCACGATGAGCAGTCCGCCAAACCCGGCGATCTCCGCCATGGAGGTGGCGAGGCGGTCCTGGTCCAGGTGCGGGAACTCGTCCACGCCCGACGGCGAGAGGAAGCACTTGAAGCCGTAGACACCGGCGTCGTGGAGGGGCTTGAGGTCGCCGACGTTGTCGGGCAGGGCACCGCCCCAGAAGCCGACGTCGATGTGCGCCTTGGTGCGGGCGACGTCCTGCTTCGTACGCAGATTGGCGACCGTCGTGGTCGGCGGCAGGGAGTTGAGCGGCATGTCGATGAGGGTGGTGATGCCACCGGCGGCCGCGGCGCGGGTGGCGGTCCAGAAGCCCTCCCACTCCGTGCGGCCCGGGTCGTTCACATGAACGTGCGTATCGACGATCCCAGGCAGCAGGACGTCGTCACCGAAGTCCTCGAGCCTGGCTCCCGCCGGGACCACGGCTTCGTACGCCAGCACAGCCACGATCTTCCCGCCGGAAACCGCGACCGACGCGGGGCGGGTTCCCTCCGGGGTGATGACGCGCGTGGAGCGCAGCACCAGTTCGACGTCCACTTCAACGGCCACGTCCTCAACGCCCTCTCATCGCGGTTCTTCGCCCTGTCCGTCGTCCGTTCTCTTCCGCTACACAGACCTTTCGGTTCCGCTAAACGGAATTCAACGTTCTGTTGAAAGAGTCTTCACGGCCGATCCCTAGTCGTCAAGAGGCCACCTGGAGCACCCTGGACGTTTCCACAAAGTGGAATTAGAATTCCGCAGGCCAGAACGTAGCTACGCACAACCGGACCGTCAAGCGATCACCGGGCGTGACCGCGGAGAAGCGGACAAAGGCCCCCTGACCGGCGAAGACACCAGTACGGTCAAAAGACCGTGCGGGAACCGCCCGATAGGCTGCTGCCTTGCCCGTCAGCCCCGAAAGGACTGCGCCGTGCCGACGTCAAGCGCCAGCGACGCCTCCACCGAAGTCGCCGCCCCCAAGCCGCCCGCTGCCAGCGGTGGTGTCCAGTCCCTCGAGCGCGCCTTCGACCTCCTCGAACGGATGGCGGACGCCGGGGGTGAGGTCGGCCTCAGCGAGCTCTCCGCGAGCAGCGGCCTTCCGCTGCCCACGATCCATCGCCTGATGCGTACGTTGGTCGCCTGCGGCTATGTACGCCAGCAGCCCAACCGCCGCTACTCCCTCGGCCCGCGCCTGATCCGCCTCGGCGAATCGGCATCGCGCCTGCTCGGCACCTGGGCGCGCCCCTACCTCGCCCGCCTGGTCGAGGAGACCGGCGAGACGGCGAACATGGCGCTGCTCGACGGGGACGAGATCGTCTACGTCGCCCAGGTGCCCTCCAAGCACTCCATGCGGATGTTCACGGAAGTGGGCCGCCGGGTCCTCCCTCACTCCACAGGAGTCGGTAAGGCCCTGCTCGCCCACACCGCTCCCGAGGAGGTCCGGGCCCTGCTCGGACGCACCGGGATGCCCGCCGCCACGGAAAAGACGATCACCACGGCGGAGGGCTTCCTCGACGCGCTGGAGGAAGTGCGCAGGGCGGGCTACGCGGTCGACGACAACGAACAGGAGATCGGGGTGCGGTGCCTCGCGGTCTCGGTCCCCAACTCTCCTACCGCCGCGGCCATTTCGATCTCAGGACCGGCGGGCCGGGTGACGGAGGCGGCGGTGGAGAAGATCGTGCCGGTGCTGCAGGAGGTGGCGGTGGAGCTGTCTGCCGCGCTGGCCAGTTCGGGGCCCCAGGCGTAGGGCCATTGCGCTGAGCGGAGGGGCGGGGAGCCCCTCCGCTGAGATCTGTCAGAAGGGTCCTAGCCCGCGCCACCCCTGATGAGCCCCCGTCGCGTCGCCACGGCCACCGCGCCTGTACGCGAATCAACCCCCAGCTTCGCGTAAATGTGCACCAGGTGAGACTTCACCGTCGCCTGGCTCAGGAACAGCCGCTTGCTGATCTCCAGGTTGGAAAGACCTTCCCGCACCAGCCGCAGCACCTCCAGCTCCCGCCCGGTCAACGCCTCCCCGGGCGTCCGCATCCGGTCCATCAGCCGATGCGCGATGGCGGGAGCGAGCGCGGACTGCCCCGCGGCAGCGGTCCGTACCGCCGCTGCCAGCTCCTCCGGCGGCGCGTCCTTCAGCAGATAGCCCGCGGCTCCCGCCTCGACCGCGGCGAGGATGTCGGCGTCCGTGTCGTACGTCGTCAGGACAAGGACACGCGGCGCCCCCGCCACCGCGGCGATCGCGGCCGTGGCCTGCGCCCCGTGCATCCCCGCCCCGAACTGAAGGTCCATCAGGACGACATCGAACTCGCCGGTCGCGGCGAGCGAGACCGCCGCCTCGGCCGTAGCCGCCTCCGCCACGACGGAGAAGTCCGGCTCGGTGTCGAGCAC
This sequence comes from Streptomyces sp. NPDC048441, assembly GCF_043200235.1. Classification (NCBI taxonomy): domain Bacteria; kingdom Bacillati; phylum Actinomycetota; class Actinomycetes; order Kitasatosporales; family Streptomycetaceae; genus Streptomyces; species Streptomyces sp. NPDC048441. Next base: position 484,424 of record NZ_JBICXM010000002.1, read on the forward strand.
GGCACGCAGCCCGGCGCGTACGACGGGATGATCGTCGGCGAGGAGCAGCCGGATGGGCGCCGGTGCCGGGGCGCTCACAGCGCGGCTCTCGTCGGAAGCGGCAGCGTCACCGCGACGGCCGTGCCGTGCCCCGGCATCGACTCCACGCTGAGCGTCCCGCCGAGCGAGCGGGCCCGCGCCCGCATGGCGGGCAGCCCGAATCCGCCGTCTCCGCCCTCGTGCGGCGCGGACGCCGGATCGAAGCCACGCCCGTCGTCGACCACGTCCAGGGACACCGAGGTGTCCATGAAGCTGAGCGTGATCTCGGCGCGTCCGGCGCCCGCGTGCTGGACGGTGTTCGCCAGGGCGGACTGGGCGGTGCGGAGCAGGGCCACTTCGTACGGGGTGGGCAGCTCGGTGGGCGTACCGCTGACGGTGAACTGAACCTGCACTCCGGACCCGGCCGACGCCGAGAGCCGCTCGAGCGCCGCCGCCAGCGACCCGCGCTCCAGATCGGGCGGGCTCAGGGCCCGCACGAAGCGCCGTGCCTCCGCGAGGTTGTCCTGCGCGGCGGCACGGGCCTGCTCGATGTGCGGCGCGGCGGGCGAGCCGACAGGCAGGGAGCGTTGCGCGGCGCGCAGCAGGAGCTGGATGGAGGAGAGCCCTTGCGCGAGCGTGTCGTGGATCTCGCGGGCGAGGCGCTCGCGCTCGGCGAGGGTCCCGGCGGTCCGCTCGGCGGCGGCGAGCTCGGCCCGCGTGGCCATGAGCTCGCCGATGAGCTCGCGGCGCCGCTCGCTCTCCCGGTACAGCGCCTCGTACCCGAGAACGGTGGCGACCGCCACGGCCGCGCCGAGCAGCGGCCCGATGAAGCTGCCGGGCGATACGGGCGAGCCGTGCAGCAGAAAGCCCGCGATGGCGGCAGCGGCGGTGAGCACCACGGCGGGCACGGCCCAGCGCACCGGAAGGAGATGCAGTTGCAGGAAGTACAGGGGGAACGCCGTCCACAGCCCGTCCGGCGACAGGACGAGCAACGCCACCCAGCACACGCCGAGCGCCGCGAGCCACACGGCGGCGGCGCGCTGCGAGCGGGCGACAGCCGGGCTGAGGACACCGGCCGCGTAGACACCGCCCATGGCGACCGCGACCGCCACGACAGCACCGCCGCGCGGCCCGCCATCGGCCACGGCCCGCACCACGGCGAGGGCGAGCAGCCCGGCGAGCAGCGCGTGCAGACACAGGCGCAGGACGAGGGCCACGGGGGTGGTCCGGGAGTCGGAGTCGGACCCGGCGGAGAGCATCGGAACCTCGGACGGGAGTGGAGGCGAGGGCTCGGTTGCGGTGATGTTCATGGGACCTTCCAGCGTATGCGGAACCGCCCCGTGTCCCCTCAACCGAAAGGTTGATCGCGAGCTCCCTCCTTCGATTCGGGTGAAGCGTGCTGTGGCGCGATGCCGTGGGGACGTGCGCCGACGCAGGGTGGGGGCATGTTCGTCGCATGGAGAGACCTACGGTTCGCCAAGGGGCGGTTCGCCCTGATGGGAGCCGTCGTCGTACTCATCACTCTGCTCGTGGGGCTGCTTTCCGGGCTCACCGCCGGGCTCGCCAAGGAGAACACCTCCGCCATCACCGGCCTCCCGGCAGACCAGCTGGCCTTCGCCGCCCCGCCGCCCGGCCAGTCCGCGTCCTTCACCACCTCCCAGCTGGAACAGCGGGCCTGGGAGACCTGGGCGGCACGACCCGGAGTACGGTCCGCCGAGCCCATCGGGATCAGCACCCTCAACGCCACCGCGGGCCATCGCGCGGCCGCCGTCTCCGCCTTCGGGGTGGAACCGGAATCCGGGATCGCGCCGGAGGGCATCGCACCGGGCCGGGTCGTGCTCTCCGAGAAGGCCGCGAAGGAGCTCGGCGTCGGTCCCGGGGACACGGTGCGGCTCGGGGGAAGCGGAGTCGAGGAGCGCGTGGCGCGGGTCGCGTCGGACGCCTCGTACAGCCATACGCCCGTCGTATGGACCGCGCTCGACGACTGGCAGGGGCTCGGCCACCGGGGTACGTCGAAGGACGACCAGGCCACTGTCATCGCGCTGCGGACCGGCGGCGGGGTCGATCTCGCGGCCGGGGACAAGGCGGCGGGCACCGAGACGAAGTCCCTGGACGGCGCGCTCACAGCCATCGGCTCCTACCAGGCGGAGAACGGCTCCCTGCAACTCATGCGCGGCTTCCTCTTCGTCATCTCCGCGCTCGTCATAGGGGCGTTCTTCACGGTGTGGACGATCCAGCGAGCCGGTGACATCGCGGTGCTGAAGGCGCTGGGCGCTTCCACCCCGTACCTCCTCAGGGATGCTCTCGGCCAGGCAGTGCTGATGCTCGCCGCCGGGACGGCCGTGGGGACGGGGATCGCCGTGGTGGCCGGTGCCGTGATCAGCGGCGGCGACGTCCCCTTCGTCCTCGATCCACCGACCGTCCTGTGGCCCGCCGCCGTGCTCATCGCCCTCGGGGCACTGGGCGCGGGCCTGTCCGTCCGGCGGATCACCGCCGTCGATCCACTGACCGCGCTGGGGAGTGCCCGATGAGCCTGTTCCTCGAAGACATCACGCTGACGTACGAGGACGGCGACGGACGCCTCACGGCACTCGACGACGTCGGGCTCGACGTCCCCGCCGGGACGCTGACGGCGGTCGTCGGTCCTTCCGGCTCCGGCAAGTCCAGCCTGCTGGCGGTGGCGGCGACGCTGGTGACGCCGGATCGGGGCCGGGTCGTCGTAGGCGGTACGGAGACGGGGGCGCTGTCCGCCGCCGAGCGGGCGGAGCTTCGGCGCCGGCGGATGGGGATCGTCTTCCAGCAGCCGAACCTGCTGCCGTCCCTGACGGCGCTCGAGCAGGTGGAACTGATGGCACGCCTGGACGGCCGCGGGCGTTCGGGCGAAGCACGGGAGCGGGCAGGGAAGTTGCTGGACACCGTCGGCCTCACGGGGCTCGCGCACCGGCGCCCGCATCAGCTGTCGGGCGGACAGCGCCAACGGGTCGGTATCGCAAGGGCGTTGATGAACGAACCTGCGGTACTGCTGGTGGACGAGCCGACCAGCGCGCTGGATCACGAGCGGGGCGGTGCGGTGCTTGAGCTGCTGGGGCGGCTCACGAGGGAGTGGGGGACGGCGACGGTGCTGGTCACGCATGATCGGTCCCGGCTCGGCGTCGCGGACCGGGTGGTGGAGATGGTGGACGGGAGGGCGGGGGTTGCGGCCCCCTGACCCCGGCGTCGCGGGGCTGAGACACATGCGGCTCCGCCGCACGGGCGCGACCAGCCCCCACCGGCCCGCAGCGACCAACGATCAACGGCATTCAAGGCCCCGGCGCCAGCCGGTTTTCGGGAAGGGGCGGGGTTGGGGAGAAATCCTCCGCCCGCATCCTCCGCAACGCCCGCCCCACCCCCCTCGGCACAGCAGGCCCCGGCACCCACATCACCGGACAGCCCACACGCGCGGACACGTACCCTCGCCCGCCATCTCCCTGAGTGGCGCTGGGCGTTGCCGCCGGGTGGGCTTTCCCTCTGGGTGGATCTGGGTCAGCCGATCGCCTCGGCCCTTGCCCGTGCGGTGCTTGCGCACGGGGTGCGGATCGAGGGTGGGGCGCGCTTCGGTGCGGATCCGGGTACGCATGAACATCGGTTGCGTATTCCTTATACGCTGCCGGTCGCCTCCGGCGAGGAGGCGGTGCGGCGGCTGGCCGCTGCGCTGGGCGGGGGCCTTGGGCACTCCGCCGCTGCCGGAGGGCCTCGGAACTGGGTTGCCTGACCCCTGGCTGATCGGTGCCCCGCTGCCCACAACGGAGGCGACTTACCTACCTGACCCCCGGCTCCCCGAAAAGCTCCACCGCGACCCGTACCGCCGAAAGCCCCGTGGCCAGGGCGCTGACGGAGCCGATCGCCGACGCCACAAGCAGTAGCGACCGTCGCAGCCGCGGTACCTCCGGCGCGCCGCTCACCGCCATGGCGGCCAGCGCCGCCAGCTCGTCCTCGGCGATTCCCCGGTCGGGGAACTCGGCCGGATGCGCCGCGAGTTCACGGCGCAGCCGCGACACCGCGGTACGCAACTCCGCGACACGCGGATCCTCATCGCTGCCGGCCACTAGCCTCTGCCCCACACTCCGCAACACAGCTCTCCCCCACGCACGACGCCGTGCGCATGTTCTCGTACACATCTTGCAGTTCTTGCAGATCTCGCGGACCCCGCGCGGCGTTGGTCAGACACCAGGGGGACGCGGGCCAGTAAACGCCACGGGAAGCAGGACGCGCCACTTTCTGGCCGGAAGTCACCGCCTCAGTTGCGGTATGCAGGAGTCATGACGAATCCGATGATCGCCGGGCTCCTTCTCGCGGCGGGCGGCGGGCGGCGCCTCGGCGGCAGACCGAAGGCGCTCCTCGACCACCAGGGGCGGCCCCTCGTGGAACACGCGGTCCGCGTCCTGCGCGAGGGCGGCTGTACGCGGGTGCACGTGGTGCTCGGCGCCGACGCCGATGTCGTACGCGAGAAGGCCTCGCTCCCCGGCTGCGTACTGATCGACAACCCGGAGTGGGAGGAGGGGATGGGTTCGTCGCTGCGGGCGGGGCTGCGCTCACTGAGCGGCTCCGACGCGAGCGCCGCCCTCGTCTCGCTCGTGGATCAGCCCGGCATCGGCCCCACTGCGGTCGCCCGCGTGTACGCCGCCCACCGCTCGCCCGCCACCCTCGCCGCCGCCTCGTACGAAGGGGAACGCGGCCACCCAGTGCTCTTCGGCGCCGATCACTGGGCGGGCATCGCGGCGAGTGCGGTCGGTGACCGGGGGGCGCGCGCCTACCTGAAGGAACACGCGAGTGAGATCACTCTCGTCGAGTGCGGGGACGTGGCTCGCGCGTACGACATCGACACACCCGCCGACCTGATCCACCTTGAGTAATCAGCGTGGCACTCAGCGACACGTTCTGTCGATGAAGAGAATCTCGACATCAACAGACGATTGAACTTCCACTATGAGGAAACTAGTATCCACTGTTCAGAAGCACCCGTTCCCTCAAGTGGGGCCCACGGCCGTATCTCGGCCGCGGTGGCACTGAGTGTCACCGCGAATGCCCGGCGGTCGCCAAGGCGCCACCTGTGAAGCTCGCTGAAGGAAGTGACAGCTCATGTCCGCACCAGCGCAGTCCCCGCTGGCCATCGTCGACGCGGAGCCTCTGCCGCGGCAGGAGGAGGTCCTCACGGACGCGGCCCTCGCCTTTGTGGCCGAGCTGCACAGGCTCTTCACGCCCCGCCGTGACGAGCTCCTCACCCGCCGCTCCGAGCGCCGCGCCGAGATCGCAAGCACCTCCACGCTCGACTTCCTCCCGGAGACCGCGGCGATCCGCGCGGACGACTCCTGGAAGGTGGCACCGGCCCCGGCCGCGCTGAACGACCGGCGCGTCGAGATCACCGGGCCGACCGACCGCAAGATGACCATCAACGCCCTGAACTCGGGCGCCAAGGTCTGGCTCGCGGACTTCGAGGACGCTTCGGCGCCCACCTGGGAGAACGTGATCCTGGGTCAGCTCAACCTCACCGACGCCTACGAGCGCCGCGTCGACTTCACGGACGACCGCACCGGCAAGTCGTACGCCCTCAAGGACGCCGACGAGCTCGCCACCGTCGTCATGCGCCCGCGCGGCTGGCACCTGGACGAGCGTCACCTGCAGTTCGAGGGCCGCCCGGTGCCCGGCGCGCTCGTCGACTTCGGCCTGTACTTCTTCCACAACGCCAAGCGCCTCATCGAGCTCGGCAAGGGCCCGTACTTCTACCTCCCGAAGACGGAGTCGTATCTGGAGGCCCGCCTCTGGAACGACATCTTCGTCTTCGCGCAGGACTACGTCGGCGTCCCGCAGGGCACCGTCCGCGCCACGGTCCTCATCGAGACGATCACGGCCGCGTACGAGATGGAGGAGATCCTCTACGAGCTCCGCGACCACGCTTCGGGCCTGAACGCGGGCCGCTGGGACTACCTCTTCTCCATCGTCAAGAACTTCCGTGACGGCGGCTCGAAGTTCGTCCTGCCGGACCGCAACCTGGTGACGATGACGGCCCCCTTCATGCGGGCATACACCGAACTCCTCGTCCGCACCTGCCACAAGCGCGGCGCGCACGCGATCGGCGGCATGGCCGCGTTCATCCCGTCCCGCAAGGACGCCGAGGTGAACAAGGTCGCGTTCGAGAAGGTCAAGAACGACAAGGACCGCGAGGCGGGCGACGGCTTCGACGGTTCGTGGGTCGCACACCCGGACCTGGTGCCGATCGCGATGAAGTCGTTCGACGCGGTGCTCGGCGAGAAGCCCAACCAGAAGGACCGCCTGCGCGAGGACGTGAGCGTCGCCCCCGGCGACCTGATCGCCATCGACTCCCTCGACGCGAAGCCCACGTACGACGGCCTGGTCAACGCCGTCCAGGTCGGCATCCGTTACATCGAGGCCTGGCTGCGCGGCCTCGGCGCCGTCGCCATCTTCAACCTCATGGAGGACGCGGCCACCGCCGAGATCTCGCGCTCGCAGATCTGGCAGTGGATCAACGCGGGCGTCGTCTTCGAGAACGACAAGACCGCGACCGCCGACCTGGCCCGCGAGGTCGCCGCGGCCGAACTGGCCGCCATCCGCGCCGAGATCGGCGAGGAGGCCTTCGCGGCCGGCAAGTGGCAGCAGGCCCACGACCTCCTCCTCCAGGTCTCCCTGGACGCGGACTACGCGGACTTCCTGACGCTGCCCGCATACGAGCAGCTGCGCTGACTTTCGTACGTAGTTCATGACTGAGCCCTCGGCACCGCACAGCGCCGGGGGCTTGGTCATGGGCGCCCCGCACCAACTAGCCGATGTGCCGCGACCAATCCTGCTCGGCCGCGGGCTTCCCATGCAGATCAGGCACCCGCTTCAGCCAGGCAGGCCGCCCCTTCTCAGTGGCTGCAGCGCGCCTGGCGTCGGCAGCCGCGAGATCCCCCCGACTGGGAAAGTCCACCGGCAGCCAGGCCGCGGAGGCCCCCGCACGGGCCGACAAGAAGCCGACGTACGCCTCCCGCACCTCGTCAGGTGACGAGAACCCCGGCTCATCGGCCAGCCACGCGTCAGGCACCAGCGCGACGATCTCGCGGAGCATGACCTCGGTGACGAGCGGCGCCAACTCGGCATCGGCGGCCCGAGTGTCCGGCCCGTACACGCCCAGGGCGTGATGCCGGAAGTCGTACACCTTGTCAGGCGGCGTCACGCCCCAGCGGTGATGGAAGACCAGCGCCGCACCATGGTCGATCAGCCAGAGTCGAGGCTCATGGATGCCGAAGAACGTGGGCCAGACCATCAAGTTCGAGCTGTGCACCGTGCGATCGACATTCGCGGTGAGGGCGTCGAGCCACACCACCTTGCCCGCCTCCAGCGGATCCACGTCCAGCGCCTCGGGAGTGAAGTCCACGGCGCCCGGCAGGAGGTCCATGCCCAGGTTGAGCCCGGCGCTGGCGTCGAGGAGGTCCCGCACCTCCTGGTGCGGCTCGTCCGCCGCGACCGCCGGGTCGAAGTGGACCAGAACGAGCTCGGGGAAGCGCAGGCCGAGGCGGCGGGCCAGTTCACCCACGATGATCTCGGCGACCAGCGCCTTGCGGCCCTGGGCCGACCCGGTGAACTTGACGACGTACGTGCCCAGGTCGTCGGCCTCGACGACGCCGGGCACGGAGCCCCCGGTCCGCAAGGGCTCGATATAACGGGTCGCGGTGACTTCAGTCAGCATTTCCCCAGTCCACTCATCTCTTCAACCATGCGATCCACAACCCTGGTGCGCTGGGTAGCGGCCGGGCAGGCTAGTTTGCTCGGATGAGTCTCCTTGATGATGTGGCCGAGCGCGACGGCTGGCGGTGCTGGGTGTGCGACGAAGCGGTCGACCCCGACGAGTCGGTGAACGACCTGCGAGGGCCCAGCGTCGACAGCCGGACCGCCGACCGGAAGGCCAAGGTCGCCGAGCGGCTCGCGCACCGCGGATGCAACACCCGCAAGGGCGCGGTCAAGGTAGTCATCGCATGGCCGGACCGCCTGTACGTGGTCGAACCCGCGCCACTGATCACCGTTGCCGGGAGGCTGGAGCGCAAGGGGGGCCGCGAGATGGTGGGCCGTTGTCCGACCAGGCGGGACGCCCAGGAGGCGGCGGACTGGCTGGTGGACCGGTTCTCCCGACTCGTACCGGGGCTGCCGGTGACCGCCGACATCGAGCCGGGCGGCGGCCAGTTCCTCGTCATCCTGTCCACCGGCCGCCGCTGACCGCCTGGAGCGCGTCCCCGTCTGATCATTTTCAGGCGGCCCTGCTGACGTCCAGCCGTTCGGACGACGGCTCATATCCAGCCGCCCTGTAGGTGGCGACGGCGGCGGCGTTCGAACTCGGGGTGGAGACGAGCGCGCTTGATGCACCCATCTCGCGCAGCGCTGCCGCGGCGGCGACGCTGATCGCCGTCCCGTGGCCGCGACCGCGATGGTCGGCGTGCACGCCCACCGGCTCCAGCAGGCCGGGCTTGCCGGGCCCGGCCGACCAGACCGTCGCCGCGGCCACCGCGTTGTCCTGGTCGTCGTAGCCGATCAGGCAGCGGGCGTCGGCGTAGACCGGCCCGGCCGCGAGGACGTGCCAGATCTCCTCGGTGAAACTCGGGCTGCCGAACGCCGAGCGGTGCACCGCGGTCCGCACCCCCGCCGTCTCCGGACCGGCTATCTCGATCCGCAGGCCGGAGTCCTTCACCGGCTCGGAGAGGTCGTGGCACAGCGGCGTCCATGGCTCGTCCAGATTCCAGCCCGCCGCCAAGAGGACCTCGCGGAGCAGGGCGCCGTCGGGGATTTCGAGGCCGACCTTCCCGGACGGCAGGACCCCGCGCTCCGGATCATTGAGGTCCGCCAGCAGCCGGCGCGCCAGATCACCGTCCTGTCGCAGGTCCGGCGCGGTCGTCAGGCGCAGCACATCAGGGTCGTCCAGGTATCCGACGGCGATGATCCGTCCGTCCACGCTCCAGGTGCGGACGGCAGCGGCCAGCCTCTCCGCGCCCAGCGCCCAGGCCCAGCCGAGGTCTCCCGGATGGAGTTGCAGCGGCGTGCGGTCGTCCTGCCATCCGCGGAGGGCATCCACGGCCCCGGTAAGACCGTCGACACCGGGCTCGTTCAGTACGATCGTCATGCCCCGCATCTCACATCAACGGGGCGACCGGCCGCACCTGGTTTTCACGCAGCACACCGGCAACCGTATGCCGAGGATCGGCCGGACCACGATCGGATTCAGCCCGGTCAGGACGCCCGCAGCGCCTTCGCGAGGACTCCCTCGCCGGACACCTCGATCCGGCCCGCCTTCACCCCTTCGGTGACCGTCAGGACGCCCCCGCTCACCGCCACGCACGTTTCCGCGTCCATGACGAGGCGGGCGTCCGGTTCCGCGGGCGCGGGTCCGTCGCCGTACGACACGTCGTCAACCCCGGCATCACCCCCCACACGTACGTGGAACTCCCCCTCCGCCAAGCGGACCTGCACCACCCCTTCCACCCCGAGCCCCGCCAGAACACGCGACAGCGGCAGCGCGAACCAGTGCGCGCGGACCGCGTCCGTGGGCCCGCGCTCCTGGAGTGCGGGCGCGCCCCAGGTGGCGAGGGCCTGCAGGACGGGGAGCAACTCGCGGCCCCGGTCCGTCAGTTCGTAGACGTACGCGGCCGACGGCGGGGGAAGGCGGCGGCGCGTCGTCAGGCCTTCGCGCTCCATGTCCTTGAGCCGGGAGGCCAGGACGTCCGTGCTGACGCCCGGCAGATCGGCGTGCAGGTCGGTGTAGCGGCGCGGGCCGATCAGGAGTTCCCGGACGATCAGCAGAGTCCAGCGGTCACCCACGGTGTCGAGGGCACGGGCGGCAGCGCAGTACTGGTCATAGCTTCGGCGAGGCCTGGGTGCAGGTGCAGGTGCTGGTCCAGATGCAGGTGGCATGTGACTCAGTCTATGCAAGTTGTTGGACTTTCCAAGCTCCAGCTTGGTAAAACCAAGTAACTCACGTCACGGGAGGCACAGCGCATGGAGTTCCGGCAGTCCAGCAAGCTCAGCGAGGTCTGTTACGAGATCCGGGGGCCGGTGATCGAGCACGCCAACGCCCTGGAGGAGGCGGGCCACAGCGTCCTGCGCCTCAACACCGGCAACCCCGCGCTCTTCGGCTTCGAGGCGCCCGAGGAGATCGTCCAGGACATGATCCGGATGCTCCCCCAGGCGCACGGCTACACGGACTCGCGCGGCATCCTCTCGGCCCGGCGCGCCGTCGCCCAGCGCTACCAGGCGCTCGGCCTGGACGACGTCTCCGTAGACGACGTCTTTCTCGGCAACGGTGTCTCCGAGCTGGTCACCATGGCCGTCCAGGCCCTCCTGGAGGACGGCGACGAAGTCCTCATCCCCGCCCCGGACTTCCCCCTCTGGACGGCCGTGACGACCCTCTCCGGAGGCAAGGCCGTCCACTACGTGTGCGACGAATCCGCGGACTGGTACCCGGACCTGGACGACATGGCGTCGAAGATCACCGACCGCACGAAGGCCGTCGTGATCATCAACCCGAACAACCCGACCGGCGCCGTGTATCCGAAGGAGGTCCTCGAAGGCATCCTCGACCTCGCCCGCCGTCACGGCCTGATGGTCTTCGCCGACGAGATCTACGACCAGATCCTGTACGACGACGCCGTGCACCACAGCGTCGCCGCCCTCGCCCCGGATCTCGTCGTCCTCACCTTCTGCGGCCTCTCGAAGACCTATCGGGTGGCGGGTTTCCGGTCCGGCTGGCTGGTCGTCACCGGCCCGCAGCAGCACGCCAAGAGCTACCTGGAGGGGCTGACCATGCTCGCCTCCATGCGCCTGTGCCCGAACGCCCCCGCCCAGTACGCCATCCAGGCCGCGCTCGGCGGCCGGCAGTCCATCCATGAGCTCACCGCTCCGGGCGGCAGGCTGCACGAGCAGCGCGACATGGCGTGGCGGAAGCTGAACGAGATCCCCGGCGTCTCGTGCGTGAAGCCGAAGGGCGCGCTGTACGCCTTCGCTCGCCTCGACCCCAAGGTCCATCCCATCCACGACGACGAGAAGTTCGTCCTCGACCTGCTCCTCCAGGAGAAGATCCAGGTCGTCCAGGGCACGGGCTTCAACTGGCCGCGCCCTGACCACTTCCGCATCCTGACCCTCCCTTACGCTGACGATCTCGACGCGGCGATCAGCCGCATCGGCCGCTTCCTCAGCGGATACCGCCAGTCATGACGCAACACGACGGGGGTCGCGTGTCTCTCTGCTCCGCCTGCCAGGTCCCTTCCCTCACCCAGTTCGCCTCGCCCGGCCTGGTCGAGCGGATCGTGTACGGCGAGCTCGACTGCGCGGCCGACCCGGCCTGGGCGGAGTCGGGTGCCACCACACTCGACGACTACGCGCGCTGGTGCAGCCATCTGTGCGGCCTGGCGTGCCTGAAGATGGCGCTCGGCCCGTCCGCGCCCTCGCTCTTCGAGCTGCGGGACGGCGCGCTGAAGTACGGCGCGTACACGGAGTCCGCAGACGGCGCGGCGGGCACGATCCGTGGGCTGATCTACGCCCCGTTCGCCGAGTACGTACGCGACGTGCATGGCGTCAACGCCACGGTGCACCGGCACCTCACGGTCGAGGAGATCCTCGGCCTGCTCGACGAGGGCCGCTCGGTGATGGTCTCGGTCCACTTCGAGATCCGCCGCCCGCATCTGCCGTCACCCGGCCGGGGCGGCCACCTGGTGCTGGTCACCGGGCGTTCGGCGGACGGAGGGCTGCATCTGCACAACCCCTCCGGGATCGACGCCGGGACACGGATGGCGGACATGGCACTTTCGGACTTCGAGCCGTTCTTCGCCGGACGCGGGGTCTCCCTGCACTGACAGAGGGTCATCCTTCCTGCCAGGATGGCGCGATGATGCGTGGAGGCAAGGTCGCCGTCGTGGGTGGAAGCATCGCCGGATGCGCCGCCGCACTCGCCGCACACCGCGGTGGCGCCGATGAGATCACGGTGTACGAACGGGCCGCGGGGCACCTCGCGGACCGCGGCGTCGGGCTCGCGGTGCACAACTCCCGTTACGTGGAGCTGGATTCCGCCGGATACATGGACGCAGACATGCCGTGGGTGCAGCTGGTGCGGCGCCGCTGGTATGTGCGCGACGGGGCCGCCGCGGGGCCCCTCGGGTACGAGATCGGGGCGATGCCGTTCCCCTTCCGTACGTACAACTGGGGGCCTCTGTGGCGTGAGTTGCGCGGCCGCGTGCCCGATTCCGTGGTCTTCCGGTCGGGCGTGGCGGTCGAGGAGGTGCGTCCTGGCCGCGAGGACGCCGAGCTGGACACCGCCGAAGGCACCGAGCGCGTCGACCTCGTGATCGGCGCCGACGGCTACCGCTCCGTGGTCCGTACGGCGGCGTTCGCCACCGTGCGTCCCGCGTACGCCGGTTACCTCGCGTGGCGTGGCGCGTTCCCCGCCGACCGGCTCGCCGACCCGGAGCTGTGGGCCGACGAGGACTGCGCGTACGTCGTCTTCCCCGGCGGCCATGTCATCATCTACCGCATCCCCGACGGGGTCGGCGGCCACCGGGTCAACTGGGTCCTCTACACGGCACCGCCGCCGGATCTGGACCTCGGGCTCGGCCTCGACCTGGGGATCACCGCCCCCACCAGTCTGCCGCCGGGCGGCCTCACGGAGGCCCTCTCCGGTCATCTCGCTTACGTCTGCGCGGAGTTGCTGCCGCCCTACTGGGGTGACCTGGTCGCCTCGACGACACCGGATGAGCTCTTCCTCCAGCCGATGTACGACTTCACGGCCCCCCGCTACACAGCAGGCCGCCTGCTGCTCATGGGCGACGCGGCCACCGTGGCCCGGCCGCACACCGGGGCGGGCGCGGTCAAGGCGCTACAGGACGCGACGGTCCTCGAGTCCGCCTTTGCCACGGCGACGACCTGGCCCGACGCGCTCGACACGTACGACACGGACCGCACGGTCGCCGGTGGCGTGATGGTCGACCTGGGCCGTCGCCTCGGCCGCGCCCTGGTGGAGGAGACACCGCCGTGGCGGTCCATGGACCAGACGGCGCTCGAGACGTGGTGGAAGCAGGCGGACGGGGGCGGGGCGTTCGGGGGGCGTGAACTGAAGCGGTGAGGCGGGGCGGCGAGACGCGGCGGCGAAGGCAGATACCCATCTGCCGGTTTGGGTATGCACGCGAAGATCAATAAGATCCGGCGATGATCACAAGAAAACGGCTGGCGGCCGGGGCCTTCACCCTGCTCGCCGCCTTGACCGCCGGGCTCGGCACGGCAGGCACCGCCTCCGCCGACGACGAAGCCCCGGCACAGCCATCGCCCAAGGTCGAGCTGGTGCTCGACGTGTCCGGATCGATGCGGGCCCGCGACATCGACGGCAAGTCCCGGATGGCGGCGGCGAAGCAGGCGTTCAACGAGGTGCTCGACGCCACGCCGGACGAAGTCCAGCTCGGCATACGCACGTTGGGCGCCAACTATCACGGCGACGACCGCAAGACAGGCTGCAAGGACACCGAGCTCCTCTACCCGGTCGCGGAGCTCGACCGCGCGAAGCGCACCGACGCGAAGTCCGCGGTGGCCACGCTCGCGCCCACCGGCTGGACGCCGATCGGCCCGACGCTCCTGAAGGCCGCCGACGACCTCAAGGACGACAACACCGAGCGCAGCCGCCGTATCGTCCTCATCTCCGACGGCGAGGACACCTGTCAGCCGCTCGACCCCTGCGAGGTGGCCCGCAAGATCGCCGCCGAGGGCATCCACCTCACGGTCGACACGCTCGGCCTGGTGCCTGACGCCAAGACCCGCGACCAGCTGAGCTGCATCGCGGAGGCCACCGGCGGAACGTACACATCTGTACGCCACACCGATGAACTCTCCGGCCGCGTCAAGCAGTTGGTGGACCGCGCGGCGGACCCCGTCGCCACTCCGGTCGCGGCCGAAGGTGCCGCCCAGTGCTCCGACGCCCCGCAGCTGAAGGCCGGCGTCTACACCGACCGGGAGAAGTTCGGCGAGCACCGCTGGTACCGCGTCGACGTCAAGCCCGGCCAGGAGCTGCGTACTTCCGTCAGCGTCGGCGCCGACCGCGCGGTGAATCAGGACTACGGAGTGCTCCTCCAGGCCTCCACCGCGCACGGGCGCGAGATCGTGCGGGGCGCGGAGGCGGGCGACGGACGTACGGACGTCATCTCGACCGGACTTCGCTACCCGAAGCCGGAGGAGGACGAGGAGGAGGACGGGAGCGAGCCCGCCGCCGAGACCGTGTGTCTGCGGGTCAGCAACTCCTTCTCGGCGCCCGCCTCCGTGAAGACGACTCCGGGTCTGCCGGTCGAGCTGGCCGTCGACCTGGTGGACGCGCCGGACGAGGCGTCGGACGTGGCGTCCTTCGGCCTGGGCAACGGCTGGTGGCTGCTCGGCGTACTGATCCTCACCGGCTTCGTCGCCGGTCTGGTCTGGGGCTGGGTCTCACGCTGGCGCTTCGCGGTCTGGAGGACCAACTGATGCGTACGAAACGTGTGTTGAGCCGAGCCGGTGTACTGGCGGGAGCTGCTCTGCTGGCCCTCGCCGGAACGGCGGGAGCGGCTTTCGCCGAAAGCTCCGACGGTGAGCCGACGGAGGCAGGAACCTCCTTCCGCACGGCGACCGCGATCCAGCAGGACCAGGAGGCCACGGCGGAGGCGTCCACCGGCGACTACCTGTACTGGTCGTTCCCGGCCGACACCGGGCAGCGCCCCACCGTGCACGCCACGGTGAAGCTGCCCGAGAGCGCCACTCGGCACGGGGATTCCACCTGGCAGATCGACGTGTACGACGGGCTGCGGCGCCACCAGGCGTGCCGGTTCGGCGCACAGACGAAGACGGCGGCGCAGGACGCCGCCACGGTCGAGCTCTCCTGCACGCTGCGCACGGTGCGCGGCTGGTCCGAGCCGTGGTCCAACGACCCGTTGCCCGGCACGTACTACGCACGCCTGACGGTCACCGGCCTCGACGCCGACGACCTGGGTCTGCCGATGCGGGCCGCGACGAAGGTCACGTCGAACGACGCGGGCGGTGCGCAGGCGGTCGACGGCGCACTGGCGAAGCCGTTGGTGCCTGGCATCGGCACGAAGACGGCGGCGGTGTCCAGCGAGCCGGAGGACGGCTGGGCAGGCGGCTTGTGGTCGTCCCGCTGGCTGTGGACAGCGGGCGGCGGGGTGCTCGCCGCGCTCGCGGGCGTCGGGGGCTACCGCCTGACGCGCGGCTCCGGCCGCCCGGCGCGCGTACCTGCGGGGATCTAGTGGGGATCTAGTCTCGGTGGTGGCCGGACCGGGCCTTCCGGTCCGGCCACCACCGACAGAACGGGAAGTTCCGCACCATGGGTGACCTCCTCCTCGTCCGGCACGGCGAGACCCAGTGGGCCCTGACCGGCCAGCACACCAGCTGGACGGAGATCCCTCTCACGGACAACGGCAGGGAGCAGGCGCGGGGGCTTGCGCCGTTGGTCGGGAGGTTCCGGATCGGGGTGGCGTTCACCAGCCCTCGGGAGCGGGCGCGGGAGACGGCGGAGCTCGCGGGGTTCGGGGGCGCTGTGGTCGACGCCGATCTGAGCGAGTGGGACTACGGGGCGTACGAAGGTGTCACGACGGTGGAGATCCACCGCACCCGCCCCGACTGGTTCCTGTTCACGGACGGAGTGGCGCCGGGCCCCGACGAGCACCCCGGCGAGACGCCGGAACAGGTCGGGGAACGGGCCGACCGGATGCTGGCCAAGGTGGACGCCGCGCTCGCCAACAACGAGGGCAGCGTTGTCCTCTTCGCCCACTCCCACTTCCTGCGGGTGCTGACGGCCCGGCGTCTGGGACTGCCGGTGACCGGCGGCGCGTTGTTCCAGTTGGCGACGGGGACGGTATGCCGGCTGAGCACCGAGCATGGGCGCCCGGTAGTGGCCGCTTGGAACATTCGGCCATGAAACCAGGCACACTCTGTCTCATATAGCGCTCTCATAGGACTCTCATCACCGAGAAGGATCACGAATGATCACGCTCAAGAAGGAAGACGGACCGGCGGATCTGGGCGGAGTGACCCGTCTGTCCATAGGGGTGTCCTGGGACCCCACGGTCGGCAGCAGCGGTGGCGTGCTCGGGAAGCTCCGCCAGAAGGCGGGTACCGACCTCGACCTGATCGCCATCGCGATGGCGGGGGCCGACCCGGTGCGTCTTGCCGGTCTCGACTCGCTCGACCCGCTGGGCAACGGCTCGCTGGTGCACAGCGGGGACAACCAGACCGGCAAGGGTGACGGCGACGACGAGACGGTGACCGTCGAGTTCGAGCGCGTGCCGTCCAACATCACGGCCATCGTGTTCGTGGCCGCCGCGTACAAGAAGCGCAGTGCCTTCCAGAACGCGCGCAACATCAGTTTCAAGGTGTACGACGCGACGGGCGGCAGCAGCCAGCAGGTCGCCGACATCTGGCCGAGCCTCCTCACCAACGACAACGGCTGCGCGGTGGCCAAGGCGGTGCGTGAGGGCGGGGTCTGGAAGCTCCAGGTCATCAACGAGACCGGGAAGATCAAGCAGGGCGACGAGCAGGCCCTGATGCGTTTCGCCATGAGCAAGTAGCGGGAGTCCGGGCCGGTCGGGTTCTCCGGCCGGCCCGGTCGATGTCAGGCCAGTCGATGTCAGGCCGGTCGATGTCAGGCCGGTCGATGTCAAGCCAGCCGGTGTCAGGCCCCGGTTCGACACACACCCTTAAGATCATCAAGACTTGCCGCCATGCGATACGGCGTGAACCTCCTCAACTTCGGCTCCGGCACCACCCCCGACTCCCTCGTCCGGCAGGCGACCGACGCCCGCGACATCGGGTTCGGCTTTGCGATGATTTCCGACCACATAACGGTCACCCCTGATGTGCACGCGGTCTATCCGGCCCCGTTCTACGACCAGTTCGTGCTCGCCGCGCACCTCGCGGGCCGCGTACCCGGACTGCGGCTCGGCACGACGATCACGGTGATCCCCTACCGCCACCCGCTCCAGACCGCCCGCCTGGCCGCCAACATCGACCAGCTCAACGACAAGGGCTTCATCCTCGGCGCCGGTGTCGGCTGGTCCCGCGCCGAGTACGAGGCGCTCGGCGTCCCGTTCGAGGAGCGCGGCGCCATCACGGACGAGTATCTGACGGCGATCCGCGCCTCCTGGTCCGAGGAGACGACCTCGTTCCAGGGCCGGTACGTCGCCTACGAGGCCATCCGCAACGCCCCCGCCCCCGCGACCCACCTGCCCGTCTGGGTCGGCGGCAACTCCCCCGCCGCCCAGCGCCGCGCGGCCCGCCTCGGCGAGGGCTGGCACCCGTTCATGCCGACGCTCGACCTCCTGCGGGCGGCGCTGCCCCGGATCGCGGCGGAGGCGGAGGCCGCCGGGCGGCCCACGCCTGACCTCGTGCCCCGGCTCCAGCTCAAGCTCGTCGAGCAGCCGGACACGGCGGAGCGTCCCCTCGGGCACGGCAGCGTCGACCAGCTCCGCGCCGACCTGGAGGCGCTCGCCGAACTCGGCGCCACGGACATCCTCCTGGACACCTACCCCGGCACGCCCGACGAGCGCGGCACCGCGGACGACGACCGGCGCGTCCTCGAGCTCATCGCCGAGAACGTGATCGACCTCTCCACGGGAACAGTTCGCTGAGACGGCACACTGCGGACAGCTGAGGCCAGGCGGCCGTTGTCAGTGGCAGGAGGCACTATCGGAACCAGGTGGAAAGAACCTGGGGAAGAGGTGGGCTCATGACGAAGCCTCCGACGGCCGCTCAGCGGCGGATCATCGAGGCCGCTGACCCGGCGACGGGACGTCTTGCCGGGAGCGAGGCACAACTGGCGGGGCTCGTGCGCCACCGCCTCGCCTTCCGGCACCCCCGGCCGCCGCACGCCTACTTCCTGACGCCCACCGGGCATCGCCTCCGGGAAGGCGCCGAGAGCGGTCCCGATGCGGCCGAGGCCCCGAGCCCTCCCCCGGCCGCCCCCGCTCCCTCCGGCCTCTTCGCCGCCCGCACCGGCACCGAGTCCATACGGCCGCCCGGAGCCGAAGGCCCCGCCCGCGCCCGCGACGTACGAAGCGCCTGGGAAGGCCTCCTGGAGATGCGCCGCATGACCAACCGGGACGCGGCGCGGGAGCGGCCCTGTGCCTGGGAGCGCACGCATCTGGTGCAGGCCGCCGCGCTGGCCCTGGAGGCGGCGGGCTGCCTGCCGGGGCCGGGTCCCGCCGGATACCGGGTGAGTGAGACCGCTCAGCCGGAGGCCGTCGCCGTGCACGACGGGGTGCCGGACGGGCTGCGGGCGTGCGCGGCCGCGCTGGAGGCCGCGGGCTGGCAGGTCAGCGAGCACGCCGAGCGGACGAACGGCGTGCGGCCGAACGGCGTGCGTTATCTCCTCGCGTCGCCCCGGAGATCTTGAAATGTTGACCTCGAAATGACCGTGCGGAAGTGACCGTGCAGAACCGTTGAAGGGAATGTCGTGGCAGAGCCTTTTTCCGTGAGCATCAGTGTCCGTGGGTACGAGACGGACTCGCAGGGCCACCTCAACCAGGCCGTCTACCTCCAGTACGCGGAGCACGCGCGCTGGTCGGTCCTGCGCGCGGCAGGCATCGAGCAGGCCGACCTCCTCGCCAAGGGCGTGGGCCCGGTCGCTCTGGAGAACACCATCCGCTACTTCAGCGAGTTGCGCGCGGGTGACGAGGTGGAGGTGACCTGTCAGTTCGTGTGGGGCGAGCGCAAGACGTTCCGCATCGAGCAGTCGATCCGCAAGACGGACGGCACGCAGGCCGCCGAGCTGCACTCCATCGGTGGCCTCCTGGACCTCGACGAACGGCAGATGGTGGCGGACCCGCGCGAATATTTCAGGGCGCTGGCCGACGATCCGAGCGTGATCGGCCTCTGACCGGCTACAGGAACTGGGCTGCGGGAACCTGCGGGAACTACTTTGTCAGTTGATCGTTCCTTCAAGTACCAGCAGAGCCAGTTCACTTACTTTCCGGAGGCCCTTGTGTCGGAGCACGACCCCCAAGCCGAAGCCGCCGCGGACATACGCGCGCGCATCGACACCAGCACGCCGCACTCCGCGCGCTTCTGGAACTACTTCGTGGGCGGGAAGGACAACTACGAGAAGGACCGTGAACTCGGCGACTACATCAAGGGAATCCACCCCGGCCTCGTCGACGTGGCGCGCCTGAGCAGGCACTTCCTGGGCCGCGTCGTCCGCCACCTGGCGACGGAGCAGGGCATCCGCCAGTTCCTCGACATCGGCACGGGCCTGCCGACCGCCGACAACACACATGAGGCGGCCCAGCGCGTGGCCCCGGACTCACGGATCGTGTACGTCGACAACGACCCGCTCGTCCTCGCCCACGCCCGAGCCCTGCTGACCAGCACGCCCGAGGGCGAGACCGCGTACATCGACGCGGATCTCTACAAGCCCGAGCTCATCCTGGAGGCCGCCGCAGCGACCCTCGACTTCTCGCGGCCGGTCGCCTTGATGATCCTCAACACCCTCGGCCATGTGGGCGAGTACGAGCAGGCACGCGGTCTGGTGGCCCAGCTCATGGCGGGCCTCCCGTCCGGCAGCTACTTGGTGATCAGCGACGGCACCGCCACCAGCGAGGCCATGGTCACGGCGTCGAACGAGTACAACAAGAGCGGCGCGATCCCCTATCACGTACGCAGTGTCGAGGAGATCGGCGGCTTCTTCGACGGCCTCGAACTGGTCGAGCCGGGAGTCTCCCAGGTCACCCGCTGGCGCCCGGAGTCCGAAGACACGACGCCGGTCGACGCGTACGGAGCGGTGGCCCGCAAGCCGTAGCCCGTAGCCGTAGCTCCTGGCTCCCCAGCCACCGCGCCACCCCATGCCGAGCCGCGAGGGCTAGGGCGCTAGGGCCCTAAGCGTCGACCAGCCCCCGCCGCTCGTCATAGTCCGCCCGCGACTGTGCGATAGCCACCCGGTGCCGCTCGGCCCAGCCGGTCAGGGAAAGCAGCGTGCCGTGCAGCTCCTGGGCGACCGGCGTCAGTTCGTACTCGACCTTCGGCGGCACCGTCGGATGCACGGTGCGCGTGAGCAGGCCGTCGCGCTCCAGGTTCCGCAGGGTCAGCGTCAGCATACGGCGGCTGATTCCGTCGATGCTGCGCTCCAGTTCCGTGAAGCGGATGGGGCCATGGGCCGCCGCGACCAGGATCGGGACGCTCCATTTTCCCACCACCCTGTCAAGAACTTCCCTGACCGGGCACGCCTGCGCGTTCACCACCTGCGCCGTAACACCGGTGTTCCCTTGGGACATTGAAGTGCCTCCTTCTCCGGACCTCCATGGTCACCCACGATGAGTCCCGTTACAAGTCGTGCACCTATGCAGTTCATGGAGGTTTTCATCGTGTCCGAGGCCAGGGCTCAAGCCGCCGCATCCACTACACCACGCTCCCGCTGGGCGTCCCTCGCCGTGCTGTCCTCGGGCCTCCTGATGACGATCATCGACGGCAATATCGTGACCGTCGCGATGCCCGCCATCCAGAGCGATCTCGGCTTCTCAGCGCCGGGCCTCGCCTGGGTGGTGAACGCCTACCTCATCGCCTTCGGCGGTCTGCTCCTCCTCGCGGGGCGGCTCGGCGATCTCATCGGCCGCAAGCGGATGTTCGTCTGGGGCCTCGCCGTGTTCACGGCGGCGTCCGTGCTGTGCGGAGTGGCCACGGACCAGGGGCTGCTGATCGCGGCACGCGCCGTGCAGGGGGTCGGCGGGGCGATGACATCGGCCGTCGTACTCAGTATGCTCGTCGCCCTCTTCCCCGAGCCGCGCGAACAGGCCAAGGCCATCGCGGTGTTCAGCGCGGTCGGCGCGGCGGGCGGCGCGCTCGGCACGTTCCTCGGCGGCGCGCTCACCGAGACCCTCAGCTGGCACTGGATCTTCCTGATCAATCTGCCGATCGGAGCCGCCGCGCTCGTCGCCGCGCTGCGCATCCTGGCGAACGACCGCGGCACGGGCCTCGCCGAGGGCGCGGACTATCCGGGTGCGGCGCTCGTCACCGGCGCGCTGATGCTCACCGTCTACACGATCGTCAGCTCCGCCGGACACGGAGCGCCCGCCACCCTCGTCCTCGCCGCCCTCTCCCTCGTCCTGTACGCCGCCTTCGCCGTACGCCAGGCCCGCACGGCCCGGCCGCTCCTCCGACTGCGCGTCTTTCGCTCCCGCACGCTGACCGGCGCCAACGCGGTGCAGATCATGATGATCGCCGGGATGTACGGCTTCCAGTACATCGGCGCCCTCTACTTCCAACGCGTGCTCGGCTACGGCGAGTTGAAGACCGGCTTCGCGTTCCTGCCCGCACCCATCGCCATCGGCGTCCTGATGCTGGGCCTGTCCGCCAAGGTGATCGGCCGCTTCGGCCCGTACCGCGCGCTGCTCGCGGGCCTCGTCCTCATCACGGCCGGGCTCGCCCTGCTCGGCCGCCTGCCCACCGAGGGTTCGTACGCCGTCGATGTGCTGCCCCCGATGCTGCTGCTCGGCGCCGGTTTCGCCGCCGCGATGCCCGCGGTGACGGGGCTCGCGATGTCCGGGGCCCGCCCGGAGGACGCGGGTCTGGCCTCCGGTCTCTTCAACACCACGCAGATGGTGGGCGGCGCATTGGGCCTCTCCCTGCTGACCACGCTGGCGGCGAGCCGTACGGAGGGGCTGCTCGCGGACGGCGAGCGGACCCTGGCGGCCACCGCCGACGGCTACCGCTTCGCCTTCTGGGTGGCCACGGGAATCGCGGCGGCGGGCTTCGCCCTGGCGGCGACGCTGCTCCGGCCGGAGCGCGGGACGGCTGCCGCCTCCGCCAAGGGGGAGCAGCGCGAGCCGACGATGGTGTGAAACACCCCTTGGGCCAGTTCAGGGACATCACTTGCCTCACGGCGGCCGGGCCACTACGGTCCGGCCAGCGTGAATCTACGCGCGTCGCACATCGAGTGAGAGGCCCCTGACCATGCGTAAGACCGTCCTGACCGCAATCGCCGCTCTCGGCACGGGAGCTGCCGTGGCGCTCAGCGCCGGCCTGTCCACGGCTCAGCCGAAGGCGGCCCCGGCGGCACCGGCCGCACCGGCGGCCGCGTGGCAGCAGGTCGGGGACGACATCAAGTCCGGGATCAGCGGCCTCGCCGTCACCTCGCATTCCGGCGGCGACCGCTTCAGCGCCCTCGTCGTACGCGACAACAAGCGCCCCGGCGAGAACCGCCTCGCCGAAGTCACCTACCGCCCAGGCGCCGACGCCGAGGTGGCGCCGATCGCCTGGCAGGGTGCCGCCGAGCCGATCGACCTGGAGGCCCTCGACCGCGTGCCGGGCACATCGGACGAGTACGTGGCCGTGGCGAGCCGTGGGCTCGCCTACCACCTGAAGGCGGACGCGACGGAGAAGGCGGTCAAGGTCCTCGACATCTCTCCCCTGCCCGCGATCGGTGAAGGCGACGACTACGAGAGCTTCTCGCTGACCTCGCAGAACGGAAAGCTGGCGGCCCTCTGGGCGGACCGTGGCGCGGGCAAGAAGCGTCCGGCGACGGTGCACGCGGCTCCGTTCTCGTTCAACTCCTACGGCGAGGCGGAGTTCGGGAAGGTGGAGAAGACCACGTTCCGCGCACCGTACCCATCGGGCGATGTCCGGCACATCTCGGACATCGACGTGACCAAGTCCGGGCGCGTGCTGGTCAGTTCCGCCTCCGACTCGGGTGACGACGGGCCGTTCGACTCCGCCGTGAGCGATGCGGGCAAGCTGTCCGTCAGTGGCACGGGCAAGGTGCGGCTTTCGCTCGCCAAGTCGCCCGAGCTTCTCAAGAAGTTCAAGGGCCACAAGATCGAGGCCGTGCACTGCGTCCCCGGCTCCCCCAGCGCAGCCCTCGGCACGGACGACGAGAACGCGGGCGGCTCCGTCACCACCAGCCCCCTCTGTGGCTGATCCCCGCACCGGCCGTTCGCCGCTTCCGGCGTAGTACCGGGGCCTCGCGCCCCATACGCCGGTAGAGGCGGACCACCGCCCCGCACTGAAGGGCCATGGACGCCGCCATGGCCAGGCAGATACCCGGCAGCCCCAGGCCCAACAGGGCGTAGGCCAGACCTAGTTGGGCTGCCACTCCGCACGCCGTGATGCGGGCGAGGACCGGACTCCCGCCGGTGCCCTCGAACACCCCGCCCAGCGCGATGAAGCAGGCGAGCAGCATCAAGTACGGGCCCAGGCACCGCAGATAGAGCGCCCCCGCACCGGCCACCTCACCCCCGGCGCCGAAGCCCCGCATGATCCATGGACCGGCGGCGAGCAGCAGCAGCGCGGCCACCAGACCCAGGGCCCCGGCGACGAGCAGCGCCTGCCGCCCGACGGCCCGCCGCTCATCGCGCCCGGAGCCCAGCAGGTGGGCGGTGTGAATGGCGGCGGCCTGGCGTACGGAGTAGAAGGCCATCGTCGCCAGATACATGGCCTTGGTCGCGATTCCGTACGCGGCGACCTCCTCGACGCCGATCCTGGCGACGACCGCGACCAGCGCGAGCGCACCCGTCATGCGGAGTACGAAGTCGGCGGACATCGGCAGGCCCGTCGCCGCCGTTCTGCGCGCGTCGGCGGCCAGGCGCCTCGCGCGGCGTGTGGCCGGTCGGGTGCGGGCCACAGATGGCTGGTCGCGCGGTTCCCCGCGCCCCTGGCGGTACAGCGCCACGAAGCCGCAGATCAGAGACGCCGTCCGGCCGAGGACCGTGGCGATCGCCGCCCCGCGCACGCCGAGTCCGAGGCCGATGATGAGAAGTGGATCGAGTACGAGGATCAGGCCGTTGGCCAGCAGGGCGAGCCGCATCGGCGTACGGGTGTCGCCCGCGCCCTTGAGGATTCCGTCGACGACGTTCGTGGCGAAGTACACGGCCATCCCGGGCAGCGCGATCGCGAAGTAGCCGGTCGCGAGGGCGAGTGCGTCGCCGCCCCCTCCCCCGAGCACCAGTCGGGCCAGCGGCTCCCGGCACAGGTATCCGCCGACGGCCACGACCGGAGTGATCAGCGCCCACAGCGTCCAGCCGCCACGCACGGCGGCCCGTGCCGCCGCCCGGTCGCCCGCCCCTCTGGCCCGCGCGACGAGGACCGTCGCGCCGGACCCGGCCATGAGGATGACGCCGAGCAGCAGGTTCTCGACGTTCGTCGCGACGGCCACCGCGGCGACCGCTTCACCGCCGAGCCGGGCCACCCAGACCATGTTGATGATCCCGGCCGCGACCCCCGCGAGCAGTTCGAAGTAGACCGGGTACGCGAGCGAGACCAGTCTGCGCCGGTGGTCCATCGATGGTCCCCCTCATCCGTTGTACCTCGTTTCGAGGTACAACGGAAAGAGATAGCATCACCGGCACAGGGTGGACAAGAGCACGCGGACGAAGGGGGTTCGGCACATGCTGGAGCTGTCGATTCTGGGGTTCCTCCGCGAGGAGCCCCTCCACGGCTACGAACTCAAGTCCCGTATCCAGGGCCTCAGCGGCCACATCCGCCCGGTGAGTGACGGCGCGCTCTATCCGGCGATCACGCGCCTGGTGAAGGCGGACCTCGTCGAGCAGCGCACCGAGCCGGGCAAGAGTGCCGCGCCGCGCCGCATCCTCTCCCTCACCGAGACCGGGCGCTACGACCTGCTCGCCCGGCTACGGGAACCCAAAGACGCCGACATCACCGATGGCCAGCGCTTCTTCACCCTGCTCGCCTTCCTGCGACACCTCCGCGCCCCCTCCGAACAGGCCGCCGTACTCCGCCGCCGCCAGGCCTTCCTCAACACCCCGGCGAGCTTCTTCTACCGAGACGGCAAGCCGGTGACGGCGGAGGAAGCTCCCGATCTCTTCCGCCAGGGCATGCTGCGGATCGCCCGCGCCACCAGCACCGAAGAGAAGAAGTGGCTGACCGAGGCGATCAGCGCCCTGGAGCAGTGACGTCGGCCCACACGGTCTTCCCGATGTCCCGCCCGACCACGCCCCACTCCTTGGCAAGTGCCGCCACGATCACGAGGCCCCGGCCCGACTCCCCCTCGGGCGCCGGGCGTTCGGGTTCCTGCGGAGGTCTGCGCTCGGCCAGCGTGTCGGACACCTCGACACGGAGCGTGTGCGCGTGGCACGTCAGGCGGAGCTCGAAGTCACGGCCGGGTACGCGACCGTGGGTCACGGCGTTCGCCGCGAGCTCGGCGACGATGGCCTCGACGGAGTCGGAGAGCTCACTGTCGTACGGGATGCCCCAGCCGTCCAGGTGATACCTGGTCAGCCTGCGTGCGAGACGGGCGCCTCGGGGCGTCGAACTGAGGCGCTGGGTGAATTCCCGTAGGGGGGTGGCGGGTTGGGTCTGGGTCGGCATGGGGTCAACGGTGGTCGTGCGGCAACTCGTACACCAGGCGCGCAACTCGTACGGTCCGTAATTGTACGAGCGCGGAGGGTGGACGGTACGAGTAGCTGTCCGTAACCATGGGCGCGTTGGCGGGGATCAGCAATCAAGCGTCAGAGGTGACCGTGATGTCGTCAAGTACGTCGGGCAGCAGCGAGCCCGAACCGTCCGATGGGCTCAAGGCTTTCGGGGCGGTCCTCAAGAGCTTCCGCAAACGGGCCGGGAGAACACAGGAGGAACTCGCGCCCGAGATCGGCTACTCCGTACACTTCCTCGCCTCGGTCGAACAGGGCAGGCGGTATCCGCCGCCTCGGTTCGTCGACCAGTGCGAGGCGGCACTCGACGCCTTCGGCACGCTGCGGATGACCGCGAACCAGCTGACGCGTCAGCCGGGCATCGCCTCGTGGTTCAGGCTGTGGGCCAAGCTGGAGCAGGAGGCGACCTGCCTGCACACGTACGAATCCCGGCTGATGCCAGGTCTGTTGCAGACGGAGGCCTACGCGCGGACGCTGTTCGACGCCAGGGTCCCGCTACTGTCGGACGAGGCCCTGGAGAACCAGGTGGCCGCCCGCATGCAACGCCAGGTACTGCTGCGGGACCGGCCGAACACCGCGTACAGCTTCATCATCGACGAGCACATCTTCCTGCGGCGCACCGGCGGGGCAGAGGTCACGCGCGAGCTCATCGATCACGTACTGGAGGCCACCGCGCCCCGGAATATCGATCTGCAGATCATGCCTCTGACGCAGAGCGTCCATGCAGGGATGAACGGGCCGATCCGCCTCCTGGAGACGCTGGAGAACAGGTGGTTCGGCTACTGCGAGGGCCAGGAGAACGGCCAGTTCGTGACCGACCCGAAAGTGATCAGCACCCTCCAGACCCGGTATGCGAAACTGCTGTCGCAGGCCCTCCGCCCCGCAGAGTCCGTGGGCCTGCTGGAGCGACTGCGAGGAGCGCTATGAGCACGACGGAACTGGCCTGGTTCAAGAGCAGTTACAGCGGCGACTCCAGCGGAGACTGCGTAGAAGTCGCCCACGACTGGCGCAAGTCCAGCTACAGCGGCGACGACAGCGGTGACTGCCTAGAATTCGCCCCCTGCCCCACCACCATCCACGTACGCGACTCAAAGAACCCGGCAGGCCCCCAACTCGCCCTGGAGCCCCGCGCCTGGGCGGAGTTCGTGTCCTACGCCCAGGCGCGGAGCTGACCTAGCGCGCGTACAACTGCGAGGCAGGGATGATCTGCTGCTCCTGGCCGGGGCTCGACCACAGGAGTTTCATGTGCGCCTCGCCCGTGTTCTCGGCGTAGTCGATCCTGACGGCGTGCCGCGTGCCCGCCGTCAGATTCACCTGGGCCTTGTCGATCTTCGCCTCGTGGGGCGTCCACGAGTCGATGACGAGCTTGCCGTCGATCCACACCCGCGCCATGTCGTCCGAGATGGTCGTCAGCGTGTACGTCTCCGAGCGGCGCGGCTCAAGCGTGCCCGTCCAGCGGATGCTGAACTTGTCGGAGGGGATGCTCGCCGCCGGTGAACCCTCGTACTTCCAGGCGTGGTTGAGGGTGGGGTCGGTGCGGGTGATCTTCGGGGTGCCGCTCAGGTCCGCGTTGTCGAAGATCTCCTGCTTCAGGCCCTTGCCCTTGCCGGGGCGGGCGGTCGGGCCCGGATCGACCTTCAGCTCGATGACCGTGGCGGTGTCGTTGGTCGCGGCGCCGGACGGCTTCAGGTCGAACCCGTCACCGGACTTGGTGACCGTCACCTTCTGGTCGCTGCCGAGGACCCGCGCCGATGTGACCTTGAAGTCCGTACGCGCCTTCAGGTGCAGGGCGGCGCCGGACGCGGGCCACTGGGTGACCGCCGCGTAGAGCTTGTCGCCCTTGCGGCTGACCGAACCCCAGGACGGCTCCTCGACGAGGCCGCCGTAGCGGGCGCCGAAGACCGCGTTGCCCTGGCCCGACGTACGCAGCCAGTCGCCCATCTGCTTCAGGCGGTCGACGGAGGGCTGTGGGATGCGTCCGCGGGCGTCCGGGCCCACGTTCAGGAGGTAGTTGCCACTGCGGGACGTCGTGGAGAGGAGGTTGCGGACCAGGGTGCCGGACGACTTCCAGTTGGTGTCGTAACGGGCGAAGCCCCAGTGGCCGTTGAGGGTCATGCAGGATTCCCAGAGCTGGCCGTCGACCGGGGCGCCGGGGATCTCCTGCTCGGGGGTGCCGTAGTCGCCGTCGACCACGCGGCGTTTGCCGACGCGGTTGTTGATGATCAGGTCCGGGTCGAGGTCGCGGAGGTAGGCCTCCAGCTTCTCGCCGTCCTTCGACGTCCAGGGGTTGTGGGGCTTGTCGGTGTCCCACTCGCCGTCGAACCAGAGGAGCGCCGGGTCGTAGTTGTCGACCAGCTCCTTGAGCTGGGCGCGCATCCGCTTCTCGTACTTGGGGAAGGTGGCCGGGTCCGGGAAGTCCGGGTCGTGCCAGTCCCAGATCGAGTAGTAGAAGCCGAGCTTGATGCCCGCGTCGTCGGAGGCCTTCTTCAACTCGGCGAGGATGTCGCGCTTCTTGTCGAAGGAGGAGTGGTCGCGCAGGTTCCAGTCGTTGACCTTCGTGGGCCACATCGCGTACCCCTCATGGTGCTTCGAGGTGATGACGATGTAGCGCATTCCGGCGTCCTTGGCCGCCTTCACTACGGCCTTGGCGTCGAAGTCGGCCGGGTTGAATGTCGCGGCCTGCTTCTCGTACTCGGCCTTCGGGATGTCGCACTCGCGCTGGATCCACTCGGCGTCACGGCACACGGAGCCGTCGGCTTTCTTGTACTCGCCCTCCAGGTTGGAGTACGCGCCGAAGTGGATGAACATGCCGAAGCGGTCCTGGCGGAACCAGTTGGTGCGGTCGGCGGTGAAGGGGTCGTCGGTGGCGTGGTCGGTTCCCGGCCCTGTGGCGGCGGGGGGCTCGGCAGCGGGGGCTGCGGGCGCGGTGGCCGCGGCGGCCGGCGGTTCCGTGGGCGCCGCGACCGCGGCGGGGACGGCGGTCGCGCCGAGGGCCGAGGCCAGGAGCAGGGCGATCCCGGCGACTCTTCGCCGAGTGCGGCTGGACTGTGTGCGCATGGAGACGGCTCCCTGAGGTTGAGGGGTCGCAGGGGAACGTAGGGTTGAATACATCCGATGTCAATGCGCCCAACGGAGTCTGATGGGGCGGATGTTGGCTGGTTCATGGGACATCGATCCGATGACTGGCGACGAACGGCGACGACCGGTGATGAACGGCGGCGACTAGCGACGACTGGCGATCACGGAGCAGCCTGTCGGACCCGCGGTGCAGCCTGTCGGACCCGCGGTGCAGCCTGTCGGACCCGCCGTGCCGCCTCCGTCGCCCGCTCCCTTACGGAGTACAAGCAAATCCCGATCACACACGAAAGGAACACACGCCTCCGAAAAAGCACCGAGTGAAGCCGCCCTGAATATTGACTATTTACCGGAAGAGGGATTGGGCGGCTGGTGTAGCATCGATTCCGGCAGATAATTCGTCGACGATGAAAATCAGCCAACGGGGGCAAGGCGCACAAGGGTTGATGTCCCCATGTTCTGATCTTTCACAGTCGTGAATGCGGAACCCAGGGGGATGTCAGTGTCAGCGATAAAGATCCTGCTCGTCGACAGCGAAAAACTGGTGCTCGAAGGATTCCGTAAGCTGCTCGACGGCTTTACGGAATTCTCCGTGGTGTCCATAGCCCACGACGCCGCATCGGCAGTGGAGCACTTACGCAGGCACCGCCCGCAGATCGTCGTGATGGGGCCCGGCGTACCGGGCACGGGTGGTGTGGACGCGACCCGGGCCATTCGCCGGGAGTCCGGCCACGTACGGATCGTCATCCTCTCCTCCAACCAACAGCCGGTCTATATGCGGGAGGCATTCGTGGCCGGAGCCAACGCGTATCTCTCCCGCAGCATCGACGCGGACGAACTGCGCGCGACGCTCCTGGCCGTGCACCGCGACGGAGCCGCGTTCTCAGCGGCCACCGCGGGGCCGATCCTCCAGCTCATGTCCGGCAGTTACCGCGGCGACGACTCCCCCCTCGCGATGCTCACCGAGCGCGAGCGGCAGATCCTGTCCCTGGTGGCCGACGACCAGGAGACCGACTGCATCGCCACTCATCTCGGCATCCGCCCCAAGACCGTGCGCAACTACCTCAGCCGCATCTACGCCAAGCTCGGCACGCCGGGTCGCGTACAGACCGCGCTCTACGCGAAGCGCTCCCTGGGCGGCCAGGGAAGCTTCGCGACCCACCCATGACATCGCCGTGGGTACGCCTTGTCGCTCCAGGTCTAATTTCGATACGCTCTTAGTAGCGTATTTAAATTGAATCACGTACGAGGAGACATCCCGCACGAGGAGATGAGGAGGCGCGTCATGGCATCGACGGCATCGAACCGCTGGTGGACACTGGGCGTCGTATGCGTCGCCAGCTTCATGATCCTGCTCGATGTGACCATCGTGAACATCGCGCTCGCCGAGATCGAGGCGGCCCTCGACGCCACGCTCACCGATCTCCAGTGGGTGGTCGCCGCGTACGCCGTCGCCCTCTCGTCGGCCCTCCTGACCGCGGGCTCCCTCGCCGACCGGTTCGGCCGGTGCGCGGTCTTCTCCTGGGGCATGGCCGTGTTCACGCTCGCCTCGCTGCTGTGCGGAGTGGCCCAGGACCCGATGGTGCTCATCCTGGCGCGCGTACTCCAGGGCGTCGGCGGTGCCGCGCTGCTCGCCACCTCCCTCGCGCTGCTCGCCGCGGCGTACCCGGAGACCAAGGACCGGCAACGCGCCCTCGGTGTCTGGGGAGCGGTCAGCGGGGCCGCGCTCGCCGTGGGGCCGCTCGCGGGAGGCTCCCTGGTGGAGGCCGCGGGCTGGCGGTGGATCTTCCTGGTCAACCTGCCGGTCGGCGTGCTCGCCCTGATCACCACCGCACTGCGGGTCACCGAGTCGAAGGCGCCGTACGCGGCACGCATCGACTGGCCGGGCTTCGTCACGCTCGGCACCGCTCTGGGCTCGCTCTCCTTCGCCCTCCTCCGCTCCAACGAGGAGGGCTGGGACAGCACACAGGTCCTGGGCGGCTTCGTGCTGTCCGCGGTCGCCATGACGGCCTTCGTCCTGGTCGAACGCTCCCGGCGCGACCCCATGCTCCCGGGCGGCGTCTTCGGCAAGGTCACCACCACGGGCGCCGCGGTGGGGGTCCTGGTGATGAGCTCGACGGCGTTCGCGCTGCTGCTCTACCTGACGCTGTATCTCCAGACGGTCCTCGGCCTCGAACCGCTGGAGGCGGGCCTTCGGCTGCTCCCCCTCACGCTCTCCGTCTTCATCTCCTCCGCCCTCGCGGCCCGCGCGGGCGCCGTGCTCCCGCTCCGCTGGCTCATCTCCGGCGGGCTCGCCTGCATCGGCGTGGGGCTGCTCCTGATGGGCGGCATCGACGTCAAGGACGACTGGAGCACCCTGCTCGCCGGGCAGTTGGTGACCGGCTTCGGCGTCGGCCTCGTCAACCCGAACGTGGTCGCGGCCGCGATGGGCGCGGTCGAACCCGCGCGGGCCGGAGTCGCGTCCGGCCTGAGCAATACGTTCCGCTCGCTCGGCATCGCCGTCGGCGTCGCCTCCCTGGGCGCGGTCTTCGCCGACCGGGTACGGGACGGGGTGCGGGACGCGCTGACCGGTACACCACTCCAGGACCGGGCCACCGAGCTGGCCCACGCCGTGTCGTCGGGGCAGGTGGGCGGTGCGCTGGCCGAACTGCCGTCACAGCAGCGGGGGTTGTTCTCGGAGACGGCACAAGCCGCCTTCATCGAAGGACTGAACTCCATCCTGACCGTCGCGGCGGTGGCGGCCTTCGTCGGAGCGGTCCTGGTGCTTCCCCTCATCCGCGACCGCGACCTCGCCGCCGCGGGGCCGGAGGGCGAGCGGATGCCGGTCGTGGCGGGGTGATGGACAGCCGAGGTCAGTGGCAGTGGCCCGTCGCCCTCAGGCGCGGATCGCGGGCCAGATCGTGTCGAGCACGGTCGCCGCCCAGTCGGCGGGCGCGCTGCCCTGGAGGGCGGTGCGGGCCATGTACGAGCCGGCCATCATGCTGACCACCGTCTCGTAGTCGACGTCCGCACGCAGCTCGCCGTCGTCCACGCCCGCCTGCAACGTCCTGAGCAGGACGTCAAGACGCGGACGCAGCACACCTTCCCGGAAGGCCCGGGTGAATTCGGGGTCCTCGTCGCCGTGCAGGAGAGCGGCGAGCGCACGCAGGCCCACCACTTCTTCCAGGCCGATGCGGAATTGCCCGAGCAATTGAGCCACGCGCTGCCGCACCGGAAGCTCGGCCGAAGGCTCCGGCATGTCCTCTACGAAGGAGAGGGAGGCCCGCAGCAATTCATAGCGGTTCTTGTAACGGCGGTAGATGGTGGTCTTCGCCGAGCCCGAATACTGAGCCACCGCCTCCACCGTGACCCCCTTGGGGCCCCGCTCGCGCAGCAGTTGAAGCGCGGCCGCGACGATTTCCCTCGACACTTCCGCACTGCGGGGGCGACCCGGTGCGGGTCGGGCAATATCTTCCTGAGCCATTTCCGGGAGTATATGTCGAGCCGCCTTGACGGTTACCGCGTTGCGGTGGCCAGTGCCGCGCGGATGGCGTCCTCGCCGACCGGCCGGCCCTTCTCGTTCGAGTACGGCCGGGGATGCCGGTTGCTGGGGGTCGTGAAGTTCGACGGCGGCGGCGATGTAGGGGCACAGAGGGGTGGTGGGGGGATGTCGAAGGCGGCGAGGAGCCGTTCGCGGGGCGTGAGGTCGGTGCGGTCGAACACGCCGGACAGACGGAGAGGGCTGCGCCCGCTGGACGTCGGCGGCCTGAGAATGGCGCACTGGCTGGAAGGAGCGGGCGTGGTCACGGTGGGCCTCGCCCACCACGGGGTGGGGAACTTGGACTTCGCCCTCGGCATCACCGAACTTCCCGTCTGAGTCATCCGAGTTGTCTGAGTCATCTGAGTCAACGGTTGACCGGCTCGCGTTCATCGGCTCGGGAGCGCCACCGCCCTGCACCAGGCCGCCCCCGCGTCGGCGAGCGCGATCGGGAACGCCTGGAAGGTGAACGGTCCCGCCGGAAGCGTGCGCAGCCGGGCGAGGCCCTCGATCTGGATGAACTCCCGTTTCCTGCCGTACAGATGCGTGGGCCAGAGAGTGCCAGGGTCGCGGTTCTCGTAGAAGCTCTCCACCATGGGCCGCGCGGGGCCGTCGAAGCTCCAGCAGTCCGTACCGAGGACCTTCACGCCGAGGTCGAGGAGATGGTCCACGGCCTCGGGGCAGATCGCCGTCGACTCCGTGTAGTACGCGGGTGTGCCCAGGCGGAGATCCGAGTCGGTACGGAACAGCACCACCGTCCCCGGCCCGACCACAGCCGGTCCTGCCGCCAACAGCGCCTCCTTGACCCCGGTGGCCGTCACGCGGCTCCCGCAGTCGCGTACGTCGAGCACGATGCCGGGCCCGCTGAACCACTCCAGCGGCAGGTCCATGACCTTCTTCGCGGGCTTGCCCTCGCACTCGGGTCCGTAGTGGAAGGGCGCGTCCACGTGCGTGCCCTGGTGCACGGACATCCGGTAGAACTCGTTCGACAGGAAGCAGCCGCCCGGCAGATCGCGCTCGCGCAGGCGCCGCCGCCCGGTCAGCCACCGCACGTGGTTGACGAACCGGTCCCTTCTGGTGTCGCCGGGCAACGCCCTTATCCTGCGCGACAGATGACGGATCCCGTCGCGGTGCAGCCACTGCTCGAACTCCACGCCGGGTGACCGGCGGCTGATGGGGATGCTCAGGTCGACGTACATGAATCCGGCTCCTTGTCGTTGGCGGCTCAGTCGTTGGCCGCGTACGGAATCCACGGCGGCACATCCCGCCGGTACGCGGCGTACTCCTCGCCGAAGGCCTTCAGGAGGCTCGGCTCCTCGACCCGCCGCGCGGTCGCGTACGACACGGCCAGGACGATCGCCGCGAACGCGAGCACGGAGGGGGCGGACCACAGCAGCGACTCGCCCGCGAGGAGGAGCGCCATCCCGGCCGCCATCGGGTTCCTGATCACCCGGTACCAGCCCGCGCGCACCAGGTGGTCCGGCGGCCGGTCCCCCAGTGGGGTGCGCTGGCGCAGATAGACCCGGTCCACGGCATCCGCGGTCATCCAGACGCCGAGCAGGGCGAGTACGACACCGGGCACCATCCGTGACCAGGCCGGACCCGGCACGTCGGGGCCCGGCAGCCACAGGCCGAGAGCCGTCGGTGCGAGTCCCGCCGTCACCAGCGGGATGAGCAGCGGGCCCGGCCGCAGCAGACGCCCGCCGCCCGCAAGCCCGCGGCGCGTCATGAGGCGTCCGCGAGTACGGGGCGGACCGCGGCCGCCGCCCGGTGGCCGTACGCGACGCGGATCCGGGTGAGCAGCGCGCGTACGTCCATCGGATACTCCTGCGGGCCAGCCGACTCCAGGGCGAACGAGGCCAGGGCGCAGCCCAGTTGGGCTGCCCCCTCCGGAGGCGCACCACGTGCGATGCCCGCGAGCAGCCCGGCCCGCAGCGCATGCCTGGCCCCAACTGATCCGGTCACTGATTGGGCCACCGATTCGGTCACTGATTCGACCGCGGGCACGAGGCACGGCTCGTGCCCGGCCCGCTCGATCCGGACCCCGGCCGCTCCCAGCGTGGTCACCCACGTCCTGACCTGGTCGAGGACGTGGGCGGTGGTCCAGCCGGTCGACTCTTTGATCATCGTGGACTCGTATTCGTCGGTGAAGAGCCAACTGGCCCCTCCGATCAGACACTTGACGTCCTTCCTGGCCATCCCGGCGAGCTGCCGGGCAGGGTCGGCGGCGAACGGCACCCCCAGCGCGCGGCACTCCTCGGTGTGCCGGTGCATCGCGGCGGGGTCGTTCGCCGAGATCATCACCAGGTCGAGCCCGCCCGTGCGGGCCGCCACCGACCGCAGCGAGATGGTGTACGCGGCCCGCGACGCGCCCGGGTGGTACGAGGTGATCCGGTTCAGCTCCGCGTCGGTCGTGCACACGTACTGCGCGGTGCGCTCGCCCGGTACGACGAGGACGGATTCGATGTCGACGCCATGCTGCTTGAGCCACACCTGGTAGTCGGCGAAGTCCCCGCCGACCGCGCCCACCAGGACCGGGGCGAGGCCGATCCTGCCGAGGCCGAAGGCGATGTCGGCGGCAGCACCGCCCCGGCGTGTCGTGATCCGTTCGGCGAGGAAGGCCAGCGAAGCGACGTGCGGCCTGCCCGCCACGGGCCGCTCGGGAAAGCGGCCGGGAAAGGCCATGAGGTGGTCCATCGCGATGACCCCCGTGACGGCGATGGGCACGGGACACTCAGATCCCGGACTCGATCTTCCGCTTGATGCCCGCCTGGTTCTGCCGGGTGTGCAGCTGCATACGCTCCACGACCGTGGGCAGCGGGACATCGAACCCGTCGTCGACCTCGAAGTCCTGGACCCAGGTCATCAGGGTCCCCTCGGGCACTTCCTGGTAGCTCCACTTGAGGTGCATGTAGCGGAACGGGAAGAGCGGGTCGCGCCGCTCGGCGACCGCCGTGAGTTCACGGTGGTCCAGGAGCCGCCAGGAAGTCCAGCTGGAACCCTCGGGGTTGGTCAGCTCGAAGACGATCTCGGTCCAGCGCCCTTCCCGCTCCTCCGACACCACTTTCGCCTTGCTGTACTCGTCGAAGATGTCGGGCCAGCGGCCGATGTCGTTGGTGATGTCGAAGACATGCTGGGTGCCGGCGGCGATGACGATGCTGTTCTCGATCCTCGGCATGATCTCAGCCCCTCGCCGCGACGGCGCCCGCGGACAGCAGGCGCTCCACGCAGTCGACGAGGTCGCGGAAGGTCGCGAAGCCGCCTTCGGCGTCGGCGTCGACGCTGATGCCGAAGTGCTGCTCCAGTGCGACGATCACTTCCACGAGCTCGGTCGAGTCGATGTCGAGGTCCGCGGCGAGGCGCTGGCCGTCGGAAAGCTCCTCGCTCTCGAAGCCCGCACCGCGCATGACGGTGACCACGTTCTCTCGTACGTCCATGTAACTCACGTAATCCTTCGGATAGTTGCTGGAGTCGTGCTGTCTCACCGGGGTTGTGCTGTCTCAGTCGGCGACGGCGATCGCGATGGCCACGCCCGCCTCGTGCGTGATGCTCAGGTGCAGACCGCTGTACGAAGCGAGCCTGAAGGCCTCTTCGGCCCGGCCCCTGAAGCGCGGCAGCGGTGCGCCCGACGCCTCGCGGCAGATCTCCACGTCCAGCCAGCCGCAGCCTTCGCCGTATCCGCCGAGTGCCTTGCGCACGGCCTCCTTGGCCGCGATCCGGCCTGCCATGCAGGACGCCCGGTAGCGCGCCGACCTGCCTTCGCACAGGGCCTGTTCGTGGACGGTGAAGAGGCGGTCGAGCAGGCGCTGTCCGCGCCGCTCCACCATGGCGCGCAGCCGCTCGACGTCGACGACGTCGATGCCTACGGCGCGCACCCCGAGCGACGCGGGCAGGGCCGCCCCGGCGGTCAGCACTTCAGCAGCGGTCAACGCTTCAGGAGCAGACATGCGTTGACACCTCCCAGACCGCGGGAGACCACCAGCGTGTGCTCCCATCCGGGTGCGGGCCGCGCTTCCTGGCGCACCAGGTCCAGGTCGATCCCGGGTGCGGTCCTTTCCAGGTTCACAGTCGGCGGTACGAGTCCCGCGCGCATCGCCCGCAGAGCGAGCGCCGCGTCGGCGGGCGCCGCCGCTCCCAGGAGGTGCCCGAACCCCGACTTGGGTGCGGTGACGGGGAGTTGGGTCGCCGCGTGGCCGAAAGCCTCGTGCAGTGCGTAGCCCTCGGTGACATCCTCGAAGGGGATGCCCGAGCCGTGCGCGAAGACCGCGCCGAGGTCGCCGCCGGTGATCCCGGCGCGTTCGGTGGCGGTCCGCATGGCGCGGCCGAGTACCTGCCCGGTCGGTTCGACGGTGTAGTACGGCATGTAGCCGTCGGTGCTGACGCCCCAGCCGGCCAGTTCGCCGAGGATGGTGGCGCCGCGCCGTTCGGCGTGCTCGCGGAGCTCCATCACCAGGAAGACCGCGCCCTCACCGAAGACGCTGCCGCCGTGGCCCGCGTCGAAGGGCCGGTACAGCTCGTGCGGGGCGAGGGAGGCACGGGACTTGGCGCCGAGACCGCTGGTCTCCACGCAGAGCCAGCCGTACGGCGAGAGGGGTGCCTCCACCCCTCCGGCGACGATCACGTCGGCCCGGCCGCGAAGGAGCGACTCGGCGCCGCCGATCAGCGCGTACGCGCCGCTTGCCCGGTCGGCGACGAACGTACGCGCCGGGCCCTTGATGCCCTGGTCGATGCAGATGTTGCCCTGCGGGGCGGCCGGGAACCAGGCGGTCGCCTGGTAGGGGCTGACCGCGCGCGGCCCGTCCGTCCACAGGCGGCGCAGCTCGCGCTCGGCGAACTCCCAGCCGCCCAGGACGTTGCCGACCATGACGCCGGTCCGTTCGGGGGCGACCTCACTGCCCACCGTGACCCCGGCGTCCTTCAGAGCCTGGCGCACGGCGTGCACGGACAGATGAGTGAAGCGGTCGGTGCGCTTGACGAAGCGGGACGGCAGTTCGACGTTCGCGTCGAAGTCTGCCTGGCCCGCCGCGTCGGTGGCGTACTCGGAGGCGTCGAAGCGGTCGATGGCGGTGATCTGCGGGGTGCCTTCGCGCGCGCTGTCCCAGAGGGATTCGATGCCCTCGCCCGCCGGGGTGCGCGCGCCGATGCCGGTGATGACGACACTCATGGGGGCGCTCATGAGGACGCCCCTTCCGGTACGACTTCCTGTACGACTTCCCGTACGGCACGGGCGACCATGGCCGCGTGCAGTCCCGCGAATCCGCTGGCGCCCTTGAGGATCGTCTCGCCGTCCCAGGGGCGGCCGACGCCGGGTACGTAGTCGAGATCGCAGGTCGGGTCGGGGTTCTCGTAGTTGGCCGTGGGGTGCACGAAGGAGTGCTTGCAGGCCAGTGCGCAGAGCACGATCTCCATGGCGCTCGCCGCGGCGAGCGCGTGGCCGAGCATGGACTTCGCGGAGTTCACCGGGATGGCGTGGGCGCGCTCGCCGAGGGCGAGCTTGAGTGCGCTGGTCTCGCACGTGTCGTTCTGCGGCGTAGAGCTGCCGTGCGAGCTGACGTGGTCGATCTCGTCGGGGCGCAGGCCCGCCTCCTCGATGGCCTGGGTCATGGAGCGGGTCAGATCGGCGCCGTCCGAGAGCAGGTCGGTCATGTGGGCGGCGTTGGAGGTGTGCGAGAAGCCGTTGATCGTCATGTACGGGGTCGCGCCGCGACGCTCGGCGTGTTCGCGCGACTCCATGACGAGGACTCCACAGCCCTCGCCGAGTACGAAGCCGTCGCGGCCCGCGTCATACGGGCGTGAGGCCGCCTCCGGGCGGTCCATATGGGCGCGCGAGAGGCAGTTGATGATCTCGAAGGACGCCACGGTCACCGGCGTGATCGGTGCCTCGGTGGCCCCGGCGATCATCACGTCGGCGTCGCCGTGGCGGATCGCGTCATAGGCGTGGCCGACCGCGTCGACACCGCCGATGCAGCCCGTGGACAAGGTCACGCACGGCCCCTGCATACCGAACAGCGCGGAGAGGATCGTCCCCGGGGTGTTCGACATCGAGGCGAGGTACAGGTCGCGGCCCGCCTTGGCCGGGTCGATGGGCTTGCGGCCCCCGTCCGTGACCCGGAGGAACTCCTCCTCCATCTTCGGGGTGCCGCAGATCGCCGTGGAGAGCGAGATCCCGGCGCGCTCGGCGTCGTATCCGCCCTGCTCGAGTCCCGCGTCACGGACGGCCTGGAAGGCTGCCGCGACGGCGAACTGCGTGTATCGGTCGAGCCGTTGGACCTCGGGCGGCAGACCCGGTATCTGGTCCTCGAATCCGGAGACCTCGGCGATCGAGTCCGACACGAAGTCGAAGTCACCGAAGAGCGCCGAACTCGTGATGTCGGAGAGGGACTTCGTCACGCTCTTACCGGCGGAGATCGTCTCCCATAACGCCGCTGTTCCTATTCCACCGGGGCTCACAACGCCGAGCCCGGTCACCACCACTTCTCGCACGACTATCGCCTTTCTCCTGTCAGGACTGTGATGAGGCCCGGCGTCACCGACTCCTTGACGGTCACACCGGCTTTCTCCATGAGCGCGCGGTACGCGGCCTCCGGCTCGACCCCGCCCGCCTCGGTGTTCACGAGCAGGCTGAGCCCGATCATCGGGCGGTGCAGGGCGGGCTTCCCCGGCTCCTGGCCCATGACGTCCACGAGCAGCAGAGTGCCGCCGGGGCGCAGCAGCCGGGCGCACTCCGGGACGAGCCGCTCTGCGGTCGCCGGTCCCGCGAAGCGGCTCGCGTGCGCCAGGACGACGGTGTCGAAACAGCCGTCCGGGAAGGGGGCCCTCGCGAAGTCGGCGGGGACCAGGTCGGCTGGGGCGAAGTCGGCGGGAACGAAGCGGAAGCGCTCCGCCACGCCGAACTCCGCCGCCCGCTCGCGAGCCGCGTCGAGCAGCGCCGGATGGTCGTGGGCCACCACCCTCGCCTCGGGATCGGCGGCGGCGAGCGCGATCCCCCACTCCCCCGCGCCGGCCGCGAAGTCGAGGACGCGGCCGGCCTCCGGCAGTGACAGTTCGTCCACCACACGGAAGGCGGTCCGCACGGCGACCGGGAAGATCCCGCAGAACATGCCGGGATACCGCCCCCGGTCCCCGAGCGCCCCCAGCTGACCGTCACCGTGCCCGCCCGAGCGCATGAGCGGCGTCAGGCCCGCCCATTGGTCCCACTCGTCGAGCACCTCGGCGAAGTGGTCGCCGAGATACCCCCGGCCGCCCTCGACCAGATAGGCGCGGGACAGCTCGGTGAGCGTCCAGCTCTCCTCGTCGCCGCCCGCCACCAGGCCCAACTCCTGTAACGCGGCGAGCAGTCCGTGCAGGGCCGCTGTTTCGCAGCCCAGCTCGGCGGCGAGGCCCGACACGTCGCGCGGGCCCCGGCTGAGCCCGGTGAACACGCCAAGTTCCAGGGCCGTGCCAAGGACTCTGGCGCGGGCGAACCCGAAGTTGAGCGCGAGCAACGGGCCGGGGTCGGGGGCGTCTTCGTAGCGCGCGAGTGCGTGTTTGTCGGGCACGTTCACGTTCACGTTCGTCTTCGTCATTGGAGCCTTTACCTGATACTTGGTCACTTAGCAGTCCGGGCCGCTTACTTGGTCGCCTACTTGGTCGCCACGAGAAGTCCCGAGAGCAGCGACACATTGCGGGTCTCGACCTTCCGGAAGCCCGCCTCGTTCACC
The DNA here is from genome assembly GCF_043200235.1 of Streptomyces sp. NPDC048441. NCBI lineage: Bacteria > Bacillati > Actinomycetota > Actinomycetes > Kitasatosporales > Streptomycetaceae > Streptomyces > Streptomyces sp. NPDC048441. The sequence continues at coordinate 524,143 of NZ_JBICXM010000002.1, forward strand.
CAGCCGCGAATGTCGTCCTCGTCGCGGACCTCGCCCTCCTCGGTGTTGACGAGCAGGATCAGGCCGAACAGGTACGGGAAGACGCCGGTCGCCAGGGACGGCATATGGGCGTGCACGAACAGCCGCCCGCCGTCGGGCAGATGGGCGTGGATACGCCGGATCAGATGGGTGGCGCGCTCCGGGCCGTATCCGTCGAGCACGTGCGAGAGCAGGACGGCGTCACTCTCCGGCCAGGGGTCTTCCATGATGTCCGTCGGCCGGACCTCGACCTGGTTCCCGGCCCCGGCCTCCCGCACATTGGCGCGGGTCAGGTCGCATACGGCCGGATAGTCGAGGGAGGTGATCCGCAGCTCGGGGTGGTGCTTCGCCAGGGCGATGGAGTAGTCGCCCGAGCCGCAGCCCAGGTCGATGACGCTGCGCACGTCGTCCAGCGGAACCGTGGCGGCCAGCTTGTCCGCCTGGAGCCGGGAGCTGACCCGCATGGCCTGGATCAGCCGTCCGGTGCCCTCCCGGCCCTCGCCGGCCGCCGCGCCCTGGTCGCGGTATCCCTTCTTCAGGACCCGCTGATTGAGGGACGCGTTCGTACGTACGGCATCTCCCAGGCGGGCGAAGTGGCCGAAGTGCGCGTTCTGGTGCTCGGCGAAACCACCCATGTACTCGGGCCGCCCGGCGATCAGGAAGCGGGCGGCCTCCGGGGTGTTGCCGTACTCCACGCCCTCGGTCCGTACCAGTTCGAGGCCGCGGAGCGCGGTCAGGAGAGCACGGGTGGGGCGCTGTTCGAGCCCAAGGCGCGCGGCCAGTTCCGGCACCGTGCGCGGGCTTTCCTCAAGGGTTTCGAAGACGCCGAGCTCGAGTGCCGTGAACACGGCCTTGGACTGGAGGTAGGCGGTCAGGATGGAGTGGACTCGGGAGGACTCCTCCGTCGGCTGTGCCATCGGCTGTTCCGTCGGCGCACTCACTTGCCGCCCTCCAGAAGGCTCACGTACTCGGGATTCTGTGTGTACTCGTACGGGTCCTCGGAGAGGAACACGTTCCGTACCGGGGGCCGCTCGCACGGCGCGACGACCAGGAACCGGCAGGTCTGGTCAGGTCCCGTGACGAAGCCGTGGGGTTCGTTGCGGGGGATGAAGATGGCGTCGCCGGGGCCGACTTCCTCTGTCTTGCCGAGCTCGGGCATGACGAGCCCCATCGAGCCTTCGAGCACATAGATCTCGTGCTCCCACTCGTGGTAGTGGGGCGGTGTGGAGCCGTTCGGTGACACCTCGAATTCGGTGAGGACGAAGCGGTCGGCGCCGTCCGGCGTGTCGATGAGTTTCCGGTGGGTGGTCTCCTTCGCTCCCGGTTCACGGACTATTTCGGCCTTGACCGTGGTCCTGTGCACACGCTTCATGTGCTGCATTCCTCCGGATGGGGTGGGCGCCATCGAGCGGGCGCCGTTCGCTGGGCGCCTGCACCGTGCGTTCAAGTGCATCCAGTGCTCTCCACTGCTTTCACCGGCGCCGCAATCGAACGTAAGTCAGCTGTGCCGGGCCCATCTATGGGCATGGACCGCCGCTGACGTCGGGACATGGGGCCGGACCGGTCGGGGATATCGGCCCACGGGGGTGGGACAAAGTCCCGAAGGCCGGTACGCTTCGAAAATCGAATCACCCGAAGCAAGGGCAGTACTCAGGAGGAGCGATACCGATGAGCCTCGACGTACGTGACGTACTGGCGCCCGGCGCCCCCGACAAGACCCGGCTCCTGCTCGCGCGGGACGTCGCCTTCCACAGTCCCGTCGCCGACTACTCCGGGCGGGACGACGTGGGGCACCTGTTCTCGAAGATCGGGCAGTGCCTGACCGGGATCGAACCGCTGCGGGAGTTCACCGACTCGGCGCAGGAGCAGCCGAAAGGGCCGCACAGCGTGACCGCCTTCACCGCCCGCGTCGGGGAGGAGTCCGTCTACGGCACGTTCGTGCAACAGGTCGATGAGCAGGGGCAGTTGGTGGAAGCGACCCTGCTGATCCGGCCACTCGGCACACTGACGACCGCCGTTCACCAGATGCGCGACGCGCTCATCGCCGACCCACTGCCGAGTCGGCGCTGACGCTCGGGCCATCTTGACCATGATTCCCGCGCGGTTCATCGTGGGGCGCCGTCCAGCACTGGTCGTGCACCGCCGAACCGGGAGGGTATCCCCCAACCATGCCTTTGGCCCGCCGCACTTTCCTCACCGCCATCGCCGGTACGACCGGCGCCGCCGTGGCCTGTTCCGGAGCCGCCGCGGACGGCGCCCACGCCAAGGAGCCGGCCGCGCTCGAAGCCGCCCGGCGGCTGCTCCCCAAGCACTGGGAACAGCTCACCTTCGAGACCGCGGGACCGGCCGACGCCTTCCGGATATCCGGGCGGCGCGGGCACATCACCGTCACCGGTGCGGGCCCCGCCGCCCAACTGACCGGACTCCGCCACTACTTGAAGCACACCGCGCACGCGAACATCACCTGGGCCGGCGACCAGCTGGACCTTCCCGACCGGCTGCCGGGCCTGGACAAGCCGGTGAGCGGACGCGCGAACGCCCCGCACCGCTTCGTGCTCAACGACACGAACGACGGCTACACGGGGGCGTACCACGACTGGTCGTACTGGGAGCGCGAGCTCGACGTGCTGGCGCTGCACGGCTACAACGAAGTCCTCGTGTACGTCGGCGCGGACGCGCTCTACCACCGATTGTTCAAGGAGTTCGGCTACTCCGACCAGGAGCTGCGCGCATGGATACCGGCCCCGGCGCACCAGCCGTGGTGGCTGCTCCAGAACATGTCCGCGTTCCCGTACCCCGTCTCGCGCCAACTCCTTGACCAGAGAGCCGCGTTGGGCCGCCGTATCGCGGACCGGGTGCGCGAGCTCGGCATGACACCGGTCCTCCCCGGTTACTTCGGGACGGTCCCGCCCGGCTTCGCCGCGAAGAACCCCGGAGCGAAGACCGTGCCTCAGGGCGACTGGGTGGGCTTCACCCGGCCCGACTGGCTCGACCCGCGCACGGAGCACTTCACCCGCGTGGCCGCAGCGTTCTACCGCGCCCAGGACGAGCTCTTCGGCACGTCCACCATGTACAAAATGGACCTGCTCCACGAGGGCGGGAAGCCGGGCGACGTGCCGGTCCCGGACGCGGCGAAGGCCGTCGAGAAGGCCCTCCAGACCGCGCATCCCGGTGCCACCTGGGTGATCCTCGGCTGGCAGAGCAATCCACCCAAGGCCATCGTGGACGCCATCGACAAGTCGAGGATGCTCGTGGTCGACGGGCTCTCCGACCGCTTCCCGAAGATCACCGACCGCGAGTCCGACTGGAACTCGACCCCGTACACCTTCGGCTCGATCTGGAACTTCGGCGGCCACACCACCCTCGGCGCCAACACCCCCGACTGGGCGGATCTCTACGAGAAGTGGCGCACTAAGGACGGCAGCACGCAGTGCGGCATCTCCCTGATGCCGGAGGCGGCCGACAACAACCCTGCCGCCTTCGAGTTGTTCTCCGAACTTGCCTGGCGCACAGGCGACCTGGACCTCGACGCCTGGTTCACCGAGTGGTCCGAGTCCCGCTACGGCGCGGCCGACCCGCACGCGGCCGCCGCCTGGGACGTCCTGCGCCGCACCGCGTACGGCACGACCCGCGCCGACGAGTGGGCCGAGGGCGCGGACGGCCTCTTCGGCGCGCGCCCCGACCTGGCGGCGAAGTCGGCGGCGTCCTGGTCGCCGAAGGCGATGCGGTACGAGCCCGCCGACTTCGAGCCCGCGCTGGCCGAACTCCTCGCGGTGCGCAGCCAGTTGCGCAACTCGCGCGCCTACCGCCAGGACGTACTGGACGTGGCACGGCAGTCCCTCTCCAACCGCAGCCGGGTACTCCTCCCCCAGCTCAAGCAGGCGTACGACGCCGAGGACAGCACCCGCTTCGACGAGCTGACCCGCAGCTGGCTCGGGCACATGGACCTGCTCGACAAGCTGGTGGCCACCGACTCCCGCCACCTCCTCGGCCGTTGGGTCGCCGATGCCCGCTCCTGGGGCGCCGACGCGACCGAGCGGGACCGGCTCGCGTACGACCAGCTGTCGCTGCTCACCGTCTGGGGCACGCGCTCCGGGGCGGACGCGGGGCTGCGCGACTACGCCAACCGGGAGTGGGCCGGGCTTGTCGGCGGGCTCTACCGGCTGCGCTGGGAAACGTACTTCAAGGAGCTGCGGTCGGCGCTCGGCGAGGGCCGGGCGCCGAAGGCCATCGACTGGTTCGAGCTCGAAGACGGTTGGATTCGTGACCCGGGCGATCTGGCCACCCGGCCGACCGGAGACACGTACAAAATCGCTGTTCAGGTGCACGAACGGCTGACCGGAACGCGATAGCCGGAGGGGGCACGGCCTCCAAGATCATCAACTCGCCCTCCATTGACGGGTATACGTCACTCCGAAACTCTGGTAGGAAACTTTCCTAACAGTACGTGCACTCCGACGCGCAGCCCGCGGAAGAGAAATCGGAACGACGAACTCCCCCCACCCTGGAGGTCCCGTGCCCACCCCCCAGCACAGCCCCGCACCCCGCATACACACCTCGCGCCGCACCCTGCTCGCCTTCGTCGGCGCCGCCCTCGTGGCGGGCCCGGTGATCGCCTCCCAGACGGCGGGCGCCTCCCCCACCGCCAAGGCGGGCGGACTCGACGATCCGGCGAAGAAGGACATCGCCATGAAGATCGTGTGCAGCGCGGAGAACTCCGACCTCAACTGGAAGGACTACTACCGCTACTGCGAGGACATCGGCGACGGCCGTGGCTACACCGCCGGGATCATCGGCTTCTGCTCCGGCACCGGCGACATGCTCGACCTCGTCGAGCTGTACACCAAGCGCAAGCCGGACAACATCCTCGCCAAGTACCTGCCCGCACTGCGCGAGGTCGACGGCACGGACTCCCACGAGGGCCTGGACCCCAACTACAAGCCCGACTGGGAGAAGGCCGCCGAGGACCCCGAATTCCAGAAGGCGCAGAACGACGAGCGTGACCGCGTCTACTTCACCCCGGCGGTCAAGCAGGGCAAGGCGGACGGCATCGGCGTACTCGGCCAGTTCGCGTACTACGACGCGATCGTCATGCACGGCGACGGCGGCGACAGCACCGGCTTCAGCAACATCCGCAAGCGCGCGCTCGATTCGGCCAAGACGCCGGCCGACGGCGGCGACGAGACGGACTATCTGAACGCCTTCCTGGACGCGCGGGTCTGGGCGATGAAGCAGGAGGAGGCCCACGAGGACACCAGCCGCGTCGACACGGCACAGCGGGTGTTCCTGAAGAAGGGCAACCTGAACCTGGACACTCCGCTGGAGTGGAAGGTGTACGGGGATCCGTACCGGATCGGCTGAGAGCCTGTGTCATATCCCCGCGCGCCCGACCGGGGATATGACACAGGCTCTGAGTGCTCCTCATCGGCGCGGGGGTGCCACGACCCCGCGCCCTCGCGCCGATGTAGCAGCGCTAACGCGATACGTGAAGAACTCTTCGCTGGTGCTCGACGGCGCCGCCGACCGATCCTTGCCCAATGATCGGAATGAACGCGTTCCTCGGCGTCGTAGTGGTCTCCCTGGGCATGGTGCTCACGCCGGGCCCCAACATGATGTACCTCGTCTCGCGGAGCATCACCCAGGGCAGGCGGGCCGGAACGATCTCCCTAGCGGGGGTCGCCGTCGGGTTCCTCGTCTACCTCAGCGCCGCCAACCTCGGCCTTTCCCTGGTCTTCCTCGCCGTCCCCCAGCTGTACGTGGCCGTGAAGCTGGCGGGGGCGGCCTACTTGGCGTGGCTGGCCTGGAAGGCGCTGAAGCCGGGCGGCGTATCGGCCTTCACCCAGCAGGAGTTGACCCCGGACTCGCCCCGGCGGCTGTTCTCCATGGGAATGCTGACGAACCTCCTGAACCCGAAGGTCGCCATCATGTACGTCTCGCTCATACCGCAGTTCATCGACCCGGCCTCCGGCCACACCCTCATGCAGGGCTTCGTGCTCGGCGGCATCCAGATCTCCATCAGCCTGGGCGTGAACCTCGCCATCGTCATGGCGGCCGGCACCATCGCCCTCTTCCTGGCCCGCCGCCCGACCTGGCTGCGGATCCAGCGGTACGTGATGGGCACGGTGCTCGGGGCGCTGGCCCTCCACCTGGCAACGGATCGCGCTCCGTCGGCGGCGGCGAGCTGAGGACCGCACGTCACCCCGTCACAACAACCGTCGCCGCCAACACCGCGGCGATCCCCCCGAGGACCATCACCACGCTGGTGGACGTCGCGTCCACCAGCGTTCCGCCTGCCAGCGCGCCGAACGAGAACGTCGCCTGGAACGATGATGTGAACACCACGGACGCGGCCTCGGGCGCACCCGGTGCCGCCGTCACGAACCACGTCTGCGAGCAGACCGGCACCGCTCCGTACGCGACGCCCCAGACCAGGAGCAGCGCGAGCGCGCCCGCCTTCCCCGTGCCGAGAACGGGCAGTAGCAGCGTCGCGGTGGCCAGCAGGCACGCGGCCACCGTGAACGTGAGGCGCGGCTTGCGTCTCACCCACGCACCCGCGAGGAAGTTGCCGGCGATGCCCGCAACGCCGTACGCCAGGAGGAATACGGTGATGAGCCGGGGGCCCGCGTGGGTGACGTCCGCCAGGAACGGCGTGACGTAGGTGTACGTGCCGAAGTGGGCCGTCACGATGAGGAAGGTCGCGACCAGACCGACCCTGACGCGGGGCCTGCCGAGCAGGTCCCGGAGGACCGTCAGCCGGGTGACCTGCTCCGGCGGCAGAGGTGGCACGGTCAGCACGAGCGCGGCGAGTACGGCCAGCGTCAGGACACCCATCGCGATGAACACCACGCGCCAGTCCGCCAGTTGACCCAGCAGCGTCCCCGCCGGTACGCCGAGCACCGAGCCCAGCGGGACGGCGGAGAAGATCACGGCAGTTGCCCGGCCGGCCTGCGCCTCGGGGACCAGGCGCGCCGCAAGGCCCGACCCGATGGACCAGAAGGCCCCGATGACGAGGCCCACCAGAACCCGGGAGGCGAGTAACAGCCAGTAGGCGTGCGCGACCGCTGCGAGGAAGTTCGCGAGGGCGAGCACCAGAATCAGGGCGCAGAGCATGTGGCGCCGGTCGATTCGTCCGGTCGTGACCGTCACAGTCGGTGCGGCGACTGCGGCGAGGATGCCGGGCAGGGTCATCATCAGGCCTGCCGTGCCGTCCGAGATGCCGAAGGTGTCGCCGATGGGGGTCAACAGGCCGATCGGCAGGATCTCGGTGGTGACGATGGAGAAGATCCCCATGGTCAGGGAGAGGACGGCCAGCCAGCCGACCAGGGGCGAACGGGTGGGGAGAGCGGCGGGGTTGCCGGGCGAGGCCGATGTGGTGGGTGCGGGCATACTGCCGACTTCAGCAGCACAGCCCCTTCCCCGTCTGGCGTGAATTCGACGTCAACGTTCGCCCGGCGTAGTGCTCAGTCCGTCCAGGACGAGGTCGAGGAGGCGTTCGGCCTGCTCCCGCTGTTCGGGCCGTGCCGAGGTGAGGGCGATACCGGCGAGGGCGGCGAACATGTCGGTCGGCCGGATGTCGGACCGGATCGCCCCGGCTTCGGAACCGGCCTCCATGAGCTCGGAGAGGGCGGACTGGATCAGCTCGCGGCTGTCGCCGTAGGGGTTGGTCCCCGAGGCGACGACGGCGCGCAACGCCTCGGCCATGCCCAGCTTGGCGGTGGCGTAGTCGATGAAGCGGCGCAACCATGCGCGGAGGGCCTCGCGCGGCGGCAGCGTATCCAGGAGGCCGGGGACGGCGTCGCACAGCCGGGCCACCTCGTTGCGGTACGCCGCCTCGATCAGGGCCTCGCGGGTCGGGAAGTTGCGGTAGAGGGTGCCGGTTCCCACGCCCGCCTCCTTGGCGATGCGCTCGAAATGCGCGTCGAGCCCGTCCTCGGTAAAGACGCTCACCGCAGCGGCCAGGATCTTGTCCCGGTTGCGCTGGGCGTCGGCCCGCAGCGGGCGTCCTGCTTCTCGGGCCATGGGCGGCTCTCCTCACTCCACGGTTGCTAAGTGGAGGCGCCTCCACTTAGGCTGAGTGAAGTGGCGGCGCCTCCACTTCACTCATGGGCTCGAGCATCTCACGCCCGCAAGCCCCGACCCCTCCCTACGAAAGGACTGCCCCATGTCGGGAATCGAAGGCAAAGTCGTGGCGATCACGGGCGCGAGCAGCGGCATCGGCGAGGCCACCGCGCTCCTGCTCGCGGAGCGTGGCGCGAAGGTGGTCCTCGGGGCACGTCGCCCGGACCGCCTCGAGGACCTGGCCGCCCGCATCGAAGCGGCCGGCGGCGAAGCCGCCTGGGTCCGCACGGACGTGACGCGACGCGCGGACCTGCCCGCCCTTGTCGAGCTCGCCCGCCACCGGTTCGGCAAGCTCGACGTCCTCGTCAGCAATGCCGGGGTCGGCCTGATCTCCCCCCTGGACGACCTGCGCGTCGATGACTGGGAAGAGATGATCGACGTCAACCTCAAGGGCGTGCTGTACGGGATCGCCGCCGCCCTGCCCGTCTTCCGGGAGCAGGGCTTCGGACACTTCGTCAACACCGTGTCCACCGCCGGGCTGCGCATCGTGCCGCTCCAGTCGGTGTACGCCGCCACCAAGAACGCCGTCCGCACCGTCTCCGAGGGGCTGCGCCAGGAGGCGGGTGAGCGGCTGCGCGTCACCGTCGTCTCACCTGGCTATGTCCGTACGGACTTCGGACAGCGCATGGAACCGGAGATCCGGGCCCGGATCTCCGGCCAGATGGAAAAGGTCGCGATCCCGCCGGACGCGGTGGCCCGCGCCATCGCCTTCGCCGTCGAGCAGCCGGACGGCGTCGACGTGGGCGACATCGTCGTCCGGCCCACCGCGCAGAGCTAGTGCGTGACGCAGGAGGTCGGCCCGGCGTCACGCACGTCACGTCAGTGGGCCCCCGCTGCGGAAGACCCTTCGTGCACCCGCTGTTCAGCTATTTCTCCCCCCGCCTCCATCGGAGCCGTCACATCGTCGTCGTCCTTGCGTCCGCCGATGTGGTTGAAGACCAGGTTCAGGAGGACGGCCGCCACACAGCCCGTCGAGATGCCCGAGTCGAGGATGATCTTCGCGGTCTCCGGGAACGCGTGGTAGAACTCCGGCGCCGCGATCGGGATCAGGCCCACGGCCAGCGAGACCGCCACGATCAGGACGTTGTTGTCCTTCTCCAGGTTCGCCTTGACCAGCGTCTGGATGCCGCTCGCCGCGACCGAGCCGAAGAGCACGACGCCCGCGCCGCCGAGCACCGGACGCGGTACGACGGCGATGAGCGAGGCGGCCATCGGACACAGGCCCATCAGGACCAGGAAGCCGCCGCCCGTGGCGACCACGTACCGGCTGCGGATCTTCGTCATCGCGACCAGGCCGATGTTCTGCGCGAAGGCGCTGCACATGAAGCCGTTGAAGAGCGGGCTGATCGCCGAGCCGAGGGTGTCGGCGCGCAGTCCTGCCGCGATGGTCTTCTCGTCGGCGGGGCGGTCGACGATCTCGCCGAGGGCGAGCATGTCGGCCGTCGACTCCGTCATCGAGACGACCATGACGACGCACAGGGAGACGATCGCCGCCGCCGCGAACTGCGGGGCGCCGAAGTGGAACGGCGTCGGGAAGCCGATGACGTCCGCGTCGCCGACCGGACTGAAGTCCGTGACGCCGAACGGGATCGCGATGAGCGTGCCGACGACGAGACCGAGGAGTACGGCGATCTGCTTGACGAAGCCGGTCGTGAAGCGGCGCAGGAGCAGGACGATCACGAGGGTGATGCCCGCGAGGCCGAGGTTCTTCATCGAGCCGTAGTCATCGGCGCCCGGCACCGGACCCTGGGCCCAGCCGAAGGCCACCGGCATCAGTGAGATACCGATGAGGGTGATGACGGTACCGGTCACGACGGGCGGGAAGAAGCGGACCATCTTCGAGAAGAACGGGGCCGCGACAAAGCCGAGCAGGCCCGCGACGATCACCGCCCCGAAGATGATGGGGAGCGCGTCGTCCTTGTCCTTGGTCGAGTCGACGACCGCGAGCATCGGCGCGACACCGGCGAAGGTGACGCCGTTGACGAAGGGCAGGCGGGCGCCGATCTTCCAGATGCCGAGCGTCTGGAGGAAGGTGGCGAGACCCGCGGTGAAGAGGCACGCACCGGTGAGGAAGGTGAGTTCCTTCGGGGAGAGGCCGATCGCCGCGCCCACGATGAGCGGCGGGGCGACGACACCCGCGTACATGGCCGCCACGTGCTGGAGGCCGGTGGTCGCCATCTTCAGGGGCGGGAGCTTCTCGTCGACGGGGTGAACGTTTGCTATGTCGCTCTCACCGTCGGTTTCGGAAGTTTCTGGGGTGGTGCCTTGCTTGGTGAACCTGGGCTGAGTGGCCACTGTGGCTCCTCCGGTTGTTTTCCAGTGCGGGCAGGACTGCCGGCACTTTTCGCTTCAGGGAGGTGGTGCGTGGTGCAAGGGCTTGCTCGATGTGAAGTTGTGAGTGGTGCGCCCAGGTAGTGCTGACCGCCCCGGGAACGTGAAGCTTTGGGCCACGTTCCGGGGCGGCACTTGAGCAACCCGCTCGGCTGCTCAAGTCCGGTCAGGGGCCGTCCCCCCTGACCGGAGTTCGTGGGTTCAGCTCTCGGCGGTGATCCGCGCGAGGCGCTGTGCCTCGTCCCGCGCCGACCGGGCGATGGCGTCCTCGTCGACGTGCAGCAGGCGGCCGTCCTCGACGATCGGGCGGCCGTTGACGAGGGAGAGCGTGACCGGGGCCGCCGCACCGAAGACGATGGCGGTCACCGGGTCGGCGATCGAGGAGTGCCCGATGCCGTCGATCTTCCAGAGGACCAGGTCGGCGAGCTTGCCCGCTTCGAGCGACCCGATCTGCGTGGCACGGCCCAGGACCTGGGCGCCGCCGAAGGTGCCGAGGCGCAGCGCCTGACGCGCGTTCAGGGCTGCCTCGCGGTGCGCGCCGAGGCGGTTGATGAGGAGTGCGTTGCGCAGCTCGGTGTGCAGCTCGCCGGACTCGTTGGACGCGGTGCCGTCGACACCGAGGCCGACCGGGACGCCCGCCTTCAGCATGTCGGGTACGCGGGCGATGCCCGCTGCCAGCCGCGCGTTGGAGGACGGGCAGTGCGCGACTCCCGTACCGGTACGGGCGAACGCGGCGATGTCGGAGTCGTTCATGTGGACGCAGTGCGCCATCCACACGTCGTCACCGAGCCAGCCCGTCGACTCGAAGTAGTCGGTGGGACCCATGCCGAACAGCTCCTTGCAGAACTGCTCCTCCTCGACCGTCTCGCTGCCGTGGGTGTGCAGACGTACGCCGAGGCGACGGGCCAACTCGGCGCCCTGCCGCATCAGTTCGGTCGACACGGAGAACGGCGAGCAAGGGGCGACGGCCACCTGCGTCATCGAGTCGAAGGACGCGTCGTGGAACTTCTTGACGGTCTCCTCGGTGGCGGAGAGCGCGCCTTCGAGGGTCTCGACGGCGAAGTCCGGCGGCAGGCCGCCGTCCTTGACGCTGCGGTCCATGGAACCGCGGGCCAGGGTGAAGCGGACACCCATCTCGCTCGCCGCACCGATGATCGCGCCGGACAGGTCACCGGAACCCTGCGGGTACACGTAGTGGTGGTCCATGGCGGTGGTGACACCGCCGCGGGCCATCATGCCGAGGGAACCCTGAGCGGCCGCGCGGGCCATCTGCTCGTCGATGCGCGCCCACGTCGGGTACAGCGCGACGAGCCAGTTGAAGAGGTTGTGGTCGGTGGCCAGGCCGCGGGTGATCCACTGGTAGAAGTGGTGGTGCGTGTTGACCAGGCCGGGGGTCACCAGGTGACCGGTGCCGTCCACGCGGCGTACGACGTTGGCCAGGCCCTCGGGGGCCTTTCCCGCGCCGATGGACTCGATCTTGTTCCCAGCGACGACGACGTATCCCGATGCGTACTCGGTGTCGTCGGCGTCGACGGTCGCGATGGCACAGTTCTCGATGACGATGCGCTGCGGGTCTGCCGGTGCTGCCATGGTGCTTCTTCCTTCTTTTACAGGTGGCGATGTGGGCACGGCATGACCCTAGGAAGATTTGAGTGCCGCGGCCGCGGGGCTGCGGGTGCCGAGATGGTTGAAGAACAGGTTGAGCAGGACCGCGGTCAGCGCTCCCGCACTGATTCCGGAGCCGAGGACGGTCTGCGCCCAGGCCGGGAATTCGGCGTAGAAGGTGGGCGCGGCGAGCGGGATGATGCCCGCCCCGAGCGCGACGGCCACCAGGATGATGTTGGAGCTGTCGTCGAGGCCCGCCTCGGAGAGCGTACGGATGCCGCTCACCGCGATGGAGCCGAAGAGGACGATGCCCGCGCCGCCGAGGACCGGCATCGGTACGAGGCTGACGACCGCGCCGAGCATCGGGAAGGCACCGAGCACGATGAGGGCACCGCCCGCGACGGCCACGACATAGCGGCTGCGTACACGTGTCAGGGAGACGACGCCGACGTTCTGTGCGAAGGCCGAGGTCGGGAAGCCGCCGAAGACGGGTCCGATGAGCGTCGCGATGCCGTCCGTGCGCAGGCCGCGGGTGATGGTCTTCCCGTCGCTCTTGCGCTCGCAGATCTCGCCGAGGGCGAGCATTCCGGCCGACGACTCGGTCATCAGGACCAGCATCACGATGCAGAGCGAGAGGATCGCGGCGGGCTGGAACTCCGGGGCGCCGAAGGCGAAGGGCGTCGGAAGCGCTGCCACCGGCGCGGACTTGATGGCGCCGAAGTCGGCCATGCCGAACGGGATCGCGGCGAGCGTTCCGATGAACAGGCCGAGCAGTAGGGCGACTTGCCTGAGAAAGCCGCGCCCGAAGCGCTGGAAGATCAGGATCACGACGAGCGTGAAGGCGGCGAGCGCCAGGTACTTCATGGCGCCGAAGTCCGCGGCGGTCTTGTCGCCGCCCTGCGCCCAGGTGACGGGCACGGGCATCAGCGTCACGCCGATGAGCGTGATGACGACGCCGGTGACGAGCGGCGGGAAGAAGCGGAGGAGCCGGCCGAAGAAGGGGCCGACCGCGAGGCAGAAGACGCCGGCGACCATCACCGCGCCGTAGATGGCCGGGAGTTGATGACCTTTGGCGCTGTTCTCGGCGATGGCGAGAATGGGAGCGATGCCCGCGGACGAGGCGGCGTTCACGAAGGGGAGCCGGTTGCCGACGAACCCCTTGACGCCGAGCGTCTGCAGGATCGTGGCGAGTCCGGCGATCAGCAGGCTCGCGGCGATGAGGCGCGTCTGCGCGACCGTGTCCAGGCCGACGGCCTGGCCGATGATCAGCGGCGGAGTGACGACGCCCGCGTACATGGCGGCGATGTGCTGGAGCGCGGCGGGGACGAGCCGCGAGGGGTGGAGCTTCTCATCCACCGGATGACAGGCGGGAGTTGACTCGCCGGGTATTGACTCGCCGGAAGTCGACTCGCCGTCGGCTATGTCCGATGGGGTGGAACACGGGCCGCTCGTCGGCCCTTTGGCAGGCTGTGGCATTGCTGCTGTTCCCTCCGGTGTGGCGCGCCCCCGTCCGCTGCGGACGGACGGGGGCGCGCGACCCGCGTCAGAGGTTGGTCATGTCGACCGGGATCTTCGGCTGGACGCCGTCCCTGAGAACCGTGGCCTCGATCAGGCCGTAGGGGCGGTCCGCCGCGAAGTAGACCTCGTTGTCGTTCTTGAGACCGAAGGGCTCGAGGTCCACCAGGAAGTGGTGGTTGTTCGGCAGCGAGAAGCGGATCTCGTCGATCTCGCTCCGGCTGTTGATGACGCGCGAACCCATTTGGTAGAGGGTCTGCTGCAACGAGAGGGAGTACGTCTCGGCGAAGGCCTGCAGCATGTGCTTCTTGGCCTGCTCGTACGACTTCTCCCAGTTGGGCATCCGGTCGGCGTCGCTGGTCCAGTTGTAACGCCAGGCGGCGGAGACGTCCGTGCACAGGACACGGTCGTACGCCTCCTTCAGCGTCGTGTACTTGTCCTTGACGTAGCCCCAGAACTCCGAGTTGGTGGAGTTCATGACCGTGAGGTCCTTGAGCCCGGAGATGATCTCCCAGTTCTCACCGTCGAAGGTGATCTGCGTGGTGCGCAGCTCCTGGCCCTTGCGGGCGAAGGAGTGGTTGACCTCGTCCGAGCCGATGAACTTGGAGTTGTTGTCCGAGGTCGCGATGCGCTCCCAGGAGTACTCCTCGATGCGGATGCGCGCGACCTTGATCGGCTCCTGGGACGTCACGAAGTGCCGGGCCAGGTGGATGCCGAACTGCTCGGCGGACTCGATGCCGTACTCCTTGGCGAACGCGTACACCGTGTTCTTGGTGGTGTCCGTCGGCAGGACGTTCGCGTTCGAGCCGGAGTAGTGGACGTCGTCCATGTCGCCGGAGAGCGCGACCGAGACGTTCAGGTCCTTGATGTGATGGGTGTCGCCGTCCCGCGTGATCTTGACGACGCGGTTCTCTGCTTTGCCGTACTGGTTCTGGCCGAGAATCGTGGGCATGTCTGCTAGCTCCCTCGGTAAACGGAGTAGCCGAACGGGTTGAGCAGCAGCGGTACGTGATAGTGCTCGCCCGGGTTGACGGCGAAAGTGATCGCCACCTCCGGGAAGAACGCACCGCTGTCCCTTACGCGGGGGGCGTCCTGCTGCGCCTCGGCTTGCTTCTTCTTTACGAAGTACTCCTCGACCTCAAAGTCGAGTCGTACGTGAGTGGTGCCTTCCGGCAGGGCCGGGAGGTCTTTGCAACGCCCGTCCGCGTCGGTCGCGGAGCCACCGAGCGCCACCCACTCGGCGTCACGGCCGCTGCGGGCCGTGAGCGAGATGGCGACACCCTCTGCGGGGCGTCCGACGCTGGTGTCCAGGATGTGCGTGGACACCGAGGCGGTGGTGTCAGTGCTCATCAGTCGTTGTCCTCTTCTGTTTCTACGAGACGGGTCAGCCGGATGCGGTTGATCTTCCCGAGTTCGGTGCGCACGATCTCGCGCTCCGCCTCGGCCGAGTTGCCGATCCGTGCCTTCATCGCGTCGCGCATCTGCTCACCGGTGGCCCCGGTGGCGCAGATCAGAAAGACATGTCCGAACCGGTCCTGGTAGGCCAGGTTCAGTTCGAGCATCTCGGCCTTGAGCTCCTCGGAGGCTCCCGCCATGCCGCGCTGTTCGCGCGACGATGTGGGATCCCCGGGCTTCGGGCGGCCGATCGGCGGGTGCCCCGCCATCGCCTCGGCGAGATCCTCCGCGGTCAGCTCGGCCATGGCGGCGTCACTGGCGGCGAAGAGGGCTTCGACGGTGGAGAAGGGGCGCTGGGAAAGCAGTCTGCTTCCCCAGGCCGATGACGCGCAGGCCTCGTGGAGGGCGGCGGTGGCCGCGCTCTCCGGTGAGGCGTTGAACCGGGCAAGGCCCGGCGTCGAGCTCGAAGTCACGGGTGCCTCCGTGGCCATACGGCCTTGTGCTGGACGGGCTGCGGATAGCTAACGCCAGCCGAAACACCACGTCAACACTTTGTTGAAAACTTCGGGTAACAAAGGCCGCCGCCCGGTTAACGGACGACGGCCTCCCGGTGACCTCCTGGCCCGCACAGGCCTTGGGGCGTCAGGTCGAGCGGTTCAAGTAGTTGTAAACCGTGAAGCGTGAGACGCCGAGCGCGCCCGCGACCGTCTCCACGCCATGCCGTACGGAGAAGGCGCCGCGCGCCTCGAGTATCCGTACGACCTCCTGCTTGGCCTTGCGGTCGAGGTCCGACAAGGGCATCCCCCGCTTGCGCTCCAGGGCGACCAGGATGTGGTCGAGGGAGTCGGCGAGCTGTGGAAGGCGTACGGCGACCACGTCCTCGCCCTGCCAGGCGAGCACGACGTCGTCGGTGCCCGCCTGGTCAGGGGGCATGATTTCGCCGCCCATGGCGTCCACCAGCGGCTTGACGGCGGCCACGAAGGGGCCGTGGTCGTCTCTGGCACCGGTCATTCGATGGCCTCCCCCGACTCTCCGAGCACGTTCACCTGGAGCGAGACGCGGGTGGCGCCCGCCGCCAGGGCCTTGCGCAGCAGCGCGTCGACGGCGGTCAGGACCTCGTCGGAGCCGCCCTCCGCGGTATTGCCGAAGGGGCCGACGTCCACGGCGTCGAGATCGGCCCCCTGGATGACGTCACGCGCCACCAGCGCATGGGGCGGCGCCTCGTCCAGGTCGAAGGGTTCGGTCGTGAACTCCACTCTCAATCGCACGCGCACAACCTACTGCCGTGTGGTGATTTTCCGGCAGCCCCCTCTTGACAAGGGCGGATCCTCGACGGCAATCTTCCATCAGACAGAAATTAACTTCCGCTATACGGAAGGAGCGCGGAAGCCCCATGGGATACTCCGACCAGCGCTTCAATGTGAACCTGTCGATCCTCTTCACGGAACTCCCGCTCCTGGAGCGCCCCGCGGCTGCCGCCGCGGCGGGCTTCACGGCGGTCGAGCTGTGGTGGCCCTGGGTCGACGCCCCCACCCCCGAGCAGTCCGAGCTCGACGCCCTCAGGGCCGCGATCACGGACGCCGGCGTACAGCTGGTGGGCCTGAACTTCTATGCCGGGCAGCTGCCGGGTCCCGACCGGGGCGCGCTGTCGATACCGGGCGAGGAGAGCGAGAAGTTCCGCGCGAACCTCGCGGTCGCGGCGGACTTCGCCAAGTCCCTCGGCTGCGAGGCGCTCAACGCGCTGTACGGCAACCGGGTGGAGGGGGTCGACCCCGCCGTCCAGGACGAACTCGCCCTGGAGAACCTGGTGCTTGCCGCCCGCGAGGCGGACCGCGTCGGTGCCGTGCTGCTGATCGAGGCTCTCAACAAGCCCGAGTCGCCGCTCTGCCCGATCGTCAGCGCGGATGCGGCGATCGCCGTGGTGGACAAGGTGAATGCCGCTACCGGACTCGGTAACGCGAAGTTCCTCATGGACCTCTACCACCTGTCCATGAACGGTGAGGACCTGCCTGCCGTCATCGAGCGGTACGTGGCCCAGACCGGGCATGTGCAGATCGCTGACAATCCTGGCCGTGGGGCCCCGGGCACGGGGGCGCTTCCGCTGGAGGAGCTGCTTGATCAGCTCCGGAAGGCCGGGTACGAGGGGTTTGTCGGGCTGGAGTACAAGGCGGGCGACCGTCCTAGTGCTGAGGCTTTCGGCTGGCTGCCAGCTGCGGGCTAGACCGCCGCTTCGCGGCGGATGTCTCCCACCCGCCCACCCGGCACCCAGCACCCGATTCGTCGAAGTAGACAAGCTTTTAGAGAGGCTCTCACCATGAGCAACCTTCCCAAGATCGCGTGGATCGGACTCGGCATCATGGGATCCCCCATGTCCGAGAACCTGATCAAGGCTGGCTACTCCGTCACCGGCTTCACCCTTGAGCAGGACAAGCTGGACCGCCTCGCCGCGGCCGGTGGCTCCGTCGCCAAGTCGATCGCCGAGGCCGTCAAGGACGCCGACGTCATCGTCACGATGGTGCCCGCGTCTCCGCAGGTCGAGGCCATCGCGTACGGCGAGAACGGCATCCTGGAGAACGCGAAGTCCGGTGCGCTGATCGTCGACATGTCGTCGATCACCCCGCAGACCTCCGTGGACCTGGCCAAGGCCGCCAAGGACAAGGGCATCCGCGTTCTGGACGCCCCGGTGTCGGGTGGCGAGGCCGGTGCCATCGAGGCCGTGCTCTCCATCATGGTCGGCGGCGAGAAGGCCGACTTCGACGAGGCCAAGCCCCTCCTCGACGCCCTCGGCAAGACCATCGTGCTGTGCGGTCCGCACGGCTCGGGGCAGACCGTGAAGGCCGCCAACCAGCTGATCGTCGCCGTGAACATCCAGGCGTGCGCCGAGGCCGTCGTCTTCCTGGAGAAGTCCGGGGTGGACCTGACCGCCGCCCTCGACGTCCTGAACGGGGGGCTCGCGGGCTCGACCGTACTGACCCGCAAGAAGGACAACTTCCTCAAGCGCGACTTCAAGCCCGGATTCCGGATCGACCTGCACCACAAGGACATGGGCATCGTCACCGACGCCGCCCGCAATGTCGGTGCCTCGCTCCCGGTCGGCGCCGTGGTCGCCCAGCTCGTCGCCTCGCTGCGCACGCAGGGTGACGGCGGCCTCGACCACTCCGCGCTGCTTCGCGGCGTGGAGCGCCTGTCGGGCGCCGAGCTCTAAGAGCTCCCCTCAACGGGAGCTCCCCTCAACTTCCGGGTCGCGGTGGCGCTGACACCTGTCCTGTCGCGCCCAGGCGTCACCGCGGCCCGGAACTCAAGCCACATCGCCGCATCGCCGCACCCCAAAACTTCAACAAACTGTTGACGTAGCTGTTCAGGCGTACTTACGCTCGCGTCACCTCAGCAGTTTCAGTAGTCCGTACGGAAGGTCAACCTCGCCACCATGTCGAAGCGTGTGCTCACGACCGAGTCCGGCGCCCCCGTCGCCGACAATCAGAACTCCGCCACCGCCGGCGTCGGTGGTCCGCTTCTCCTCCAGGACCAGCACCTCCTCGAGAAGCTCGCCCGCTTCAACCGCGAGCGCATCCCGGAGCGTGTCGTGCACGCCCGTGGTTCCGGTGCCTACGGCTACTTCGAGGTGACCGACGACGTCACCGCGTACACCTCGGCCGACTTCCTGAACACCGTCGGCAAGCGCACCGAGACGTTCCTGCGCTTCTCCACGGTGGCCGACAGCCTCGGCGGCGCGGACGCGGTCCGCGACCCGCGCGGCTTCGCGCTGAAGTTCTACACCGAGGAGGGGAACTACGACCTCGTCGGCAACAACACCCCGGTCTTCTTCATCAAGGACCCGATCAAGTTCCCGGACTTCATCCACTCCCAGAAGCGCGACCCCTTCACGGGCAAGCAGGAGCCGGACAACGTCTGGGACTTCTGGGCGCACGCCCCCGAGGCGACGCACCAGGTGACGTGGCTGATGGGTGACCGCGGCATCCCCGCGTCGTACCGCCACATGAACGGCTACGGCTCGCACACCTACCAGTGGACGAACGAGGCGGGCGAGGCCTTCTTCGTGAAGTACCACTTCAAGACGAACCAGGGCGTACGCAGCCTGTCGGCCGAGCAGGGCGCCGAGCTCGCGGGCACGGACGCGAACTCGCACCAGACGGACCTCCTCCAGGCCATCGAGCGCGGCGTGAACCCGTCCTGGACGCTGCACGTGCAGATCATGCCGGCGGCCGACGCGGCGGACTACCGCTTCAACCCCTTCGACCTGACGAAGGTGTGGCCGCACAGCGACTACCCGTTGCAGCGCGTGGGCCGCCTGGTCCTCGACCGCAACCCCGACAACGTCTTCGCCGAGGTCGAGCAGGCCGCCTTCTCCCCGAACAACTTCGTTCCGGGTATCGGTCCGTCCCCCGACAAGATGCTCCAGGGCCGCCTGTTCGCGTACGCGGACGCGCACCGCTACCGCCTGGGCGTCAACCACACGCTGCTCGCGGTGAACGCGCCGAAGGCCGTCCTTGGGGGGAAGGCTGACAACTACGGCCGCGACGGCCTGATGGCATCCAACGCGTACGGCCGTGACCGCAAGAACTACGAGCCCAACTCGTACGACGGCCCCGCCGAGACCGGTCAGGCGCTCTCCGCGCCGCTGGCCGTCAACGGCCACACGGGCACACACGAGGCCCCGCTCCACACCAAGGACGACCACTTCTTCCAGGCGGGTGAGCTGTACCGCCTGATGTCGGCGGAGGAGCAGTCCCGTCTGGTGGCGAACATCGCCGGCGGCCTCTCGCAGGTCACTCGCGACGACGTCATCGAGAAGAACCTGGCCCACTTCCACGCCGCCGACGCCGAGTACGGCAAGCGCGTGGAAGAGGCGGTCCGCGCCCTGCGCGAGGACTAGAACTCCTGGACTGCGCCGGGGATTTGACGGGAGGTCAATTCTCCGGCGCCGTGCCCGCGCCATCATGGAACCCGGATGAGGGGTGGTCCCATGATGTAACGGGTGCCGGACGAGGACCGCGGCGGCTCTGCGAGCCAGTGCGGTGGTGAAGGTCAGGCGGATCCCTTCTCGACCTGAGGGAGGGGAAATCCGCCGGTCCATTCGCAGCCGCCGCGGTCCCAGCCGCTTTCGGGCCCCTGGGCCTTGACCCATATGACTCCGTCCGGCAGCGCGTATGCATGTTCCGCCAGTCGCGCGCGGTCGGACGGCTTCAATCAGAGCGCCGAGTACGGACGGTCCCGTACTCGGCGCTCTTTCGCGTGCGCGGGCCCTGGCGGCGGCGCTGTGGGGCCCATGCTGGGGCCCGTGTATCTCTGCTGGGGCCCGTGTATCTCTGCGGGTGCGCTGTGTATGTCTGCGGGTGCGCTGTAGCTGGTCGCGCAGTTCCCCGCGCCCCTGAAGGGCGCCTCTGCCCGGCTCATCTCCTGCGGGGCGCCTCGCTCCATGCCAAAGGGGCGGTCCACCCCGCTCGGGTGGACCGCCCCTGGCTTGGCTGGCGGGTGTCAGACCTTCAGCGGCCTGATCGCCGTGGGCGCGTGGCCCGGCTCTGTGGCGAGCTCCTCGAACTCCTTGACCGCGCTGATGTCGGCCGTGGGGCTCATGGAGATGTTGGTGATGCGCTCCAGGATGGCCTCGACGACGACCGGGACCTGGTGCTCCTGAGCCAGCTTCTTGGCCTGCTCGAACGCCGCGCCCAGTTCGTTCGGGTCGGTGACGCGGATGGCCTTGCAGCCCAGGCCCTCGGCGACCTTGACGTGGTCGACGCCGTAGACGCCCAGCTCGGGGCTGTTCTGGTTCTCAAACTCCAGGTTGACCTGGAAGTTGATCTCCAGGCCGATCTGCGCCTGGCGGATCAGACCCAGGTAGGCGTTGTTCACCAGGACGTGGACGTACGGGATGCGGTGCTGCGCGCCGACCGCCAGCTCCTCGATCATGAACTGGAAGTCGTAGTCGCCGGACAGGGCGACGACCGGGGTTTCCGGGTCGGCCGTGGCGACGCCGAGCGCTGCCGGGATCGTCCAGCCGAGGGGGCCCGCCTGGCCGCAGTTGATCCAGTGGCGCGGCTTGTAGACGTGCAGCATCTGGGCGCCCGCGATCTGCGAGAGGCCGATCGTGGTGACGTACCGCGTCTCCGGGCCGAAGGCCTTGTTCATCTCCTCGTAGACGCGCTGCGGCTTCATGGGGATGTTGTCGAAGTGTGTACGGCGCTGGAGGGTCTCCTTGCGCTCCAGGTGGGATGCGACCCACTCGGAGCGGTCGGGCAGCCTGCCCGCGGCCTTGAGCTCCTTGGCGACCTCGACGAAGAGCTCGAGGGCGACCTTGGCGTCGGACGCGATTCCGTAGTCCGGAGCGAAGATCTTGCCGATCTGGGTCGGCTCGATGTCGACGTGCACGAACTTGCGGCCCTCGGTGTACACGTCCAGCTTGTAGCCGGTGTGACGGTTGGCCCAGCGGTTGCCGATGCCGAGGACGAAGTCCGACTCCAGGAACGTCGCGTTGCCGTAGCGGTGGCCGGTCTGCTGGCCGACCATGCCCGCGTTCAGGTCGTGGTCGTCGGGGATCGTGCCCCAGCCCATCAGGGTCGGCACGACAGGGGTGTTGGTGAGCTCGGCGAACTCGACGAGGAGGTCGCTCGCGTCGGCGTTGATGATGCCGCCGCCCGCGACGATCAGCGGGCGCTCCGACTCCAGGAGGAAGCCGATGGCCTTCTCGATCTGGGCGCGGTTCGCCGCCGGCTTGTAGACCGGCAGCGGCGCGTACGTCTCGACGTCGAACTCGATCTCCGTCTGCTGGACGTCGATCGGCAGGTCGATCAGGACCGGGCCCGGCCGGCCTGAGCGCATCAGGTGGAACGCCTGCTGGAAGATGCCGGGGACCTGCGCGGCCTCCAGGACCGTGACGGCCATCTTCGTGACCGGCGTCGCGATCGTCGCGATGTCGACGGCCTGGAAGTCCTCCTTGTGGAGCAGGTGCGTCGGCGCCTGGCCCGTGATGCAGAGGATCGGGATCGAGTCGCCGGTCGCGGAGTACAGACCGGTGATCATGTCGGTGCCCGCCGGGCCCGACGTACCGATGCAGACACCGATGTTGCCGGGGTTGGCACGGGTGTACCCCTCGGCCATGTGCGAGGCGCCCTCGACGTGGCGGGCGAGCGTGTGGTCGATGCCACCGCCCTGCTGGAGCTCCTTGTAGAACGGGTTGATCGCCGCGCCGGGCACACCGAACGCGTTGGTGACGCCCTCGCGCTTGAGGATCTCAACTGCCGCACGGGCAGCGGTCATACGAGCCATGGGGTTCTCCTGCTTCGACAACAGCTTCGACAGCTTCGAAAGCTTTTCGGCTGACGGATACGGCTGGCGGATCCGGCTCCCGTCGCGCCCCGCGGCGAGCTTTGGTTTTCCGCATTGTGGAAATTATGTTCTGCTATATGGAAGCAATGTAGGGGGGTGCGGTGGAGACCGTCAAGAGATGTCCGGGAACCGGGCCGCACGACGCGGCGTCCCCATCGGTGAATTGGGGCCACACCATCGAGGGGGCGAGCGTGGCCGCATCACCGCAACGTTTTGGCTGCTGGACGACCGGACCGCTCCTCGGGCAGGGCGCCGACGGCAGAGTTCATGTCGCGTACGACGGAGCGGGCCGCACGGTCGCCCTCAAGGTCGTGCACCGTTCCCTCGCCGGGGACGACACGTTCCGGGCCGGCTTCGCGCGCGAGGTGGCCGCCCTGGGCGCGGTGCGCGGGCCGTGGACCGCGGCGCTCGTGGACGCGGACCCCGGTGCCGCCGTGCCCTGGCTCGCCACGGAGTACGTTCCGGGGCCGACGCTGGCCGCACGGGTGGGCGACGACGGCGACCCTCTCCAGGTGTCCGAGTTACGTTCCCTCGCCGGCGCCCTGGCGGGAGCCCTCAGCGCCATCCACCGGGCGGGACTCGTGCACCGTGACCTCAAACCGTCGAAGGTGCTCCTCTCCCCCGCCGGACCCCGCGTGACCGGCTTCGGCGGTGCGCCGGGGGCCGCAGGGTACGCGGCGCCGGAGCAGTTGACGCGGGGTGCCGCCACGCCCGCCGCCGACGTGTTCTCGCTCGGCGCGGTCCTCGCCTTCGCCGCGACCGGCCGCGCCCCCTTCGGCAACGGCCCGTCCGACGCGGTCGGCTACCGCACCCTGCACACCGAGCCGGACCTTGCGGGCGCCCCGGATGACCTGCTGCCGCTGATCAGCGCCTGCCTCGCGAGGACCCCGGGCGCCAGGCCCACCCCGCGCACCGCCGCCCGCATGGCGGGGCTTCCGCTGCCGGGCAGCAGGCGCCGGGCGTTCACCGTGGCGGGCACCCTGCTCACCCTGGCGGGGGTGCTGCTTGCGCCGGGCGGGGCCGGGGACGCGGGTCCGGGTCCGGGTCCGAGTCCGGGTCCGAGTCCGGGTCCGAGTCCGAGTCCGGGTCCGAGTCCGGGTCCGGGTCCGGGTCCGGTCAATCGGCTGCCCCTGTGAGCCCCCTTGGTGGACGATGGACTCTCCACTCCACGGCCGGGACCACGGCCGGGGTCCTGCGGACGGTGAGGGTGATGACGCAGAGCAGCGTGCCGGTGCGGTGCCCCGTCTGCCGCCGCGAACATGCGTACGCACCGCCGGCGTATCCCTGCGTGTGCGGCGCCCCCGTGATCCCTCCGGTGACGCGCGGCGCGGCGGTGTCGCCGGTCACGGACCTGACGTGGGCGGACGAGTGGGTGACGGTGCTGTGCCTCGCGTGCGGGCGCCCGGGGCAGTGGCCGCAGCCGGAGCTGGACTGCGGGTGCGGGGCGGTGCTGCGCATTCCGGTGGGGCAGCCGCCGGTGGGGCCACCGCCGGGGACGCCGCCGGGGCGGACTCCGCCAGTGGGTCCGGCGCACATCCCGCTGCCCCGGACGGCTCCGGTGCCGCGCCCCGCCTTCCAGCCGATCGCTGTCCGTACGGCGCGGGACGTGGTGACCGTGGCGGCGCTGTACCTGCGGTGGCTGGGGTACCGGGACATCGGCAGGGCGGTCGCACGGGCGCCGTCCGGCATACGGGTTACCGCGAAGGGCGTGGTCGCCCTGATAGAGCCGTCCGTACGCCCCCTGTCCGCGCGTGACGTGGAGTGCGTCTGGCTCACCGCCATGGCGGACTCGACGGCCTGCCTCTGTTTCTCGCTCGCCGGTTACGAGGATGCGGCTCATGCCCGCGCGGAGTCCCTGTCGGTCCCCCTGTTCGTCATCGACCTCACGGGCGCTCCGCAGCCGGTGAATTCACCGGCGGACGAGCTGATGGCCACGGGGGTGCGGTAGGGGCGGAACTCCGGTGCTCAGCGCGGCTGCCTGCTCCCCGTACACCTGTCTTCTACTCCCCATACACCTGGCGCAGCTCCACCTTGCGCACCTTGCCACTGACCGTCATCGGGAACGCGTCCATGAGCCGGAGCCGGCTCGGCACCTTGTAGCGGGCGAGCTTCTCTCCGCAGTACGCGTGCAGCTCGTCCAGCGTCAGCGGATCATCGGCGTCCCTCGGAATCACGCAGGCCAGCACCGCCTCGCCGTACCGCTCGTCCGGGACTCCGACCACCTGGACGTCCGCGATCTTCGGGTGACCGTACAGGAACTCCTCGATCTCCCGGGGGTAGATGTTTTCGCCGCCCCGGATGATCATGTCCTTGATGCGGCCGACGATCTGGACGTAGCCGTCGTCCCGCATGACCGCCAGGTCTCCCGTGTGCATCCAGCGCCCCGCGTCGATCACCTCGGCCGTGTGCGACGCCTCGTCCCAGTAGCCGAGCATCACGCTGTAGCCCCGCGTGCACAGCTCACCGGAGGCGCCGCGCGGCAGAGTCACACCGCTGACCGGGTCGACCACCTTCACCTCGATGTGCGGCAGTACGCGCCCCACCGTGCCGGTCCGCCGGTCCAGGTCGTCCGTGCGGCGGGTCTGCGTCGAGACCGGGGACGTCTCCGTCATCCCGTAGCAGATGGAGACCTCCGCCATGTGCATCTCGGCGACCACCCGCTTCATCACCTCGACCGGGCAGGGCGAGCCCGCCATGATGCCCGTACGCAGCGAACTCAGGTCGTACGTCGCGAAGTCGGCGAGGTTCAGCTCCGCGATGAACATCGTCGGCACCCCGTAGAGCGAGGTGCACCGCTCCTGCTCGACCGCGTGCAGCGTGGCGACCGGATCGAAGGACGGCGCCGGAATGACGACGCAGGCACCATGGGTCGTAGCGGCCATATTGCCGAGAACCATCCCGAAGCAATGATAAAAGGGCACGGGCAGGCACACTCGGTCCTGCTCCGTGTAGCCGACCGTCCGCCCCACCCAGTAGCCGTTGTTGAGGATGTTGTGGTGGGAGAGGGTGGCACCTTTCGGGAAGCCTGTCGTACCGGACGTGTACTGAATGTTGACCGGGTCGTCGCAGCTCAACTCGGCCTCACGGGAGGCCAGTTCGGCGGCGGAGACCGCCCCCGACGCGTCCAGCAGCGCATCCCACGAGCCGTCCTCGATGTAATGAACCGACCTCAACTCGCCGCAGCTGGGACGCACTTGATCAACAAGCGTCCGGTAGTCGGTGGTCTTGTGGGCCTGTGAGGCGACCAGGACCGTGATCCCGGCCTGCTTGAGTACGTACTCCAACTCGTGTGAGCGATACGCCGGGTTGATGTTCACCATGATCGCGCCGATCCGCGCGGTGGCGTACTGCACGAGCACCCACTCGGCACAGTTCACCGCCCAGATGCCGACGCGATCCCCCTTGGCGACTCCGGCCCCCATGAAACCCCGCGCCAACTGGTCCACGGCGGCGCCGAATTCGGCGTACGTCCAACGCGTACCCCCCGCCACATCCACCAGCGCGTCCCGCTCCGGCCAGGCTTCGACCGCCCGGTCGAGGTTGCGCCCGATGGTGTCACCGAGCAGCGGCGTCGTACTGACACCATGGGCATACGACAGTTCGCTGACGCTCACAGCGGATCCACACTCCCCCAGCTCTCCGGCGGTGGCAGAGTGATGCCGTTCTCCGCGATCCGCGTTCCCGTCACATGAAGCACGGCGTCAGTGTGACCCGGGGGTCGACGCCGCGTCGACCCCCGCACCCCTTCACCTCACCGCCTACCGCGCTCCAGCCACTCGTCCGCCGACCCCTCCGCCGTCCGCCCCCTCAGATCCACCCGCCGGATCTTGCCGGAGATGGTCTTGGGCAGCTCCTCCGTGAACTCGATCCGCCGGATGCGCTTGTAGGGAGCAAGGACGGACCGCGTGTACCCGAAGATCGCCTCCGCTGTCTCCTCGCCCGGCGACCAGCCCTCGGCCAGTACGACGTACGCCTTCGGAACCGCGAGCCGCAGCTCATCCGGTGCGGGCACCACCGCGGCCTCCACCACCGCCTCGTGCTCGAGGAGCGCGCTCTCCAGCTCGAAGGGCGACACCTTGTAGTCGGAGGATTTGAAGACGTCATCACTGCGGCCGACATAGGTGAGGTACCCATCGGCGTCGACCGAGCCGATGTCACCCGTGCGGTAGTAGCCGTCCGCCATCGCCTCGGCGGTGCGCTCCGCGTCCCCGTGGTAGCCGGTCATCAGGCCGACGGGCCCCGCCGACAGGTCCAGGGAGATCTCCCCCTCCGCCGCTCCCGGTTCGCCGGTGACCGGGTCGAGGAGCGTGACCCGGTAGCCGGGGCTCGGTCGGCCCATGGAGCCGGGGAGCAGGCGCTGGCCGGGAGAGTTGGCCACCTGGACCGCCGTCTCCGTCTGGCCGAAGCCGTCCCGGATCACCACGCCCCAGGCGCGGTTCACCGCCTCGATCACCTCGGGGTTCAGCGGCTCACCGGCCGCCACGATCTCCCTCGGCGGCTTGCGCAGTTGGCCCAGGTCCGCCTGGATCAACATCCGCCACACCGTGGGAGGCGCGCAGAAACTGGTAACGCCCACCCGGTCCATCTCCGCCATCAGGCGGCCCGCGTCGAAGCGCGTGTAGTTGTAGATGAAGACAGTCGCCTCGGCGTTCCACGGAGCGAAGAGGTTGGACCAGGCGTGCTTGGCCCAGCCCGGCGATGAGATGTTGAGGTGTACGTCGCCGGGCTTCAGCCCGATCCAGTACATCGTCGTCAAGTGGCCGACGGGGTACGACACATGGGTGTGCTCCACCAGCTTGGGCTGAGAGGTCGTGCCCGAGGTGAAGTAGAGCATCAGCGGGTCGTCGGCCGCCGTGGGGCCGTCCGGCTCGAAGGTCTGCGGGGCCGATGCCGTGTCCGCATAGGACAGCCAGCCCTCGCTCGGAGCGCCGTCCCCGACCACGATCTTCGTGTACGTGCCCGGCACGCCGTCGAACTTCTCGACGTCCTCACCACGGGTGATCACATACCGCGCCCTGCCCCGCTCGATACGGTCCCGCAGATCGACCGTCCCGAGCAACGGGGTCGCCGGGATCATCACCGCACGCAACTTCATCGCGGCCAGCGCCGTCTCCCACAGCTCCGCCTGGTTGCCCAGCATCACCAGGATTCGGTCGCCCGCCGTGACGCCCTGCTGCCGGAGCCAGTTGGCCACCTGGTTCGAGCGTGCCGACAACTCGGCGTAGCTGAACCGCTGTTCAGCCCCGCCCTCCTCGGCGATGTGGAGCGCCGTACGGTCGTTTCCCTCGGCGATCGCGTCGAACCAGTCCAGCGCCCAGTTGAACCGCTCGAACCGGGGCCAGCTGAACCCCTCGTACGCGGCCTCGTAATCCTCACGATGCCGCAGCAGGAAGTCCCGAGCCCTGCGGAACTGTTCCGTGCCGCTGGTCCCCGTCGTCGTCATCGCGCTCTCCTCGTCGCCGGTGGGTTGAGCTGCCGCAATTCCATGACAGGCACCTTACGCAGCGGCTCGGCCTGCGGATTGAATGGGCGCAGAGGTTGAATGGGCCACGGAGGGGGTGATGGGCATGGTGTCCACAGACCGTTTTCTCGCCTTCGCGGCGATGTCGCTGCTGGTGATCGTGATCCCGGGGCCGAGCGTCCTGTTCGTGATCGGCCGGGCCCTGGCCCATGGCCGCCGCACGGCCGTGGCGACGGCGCTCGGAAACGTCCTCGGGTCGTACGTCCTCGTCCTCGCGGTGGCGTTCGGTGTCGGCTCGCTCGTCGAGCGGTCAGCCGCGGTGTTCATGGCGGTGAAGCTGGCGGGGGCCGCTTATCTGGTCTTCCTCGGGGTTCAGGCCTTCCGGCACCGCAAGGAGATGCAAGCCGAGTCCATGGCAGCGGCGTCGCCCGGGGAGGCGCGCACCGATCTGCGCACGGTCCTGGACGGCGCGCTCGTCGGCGTGACGAACCCGAAGGGCATCGTGTTCTTCGCAGCGGTGCTGCCCCAGTTCGTCGACCACTCGGCGGGACATCTGCCCGCCCAGATGCTGCTCCTCGGTCTCGTCCCGATCAGCATCGGCCTTGTCACGGACACGCTGTGGGGCCTTACGGCGTCCGCTGCCCGTTCCTGGTTCGCGCGCTCGGACCGGCGCCTGTCGCTGATCGGAGGAGCCGGGGGCGTCACGATGATCGGGCTCGGCGTGACGGTCGCGGCGACGGGCAGGGCGGACTGAGGCCTTCACGGTTCAGCGCTCGATGGCTGCCGCTGCCGCTCAGCGCTCCATGACGGTGCCGAAGCGGATGTCGTACGTACGCGCCCCGCTCATGGGCCCGCTCAGCAACCGCTCGGCCTCCTCGGTCAGTTCGTGCCGCTGCGCCTTGGTGAGGGTGCCGAACGGCTCGATCGTGAGGACGGCGGCGTCCTTGTCCGCGCCCATGCCCTCCTCCAGGCGCCATACGCCCGCCAGGAATCCGTCGACCAGGAAGACGCTGTAGGCGAAGTTCCCCTTCCATGTGCGGCCCTTGTACTCGGGCGGTACGACCCGGCCGCGGTCGGCGTGCGACAGAAGGAGGTTGTCGTACTCGGGCAGGAAGCGCGCCGGGGCCGGGGTGTCCGCGTCGGGGAGTGGCGCGTCGGGCAGGTCGAAGAGCTCGACGCCGCTCCCGTCCCGGAACGTACGCAGCTGGGGCCGCAGCCGCTCGAAGACCTCCCGCAGCCGGGTCAGGCCCGCCCAGGTCTGCATGTCCTTGACGGAGGCGGGCCCGAAGGCGGCGAGGTAGCGAAGGACGGTGGCGTCGGGCGTGGGCACCGGCTCGCTCGGGCGGCCGAGCCAGTGCTCGGCGGTGGTGAGCGCGACCTGACCGCTGCGCCGCCACAGGCCACGCGGAGTGACCTGGACCA
This sequence comes from Streptomyces sp. NPDC048441, assembly GCF_043200235.1. Lineage (NCBI taxonomy): Bacteria > Bacillati > Actinomycetota > Actinomycetes > Kitasatosporales > Streptomycetaceae > Streptomyces > Streptomyces sp. NPDC048441. Next base: position 553,352 of record NZ_JBICXM010000002.1, read on the forward strand.
GCGGCAGCGAACAACGGGCCGCGACGGCGAGGGACTGCGAGTCGGCATCGGGCCACCGGGGCAGCAGGACCTCCCGGAGCTGCTTCATCGTGCGCGGCTCCTCCTCGACGGCGGCGCGGGCGAGCGAGGCGAGCTCTCCCAGGTCGACGCCGACCAGGCCCTTGCGAAAGGCGTGCAGCTCACGGTCGCGCGCCGCCTGCACCAACGGGCGCAGGGTGAGGGCGTCATCGGCGGTGTGCAGGTGGATCGTGGAGCGCATGGTGACGATGCGTACGAGGTCGCGCGAGGCAAGGAGCCCGGACAACTCCTCCGGGTCGAACGCTTCGAGCCGGGCGGCGAGCGCGTAGTAGGGCGGCTTCACGTTCTGCGCCTGAAGCCCGAGGAGATGGGCGACGGCGTCCGCGACGGAGAGGTCACCCGAGCGGCGCAGGAGGAGCTGCCGGTCGAGGGTGGCACGGTTGAGGGCGCGGTTGCCGAGTACGGGGGCGGCGGCTTGCGGCCTGGCTTGTGCCTGTGTGCGGGGCGTCCCCGGCGTCATCGTCATGCTCCGCACGCTAGCGGGGCTTGAGGACATCCACGGTGAATTCTGTTTCCGCCTCCTTCTTGAGCCGCAGTTCTCCGAGTGGGGTCTCTACGGTGAGCGCCATGAGGGAATCCTCCAGATCTGACGGACCGTCAGTATAGGACCGTCACGCGTCGGCCACGGCGGACTCGTACGCACCGCGGGGCAGTTCCACAGTGATGCGGAGCCCGCCGGCAGGGCGCGGCGTGAGGGTGAGGGTGCCGTCGTGTGCCTGGGTGATGGTTCTGACGATGGCCAGTCCGAGGCCGACGCCTGCATGGTCGGTGTGTGTGCGCTCGATGCCGCGTCGGAACGGTTCGGTGAGTGTGGAGACCTGCTGTGGGGTGAGCTGCTCGCCGGTGTTCTCGACGGTGAGCAGCACCGTGTTCGGGCGGACGCCGGTATCGGTATTCACCCGGACCGTGCCCTGTGCGGGCAGGTTGTGGACGATCGCGTTGTGGACGAGGTTCGTCGTCAGCTGCAGCAGGAGCGCCTGCGAGCCGGTGGTGGGGGTGATGTCGCCGCTGGTTTCGAGGGTGACGCCATGCGTTTCCGCAAGGGGAAGGAGTGTTTCGGTTGCTTCTTCGGCCAGGAGGGACAAGTCGACGTGTTCGCGGGTGAAGGACCGCTGGTTGGCGCGGCTGAGCAGGAGCAGCGCCTCGGTGAGGTCGATGGCTCGGGTGTTGACGGCGTGGAGGCGGTCGACGAGTTCGCCGGTGTCGTGGTTCGGGTCGGTGCGGGCCACGTCGAGCAGGGCCTTCGAGATCGCCAGCGGGGTACGCAGCTCATGAGAGGCGTTGGCCGCGAATCGCTGCTGTTCGGCGACGTGCGCTTCGAGCCGTACGAGCATCATGTCGAAGGCGTCGGCGAGTTCGCGGAACTCGTCCTTGCGGCCCGGCAGCCGGATCCGGTGAGAGAGTGATCTGCTCGTGGCCATGCGGGTGGCGTCCGTGATGCGGGTCAGGGGGGCGAGCATACGGCCGGCGAGGATCCACCCTCCGACGAGGCCGAACACCAGCAGGAATGCCATGACCGCTGCTGCCCTCGGAGCGAAAACCTCCAGGAGGGCGGACCGGATGGGGAAGACACCACTCGTGGGCTTGTCGTCGGGGTTGTAGAGCATCGCGCGGTTGGGGACGTAGCGGAGGAGGAACACCCACACCGCCGCGAGCAGCAGTCCACCGGCCACCATGAGGAACCCGGCGTAGCTGAGGGTGAGTTTGAGGCGAACGCTCAGGCCGGGTGCCCTATCCACGGTCTTCTCCCTCGGCTCCGGCCGCTGGTCGCGTGTCGATGCGGTAGCCGACGCCCGGCACGGTGGCGATGGTCCAGGGTTCACCGAGACGCTTGCGCAGGGCCGAGACGGTGATGCGTACGGCGTTGGTGAACGGGTCGGCGTTCTCGTCCCAGGCGCGTTCCAGGAGTTCTTCGGCGCTGACGACACCGCCTTCGGCAGCGACGAGGACTTCGAGCACGGCGAACTGTTTGCGGGTGAGCGCGACGTAGCGCCCCGCGCGGTACACCTCGCGGCGGAACGGATCGAGGCGCAGCTCCGCGATCTCCCGCACGGGCGGCCTGTGGTGCGCGCGCCGGCGGTCGAGTGCTCTGAGTCTGAGCGCGAGCTCCTGGAGTTCGAACGGTTTCGTGAGGTAGTCGTCAGCGCCGAGCTCGAACCCGGTGGCCTTGTCGTCGAGCCGGTCGGCAGCGGTCAGCATGAGGATCGGTATGCCGCTGCCGGAGGCGACGATGCGTCGGGCGATCTCGTCACCGGACGGTCCCGGGATGTCGCGGTCGAGGACGGCGATGTCGTAGGTGTTGATGCTCAGCAGCTCCAGAGCGGTGTCGCCGTCAACCGCGAGGTCGGCGGCGATCGCTTCCAGGCGGAGGCCGTCGCGGATGGCCTCCGCCAGATAGGGCTCGTCCTCGACGATCAGTACACGCATCGTCTGAGGTTACGAGTCGGCCCATATCGTCGGCGTATCGAAAACCGCATACGGGCCGGCAACACCGCGCTGCCTTGACTGGCGGCATGACTCGCATCCCACCACCGGCACGAACAACGACCCCCTGGATCCGCCGGTTCCTCGTCATCGGCCCGGCGGTCGTCCTAGCAGTGATCATCGCGGTCCTCGGCTATGAGGGATCGCGGTCCTCTTCCTCCTCACCTCCCTCGGGCTCCTTGTCCCTCTCGGCCGCACCGCCCTCGTCCACCGATCGCGGTGAGCACCGTGGTGCGCTCGGCGAGGCGGACGGTGTCGTCGACGACGGCGTGACGGTCTTCGATGACGCGACTCCGGCGGTGGCCGACCTCGACCCGGATCTGCTCAAGGCCCTTCGCCGGGCCGCGAAGGACGCCGCGGACGACGGAGTCGAGTTCTACGTGAACAGCGGCTGGCGCTCCCCGCAGTACCAGGACCGGCTTCTTCAGGAAGCGGTCTCCAAGTACGGGTCCGAGGAAGAGGCCGCCCGATGGGTGGCCACCTCGGCGACGTCTCCTCATGTGTCGGGCGACGCGGTCGACATCGGGCGCTCCGATGCGACGGCGTGGCTGTCCGAGCACGGCACCGAGTTCGGGCTGTGCCAGATCTACCGGAACGAACCCTGGCACTACGAACTGCGCACCGAGGCGATCGACCTCGGGTGTCCGCGGTTGTACGCCGACCCCACCGAGGACCCGAGGATGCGGAAGTGACGTGGATGAACACGGCGGAGCCGTGGAAGCGCGGCCCGGTGCTCGCGGTGCTCGCGCTGATGCTGGGCCTGCTCATGCTGCTGCACACGAAGATCCCGAACCGGACCGGGGGCATCGGCAGCCTGGTGGAAACCTTCCTGCCGTGGTTCGGCCTGTTCATCCCGGTGCTGCTCGCCTGGGCGCTGTGGCGCCGCTCCCCCTCCGCGGTGGCCGCGCTGCTGCTACCGGTCGCCGTGTGGCTGAGCCTCTTCGGCGGGCTGCTGGGCGGGCTGCTGGGCGGCATGTCCCCATCGGCCGGTGACCTCACCGTGGTCAGCCACAACGTTGGCGCCGACAACCCCGACCCGGCAGGCACCGCACGCGACCTTGCCGCCTCCGACGCGGACCTGCTGGCCCTGGAGGAGCTGGCCCCCGAGGCTCGGAGTGCGTACGAGAAGGGTCTTGCGAAGGCGTACCCGTACCGCACGGTCCAGGGCACGGTCGGGCTGTGGAGCAAGCTGCCGCTGTCCGACACCGAGCCGGTAGACATCAAGCAGGACGTCGGGCCACTGGGAGACGCCAAGTCGGCCGAGGTCAAGCTGCCCTACAACCGGGCACTGCGCGCCACGGTGGCCACGGACCACGGGCGCCTCGCCGTGTACGTGGCCCACCTGGGGTCCGTACGCGTGAATCCCAGGTCGGGCTTCTGGACGGGCTCGCGGGACAGAGGCGCGCAGGCGCTCGGCGAGGCCGTCGCCGCCGAGCGGAACGAGCGGGTGGTGCTGCTCGGCGATCTGAACGGCACCACGGACGACCGTGCGTTCGACGGCCTCACCGCACGGCTGCGCTCGGTCCAGGACACGGCGGGCGACGGCTTCGGCTTCAGCTGGCCGGCGAAGTTCCCGATGGTGCGGATCGACCAGATCCTGGTCCGCGGTGTGGAGCCGAAGAGCTCGCGGGTCCTTTCGGCCACCGGCAGCGACCATCTGCCGGTGGCAGCCGGGATCAGCTGGTGAACGTCGCGCGACCCGTTCCGTTCGGCCTGGCGGCCTGCTTCAGGTCGCCGGGCCGCTTCAGGTCGCCGGGCTGCGTCTGGTGGCGATCTCGCGCAGCAGTTCCATGACGGCTCGGGCTCGGGGGGTCTGTGTCACGCCCTGCACCGTGGCCAGTTTCAGTTCCAGTGGCGTACGTCCGTCCCTGAGTTCCAGCTCCACGACCTCGCCGCCGCCGTAGGTCTGTCCGGTGGCCGGACGCTGGTTCAGCACCGAGTAGCCGAGTCCGTTGGCCACCATGGAGCGGACGGTCTCGTAGCTCTGGGTGCGGTAGCGCACGTCGGGTGCGGTGCCGCTGTCCGCCACGAGCGCGCGGAAGTAGTCGCGCGTGTAGGGGAGGTCGAGCAGGACCAGGGGTTCGGCGGTCAGTTCGGCCAGCTCCACCGTGCCGCGGCCGGCCAGGGGGTGACCGGCGTGGACGATGGCGTAGGCCGGGAAGCGGGCGATGGTCTCCCCGTGCGTTCCCGGATCCGCGGACAGGCCGAGGTCGTAGGTGAGGGCGAAGTCGATGCGTCCCGCGTGCAGTGCCTGGAGGAGTTGTTCGGCCTCCGCCTCCACCACGTCGATCTCTATGGCCGGGTATCGGCTGGTGGATTCGCTGAACAGGGCGGGGAGGTAGAACGGCGCGAGTGTGACGAAGCATCCGACGGTCACGGGACCCGACAGTGTCTCCCCGCTGCCGCGGGCCTCCCCTTCGACTTCGCGCGCACGGGCGAGGAGCTCGCGGGCCTGGTGCTGGAGCCGCTCCCCCGCCGGTGTCAGGATCAGCCCCCGGCCCCTGCGGCGGATGAACAGCTGTACCCGCAGGTCGTGTTCAAGATTGTGGATGGCGGTGGACACCGCGGACTGCGCGATGTTGAGCTCGGCCGACGCCGCCGTCATGGAACCGCGCTCCGCCGCGACGAGGAAGTAGCGGAGCTGTACGAGGGTGAAACCCACCGGTGACGTCATGCGTGATCCCTGCGCCTTGCGGTCCGTGTCCGCCCTCGACCTTATGCCGATGTCGGTGTCGCGGTGTCCAGCGTGTGATCGGGGACGTCCTCGATCACGTCCTCGGTCACGTCCTCGGTCACATCCGAGGTCACATCCTCGGACATGTCCTCCGGACGCAGCAGGGAAGAACCGACGGTTTCCCGGAGGGTCAGAGCGGCGACGAGCCCGACGGCGGCGAACACCATCAGGTAGAAGCCGGGCAGCAGGGTGCTGCCGGTCGCGGAGATCAGCACGGTCATCACGTACGGCACCGTGCCCGCGAAGAGGGCGGCGGTGATGTTGTAGGCGATGGACAGGCCGCTCTGGCGGGTGCGGGTGGGGAAGATCTCCGCCGACCACACCGCGTAGGTGCCGAGGATCGCCGCCAGTACGACGCCGAGCAGCAGACCCGCGATCCAGGTCCCGGCAGGACCGGTCCGCATGAGGAGGAAGGCAGGGGCGGAGCCCACCAGGAGGGCCGCTGTCGCCCCGACGAAGACCGGCTTGCGTCCGACGCGGTCGGACAGGTGGCCGAACACCGGGACGAGCACGAGGCCGAGCAGTGAGATCACGGTGGTCAGCAGGGCGGCGCTGTCGGCCGACTGCCCCAACTGGTCGGTCTGGTAGGTGACCAGGTACGTCAGCACGGTGTAGAAGGGCACGTGCATGGCGGTCATCAGGCCCGCCGCCTGGAGCAGCTGGCGCTTCTCCGAGCGGAGCAGTTCGCGTACGGGGCTGCGGGGGACGGTGTCGTTGGCTTCGAGCGACCGGTACTCGGGGGTGTCCTCGATCTTGTTGCGGATGATGAAGCCGATGATGCCCAGCGGCGCGGCGATGAGGAAGGGGATGCGCCAGCCCCAGGAGGTCAGCTGGTTCTCGTCGAGGCCCGCCGAAAGCAGCAGGAAGACGAACGAGCCCGCGAGGAAGCCCAGCAGGGAGCCGACCTCCAGCCAGCTGACCCCGAATCCGCGACGGCGCCGGGGGGCGCTCTCGGCCAGGAAGCTGGCCGCGCTGCCGAACTCGCCGCCCGCGGCGAAGCCCTGTATCAGGCGCAGCACCAGCAGGAGCAGGGGAGCGGCGATGCCGATCGTGTCGTAGCCGGGGAGCAGGCCGATCGCGAGGGTCGCACCCGACATCATGAAGATGACCAGTGACAGCGTCCGCTTGCGGCCGATCTTGTCGCCGAGCGGCCCGAAGACCATGGCTCCGATCGGCCGGATACCGAACGACACCGCGAACACGCCGAACACGGCGAGCAGTCCGGTGGTGCTGTCGTCGGAGGGGAAGAACACGGTCGCGACGGTGCCGGCGAGATAGGCGTAGGCAGCCCAGTCGAACCAGTGCACGAACACGCCGATGGCGCCCGCGGCAACGCTTGTGCGCAATGCGACCACGTCGGTGGCCACCTCGGCCTCGGGCGTCGTGGCGCCGGTGTTGTGGGTGGACATACGCGGGCCTCCTTTGTGGTGCGGGGGGGGGAGCGGTCGGCGCCTGCCGTCAGAGTGCGGGCAGGCCGGTCAGGGAGGCCGGGCTGATGAGCACGGTCAGTTCCGCCTCGGTCAGCAGGTCGCGCTCACGTATCAGGTCAAGGGCGGGCCTGCCCGTGTGGTGAGCCTCCAGCGCGATGGCGCAGGCCGTCTCGTAACCGATGGTGGGACTGAGCGCGGTGACCAGGCCGGTGGAACCGGCGACGATCTCCGCGAGTCGGTGCCGGTTGGCGGTGATGCCCCGCACGCAGTGCTCGGTGAGGACTCCGATGCCTGCGGTGAGGAGTCAGGGACATCGGTGTCCTCCGGTTCGTCGGGGGTCGAGGGGGCCGCGCCGATCGCCATCGCCCCCGTCATTGCGGTGCTCCCCCGCCTGGCACAGCCCGGTCGATACCGGTCCAGGCCAGCGCGACCGCCCCGTCCAGCAGCGCCCGTTGTGCCTGGCCGCCCACGCAGAACGCAGCGAACTCGTGCTGGTGGTTGGTGGCGGGCAGCGAGCCGATCCCTATGTAGGGGTGGATGGCCGGAACCACCTGGGAGACGTTGCCCATGTCGGTGGAGGCGCGGTTCATCCGGGCGGCCTGACCGGGCGGCGCGAATTCGCGGCCCAGCGCGACGGCGTTGCGGCGGTAGTTGCCGAGTGCCGTCTCGTCGGTGCGGAACTCCGCGTACGGCCTGCTCTCCGGCTCGATCTCCAGCGTGGAGCCGGTCGCCAGGGCCCCCGCCTCGAAGGCCCTCATGACACGTGGCTCGAGCTCGGCGAGCTCGGCCAGGGTCTCGGCCCGTACGTACCAACGTCCGCTCGCCCGCTCGGGAATGGCGTTCGGGGCGCTCCCGGCATGGGTCACCACGCCGTGCACCCGGGCCGAGGCAGGCAGCTGCTGGCGGAGCAGGCCGATGGCGACCTGGGCCACGGTGAAGGCGTCGGCCGCGTTGATCCCGGCTTCCGGGTAGGCGGCGGCATGAGCGGACTTCCCCGTGTACGAGATCTTGGAGTGGCTGACCGCGAACGGGCGGGCCTCGGCGACGTCGACCGGCGCCGGGTGGACCATCATGGCGAGGTCCACTCCGGCGAAAGCTCCGCGATCGAGCATCTCGATCTTGCCGCCGCCGCCCTCCTCGGCGGGTGTGCCGTAGACCTCCACGGTGAGGCCCGCCTCGTCGGCGACGGCGGCAAGTCCGAGCGCGGCCCCGACGGAGGTCGCAGCGATGAGGTTGTGCCCGCAGGCGTGGCCGAGACCGGGCAGCGCGTCGTACTCGGCGCACAGCGCGATCCGCGTCGGACCGCTGCCGAACGTCGCCGAGAACGCCGTGTCCAGACCCAGGTAGGAAGAGGTGACGTCGAAGCCGGCGCGGTCCAGGAGTTCCGGCACCACGGCGGCGGCGCGGTGCTCCTCCCAGGCCGTCTCCGGATCGGCGTGCAGGCGCTCGGAGAGGGCGATCAACTCGTCGGCGTGCCGGTCGATCTCACTCCGCGCGGCCTCTCGCAGCGTGCCCATCACAGATCACCCGGTACGCCGTACGAGGGCGCGGCAGCGGGGTCGAGTCCGCGTCGTACGTAGTCGTCGCGCTGCGGCAGCCAGAGTCCGACCAGCTCCGCGAGGCGGTCGACAGGGTCGTCGGCCCAGTCCACCCGCAGGTCGGTCACCCGCCAGCCCACGTCCGCGACGACGGCAAGGCCCGCGGAGCGCACCGGTCCCGCCTCGCCACCCGCGGCAACGGCCGCGCGCATGGCGGCGGTCAGACGCTCCTCCAGCTCGCCGGTGGCCTGGGCGAAGGCGTCGAGAAGTACCTGCGGGATGTGCTCACCGGCCAGCATGTTGCCCGCCGCGACCGCACCGTCAGCGGTGGCCGACGCGTGCGTGCCCAGCGTCCCCGAGCCGCTGTAGGCGAATCCGGGGCCTGAGCGGCCGAGGACCGTGAGCTGCCGGTGCTCGATGGTCTTCGCGTTCCGCGCCGCACCGGTGACATCGGCCAGTGCGCGCCCCGCGTCACCGTGTTCCGCGAGTCCGGCCAGCAGACTCGTGCCGAGCGTGGGGTCGGTGACGTTCTGTGAAGCCGCCGCGCCGACGCCGGGCCGCAGATGGACGACGCGGGCCGCGACCGCCGGACTCGACGAGCTGACCGCGATGCCGAACCGCTCACCATCGCGTACCACCAGGGAGAACGTCATGCCTGCTCCTCCTTGGGGATCACGGCGATCGCGTCGATCTCGCACAGCCACTCGGGGCGGGCGAGAGCCGACACCACGAGGCCGGTGGAGATGGGGTGCACGCCCTTGGTCCAGCGGCCCACCGTTCGGTACACGGCCTCGCGGTAGCGCGGGTCGATCAGATAGATCGTCAGCTTGACCAGATGCTCCATGCGGCTGCCCGCCTCTTCGAGCAGCATCTTGATGTTGGCCATCGCCTGCTCGGCCTGGGCCTCGGCGTCACCGACACCGACCGACTCGCTGGTGTCGAGATCCTGGCCGATCTGGCCGCGGACATAGACAGTGTCACCGGCCACGACGGCCTGGCAGAGGTCGTTGTAGAGGCTCTGCTCGGGATAGGTGTCGCGGGTGTTGAACGGCCGGATCCGGGTGTGCCCGCCGGCGACGAACGGGGTCTGTGCCGCGTCGGCCTGCGCCGCGTCGACCTGGTCCGTGCGGCCGTACGCGAGGTAGCCACGCCGGGTGGTGATGTGGTCGGCGATGTACCTGGCGTCGTGCCAGACGCCCCAGATGAAGCTCGACCCGCGGCGGGACAGCCAGGGCAGGCCCAGGAAGTACACGCCGGGTTCGCGGGACACGCCTCGGCGCTGCTCCGGTCGGCCCTTCTCGTCGAACGTGTCGGCCTCGAGCCAGCTGTAGTCGGCGGCGAAGCCCGTCGCCCAGACGATCGAGGTGACGCCGGCTCCGGCCAGGTCGAGCTCGAGACGGGGGTCGGTCACGCATTCCGGGTCCGGGCCGAGGACGTGGGCCTGCGGCTCTTCGGGAAAGTCGAGCCCGTTGCGTTCGACGTACTCGTCGGCAGCCTGGAGGAGTTCGAGGTACTTGGCGTCGCCCAGCGCGATGTTCGTGGCGAGGTCCGGCGCGAAGCGCAGTACGCCGTCGTCGTAGGACCCGGTCATGCCGACGAGCTCGATGCCGTCGGCGGCCAGGGCACGGAAGTCCACGGTGTGGCCGCCGCGGGCGCCGCTGACCGCGATGGTGACGTGTTCGGCGCCCTCAGGAGGCGTCTCCGCGTCCCAGCGCCCGAGCACACCGAGCCACCAGCAGAAGTCACGTTCGCGGTACTCGCGGGGCGGCCGGTCGTGCGGACCGACGGAGAGGAAGACCTGGCGTCCCGACCGGCGCAGCTCGTCGGCGATCTGGACCCCGGAGGAACCGGCCCCGACCACGAGGACGGCGCCCTCGGGCAGTTGCCCCGGATTGCGGTACCCGCTGGAGTGGATCTGCACGGGGACGGCCCCGTCCGGGACGATGGGCGGGATCACGGGCCGCTGGAACGGTCCGGTAGCCGCGACGACGAAGCGCGCGTCGATGGAACCTTCCGACGTCTCGACCCGGAAGCCGGTCCTGCCCGCGTGCTTGCGCACCGAGGTCACCTCGACACCGCACCGCACCGGGGCGCCGATCTTCTCGGCGTACGTGGTGAAGTACTCCGCGACCTGCTCCTTCGAGGCGAAGGCAGCGGCGTCGACCTCGGAGAACTCGAGCCCCGGGAACCGGTCGTGCCAGGCGGGCCCGTTGGCGACCAGGGAATCCCACCGCTCCGAGCGCCACCGCTCGGCTATCCGGTGCCGCTCCAGAACGACGTGCGGTACACCATGGGCGCCCAGGTGCTCGCTCATGGCCACACCTGCCTGGCCCGCCCCGACGACGACTACTTCAGTCTCTTCACTAGGCACTTCAGCCTCCGCTCCTGCGGTAGTCCAACCCGGTGGCGCATGGATCCCGGTGTCGCGCCGACCGTGCTACCGCAGGAGAAATCCTGGAGTGCCCCCGAAGTACTGTCCAACAGATGTTTTAGTTGCAGCCGATCTGATTTATTGATTCAGATTGATTCAGCTGTGCGGGAGGATCACGGCCCGCCCGTTGATCTTGCCTTCGCGGAGGCGTTCGTACGCCTTGGGCGCTTCGTCGATCGCGTAGGTCTCGACGTGCACGTCGATGGCACCGGCCCGCGCCAGGTCGAGAACCTCGATCAGTTCGGCCCTTGTGCCCCAGTACGGGGCCCGCACCGCGGCGTCGTAGGGGGTGACTCCGAAGCCGACGAGTGCGCTGCCGCCGCCGATTCCGACGATGATGATGTCGCTCTCCATGGCGGCGCAGGCCGTCGCGATGGCCACGGTCGGCGAGGCACCCACGAAGTCGAAGACGGCCTCCGCGCCCCGGCCTCCGGTGGACCGGCGGATCTTGACGGGCGCGTCCGCGGTGGACAGCAGCGCCTCGTGCGCTCCGACTTCCCGCGCCAGCTGCAGTTTGTCCTCGGCCACGTCCAGGGCGATCACCTGGGCGGGAGTCAGCGCACGCAGCAGCTGGATGGCGATGTGACCGAGACCTCCCGTGCCGATGACCACGGCGGTGCTGCCGGGCGTGAGCTTGGGCAGTGCGGTCTTGATGGCGTGATAGGGCGTCAGACCGGCGTCGGTGAGCGGCACCGCGCTGACGGGATCGAGGCCGTCCAGGGGCACCAGGTGCCGCGGGTCGTCGACGATCATGTACTCGGCGAGGGCGCCAGGAGCCCCCAGGCCCGGCGGGCGGATGCCGAGTTCCGCGGCGCGCAGGCAGTAATTCTCCTTGCCCTGGGCGCAGTTGTGGCAGGTTCCGCAGCCCCAGGGGCCGTACACGGCGACCGGGTCCCCGATGGTCAGTCCGCCGACGCCGCCGCCGAGGGCTTCGACCGTTCCGGCACCCTCGTGCCCGAGGGTGAGCGGCAGGGGGAAACCGAGTTGGTCGGCGGCCTGACTCATCACGGCGATGTCCGAATGGCACACGCCGGCAGCGGTCACCTTTGAGCAGCACCTGCCCGGGGCCGGGCTCCGGGACGGGGAGGTCCACAACCTCGGGAGCGGCGCCGACGGTTCGGTACTGGACGGCCTTCATGACGTACTCCTTGTGGTACTCGTCCCTTGTATGGGGATCTGCCACAGTCTGCACGTACGTCACTGAACCTGGCGGTCCGGACTGCCGGTGTCCGGCGTGTCGACCAGGAGCGCCGTCTCCTGCTCGGCGGCGGTGGCAGTGACAGTGGTGTGGCGGGTGCGGGCCGCCACCGTGTGGCCCACCGTGCCGATCACCAGGAGCGCGCCCACCGTGCCCAGGGTGAAGACCTCGAACGACAGTCGCGAGACACCCCAGACCTCCTGGAAGTCGTACGGGATGGAGAGCACGGTCTCCAGCGTCCCCGGGAAGAGCGCCGCCCACGAGCCGACCAGGATCCAGACGTAGACGAGCCCCGCGCAGACCATGAACCCCGGTGTCCCGAAGGGAACCCGGTACGGACGCGGCACCTGCGCGTGGCGCAACCGCAGCACCACAAGGGCCGGCACGATCGCCAGATAGGACAGCAGCAGGGTCGTCACGGCGACCGTGAGGACCACACCGAAGACCGCCGCCGCGTCCCCCGCCGCCAGCCGCATCGCGGCCAGCATGAAGAGCGTCGCTATGACCCCGGAGAGCAGGTTCGTGCGGACCGGGGTGCCGAGGCGGGGGTGGAACGCGCCGAGCGACCGGCTGAAGAACCCGCCGTCCGCCGCGGCCATCGCCTGCATCCGGTCGCTGACGATCATCCACGCGCTGCCCTGCGTGAGCAGCGCGAAGACGAACATCACGGCGACGGTGGTGAGGGCCCCGCCGCTCGCCGGTCCGTAGATGTCGAAGACCATCCGGGCGCCCTCCATGAAGCCGCCGATGCCGGTGACCTGGCCTGCCGGCACGACGGCGAGGATCGCGAAGACCGGCAGGAGGTAGCAGGCGGTGGCGATCGCCGCCGAGCGGCCGAGCGCGGCGGGCACGTCGTGCTGCGGGTCGTGCATCTCCTCGCCCGCGGCGTTGGGCGCTTCGAAGCCGACATACGCGAAGAGCAGGACGGGGACCAGGGTGAGGAAACCGGCGGTAGTGGGCGGGAAGGAGGCGGAGTCGAGGCCGCGGAAGCCGTGCGCCACACCGTACGCGAGGGCTGTACCGGTGAAGACCGTGAGCGCGAGGACCTTCACCGCCGCGCCCGCTGTGGTGATCCACTTGCCGCGGCGCAGTGAGACGACGGCTGTCAGGATCGCGATCCAGATGAAGAGGAGCTTGAAGGTGTAGTCGGCGAGTGTGCCTTGGCCGAGTGGCAGGACGAAGCCGTCCCAGGTCTCGGCGGCGATGAAGACGAGGGAGCCACCGAGCCAGATGGGGTTGGTGACCCAGTAGAAGAGCGTGGTGAGTGCGGCGGGGAGCCTGCCGAAGGCCCGCTTCACCCAGACGTACGGGCCGCCCTCCTGCGGGAAGGCGGCGCCGGTCTCGGCGAACAGGAGCGCGTACGGGACGAGGAAGAGGAGCGCGATCGCGCCGGTCCAGGTGACCGCCTCGCCACCGCCGGTCGCGATCTGTCCGATGGTGTCGAAGGAGATGACCGCGGCGACGCCCATCGCCGTGATGTCGAAGCGGCGGAGGCTGCGGCGCAGGTGCGGGGTGCGGAGCTCGGACTCGGTGGGGGACGTCTTGTCGGGCACGGTCGGTCCTTGGGGCTGGGAGGGGACGGGGACGTACGTACGCGTGGGGGTGGTGGTGCGGGGTGGGCGAGGCGCGCCGCCCGGGGGCAGGGGAAACCCCCGCGCGGCAGCCCCGCCCACCCGCTCGAAATGTCAGCCGGCCGAGCGGATCTCGCCGGTCGGGAGCGTCCGTTCAAGGACCGAACGCAGCGCCGTCGCCGCTTCCTTCGCTTCGCCCTCCGTCATGATCAGCGGGGGCGAAAGGACCAGGCTGTGTGCCGAGTCGCGGACGATCACGCCCGTCTCGCGGCGGATCACGTCGTGCGGCATCCGCGCGGGGTCCAGCGGCAGGGGCGTACGCGATGCGCTGTCCGTGACCAGCTCCACCGCGAGCATCATCCCGACCGAGCGGATCTCGCCGACGATCGGCAAGTCGCCCAGCGCGGCGTCGAGTTCACGGTGCAGGAAGTCCCCCATCGTCACCGCCCGCCCCAGCAGCCCCTCCCGCTCGATGATGTCCAGGTTGGCCAGGGCCACCGCGGCGGCGACCGGATGGCCGTTGTACGTGTAGCCCATCGGGAAGCCGTGGTCGAGGAGCAGCGCCTCGGCGACGTGATCGGCGACCAGGAGCGCGCCCAGCGGGATGTAGCCGGAGGTGATGCCCTTCGCCGTGGTGATGATGTCGGGCGTCACGCCGAAGTGCTGGGCGGCGAACCACTCGCCCACCCGCCCGTAGGCCGTCACGACCTCGTCGAAGATCAGCAGAATGCCGTGCCGGTCGAGGACTTCGCGGACCCGGGGCCAGTAGTCGGCCGGCGGAACCAGCATCCCGCCGACGCCCATGATGGGCTCGCCCATCATGGCCGCGATGTTGCCGGGGCCGATCTCCGCGATGCGCTCCTCCAGTTCCCGGATGAGGAAGTCGGTGGGGTCCTGGCCGCCGTACAGCTCGGTGCGGTACGGCCACGGCGGCGTCAGGTGCGAGACGTGCGGCATCATCGGGGCGAATCCCTCGTGGTAGACGGGGAATCCGGTGGCCGATCCGCCTCCGTAGCCGATGCCGTGGTACGCCTTGTCGCGCGCCAGGATCCAGGTGCGCGAGGACTCGCCGCGCCGGTGGTGGTAGTAGCGGGCCATCTTGATGGCCGCCTCGTTGCCCTCGGAGCCGCCCGACGTGAAGTAGACGTGGTTCAGGCCCTCGGGGGCGAGGGAGGCCAGGCGGGCCGCCAGCGCGATCGCGCGGTCGTTCGAGAACTCCCAGAAGCTGGTGAAGTACTCCAGCTGCTTCATCTGGTCGTACGCGACCTGCGCGATCTCCTCGCGGCCGTGCCCGATCTGCGCCAGCCAGAGACCGCCCGTCGCGTCGAGGTACGAGCGGCCCTCCGCGTCCGTGAGGCGGCAGCCTGAACCGCCGGTCATGATGACGCGCTCCTCCGCGGTGCCGGGCAGGTAGGGGTGGATGATGTGCGCCCGGTCGGTGGCGGCGAGTTGTGCGTGGGTGAGCGGGTTGTTCATGGTCGTACGTCCTTTCAGGGGGCGGCGGTCGCGGGTGCCGTCATGTCGACGGCTGCGAGCGCCAGCGCCTTGGCCGTGGCCACCAGGTCGCTGATCTCGATGTATTCGTCGATGGTGTGGAGGGTCGGGGAGCCGTCGGGGCGTGTTGCCGTGGGGCCGATGCAGACGGCCGGGGTGCCGCCGATGCGCGTCAGCGTCGCGGCGTCCGTCCAGGACGGTTCGCCGAGCAGCCGGGGCGTGCGGCCGAGTGCGGTGGCGGACGCGGTCAACGCCCGCACCAGCGGGTGCGTGGACGGAACTTCCGCGGGCGGGAGTTCGGTGTCCCAGGCGAACCGGGGCGGGTTGGCCGTCAGCCAGCCGTCACCGGCGCACGCCTCCCGTACCGCCTGCTCGATGTCGCGGCGCACCCGGCTCGCCCATCCGCCGCTGTCGCCCTGCACCGGCAAGTAGGTGACGTCCAGGGCGACTTCGCACGACGCCGGGTACGTCACCCACCACTCCCCGCCCTTGATGGTGGTCGGGACGATCGACGGCGGAGGAAGGAGCGGGTGGGCGTGGGACGGGTCGGCCGCCCAGCGTTCGCGCAGCCGCTGGAGGGCGGCGAGCACCGGCATCGTCTTCTCGATGGCGTTGACCGCGCCGCCCGTACGCCAGTCGCCGGGCGGGTACTCCGCGTGTCCGGGGCGGCCCGCGACCGTGACCGTGCCGCCGAGGATGCCGCGCTGGGCGACGACCACGTCGAGGTCGGTCGGCTCGGGGACGACCGCCGCGTCGGCGCGTACGCCGTGGCCGACGGAGGCGAGGGTGCCCGCGCCGTTCCACTCCTCGTCGGTCGCCGTGTTGATCAGCAGGTCTCCGGGCAGCTCGATGCCGAGCGCGGCGAGGGCCTCGGCGGCGACGACGGCCGCCGCGATGCCGCCCTTCATGTCGCAGGTGCCGCGCCCGTACAACCGTCCGTCGCGCACCTCCGCGCGGAAGGGGTCACTCGCCCATTCCCGCTTCGGTTCGGCGGACACGACGTCGATGTGGCCGTTGAAGAGGAGCGAGCGTCCGCCGCCCGTGCCCGGGAAGCGGGCGATCAGCTGCGGGCGGCCGTCGAACCCGAGGCCCGGCGGCGTCTGCGGGGATGCGGGCAGGTCGCCTGGCCTGGGCGTGAAGACGTCGACGGTGGCGCCCGCGGCGCGCAGGCGGTCGGCCAGCTGCTCTTGGAGGTCGGCCTCGTCGCGTGCGGGTTCGGCCGCGTCGCCGCGCACAGTCGTGTCGAAGGCCACCAGGTCGGTGGTGAGGCGGACGACGTCGTCCGTACGCCGGTCGATCTCGGCCAGTACATGAGGGATGGTGGTCATGCGTAAGCGATCCAAGTCGTCTTCAGGCCCGTGTACTTGTCGAAGGAGTGCAGGGACAGATCGCGCCCGTAGCCCGACTGCTTGAAGCCGCCGAACGGCGTCGCGGGGCTGAGCGCGTCCACCGTGTTGACCGAGACCATCCCTGCCTGCAAGGCGTCGGCGACGCGGTGCGCGCGAGCGAGGTCGCGGGTCCAGACGGAGGCGGCAAGACCGTACGGCGAGTCGTTCGCGATACGGATGGCCTGCGTCTCGTCGGCGAACGGGAGCACGGTCAGTACCGGCCCGAACAGCTCCTCGCGGGCCAGCGGCGCGTCGGGCGCGAGGCCGGTGACGACGGTCGGGTCGAGGTACGCGCCGTCGCGGGCAGGCCGCGTTCCGCCGCAGACGATGTGCCCGCCGGAGCCCGCGACCGCCTCGACGATGCGGGTGACCTGCTGCTCGTCGACGAGCGGGCCCAGACGCGTGGCCGGGTCCAGCGGGTCGCCGGGGACGTACGCCGCCGCGTGCTCGACCACCCGGGCGGTGAACTCGTCGGCTATCGAAGCATCCACCAGGAGGCGGGTGTTGGCGGAGCAGACCTGGCCCGCGTTGTAGAGGAAGCCCCACGCGGCGCGTTCGGCGGCGGCGTCCAGGTCGGCGTCCGCGAAGACCAGGTTGGGGCTCTTGCCGCCCGCTTCGAGCCACACCTGCTTCATGTTCGACTCCGCCGCGTACGACAGGAATCGCTTCCCGACGGCCGTCGAGCCGGTGAAGACGAGCGCGTCGACGTCCCCGTGCAGCCCGAGCGCCCGCCCCGCCGTCTCGCCAGGACCCGGAACGACGTTCAGTACGCCGTCGGGCAGGCCCGCCTCGGCTGCGAGCTCCGCGAGGAGCAGAGCGGACAGCGGGGACTGCTCGGCGGGCTTGAGCACGACGCTGTTTCCGGCGGCCAGCGCCGGTGCGAGCTTCCAAGTGGCCAGGTCGAGCGGGAAGTTCCACGGCACGACCGCGCCCACGACACCCAGCGGGGCACGACGGACGACCGCGAGGTTTCCTGGCGGGGTCGGCGCCACCTCGTCGTACAGCTTGTCGGCGGCCTCCGCGTACCAGGCGAAGAAGCCTGCCGCGCCGGGCACGTCGGTGCCGTACGACTCGGTGATCGGCTTGCCCATGTCGAGGGTGTCGAGGAGCGCGAGTTCGCGGGCGTTCGCCTCGATGAGCTCGGCGAGGCGCAGCAGGACGCGCTTGCGTGCGGAGGGGTCCGTGCGTGACCAGCGGCCGTCGTCGAAGGCACGGCGGGCGGCGCGTACCGCGCTGTCGATCGCCGCCGCGCCGCCGTCTGCGACCCGCGCGGTCGTCTTGCCGGTGGCGGGGTTGACGGTGGCGAAGGTGGCGCCGTCCGCCGCGTCGGTCCAGTGGCCGTCGATGAAGGCGCGGGTGCGGAGGTCGAGGGCGGCGGCGTGCTGCTGCCAGGTGGCGTAGCTGTCCATCGTGGTCATGGGGCGGGGACTCCGGAGGTCGGGGCGGGGGAGGTAGCGAGTGCCTCTCCCTCTTCCTTGGATTTACGGGTACGGGCGGTCAGGCGGGCCGCGAGCAGGTACGCCGGGACGGTGACGACCAGTCCGGCGATCCAGCCGAGGTCGGTGTCGCCGAGGGCGTGGGCGAGCGGCCCGGTGTAGAGGGACTGGGCCATGAACGGGATCTCGGCGAGGATCCCGAGGGCGTAGACGGCCAGGGCGGTGACGTTCCAGCGGCCGTAGATGCCGCCGTCGTCGGCGAAGAACGACGCCACGTCGTACTGGCCGTGGCGGACCAGATAGAAGTCGACGAGGTTGATCGCGGTCCACGGGATCAGGACGTACTGGAGTACGTAGATCAGGTTCAGATAGCTGGTCATGAAGGAGTCGGCGAGCGCGAGGGCGAGCACCACCGACAGCGCGGTGAGTACGCCGCCGATGACGGCCCGGCCCGTGGCGCGCGGCAGCCACCGGTGCGCGAAGGTCTGCACGGCGGTGACCGCGCACAGCACCGCGCCGTACAGGTTCATCGAGTTGGTGAGCATCGTGACCAGCGCGAAGCTCCACAGCGTGAGCTGGCCGAGGGGAGAGCCGAGCAGGTCGCCCTGCGCCGCGATCGGGTCTCCCCCGTCGGCCAGGCCGATGGCCGCGCCGACGACCATCGGGAGCAGGCTGCCGAGCACGCAGCCCGCGTACGTGCACCAGAGGGTGGAGCGGATTCCGGCCTTGTCGGCGGGCATGTAGCGCGAGTAGTCCGAGACGTAGGGGGCGTAGGCGATCTGCCAGAGCGCGCCGACCGACACCATGCCGAGGAACCCGGCGAGGCTGAAGCCGCCGCGGTCGAGGAAGCCGTCGGGCAGGCCGCCGAAGAGCAGCCAGGCGGCGCCCGCGAGTTGTACGGCGCCGAAGACCCAGCTGGTGAGCGCGCCGATGCGGTGCATGAGCCGGTAGCCGACGACGGCCACGACCAGGCTGACGAGCGCGCCGAGAACGACGCCTTCGTCGCGGCCGACCGCGGGGGCCACCTGGTTCAGGGACTGGGCGCCGACGACCAGGTTGGAGGCGAAGAAGCCCTGGTACATGACGATGACGACCAGGACGACGGCGAGCGCGCCGACCGATCCGAACTGGCCGCGGCTCTGGATCATTTGCGGCACCCCGAGCTGCGGCCCTTGAGCCGAGTGCAGCGCCATGAGGAAGCCGCCGCCGAGATGTCCGACGAGCAGGGCGGCGAGGCTCCACCAGAAGGAGAGCCCGAAGGCGGTGGGGGCGAGGGCGCCGGTGACGACCGTGAGCGGGCCCAGGTTCGCGGAGAACCAGATGGTGAAGAGGTCGCGGGTCCGGCCGTGCCGTTCCGATGCGGGGACGGCGTCGATGGTGCGCCGTTCCAGGACTGGTTCCGGGAGTGGTCCTGGGAGTGGTCCTGGGGCTGGTTCCGTGCTCTTGCGGGCCATCTGGCCACCTCCGTCGTTCTTTGATGACGGATTCAAACAATGGCTTAAGGGGCCGTCAATGCCTTGGGCACAGAAACTTGCCTTATTTGAATCGCGTGACAGAGAATCGACTCCATGGGGAGACCGAAGAACCAGACGGCACGCCGCGAAGCCCTCGTCGACGCGGCAGGACGCGCGATAGCGGAACGAGGGCTCGAAGGGCTGCGGATCAAGGACATCGCGGCCGAGGCGGGGATGTCGGCAGGCTCGGTCCTCTACTACTACCCGGAGATGGACGAACTGGTCCTGGAGGTGCACCGGGGCGCCGTCGAGCGCTATCTCGCCGCCCGCCAGGACGATTCGGACGGCGTCGCCGACCCCGTCGAGCGGCTGCGCGCGCTGATCGGCGGCGGGCTGCCGACCGGGGCGGCCGACCCGCAGCACAGCCTGCTGTACGAGCTGCACCGGCGGGCGGACCGCAGCGTCGGACATGCCGCACTGATGGCGTCGCTGTTCGCACGCGAGGTCGCGCTCTACACGACGGTGCTCGAAATCGGCGCGGCGGCAAAGGCGTTCACGCTCACCGAGTCACCCGCCGACCTCGCCCGCAACCTGGTGGCGCTGGAGGACGGATACGGCCTGCACATCGTCAGCCGCAATACGCGCCTCACGCCGGACGAAGCACGCAGGCTGATCCTCGGGTACGCGCGGGTGGTGACGGGCTGCGCGGACCTGTGAAGGCGCGGGGCCCCAAGGGATCTACGGCGGCTAGGGTGATCGCGCGATAGCCAAGGTGATCGCGCGACGACACCACACGTTCACGCTCAGGAGGGGCACAAGTGCGGGCCGAACCCCTGCCGATACGCGTGCCGGTAGGGCATGAGTCCGGACGCTGGACCAGCCGCGAGACTCAGCGGCGGGTCCTGATCGTCGTCCACAACGCCACCTCCGCCGGTCGCCTGGTGGATGTGCTTTCGCTGTTCCATGACGACTTCCGCGTTCAACTGCTCGTCACTTCAACGGGATCCTCCGCCTTCCAGGGCGGAGTCGACGAGCTCTTCGCCGAGTTGGGGCTCCCGGTACTGCCGTGGGATCAGGCGCTCTCCACGCCGGTGGATCTCGCGGTTTCCGCCAGCTTCGGTGGTCACATATCGCGCATTTCAGGCAAACTATCCATTATTTCGCATGGAGTTGGATACACTAAGAAGCTGGCGGAGCCGGGAGCCGGGAGCCGGGAGCCGGGAGCCGGGAGCCGGGAGCCGGGAGCCGGGAGCCGGGAGCCGGGAGCCGGGAGCCGGGAGCCGGGAGCCGACTTTCGGGCTTTCGCCCGAGTGGCTCTTGGTGGACGGCAAACCGTTCATGGACGGCCTCGTGTTGTCACATCCGGAACAGCTGGAGCGCTTGCGCCGTGTCTGCCCGGAGGCGGAGGACGTCTCCGTACTCGCGGGCGACCCCTGCTTCGACCGTATGCTCGCCGCGCGCCCGTACCGCGACCGCTTCCGGCGGGCCTTGGGCGTACGACGAGGCCAACGGCTCGTCGTACTGAACTCCACTTGGAACCCGGAGGGGTTCTTCGGCAACGGTGGCAGCGGCGCCGGTGGAGGCGGCGGCCATGACGTCCTGCCTGGTCTTCTCCCCCGGCTCACTGCCGAGTTGCCGGCCGACGACTATCGCCTTGCCGTCGTGCTGCACCCCAACATCTGGCACGGACACGGCCCCGGTCAGGTCCGGGCCTGGCTGGACCGGGCCCGCCGCAGCGGACTGACCCTGATCGACCCCGCCCACACATGGCGGCAAGCCCTGCTGGCGGCCGATGCGGTGTTCGGCGACTTCGGTGCCGTCTCCTACTACGCGTCCGCGCTCGGCGTCCCCGTGCTCCTCGCGGCCACCGGGCAGGACCGGCTCGACCCCGAGACACCGCTGGCCGCGTTCGTCCGGGACGCGCCGCGGCTCGATCCGTACGGCCCGTTGCGGGCTCAGGTGGAGCAACTGGTCGCCGGTCACCGCCCGGCCGCCGACCCCGCCGAGTTCGTCACCTCGGCTCCGCGCGCCTCGGCAGCGCTTCTGCGGCGCCACTTCTACAGGTTGTTGGACCTCCCCGAGCCCGCCGCTCCCGCCCTGCTTGAACCGCTGCCCCTGCCTCCGTACGATCCGCCGCGGCGGACGGCTCCGCTGCGCGTGCTCACCCGCGTACGCGACACGGACATCGTGATCGAGCGATCCACCGAGCATCCCTACGACGCGGACGGTGACACGCACCTCGCGGTGCACGAGGACACGCGGGATCCGGGCACCTTGGAGCTGGCCGACGTGATCGTGCGCGAGGGGTCCCCGGACGACCCGCGGCTGGGCGGCCCGCGAGTGTGGACGGCCGAGATCCTGGACCGGCATCCACTCTGCGCCCTCGCCGCGTACGTCAGCGGCCCGGACCACTGCACCGTACGCAGCCGGGAACACGGTCTGTTCCGGCTGTCAGCGGGCCCAGGAGCGGATGCCGATCCGGCGGCGTACGCCTCTTCGCTGTACGCATGGCTGGCAGGCGGCGGCAGCGTGCCGCCCGCAGGCAGCACGCTCCGGGTGCACGCTGCCGGGGGCGTGCACCCGGTGGCCGTGGAGCCCTGTGAGGACCAAGGCCCCTAGCCGCCCTCTTCGCAGCGCAGCCGCAGCCCCGCGAGATACCGCAGGTGCGGAGCAGCCGCCGGGGTGAGCAGGCCCTCCGCCTCGGTGATCTTCGTCAGCGCCTCGGCGTTCTCGCCCGCGTCGTGAAGGGTCTCGGCGAGGTCCGTGAGAGAGCGCGCCCGGTTGTAGTTCTCGCCCTGTTCCTTGAAGAAATCCGTCGCGGACTCCAGGAGGCGCCGCGCATCCGCCAGACGTCCCATGCCTCGCAGGGCACGCCCTTGGTGGCGCTCGGCGAGTGCGAGGGCGCGTGCCACGTCCTGCGCCCCTTCCTCGCCGGGAGTGATCCGCCGGTAGATGCGCTCAGCCTCGATGAACCTTTCGTAGGCGGCCTCGTACCGCCATCGGTAGAGATTCAAGAGGCCCAGCAGCTCGACGGACGACGCCTCACCCCGTACGTGACCCGCCGCGCGCTCACTCTCGACGGCGGCATGAGCCGCACGCTCGGCTTCGTCCCCACGCCCGAGTTCGCCCAGACAGTGGGCCAGTTGAAAGGAGAGCCCCGCCGCGGTGCGCGACCGCGGTTGGTGCTCCTCGCCGCACCGGGCCGCGACACGCAGCGCGGGCAGCACCTCGTCCCAGTAGCCCGCCTTCAACTGAAGTGGCCACAGGGCCCGCGCGAGCCGCAACGCCGTCGTGATGTGCTGGTACTCCTCCGCCACGGAGACCGCTCGGACCAGGTTGCCCACCTCCGCCGCCAGCACGGCCACGCCCTGTGCCTCGTCGCGGTACGCGTCCCCGTCCCCGTCCGGCGGCGCGGGCTCGGTGCGCCAGCTCTGCGGCAGGGCGGCATGGGCCGCGCGCAGGGCACGGTTCAGGAGGGCGTCGAGCGTGCGCTCCACGGCGGCGGAACATGCGGGGATGCCGTGCTCCGGCCCCGCGGTGTCGGCCAGGTAGCGCCGTACCTCGGGGCGGAAGCGGTAGCGCTCGTCGGGCAGGGGGTCGAGGAGTTGGACGTCCGCCGCCTCGCCGAGCATCCGAGCCGCCTCTTCGGGGGCGACATCGGCCGCCGCGGCGGCGAGCCGGGCGTCGACGGACGGCCAGCCGCCCAGCGCCGTCAACCGGACGAGCCGCGCCGTCTCCGGCCTGAGACGGTCGCAGGCGAGCTGGGCGGCATCGCGTACCGGATGGCTCCCCGACCCCGGCCTCCCGGCCCGCCGCTCGGCTTCGGCCTCATCGGCCTCCGGGTCCTCCGAGCCCTCCGCGGCCAGCAGGACCATGGCCTCGGTCCTCAGTGCGAAAGCGTTGCCCGCACAGTGTGCGAGGAGCCGCGGAAGCCGGGCCTTGGCTCGCGCCACCTCCTGCCGTCCGGCCACCTTCCTCACCATCTGTACGGCGTACCGGTCGGTCAGGGGAGCGACGGGGACGCGTTCGGCCTCCAACGCGAAGGGCCGGCCGGACACGACCACCAGCAGGAAGACATCGGGCGTGGCCGGGATCAGGTTGCGGACCTGGGCGGCGGACGACGCGTGGTCGACCACCACAAGTGCCCTGCGGCCCGCGGTCAGCTGCCGGTAGAGCTCCTCGCGCCCCGAGGCGGTGGGCGGCATCCGCTCCGGCGCGACGCCCATCTTCCGCAGCAGGCGGAGCAGAACAGCGGCGGGTTCCAGGCCGTGTCCACCCGAGGCGTCACGCAGGTCGACATAGAACTGCCCGTCGGGGAAGCGGGCGTAGAGCTCGGCACCGAAGCGCAGGACCACCGCCGTGGTGCCGATCCCGGGCGGCCCATGGAGCAGCGCGACGCGTGGCCGCCCGGCAGCGGGCCGTGTCGCCTCCCGCCTCAGTCGCTTCAGCACCCCCTGGCGGTCGGTGAAGTCCCTTGACGCGGGCGGCAGTCCACCGATCGGGACCAGTGCCATGGACTGCTCCGTGAGGCTGCGGACGAGCAGCGCCCACTCCCCCGCCCGCTGCGGGTCATCGCCGAGACGCGCGTGCACCTGGCCCGCCAGTGACTGCCATCCTTCGGGTCCTGTCGGCAGCGGTGCCTCCCGCCCCATGGTCCTTCTCGCCAATGCCCCGGTCGTCAGGAGCAGTTGCTTGCCCATCTCCCCTGCGGCACCGTTGCCCGCCGCGGTGAGAAACGCGGTCAGCGCGCTCAGCGCCACAACTTCCAGCACGTCGGCCCCTCCCCTGGTCACCGATCCGACCTTGCCGGACTGTACCGCCGCGACCGGAACCCGAGGAAACATTTGAGACCACGTCAACTCCGCTTCGCGGGCGGCTTCATGTGGCTACCGGCCCAGGTGGCTAGCGCCCTAGCGGCGCGTCTTCCCCGTCTCCGTCACCCGCCGGTCGTGCCGTAGATCGTCGAAGAGTTTGGCCGACCTCTTGGCGTCCCACTTCAGTACGTTGCCCTTGGATGTGGGGACGCCGATACCGGACACGGGCACGTTGATCTGCTTGCCGTGTCCTGATGTCACGCTCTGCACGGCGCGGAACATCTTGCTGAGGTCGCGCAGGCTCATGCCCTTGTCGACGATGAGCGTGTCGAGTCCGGCCTCCATGGCCGGGCCGATCTCCATCGGGTCGAAGAGGGTGTCGGGCTTCGCGGCCTGGTGGGCGAGGGTCGACAGGAACTTCTGCTGGTTCTTCGACCGGCCCAGGTCACCCTCCTTCTCCTGGTGCCGCTGGCGGACGAAGGCGAGCGCCTGCTTGCCGTTCAGGGTGTGACAGCCCTTGCGCAGGTCGGCACCCGACTTCTCGTCCTTGATGTCCCGATCGAGGCACATCCGTACGCCGCCGATGGCATCGACGATGTTCACGAACCCGGCGAAGCCGATCTCCGCGTAGTGGTCGATGCGCAGCCCGGTGTTCTTCTCGATGGTGTGCACGAGGAGTTCGGGGCCGCCATAGGCGAAGGAGGCGTTGAGTTTGTCTCCCTCGGGCCGCTTGACCTTGCCCGTCATCGTGTCGAGGCGGCCTGGCACGACGGTCCAGGAGTCGCGCGGCAGGCTGACCATGCTGGTTCCGTTGGCCCCGGTGTGCACCAGCATCATCGAGTCGGTGCGCCGCCCGCCGCCCCCTCCCGCGTGCAGGTCCTTCACGTCGTCCCCGGAGAGACCGTCGCGGCTGTCCGAGCCCACGACGAGGTAGTTGGTGCCCTTGCCTGGCGGCGGCCGGTCCCCGTACGCGCCGAGGTCGACGTCACGGTTGAGCCGCGTCTCGGCCCAACCGTACGTGCCGCCCGCCGCGACAATCACGACGGCAAGCAGCCCGAGCACCACCCGCCGCAGCCTCCTGCGCTTCTTCGGATGCCGGGCGTGGGCGCGCCGGGGCCCGTAGCGGGAGCTGGGGCGCTCGGCGAACCGCTCACGCGCGGTGGAGCCGGGGTCCGGGTCGGCGTACACCTCCGGATCGACGCGTGGCTCCGGGCGCCACAGATCCCCCGTGGATATGGTGCGTCCGGCCCGCTGGTCAAGCGGGTCTCTCATGGTCGACTCCCTTGGTCACGTCCCAGGTCCGACTCGCGCGGACGCTCGCCGGTTCCCCCTCAGGCCTCTGGATGATCACTGCGACGACAGACTCCGCCGCGGGGGCGGCTCGTCGAGCGGGTCCTCGGACGGCGCTTCCCGCCGTGTTTCCGGCTGCGCTTCGAGCAGATACGGGTCGGCCGTGCCGGTCCGCTTCATGCTGTGCCACTTCAGGCGGGTGCCGAGCAGCGCCGTGACCACGGAGTGGATGACCACCAGGTACATCAACTGCCGGTAGACGAACTGCTGGAGCGGCAGCACCCACAGCACGCGCTTCTGTTCGCGGTCGAGCTTCAGCGCGTACGCGGCGGTGACCAGCTGGATGGAGAGGAATCCGAACCAGACGAGGCCGGCTTCCACAGGGTCGCGGAACAGCACCCCGAACAGGGCGAACATGTCCACGACCGGCGCACACAGCGGAAGGATGATCTGGAACAGCGTGACGTAGAGCAGCACGCGGCGGCCGAAGCGTCCTGCGGGGCCGACCTCCGTCACCGCCTGCCGGTGCTTCCACATCGACTGAAGGGTGCCGTAGCACCAGCGGTAGCGCTGACGCCACAACTGCCGGACGGTGCTCGGCACTTCGGTCCAGGCGACCGCCGACTGTTCGTAGACGACGCGCCAGCCGGCCCGCCAGAGCGCCATCGTGAGGTCGGTGTCCTCGGCGAGGGTCTCGTCGCTGACACCGCCGACGCCCATCAGCGCGTCCCTGCGGAAGGCACCGATCGCCCCCGGCACCGTCGGCATACACTCGAGGACCTCGAACATCCGCCGGTCGAGGTTGAAGCCGAGTACGTACTCCAGGTGCTGCCATTTGCCCAGGAGGTGGCGCCGGTTGCCGACCTTGGTGTTGCCGCTGACCGCGCCGACCGCCGGGTGGGCGAGCGGCTGGACGAGGCGGGCAAGCGCCTCGGGTTCGAAGATGGTGTCCGCGTCGACCATGACGACGATGTCGTGCCTGGCGTGTGCCAGACCGGTGTTGAGGGCGCTCGGCTTGCCGCCGTTGGGCTGCCGGATCACCGTCACCCGTGAGTCGTCGATCTCCTCGGCGATGTCGGCGGTGGCATCGGTCGAGCCGTCGTCGATCACGATGATCTGGAAGTGCGGATGGGTGGAGGCGAGGAGCGAGTACACGGTGGAGGCGATACCGGCCTCCTCGTTGTACGCGGGCACCAGGACCGTCACCGGGTCCCGCACCTCGCGCAGCCGTGGTGCGCCGGGCCGGTACCGGTGCAGCCTGCGCACGTGGAGCCGGGCGAAGAGCATGAACAGGAGCATCCGCAGGACGCCGAGCACACCCGTGAGGGTCAGCGTCCACACCATCACGGTGAGGAAGGCGTGCCCGAGCCGCTGCGACCAGATGAGACCCTCGCCCTTGACCTCCTGGGCGAGCGGGGCCTGTTCGACGAAGGGAGGGCGGCCGAGGCCGCCGCTGACGGTGGTGAACCATTTCACCCCGCGGTCCTCCAGCAGGTCCTGGGCCTCGTGATAGCCGAGGTCGGTCTGACTGTGCTGCGTCACCACCCCACGCCACGGCTTGCGGTCCTTGCGGTCCGACGCGACCACCAGGTATCCCTGCGCCGCCGCGCGCTGCGCGGCCGGCCACTCGGGGCCGCAGAGCGTGTCCGCCGCCGTGGTGTGCGGCAGCCGCAGCAGGGTGGTGTTGATGCCGGCCGCGCCCGCGAACGCGCTCTGGGTGAGCGACAGCTCGAGGTGCGCGCGCAGCGGGGACGCCACACCGAGGTCGCCACCGCTGTAGGTGTACGAGCCGATCTCGTGCCCATCGCGCAGAATGCGCCGGATCAGCTTCGGGTGCTCGGCGGCGTCCTTCCCGTAGATGAAGAAGGTCGCCCGCGCGTGGTGTCTGCGCAGCAGGTCGAGCAGGCGCGGCGTCCACACCGGGTCGAACCCGCCGTCGAAGGTGATCGCGGCGGTCCTCGGCGGCATGGCCGCGGTGGAGACTCCCTTCGGGCCGAATCGGAGGATCGGCTTCCCGTCGTCCGCCTCGCGCGGGATCGGCCGGGTGCACGGCGGCTTGGTGCGCGCGGCATCGACCTGATGGGTCGTCCAGCCCTCGAAGAGGAGGGCGACGGTGACCACGAGGAGGACGAGCAGGAGGACGAGCCAGTGTCCACGCGGCGGGCGGCGGACAGCGGCGCGCCCGCTCACTGCCCCGGGCCTCCGGCCGGCGGAACGGATCTGCCGGCCGACGGGCGGCGGTTGTCGCGGTCCGCGTGGGCCTTGGCAGGTGGCCTGTTGGCCTCGGCTCCGGCCGGTTCGCCGGTGCCGCGCAGCGACTTGCCGGCGTCCGAGCCGGTGGACGCCGGTCCGTTCGTACTCGGCGGGTGCGTGCCGACGGGCTGCCGGAGGCCGCTGACCAGCAGGCCGACGAACAGCAGGTACCCGAGGCAGACGCAGCCCACGGCCAGCGCCAGGCCTTGCAGGGTCCGCCTGCGCCAGCCCGACTGGTCGATGAAGATGGGGAGTTGAGGGTCGGAGGGGTCGGGACGCCGTGCCGCCGGGGTCACGTGCGGCGCCGCCACCCGGTGTGGCATGTGCTGCGTCACGTCCCGCCCCGGAAGCGGTGCCCTGCGCGCGGTCGGCTGCCTCGTCATGACAGCGCCTCGCCGCACCCGGCGCCCGAGCGCGCCCGAGCGGGCAGGGGTACGGACGACAATCGCCCGCCGTGCGGTGTGCTGGCTATGTGGGGGATGCCCTGCACTGGTGCTCCTGATCTGCGGCCGCGCACGCGCGACTCTTTGTGTGGGGGGTACGGACCCGGGGGTCCGCTGTACTGCACGTACACGCGAGACGTCAGGAGCCGCATCCCGGTGCCCGACGCATACGAAGGTTGCCGTACGCGCGTATGCCTTGCGCCCTTCCCGGGTGGGGCCGGAAAAGCCACGTACGCATGTGCCCTCACAGGGCAGGCAGGCCGGGTCGCAGCCATCAGCCGTCACGCAGCCACCGACCCTACTCGGGCGGGCGGTTTCGAGCACCCCCGGACCGGTGTGGCGGTCGACGCGGTGCGACCACGTGGTCCAGACCTTCGGCGGGCGCCCCGTGCCGGGCCCCGGGCCGGGCGGCTTGTCCGGGGATACGGAAGGCCTCGTCGATGTTGGGACCCTGCGACGAACTGTGATCCATTCGACTCGCATAGCGTCATACGCATGTATACGGAGGAGGAGTCGAACGTGACCGAGGAGCTACCCGCGGATCAGTTGAACTCGATGCTCGCGGACCTCGAGGAACTGGTGGTGTGCGAGTCCTACTCCGCCGACCTGGACGCGGTGGCGCACAGCGCGGACGTCGTGGCCGCGCAGGGGACCCGCCATCTCGGCGCCCCGCCCGAACGCATCGTCGTCGAGGGCGTCACGCACCTGAGGTGGTCGTTCGGCGCACCCCGGGTACTGCTGCTCGGACATCACGACACGGTGTGGCCGATGGGCTCACTTGCCACGCATCCGTGGTCGGTGCGGGACGGCATCGCGCGCGGGCCGGGGATCTTCGACATGAAGGCCGGTCTGGTGCAGATGTTCCACGCCCTGGCCTCGCTGCCCTCCCTGGAGGGGGTCTGTGTCCTGGTGACCGGCGACGAGGAGGTCGGTTCCGACACCTCGCGGGCGCTGATCGAGGAGACCGCGCGGCAGTGCGCGGCGACCTTCGTCCTGGAGGCGTCGGCGGACGGCGGCGCGCTGAAGACGGGCCGCAAGGGCACATCGGGCTACGAGTTGGTGGTGCACGGCAAGGCGGCCCACTCCGGTCTTGAACCGGAGAAGGGCGTCAACGCGGCGGTGGAGGCCGCACATCTGGTCCTCGCCCTCGACGCACTGGCCGAGGAGATCAACATCGGCGCCCCGCGGGACTGGTGCACCACCGTGGTCCCCACGGTGGTCGGAGCCGGTACGACGACCAACACGGTGCCCGCGGAGGCGCGCGTCTCGGTGGACGCCCGCGTCCCGACCCTCGCGGCGCAGGAGCGGGTGGACGCGGCGATGCGTGCGCTGAAGACCACCGTGCCCGGGGCGCGTCTGGATGTGCGCGGCGGCCCCAACCGGCCTCCGTTGGAGGAGACTTCCTCCGCCGGCCTGTTCGAGCGGGCGCAGCGTCTCGCCCGGCAGCAGGGCCTGGGCCCGCTGTCGTCGGCGGCGGTCGGTGGAGCGTCCGACGGGAACTTCACCGCCGGGCTCGGCTGCCCGACCCTCGACGGTCTGGGTGCCGTCGGCGGCGGAGCGCACGCCGACCACGAGCACCTGGTCGTCGCCGAGCTGGTCCCCCGCTCCCGGCTGCTCGCCGCCCTGGTCGAGGAGGTCGCACGGTGAGCGTCACCGACGTACGGAAGCCGCACACGCCGCATGGCCTCGTCATACGTGAGCTGCATGAACTGCGCGAGCTCGAGAGCGTCGACGCGCTGTTCGGGAAGATCTGGGGCAGCGCCCCCGGCAGCTCTCCCATGGGTGTCGAGCAGATGCGAGCGCTCTCCTATGCGGGCAACTACGTCGCCGGAGCCTTTGAAGAGGGCGACGACGGCCACGGCCAACTGGTCGGCGCGTCCGTCGCCTTCTTCGCGGCCCCCGCCGGAGAGGCCCTGCACTCGCACGTCACGGGCGCGCTGCCCGGTCATCGAGCGGGCCTGGCCCTCAAACTCCACCAGCGCCAGTGGGCCCTTGCCCGCGGGCTGCAACGGATCACCTGGACCTACGATCCGCTGGTGCGGCGCAATGCCCACTTCAACCTGACCAAGCTCGGCGCGCGCCCGGTGGAGTACCTCCCCAGCTTCTACGGGGCGATGGACGACGTCATCAACGGCGGCGACGACTCCGATCGGGCCCTCATCGCCTGGGAGCTGGACCACTCCGCGGTGATCGCCGCCGCGGCCTCGCGACCCGCCCCCGTGGTCGTGCCCGACGATGCCGCGACCGCGCTGTCCGTGCGCGAAGGACTGCCCGCCGTCGGCCGCTGTGACGCCGCGACCCTGCTGGTCGAGGTCCCGCCGGACATCGAGGGGCTGCGCCGTACCGACGCCGGCGCGGCCAAGGCGTGGCGCCTCGCGATGCGCGAGGTGCTCGGCGGCCTCCTTGCCGATGGCGCCCGCGTCACCGGCTTCCACGACAGGACCTCCTACGTCGTCGAGCGCGACACCACCGCGTGAGACCCGAGCCCCACCAGGAGCCAAGCACCATGAAAATCAACGGAATTGAGCTGCGCCGGATAGCGATGCCCCTGCGGGCGCCGTTCCGGACCTCTTTCGGCGTCGAGACCGCGCGCGACGTCCTTCTCGTACGCGTGGTCACGCCCGACAGCGAAGGCTGGGGCGAGTGCGTCGCCATGTCCGAGCCGCGCTACTGCTCCGAGTACGTCGAGGGCGCGGCCGATGTGCTGCGCCGCTTCCTCATCCCGGCGCTGCCCGCCGTGGCGGACGTCCACGCGGTCAAGCGCGCCATGAAGCCGTTCAAGGGCCACAAGATGGCCAAGGCGGCGCTGGAGACGGCCGTACTCGACGCCCAACTGCGCGCTTCGGGGCAGTCCTTCGGGTCCTTCCTCGGTGCCGCGCGCGAGCGGGTGCCGTGTGGTGTCTCGGTCGGCATCATGGACTCCGTACCCGAACTCCTCGATGCGGTGGGCGGGTTCATCGATGAGGGCTACGTACGCATCAAGCTCAAGATCGAGCACGGCTGGGACATTGCCCCCGTCCGCGCGGTGCGGGAGCGGTTCGGCGACGACCTGCTGCTCCAGGTGGACGCCAACGCCGCCTACACCCTGGCCGACGCCCGCCAGCTCGCCAAGCTCGATGCCTTCGATCTGCTGCTGATCGAGCAGCCGCTCGCCGACGACGACCTGGTCCAACACGCCGCGCTCGCCAAGCTGTTGCGGACGCCGGTGTGTCTGGACGAGTCGATCGATTCCGCCGAGGACGCCGCAGCGGCCATCACGCTCGGCGCGGCTTCGGTCATCAACATCAAGCCGGGCCGGGTCGGCGGCTATCTGGAGGCCAAGGCCATCCACGACCTGTGCGTGGCCCACGGCGTCCCGGTGTGGTGCGGCGGGATGCTGGAGACCGGGATCGGCCGGGCCGCCAATGTGGCGCTCGCCGCGCTGCCCGGCTTCACCCTGCCCGGCGACACCTCCGGCTCCAGCCGCTACTTCGCCACGGACGTCACGGAGCCCTTCGAGCTCACCGACGGCCACCTCGACGTCCCCACCGGGCCGGGGCTCGGCGTCGAGCCGGTCGCCGAGATCATCGAGCGGGTGACCACGGCCAAGGAGTGGATACAGCTGTAGTCGCGGGAGTCGAGGCGACACCGAGACGGCCCCTGGGGCAGGTTCTTCGCGGACCTGCCCCAGGGGCCGTCTGCCCGTCCGAGTCCGCGGCGCGACACCGTCCATTCACCGCACGGCCCGCTGCCCGCCGCACTACCCGGCGGAAACTCTTCACGGCAAGATCGCAGGGTGGATTCGCTATGCAGTGCTCATGACAGCAGCGTCCATGACAAGCCTTCATGACACATGACAGGAGAGGAATCCCCTTCATGCCCAAGCCCCGCAGACCTCGCACCGCCCTCGGGCGGCTCGCCCTCGTCACGGCCCTCGCGGCGATCACCGCGGCCGTGCCCCTCAACTCCGGCGCCGTCGCCGCCACAGAACTGCCCGCCGTCACCCCGCGCTCCGAGACCCCCGCCCTGCACGACGACGACGCGGGCGGCGACGCGGACGCCGACGACCCGGCGATCTGGCGCAACCCCGCCGACCCCGACCGCAGCCTGGTCATCGCCACCGCCAAGCAGGGCGGGCTTCGCGTGTACGACCTCGACGCGCGCGAGGTGCAGTCCCTGCCCGCACCCGCCGCGCCAGGACCCGACGACGCACCCGGCCGCTTCAACAACGTAGATCTGATGCACGGCCTTCGCCTGCCGTCGGGCCGCACGGACCTGGCCGTGACCAGCGACCGCGGCAGCGACCGGCTGCGCTTCTACCGCGTCGACCGCGACCGCGCCGACGGCCCCCTCACCGACGTGACCGACCCGCACGCGCCGAACGTCTTCTCCTCCTCGCAGGACGAGGTGAACGAGCAGCGCACCGCGTACGGCCTCGCGACCTGGACGGACCCGTCAACGGGCCGTTCGTACGCCCTGGTCAGCCGACGGGAGCGGACCACGCTCGCGCTTCTCGAGCTGACCGCGAAGAACGACGGCACGGTCGGCTACCGCAAGGTCCGCACGATCGGCCTGCCCACGGGCTTCCGGCTGCCGAACGGCACTTCGTGGTCGCCGTGCGGGGAGCCGGGCGAACTGCCGCAGGTCGAGGGCATGGTCGTGGACCCGGCCAACGGCACGCTGTATGCGGGCCAGGAGGACGTCGGCATCTGGCGGCTGCGCGCCGATCTGACGGGCAAGGCCCAACTGGTCGACAAGGTACGGGAGTACGGCATTCCAGGGTCGTACGACGAGTCGACCGGGGAATGCGTCGCGGGCGCCGACCCGGGCTACGGCGGCACGCGGCTGAAGTCGGATGTCGAGGGTCTGACGCTCCTGAACGAGGGCGACGGCGACGGCTATCTGCTGGCTTCGAGCCAGGGCGACAACACGTTCGCCGCCTACGACCGTGAGCTGTCCGACCACAACGAGTACGAGGGTGGGTTCCGCGTCACCCCCGCCTCCTCCACGCTCGACGGGTCCGAGGAGTGCGACGGCGCCGCGGTCCTCAACGAGCCGCTCGGCCACAAGTACCCCCACGGGCTGCTCGTCGTGCAGGACGGCCACGACGCTCCCGGCGACCCCGAGCGGCCCTCCACGGACTTCAAGTTCGTGGATCTGGGCGGTGTGCTCGACGCGATCGACGACTGACACAGCAGGTCCCTGCCCGGTACTGCCACGCGGCGGTACCGGGCTTTCGTATACCCCACCGGTTGAATCCGCGATCAATTCGCGATCAGTTCGCGCGAACTCGACCATGGCAAGAATTTCACCCACCCAGAATGAGCCACTCCGCCCTGCCCGCAACAAGACGAACTTGCCAGTCACATGACAATGGCAAGAATCATCTGCCCTTGACTTGTTCCTGTCGGCGTTACCGCTCTTCACATCCCACCCGCCTTGGATTCGGGCCGCATGACCCCTGGCCAAAAATGGAGGACGGAGCCTCACGTGTGAGGTACCTGTGAATACAGTTGTGGCCAAGAGTTATTGACGGTCCGTCAGGCTGACCGCACTATTTTTGGACAGACCGCTGAAAATGTCACTTCTTCGAAACATGAGGCCCTACGGTTGCTCTGCGTGGGGGGGAAACACGAGGGGCACGAGGGGGGAGACGCCGGTCGTGTGGGGGTGGTGCGAAAGCCGGGGGGTACGCGCCACCCTGTTACACCAAAGGCTGTTCTTTCGAGGGGGTTCTGTGCGGCTGCCGCTGAACGCGGGTCGCCGGAACAGATGTCGCCGTCCGGCTTGACCAGTCGGCCCGTCGCATCGAGATGGAAGTCCTTCTGCTCGTCGTCATGCTCAAAAACTGGACTCTGCGCAGGTTGCGTCCGCCCACACAACAATGTCGGGCAACACAGGGACTTTCCGAAGGAGACCCCCGTGACGGAATCTCGGTCGAACAATCCCGCTTCCGAAGGGAGCGGGTTACTGCTTGAGGCGTTCGATGCTCAGTTGTTCCGGGAAAGCTCCGAAACCGCTCTTGCGAAGCTGGAGAAGCACCTTTCCGATCACTCGATCAGGGGGCTCGAGCTGACCGATCCCACGACGTTGTCGGAGGCCGCCAAGGCCCTGATGACGTCGGAGCACGAGAGTGTGGCGGCGTTCGACGAGGAGAAGCTGGCAGCGATCATCGACCTGTACATCAGGACCGGCATCCAGGTGCACTCGCCGGGGTACATGGGCCGCCAGTTCTCGGGCGTCGTCCCGCTCGCCGGCGTCATCGACTTCGTGAGCTCGGTGGTCAACCAGCCGGCGTCGTTCTACGAGGCGGCCCAGCTGCCCAACGCCGTGGAGCGGATCATGGCCGACGAACTGAACCGGTACATCGGCTGGGACCCCGCACGCTTCACCATGGTGACCACGTCGGGCGGGTCGCTCGCCAACCTCACCGCGCTCCTCGCGGCCCGGAACCAGAAGCTGCCCGGCTACTGGTCGGAGGGCGGTTCCGCCCTGCGCGGCCAGCCGCGGCCCGCCATCGCGGTGGGCGCCGACGTGCACTACAGCGTCGCGCGGGCGGCCGGCGTGATGGGCATCGGCGAGGCACAGCTCGTACGCCTTCCGCTGAACAGCCGGGGGCAGATCTGTGTGGCCGACGCCCGTCCGGCCCTGGAGGCCGCCGAGCGGCAGAACCTGAAGGTGTTCTGCCTGGTCGCGTCGGCGGGCAGCACGACGTTCGGCGCCTTCGACCCGCTCGACGAACTGGCCGACCTGGCCAGGGATATGAACCTCTGGCTGCACGTCGACGGTGCGCACGGAGCGAGTCTCCTGGTGTCGGACACGCTCCGCGAGAAGCTGCGGGGAATCGACAGGGCAGATTCCCTGACCTGGGACGCGCACAAAATGATGTTCGTGCCCTCGCCGTGCACGATGCTCTTCTACCGGGACAAGGAAGCGGGCCTCACCGCGTTCCGGCAGAAGGCCAGTTATGTGTTCGACGAGGAACCGGACATATACACCGCGTACGACAGCGGTGGCAAGAACTTCGAGTGCACAAAACGGCCGATGATCATGACTCTGTGGTCACTCTGGGCCATGTACGGACGGGCCCTGTTCGCGGAGAAGATCGAGTATCTCTGCCAATTGACGGAGGAGGCCCACGGAATCGTACGGGCCGATCCCGACTTCGAGGTACTGCACCGTCCGGAAGCGAACATCCTGTGCTTCCGATATCACCCGACCGGGATCAGGAAGGGGGATCTGCACCGCCTCCAGATCTCCATACGCAACGCCGTGAAGCTTCGGGGAAACTTCTTCATCTCCAAAGTGAACGTCGATGGTGTGGCCGCCCTGCGCGTGGTCATGATGAACCACCAGATCACCGGCGAGCATTTCCGGATGCTGATCTCCGAAATCAGAAGAACGGGTCAGGACCTGCTCGGCAGCGAAAAGGGAACAGAAACAGCTTAGAGGGGACGGATGTTGAGTACATCGCATGTTCCACAGGCCACGCACGTTCCGCCGATCGCACCGGCGCCCGGAGGCGCCCGTGAACTGGCCAACTGGCTCATTCCGGACTGGGAGTTGCTACCGGAATCAGTTGAAGCCGTAACCGCACTTCCCTCGTTCGCCAGCAAATTGCTTGAATGCGAACGGGTCTGTCAGACGCCGTACAGCGAGGTTTCGCACGAGGTTCAGGAAGCGGTCGTACTGCGCCGCCTCCAGCA
Organism: Streptomyces sp. NPDC048441; assembly: GCF_043200235.1. Taxonomy (NCBI): domain Bacteria; kingdom Bacillati; phylum Actinomycetota; class Actinomycetes; order Kitasatosporales; family Streptomycetaceae; genus Streptomyces; species Streptomyces sp. NPDC048441. The sequence continues at coordinate 589,073 of NZ_JBICXM010000002.1, forward strand.
AATGGTGAGCACGGCAATGCTCAACCCGCTCTGGCGCGACCGCCTGCGCAGCACGGGCACCGTGCGCGCCCCCGAGACGTACGAGGCGTGGCAGCGGATCCCACTGTCGGACAAGGACATCCAGCGTGACTTCTTCATGGAGTCACGGCCGGGCCTTGTGGTGCCTCTCACCCGCGGCGAGTTCGAGATCGTGGCCAGCGGCGGCACCAGCGGCGGCCGGCCGCTCGAAGTCGTGTACTCCCTGCGGGAGTTGAAGGACACGTACCAGATCGCCGGACGCTTCATGGGTACCTACCAGCTCGCCAGGTACCTCGCGGGCGCCGACCCCAAGTGGCTGTTCACCACCCTGGCCGACTACCAGATGTGGAGCAGCGGCACGATGGTCGGCGGCGTGCTCCAGCACGTGCCCGGCGTGAACTACGTCGGTGCGGGCCCTGTCTCGGCTCCCGTCCTGGAGCACATGTTCTCCTACAAGGGCCCCAAGGCCCTGATGGGGATCTCCGCGGGCATCGGGATCCTGAGCGAGCTCGGTGCGGGTATGCGCCAGGAGTCCAGGGAGAGCTTCCGCGTCGCCCTGTACGGCAGCGGCGTGCTCTCGCAGCGCAAGCGGGTCGAACTCCAGGCGCTCTACCCGAACTTGGCGATCCTCAGCTACTTCGCCGCCACCCAGGCGGAGACCATCGGCCTGCAACTGGACCCCGCGTCACCCTTCCTGTCCGCGGTGCCGGGCCTGCACTTCATCGAGATCGTCGACGAGAACGGCCGCTGGGTCCCCGAGGGCCAGGAGGGCGAGCTCGTCGTCACCCGCCTGCACGCCCACGAGGCGCCGCTGCTCCGGCTCAAGCTGGGCGACCGCATGATCCGGCGTCCCAGGACCGACGGGCCGGGCCTGAAGACGCAGCAGTTCGAGTTCGCAGGGCGCACCGGCGACGTACTGCACATCAACGACAGCCAGTACTCCGCCGCCCGCGCCTACGAATCGCTGCGCGACGAACTGAAGGCCGTCGAGGCGGTGGACCTGGACGCGGTGGCGCACGAGGTCCAGTTCGTGAACAACCGCGAGGGCAAGACCATCACGCTGTACGTGTCGGTCGACGACGTGCTCGGACTGACCTACCGGACGGACACGACCCTTGGCCCCTACGGAGTCCAGCAGGTGTTCGTGAACGCCCTGCCGCGCTCCCTCTCGCTGTTCAACCACGGGGAGGCGAATCCCGCGTCGATCGAGAAGACCGGGTACAGCTTCCAGCTCAAGTTCGTGCCCCGCCTCACGGCCGAGATCGAGCGGACGGCCGTCGGCAAGGTCCCGCTGGTGCGGGACCGGGGTTAGCACCTACCAGAGGAGTGAGGATGAAGCCGCAAGTGAACATCGTCGCGGTCGTCGATGTCATCGGAGCGCTCTCGGGCAGCACGCTGCTCGACGGCAATCTCTGCATGATGGACGACGGCGGGCACGACAGCGCCCATCAGGGCACGCCGAACCTCTGCACCATCGTCAAGCCGGGACAGGTCGTCTCCTGGTCCGCGCTGGCCCTTGACCTGCAGACACCGGTCGAGATCAAGAGCATCTCGTTCGTACCGGACCAGAGCGCGGAGCAGAGTGCGAGCGAGCACTCCACAGAGGACGACAAGCAACACCTCGACGTCTGGTCGGGCGTGGTGCCCAACTGGCTGACGCCCGGGGTGCCCTACAAGTACCGCCTGGAATTCCAGATGTACGAGGGCGGGAACAGCGTCATGCACATCGATACACCCGCGCTGATGTGTCAGTAGCAGCCGGAGCACGACGGTAAGGGCCGGGAACGACAGAAACGGCGACAAAGGCGGAATCATGCCCCAACAACTGGCGATCATCGTGCTCGTGGACGTCGGCCATGCGCTGGAGTCCGAGACACTCGACGGCAACACCTACCTGTTCGACAACATGAAGTTGCAGGGTTCCACGAACCAGGGCACCGGCGATCTCGTGACCGCGATCAACGGCTCCTACTGGAGTGACGGATCGCAGGCCAGCGAGCAGGTGCTCAACTGGCTCCCGTACAGCCTGGGTTCCATCCCGCCGACGGTCCCCCGCGGTTACGAGTTCGACCGTGCGCGGCAGAGCGACGAGAAGGCCCTGGAAGACCTCACGGAGCTCGCGGGCAAGTCATCGGCCGCCAGCACGGATCAGGCCGAGCAGCTGGCCCAGATCCGCAGGACCGTCGGCACCCGGGTCAAGACCACGCGGCGTACGCGCGGCCGGATGTCCGGGCAGAAGATCCTGGACGTCACCGGCAACGTCGTCAGCCGGGACAGCACGGCCGCGTACACCTACCCCGCCCCGGTGATCACCGACATCTACGGCGAGGCGGTCGACTCGAAGATCATGTATCCGGCGGAGTACGGCTCCCCGGACCTGGTCACCGACGGCTGGTACTGGTCCGCGACGGTCGACACGTCACGGCCGGGAACGTACTCGTACATGATGCGCATCCAGCTGCACAAGCTGGTGGGCCTCAACGGCGAACTGCGCTGGGAGGCGGTCGACCTGACCTGCCCTTCCACCCTCAAGATCACCGCGGAGCCGCGGCGCAACGGCTTCACAGGGGCGGGCATGGGCCTGCTCCCCATCCCGCCGGACGCTGGGGCGCGCCCCGGCACACCTTGATCCGGCGAGGAACCCGGCAAGGAACCCGGCAAGGACTCTCAGCGAGAAGGAGGAGCAGATGACCACCAAGCCGAGGCAGCGGGAGAACGGCGCCGCGAAGCGGCCCATCTCCATCACCGCCGTAGTGGACTGCGTGGGCGCTCTGGCGGCCGGCAACATGCGGGGCCACCTGTACATGTACGACACGAACAAGGCCGCGGGATCCACCGGATTCGGCTCCGAGGAACTGCGGACGCACGCGAAGAAGGGCGACCAACTCCTTTGGAACGCCCTCGCGTTGGAGTGCGAGGCGTATGTCGCCATCGAGGGCATCGAGATCGACACCGACATCTGTGAACCGGAGCGCAGGGTCTATCCCGGCACCGATGTCGCCTACTGGATCGGGACGTTGAAGAAGGACGCGGCCGACGTCACGTACCAGATCAAGTTCAAGCTGGGCACGAGGGACGAACCGATCGCCACCACTCTGTCGTCGTCCCTCGTCGGCTAGGGCCCGGCATGGCGGCGTACGCGAAGGAGGAGCGTTGACCAGCAGCGTGCAGCAGAAGCAGAACCCCGGACAGCTGAACTCGGTCCAGCTCAACATCGTCACGCTCATCAACATGGAGCGGGCGACGGAAACGGGCTCACTGAGTGACTCGATCTACATGATGGACAACAGCATCGGCGGCAAGGGGCAGGGCACTTCGTCCCTCGAAACGGTGTGTAAGCAGGGGCAGGTCCTGAACTGGATCGTGCGCCCGCTCGACATGGAGAAGCGCCCGGACGGCACCTGGCCCCCCATGCCGAAGATCAACAACATCACCTTCCTCGACACCGAACTGGGTGACGAGGAGGACGTGGCCGAGCGGAAGATCTTCACCGAGCTGAAGATCTACGGGATGCCGGACCGTATGCGTGACCCGTTCACGCCGGTCTACTACTACTGGGCGGGCACGGTCCTGAGCAATGCCAAGCCCGGCGTGCACCGCTACCGGCTCGTGATGGAGCTGGAGCAGGAGCGCAAGAAGGAGAAGCTGTATCTGAACACGGCGATCCATCCGGCGATCAGGATCCTCGGGGTCTGATCTTCGGGGTCTGATCGTCAGGGCCTGAAAGACCACATGACCGCCAGGCCGGTTCTCGGTCTGGCGGTCATGTGGCACCGGGCGTAGAGAGGAAGGTTCACCCAGGGACGCCAGGGAGGCCGTCGTGGACAGGACCATCGGGAAAGGCACGTTCCGGGACGCGTTCAAGAACCAGGTCGTGGCGCTCTCCGCGCTGCCTTCGGGCACGGGGCGGCAGCTCGCCGGACGGGCCAACGCGGCGGCGGGGGAGCTGAGCCGGGGCTCGCAGTTCACGTACGGGATCTTCCACTACACGCGTATGCGCTACGACAACGCACGCCAGCAGCTCGCCGAGCTGCGCAAGACCTATCCCAACGGCGCCAGCGGGGCGGCGTTCCCCGGCGCGATGGAGGTACTGCCCTCATGACCGCACCCAAGAAAGCAGCCAAGAAGGCAGACAAGAAGTCGGACAAGATGACGGTCAAGATCGAGCTCGATGCGCCGCGCGAACTGCGTCTGGTCAAGGAAGCCAAGATCCAGGACCTGATCGGCGACAGCGCGGGCACCCGCCTGGAGGCGAGCGGCGTCCTCTACCGCGACGGGGCGTTCCTGATCGTCTGCGACAACCTGACCTCCCTGATCCGGGTCAGCAGCGAGCTGTCGCCGAAGGCGCCGGAGAACGGCGTCATCAACGCCGGCAAGGGGAAGAAGCCCCGGAGTCCGGAGTCCGGCGAGGGGTACGAGGATCTCGCCCACGACGAGCTGCGGGACCGCTACTACACGCTGAGCGAGGCCGAACCCGTCAAGCCCAAGGGCTTCCGTGCCCGCGTCCATGAGTACGACGCGAAGCTGCGTCCGGTCGGCTCCGCGCACCTCGACTTCGATGTGGCGGCCGCCAACAAGGGCATGGAGGGCCTGGAGTGGGTGGAGCGCTCGGGCACGGGTCACCTCCTCGCGCTGTGTGAGGGAAACCGGTGCGCGGGCGGCAAGAAGGGCAGGACGCCGGGCGGCGGACGCATCCAGGTCTTCCGGCGTGGCGGCAAGCGCTGGATCAACACGGCCACGATCCGGCTGCCCGAGTGGCTGCCCTTCGAGGACTACAGCAGTGTGTCCGTGCGCGACGGACGGATCGCCGTCCTGTCGCAGGCGTCGTCCGCGCTGTGGGTGGGCCGCATCTCGGCCAAGAAGTGGCAGGTGGACGAGGGCACGGTCCATCCCCTCCCCACCGACAGCAAGGGCCGTACGGTCTACGGCAACCCCGAGGGCGTGTCCTGGGTCTCGGCCGACCATGTGGTGATCGTGTCCGACCGGGCGAAGAAGGGCGCGGAAAGCGAGCGGTTCCGCGAGAAGGACCAGTCGATCCACCTGTTCCTGATCCCGGGCAACAACCACTGAGCTGTTCGGCCGGGCGATCGCGCTACTCGGCCGCCCACAGGCCGCGTACATGACCGAGGTGGCGGGTCATCACCGCGCGTACGGAGTCCTCGTCGCGGGCGAGCAACGCGTCGAGGATCTCCAGGTGCTCCTCGGCCGACGCCTCGAGACGGCCGGCGTCGACCAGCGCCTGCAGTCCGTAGAGGCGGGAGCGCTTGCGCAGATCGCCGACCACCTCGACCAGATGGTCGTTGCCGGAGAGCTTGAGCAGGCTGAGGTGGAAGCGGATGTCGGCCTCGACGTACGCGATGAGGTCGCCGTCCGCCGCCGCGGTCACGATCTCCTGTGCGACCGGCCGCAGCGCTTCGAGCGCTGCGGGGTCAGCCGTGGTGGCGAGCTCGGCCGTGGTGGGGATCTCGATCAGCGAACGGATGTGCTTGTACTCGTCGAGCTGCTTCTCGGAGACCGCGGTGACCCGGAAGCCCTTGTTCGGGACCGTGTCGACGAGCCCCTCCTTGGCGAGGTCGAGCATGGCCTCGCGCACGGGAGTGGCGGAGACGCCGAAGCGCACGGCGAGGGTGGGCGCCGAATAGACCTCGCCCGCGCGCAGCTCGCCCGCGATGAGCGCGGCACGGAGCGCGTCCGCGACCCGCTCGCGGTAGCTGCTGCGGGTCCCGCCGAGGCTGGGCAGGGCGGCGGGTGCGGCGGACGGGACGCTGGTGCGCTGGGCGGTCATGGGGTGGGCCTCCTGGGTGATGTGCTTCAAGTATCCCGGCCCGCTACAGGACGAAGCCCGCGGGGAAGGGGTCGTCCGGGTCCAGGAGGTACTGCGCGGTGCCGGTCACCCATGCGCGCCCGGTGAAGCTGGGCAGTACGGCGGGGATGCCCGCGACCTCGGTGGTGCCCAGCAGCCGCCCGCTGAACTTCGTACCGATGAAGGACTCGTTGACGAACTCGGTGTCGAGGGGCAGCTCGCCGCGTGCGTGCAGCTGGGCCATCCGCGCGCTCGTCCCCGTGCCGCACGGCGAGCGGTCGAACCAGCCGGGGTGGATGGCCATCGCGTGCCGGGAGTAGCGGGCGGTAGCGCCGGGTGCGTAGAGGTGGACGTGGTGGCAGCCGCGGATGGAGGGGTCCTGCGGGTGCACCGGCTCGTCCTCGGCGTTGATCGCCTCCATCAGGGAGAGGCCCGCCGCGAGGATCTCGTCCTTGCGGCCGCGTTCGAAGGGGAGGCCGAACTGTTCCAGGGGCAGGATCGCGTAGAAGTTGCCGCCGTAGGCCAGGTCGTACGTCACCGCACGGCCGTCCGGCAGGGTGATCTTACGGTCGAGGCCGACGGCGAAGGACGGCACGTTCTTCAGCGTGACGGCCTTCGCCGCGCCGCCCTCGACGGCGACCTCGGCGACGACGAGGCCCGCCGGGGTGTCCAGGCGGATCGTGGTGACCGGCTCGACGACCTCGACCATGCCGGTCTCGACGAGGACGGTGGCGACGCCGATCGTGCCGTGCCCGCACATCGGCAGATAGCCCGAGACCTCGATGTAGATCACGCCGTAGTCGCAGTCGGGGCGGGTCGGCGGCTGGAGGATCGCGCCGCTCATCGCCGCGTGCCCGCGCGGTTCGTTCATCAGGAGCTGCTTGATGTCGTCGCGATGCTCACGGAAGTGGAGCCTGCGCTCGTTCATCGTCGCGCCGGGGACGGTGCCGATGCCACCGGTGATCACCCGCGTCGGCATACCTTCGGTGTGCGAGTCGACCGCGTGCAGGACGAGTTTGCTGCGCATGGGCGGTGCCTTTCGTACGAGGCCTACGAGGCCTACGAGGGCTACGAGTCCGACGGGGCTGCGAGTCCTACGGGTGGCGGGGGCCGGGGGTTACGACAGGCCAGCCGCGATGGCCCGCTCGGTGGCAGCGCGCACCGCCTTCTCCTGCTCCGGGAGGAGCGGCACGCGGGGCGGGCGGCAGCGGCCGCCGTGGCGTCCCGCGATGTCCATGGACAGCTTGATGGCCTGGACGAACTCGGGCTTGGAGTCCCAGCGCAGGAGCGGGTGGAGCTGCCGGTAGAGCTTGCTCGCCGTGGCCAGGTCGCCGGCCACTGCGGCGTGGTAGAGCTCGACGGACGCGGCGGGCAGCATGTTCGGGTAGCCCGCGATCCAGCCCTTGGCGCCCGCGACGGCGAGTTCGAGCAGGACGTCGTCTGCGCCGATCAACAGGTCGAGCTCCGGGGCGAGTTCGGTGATGCGATAGGCGCGGCGTACGTCTCCGGAGAACTCCTTGACGGCATGTACGTACCCCTCGCGGTGCAGTTTCGCGAGGAGCTCGGGCACCAGGTCGACCTTGGTGTCGATGGGGTTGTTGTACGCCACGACCGGTATGCCCGCCTCGGCGACATGCTCGTAGTGCGCGAGCACGGAACGCTCGTCGGCGCGGTAGGCGTTCGGCGGAAGCAGCATCACGGAGGCGCAGCCCGCGTCCTTGGCCTGCTTGGCCCAGCGGCGGGCCTCGGCGGAGCCGTAGGCGGCGACTCCGGGCATGACGCGCTGCCCGCCGATGGCGGAGACGGCGGTCTCGACGACCTTGGCCCGCTCCTCGGGGGTGAGTACCTGGTACTCGCCGAGCGATCCGTTGGGCACGACGCCGTCGCAGCCGTTCTCGACTAGCCAGGCGCAGTGTTCGGCGAACTTGCCGTAGTTGACGGAGAGGTCGTCGTTCAGCGGGAGCGCGGTGGCGACGAGGACGCCGTGCCAGGGGCGGTGGTGTTCGGGCGTGGCCATGGGGGTGGTCCCTTCGGAGAGGTGCGGGTGCGGGTGCGGTGACTAGGAGGAGGTCTGTTCGTCGTTGTCGTCGTCGTCGGAAGCCCGCGCGAGTACGCCGAGCGGCACAGGCCGGGCGAACGGCCGCCGCGCGGACCGCTCTTCGCAGCCCGTGAGCCCGGCGACGGCCGCCGAGCACATCCGGCCCTGGCACCAGCCCATGCCTGCCCGGGTCATCAGCTTCACGGTCCGCGCGTCCGTGGCCCCGAGTTCCTCGACGGCCTCGCGGACCGCCGACGCCGGGACCTCCTCGCAGCGGCAGATGAGGGTGTCGTCGTGGAGCTGCTCGGCCCAGTGCGCGGGCGGCACGTACACGGCGTCGAGTGCGGCGGCGAACTCCCGCATTTTCGTACGGGACTTGGCTGCCGCGGCCCAGGCCCGCGGGTCGGGTTGTCTGCCCTGGAGCCGGGCGGCGGCGGAGCGTCCCGCGATGTGGCCCTCGGCGAGGGAGAGGGCGGCGCCGCCGATGCCGGTGGTCTCGCCCGCGGCCCAGACGCCGGGGACGTCGGTGCGCTGCTCGGCGTCGACGGCCACGTTCAGGCCGTCGACGCGGCAGCCGAGCCCTCCGGCGAGATCGGTGTGCGGCACCATGCCGTGACCTACGGCGAGAGTGTCGCAGGGGATGCGGCGCCCGGTGCCGGGCCTGATGCGCCCGGCCGCGTCGAGCGCGGCGACGGTCACCGCGTCGAGCGTGTCCTTGCCGTGCGCCTCGACGACAGCGTGCCGGGACATCAACGGCACGCGGTGGCGCATGAGTTGGATGGCGTACCTGGCTCCGTCGGTGAGCTTGTCCGGGTGGGCGGCGAAGGTCGTCGCGTGCCGTGCGAAGGCTTTCGGGTCGGCGGACTCGACCAGGGCGGCCACCTCGGCACCGGCCGCCGCGAGCCCTACGGCGACGGGCATGAGCAGCGGTCCGGTTCCGGCGACCACGGCCGTGCGCCCCGGCAGCACGAGCCCACCCTTGAGCATGACCTGGGCGCCGCCCGCGGTGACGACACCGGGCAGGGTCCAGCCGGGGAACGGCAGGACCTTCTCGTACCCCCCGGTCGCGATGAGTACCGCGTCGGCGTGCACGGCCACGGGTTCCTCCTGCCCGGGGCCGAGGAGCGCGTGCACGGTGAAGCCACGTGGTTGCGGCTCTCCGGGCGGCGCTTCCCCGGTGCGGCGCTCCACGAACCAGACGTGATGCTCCGTCAAGTGCGTGATGCGGCCCGCCGCGACCTGTTCCGCGAGCCCGTCCCGCAGCCGCTCCCATGTCCGCCACTGGTGATGCAGCGCCTGCGGGCGGCGCGCGCGCAGCGCTCCGGCGGGCTGCCGGTAGAACTGGCCGCCTGCCTGCACGGCGGAGTCGAGCAGCGTCACCCGCACGCCGCGCTGAGCCGCGGCGAGCACTGCCGCTAGGCCCGCGGGACCCGCGCCGATCACGGCGAGCACGCGAGAGGTACTCATCACCGCTCCCCCGCCTCCTTGCCGTGCCCGCTCCCGCTCTGCGTCCGGATCTCGTCACCGGGGGCGGTCGGCAGCAGGCAAGCCCGTTGGTTCGCCCGGCCGTTGACCTCCACCAGGCAGTCGAAGCAGACGCCGATCCCGCAGAAGACTCCCCGCGGCTCACCGTCGCGCCGCGTGGTGCGCCAGGCGGTGATGCCTGCCGACCAAAGCGCGGCGGCGACCGTCTGGCCGGGCAGGGCCGGGATCTCGCGGCCGTCGAAGGTGACGGTGTACGCGGGTCCTGGCCGGGCCCGGACCAGTCGCAGGGGGGTGCGCTTGCTCACGACGCCTCCTCGGGGAATCGGTCGGGCCGGAACGGTTCGAGTGTCAGGTCAGGGGCCACGCCGCTCAGCACCTGGGCGATCAAGTGCCCGGTCCCCGCCGCGAGGCCGATCCCCGCCCCCTCGTGCCCACAGGCATGGAAGAGCCCCGGCACCCGGGCGTCAGGCCCGATGGCGGGCAGATGGTCCGGCAGGTAGGGCCGGAACCCCACGTACGCCCGCATCGCCCGGACGCTCTCCAGAAAGGGGAAGAGCCGCGTCGCCCCCGCCGCGAGCGCCCGCATGACCGGCAGTGAGAAGGAGCGGTCGAAGCCGACCCGCTCGCGGCTCGCGCCGATCAGGATCGGGCCCGCGGCCGTGCCCTCGACCACCGGCGATGTCTGGAGCGCGGCGGATCCGCTGGCCACGTCGGCCACATAGTCGGCGGCGTACACCTTGTGCCGGACCAGGCGCGGCAGCGGCTCGGTGACCAGGACGAAGCCGCGCCGGGGCAGCACCGGCAGCCGCACCCCTGCGAGGGCGGCGACATCGCCGCCCCAGGTGCCCGCCGCGTTCACGACGTACGGCGCGTGGATCTCGCCCTGGTCGGTCCGGACCCCGCGCACCTCACCGCCGGCGGCGCGAAGGACGGCGGTGACGGTCCGTCCGGTACGCAGCTCGACCCCCAAGGGCCGGGCGAGATACACCAGTTGGGCTGCGGCCAGGGACGGCATCAGCTGGCAGTCCTGGGGATAGAAGACGCCGCCCGCCGTACCGGGAGCGAGGTGCGGCTCAAGATCGTGGAGCTCGCCGGGCGTGACGGCCCGCGCGTCGACCCCGGCCGAACGCTGCCCGGCGGCGAACTCCCCGAGGGCCGCGAGCCCTTCGTCCGACGATGCCACCACGACACCGCCCTTGGCCTCGAACTCGACGCTCGGGCCGACGCCCGGCTCGGCCGCGAGGTCGGTCCACAACCTGGCCGAGAGCAGGGCGAGTTCGAGCTCGGGGCCCGGTTCCTTGTCGGAGACGAGGAGGTTGCCCTCGCCGGATCCGGTCGTGCCGCCGGCCACGGGACCGCGGTCCACGAGGACGACGGAGCACCCGGCCCGTGCCGCGTACAGCGCACATGCGGCGCCCACCATTCCGGCGCCGATCACCACAACATCGCAGGTCAGCCGCTTGGTCACATCAGTACTATGTCACATGTTCCCTTATGCGCCAAGGGTATCTAGGCTGGCGTCACCGCTTACGGAGCACACCCGCCAGACATCCCGGCAGGATCCCAGAGACCCCGGCAGGGGAGAGAAGAGACGCACATGGCCAAGTCCAAGGCGCGCAAGAACGGCCTGTACCCGGAGATCTCCGATGAGCTCTCCGCCCTGATGAGGACGGGCTGGGCCGACACCGAGCAGCGCGACCTGCGCCCCGCCGAGCAGGCCCCGCACGCCGCGCGCCGACGCGTCGCGCTGTCCGCGCTGTTCCCTGGAGAGCGCCTGGTGGTCCCCTCCGGGAAGCTCAAGACCCGCTCGAACGACAGCCATTACCCGTTCCGCCCCTACTCCGGCTACGTACACATGACCGGCGACCAGGCGAGGGACTGCGCCCTCGTCCTCGAACCGCGCGCCGGTGGCACGGGCCACGACGCGCACCTCTACCAACTCCCCCGCGACGGCAGGGACAGTGACGAGTTCTGGACCGGCATGACGGCCGAACTGTGGATGGGCCGCAGGCGCAGCCTCGCCGAGTCCGAACTGCTCCTCGGCCTGCCCTGCCGCGACGTCCGAGACGCCCCGGCCGAGCTGGCCGCCGCGCCCCCCGTACCGACCCGCATCGTGCGCGGCCACGACCCCGCACTCGAAGCGGCCGTGCCGACGGACGAGGAGCGCGACGCCGAGCTCGAGGAGGCGCTCTCGGGCCTGCGCCTGGTCAAGGACGACTGGGAGATCGGCGAGCTGCGCAAGGCGGTGGACTCCACGGTCCGCGGATTCACCGATGTGGTGCGGGAGTTGGCGACGGCCATCGCCACATCGGAGCGCTGGATCGAGGGCACCTTCTTCCGCCGCGCCCGCTTGGAGGGCAACCACATCGGCTACGGCTCGATCTGTGCGGCGGGCGAACACGCCACGATCATGCACTGGGAGCAGAACGACGGCCCCGTACGCCCCGGCGAACTCCTGCTCCTCGACGCGGGCGTGGAGACCCACACCCTCTACACCGCCGACGTCACGCGCACCCTCCCGATCGACGGCACCTTCACCCCGCTCCAGCGGAAGATCTACGACGCGGTGTACGAGGCGCAGGAGGCGGGCATCGCCGCCGTGAAGCCGGGCGCCGCGTACCGCGACTTCCACGACGCGGCGCAGCGGCACCTCGCGTACAAGCTCGTCGAGTGGGGCCTCCTCGACGGCGACCCGGAGCGCGTCTTCGAGCTCGCCCTGCAACGCCGCTTCACCATGGCGGGCACGGGCCACATGCTCGGCCTCGATGTCCACGACTGCGCCCAGGCACGCACCGAGGAGTACGTCGGCGGCGTACTCGAAGAGGGCATGGTGCTCACGGTCGAACCGGGCCTGTACTTCCAGCCGGACGACCTCACCGTGCCCGCGGAGTACCGGGGCATCGGGGTCCGCATCGAGGACGACATCCTCGTCACGGCCGACGGCACCGAGAACCTTTCGGCGGGGCTGCCGCGTGCCGCGGACGCGGTGGAGGCCTGGATGAGCGGCCTGGCGGGCGGGCTGTAGAACCCCCTCACCTTCGGCGCACGGGTTCGGCGGCCCCTCTATGCACCACGTGTATACATCTTATGTATAGTGCAGCCATGCCCGCTGCGAAAAGCAAGATGAAGAATTCCGCCAAAAGGTTCCGTCGAGCCGCTTCTTTGACGGCCGTGGCCTCCGCGGCCATGGCCGTCGCTCTGACGGGATGCACCAAGGTGGACACCACGGCGCCGAGTTCCGTCCGCAAGGACGCGGCGTCCGCGAGCAGTAAGAACCAGTCGAAGTTCGGCACGGTCGACTGCCGCAAGGCCAAGTGCGTGGCCCTGACCTTCGACGCGGGGCCCAGCGAGAACTCCTCGCGACTGCTCGACATCCTCAAGAAGGAGAAGGTGCCCGCCACCTTCTTCCTGCTCGGCAAGAACCACATAGCCAAGCGCCCCGAGCTCGTGAAGCGCATGGACGCCGAAGGTCACGAGGTCGCGAGCCACACCTGGTCGCACAAGATCCTCACCGACATCACGCCGGACGAAGCGCGCGAGGAGCTGCGCAAGCCCGACGAGGCGATAGAGAAGCTCATCGGCCACAAGCCGACGCTGATGCGTCCGCCGCAGGGGCGCACCAACCCCGACGTCAACGAGATCTCGCGCAAGGAGGGCCTCTCGGAGGTCCTGTGGAGCGTCACCGCCAAGGACTACACGACGAACGACTCCGCCCTGATCAAGAAGCGGGTCGTCGATCAGACGAAGCGGGACGGCATCATCCTGCTGCACGACATCTACAAGGGGACGGTGCCCGCGGTGCCGGGCATCATCGACGAGTTGAAGAAGCGCGGATACGTCTTCGTGACGGTGCCGCAGCTGCTCGCGCCGGGCAAGGCGGAGCCGGGGAAGGTCTACCGCCCGTAGCGGGCGGGTTTCACCGCTGGGGCCTGGCAGGATCTTGGTGTGGCTCTCTTCCGTATCGACCGGGAATCGTCCCTGCCCGCCGCCGAGGCCTGGCGCAGGCTCACGGCGTGGGAGCGCCATGCGTCGGTGGTGCCGCTGACTCGGGTGTCCGTCCGCACGCCGCCGCCGAGTGGGGAGGGGACGGTGTTCGTCGCCCGTACCGGCGTCGGCCCTGTCGGGTTCGACGACGTGATGGAGGTCGTGACGTGGCGGCCGCCGGGCGGTGCGGGCGGGGGCCTGTGCCGCTTGGAGAAGCGGGGGGCGTTCGTGACGGGGTGGGCGGAGATCGAGGTGACTCCCCGGGCGGGCTCGTCCGGTTCGACGGTCGCCTGGCGGGAGGATCTGCGGGTGCGGGGGCTGCCGGGGGTGTTCGACGGGGTGCTTGGCGCTGCCGCGCGGTGGATGTTCGGGAGGGCGGTGGATGGACTGCTTTCTTCTCCCCCACCCCACTCCTTCGCGTAACTGGGGGCGGGGTTGGGGAGAAGGACGCGTTTACTTCAACCGCACCGGAATCGAAGCGAACCCGTCCCCGATGAACGACTCCACGGGAGTGGCGACCCCCGCCCCCGAATCCAGCCGCAGCCCAGGAAACCGCTCGAAGAGCGCAGGCAACGCCACCCCCGCCTCCAGGCGGGCCAGCGGAGCACCCACGCAGTAGTGCACCCCATGGCCGAAGGCCAGATGCTCCTTGTCGGTACGGTCCACATCGAACTGCCCGGCGGAGTCGCCATGCCGCAACGGATCCCGCCCCGCCGCCCCGTACGCGGCGAGAATCGCCTCACCCCGAGGGATGACAGTCCCATCCGGCAGCTCGATGTCCGCAACCGCGTACCGCAGCGGCAGATTCGCGATCGACGGCGCGAACCGCAGCGTCTCCTCGATGACATCGCTCCACGGCACATCCCCGCCAAGCACCCGCGCCAACTGCTCCGGGTGACTCAGCAGCGCATGTACCGCGTTGCCGATGAGGTTGACCGTCGTCTCGTGCCCCGCCCCGATGACGAGGAGCAGCGTGTCGATCAGCTCGGTCTCGGTGAGCGCCGAGCCCTCCTCGTCGCGGGTCGCGATGAGGACACTCGTCATGTCGTCGCCGGGCTCCGCCCGCTTGTGGGCCACGAGACCGGCGAGCAGCTGATGCACTTCCTGCCAAGTGGCCGCCGCCTGCTCCGGCGTCGAGGTCGTATCCATGATCGACTCGACGAGACGGGCGGTGTCGGCCTGCCGGTCCTCCGGAAGGCCGAACAGCTCGCAGATGACCTGCATCGGCAGCGGATGGGCGTAGGAGGCCCGCAGATCCACCACCCCGTCCGCGGACTCCGCCATCGCGTCGAGCAACCCCGCCGTCAGCTCCTCGATGCGCGGCCGCAGCGCATCCGTACGCCGTTTGGTGAACGCGGGCGACACCAGCTTGCGCAGTCGCCGGTGGTTCGTGCCGTACGCGGTGAACATATTGGTCACGCCCACCCAGGAGTTGACCCAGGTCTCGCGGAACTCACCCTCGATCCAGGCGGGCCAGTGCTGGTTCGGGTCCTTCGACACCCGCTCGTCAGCGAGGAGTTGCTTCAGTACGTCGTACTGGGTGGGGGCCCAGGCCCTTATGCCGTCGGGGAGTTCGACCAGGGCGGCACAGCCGTGCAGCCGCAATCGGTCCGCCTCCCCGTGGAGATCGCGGCCTGCGGGGTCGATGGTCGTGGGCTGCGGCGGCACGGGTGACTGCGACATGGGGGCTCCAGCAAGGGGGAATGAGGGGGGACGGAACGTCGTAGATCAAGATCATCCTAGGCCTCCCGGCTCCCTACCCCGCCTCCGTCCCGCGAAGCCTGCGACTCAGTCCCGCGAAGCCTGCGCCCGCCCGTGCAGCGTCCTCGCCACCCTCGGCCCCAGCCACCGCTTCATCCTGCGCAGCGGCTCCAACTGCTCGGCCGCCCGGTCGATCTGGTAGTACAGCTGCGGCGGAATGTGCGGCAGCAGCGGCGAGTGGCGCTGGCCGAGGAGCGCGAACATCTGGTGCGGGTCGAGGCGGATGTAGCGCGGCAGATTCTCGTACCACTGGGCGCTGTAGCGGGCCGCGCTCTGGACGGAGAGGAGGGCGGATCTGCGCTCCCGCTCGTAGCCCGCGAGGGCGGGCGCCAGCTCCGGGCTCCCCCGCAGCGCTCCCGCCAGGGAGATCGCGTCCTCCAGGGCGAGCGTCGTGCCCGCGCCGATGGAGTAGTGCGTGGTGTGCGCCGCGTCGCCGAGCAGGACGAGATTGTCGCGGTGCCACGTCCGGTTGGTCAGCGTACGGAAGTTGAGCCACTGCGCACTGCCGTCGCTCTGGGACCGGCTCGGTGACCGGCCGATGAGCCGGTGCCCCTCCAGCGGCCCGTCGAAGAGCCGCTCCAGGAGCGCGAGGCCATCGGCCTCGCTCGCCTCGTGCAGGCCGAGGCCCGTCCAGGTCTCCGGGGAGCACTCGAAGACGCAGGTGCTCCGCTCGCCGCTGAAGCGGTAGCCGTAGCACCAGATCCAGCCGTGCGCGGTCTCCACGAAGGCGAAGGTGAAGGAGTCGAAGACCTTGGTGGTGCCGAGCCAGATGTAGCGGTTCCTGCCGACCGCGACCTCCGTGCCGAAGTGCCCTGCGTGCCGCTCGCGCAGCAGGCTCCTGACGCCGTCACCGGCGACGACCAGATCGGCTTCCGGCATCAGCTGCGCCGCGTCGGTGATCTCACGCTCGAACTCGACGTGTACGCCCAGGGATCGGGCCCGCCGAGAGAGGATGTCGAGCAGCCGGTGGCGCCCGATGCCGAAGCCCTCGTCGCCGTGGTGGACCGTCGTGCGGGCGCCGACGTGCGCGATGCCGTCGCTCCAGCGGACCGAGTTCTCGCTGATGGCGAGCGCGGATTCGAGGTCATGGGCGCGGAGCTTCTCCAGGAGGCCGGCCCAGTAGGTGACCCCCCAGCCGTACGTCGCCCCCGCCGGGTTCCGCTCATGGACGGTGATGTCGTGGGACGGGTCCTGCCGCTTGAGCAGGATCGAGAGATACAGGGCGGCGGGACCGCCGCCGACGCAGGCGACCTTCACACGTGCTCCCATTGCGTCACAAAATGGTCAGTTTGCGACGCAACGTAACAGATTGCCCCAATCTGTCAGGCGACCGACCCGATACGGCCGGCCGGCGGACGTGAGCCGTCATGGTGGATCGGCGTGTGCGCACCCGCCAGCGAGACCCCGCTGCCGCCCCGCCGGCTCGCGACGATCTCCGCGGCGATGGAAAGGGCCGTCTCCTCCGGAGTACGCGCGCCCAGGTCGAGGCCGATGGGCGAGCGGAGGCGGGTCAACTCAAGCTCGGACACGCCGACTTCACGCAGTCGTTCGTTGCGGTCCTGGTGCGTGCGGCGCGAGCCCATCGCGCCCACGTAGGCGACCGGGAGGCGCAGGGCGAGCTCAAGGAGCGGTACGTCGAACTTGGCGTCGTGGGTCAGGACGCACAGGACGGTGCGGCCGTCGACCTCCGTCCGCTTCAGGTACTTGTGCGGCCACTCGACGAGGATCTCGTCGGCGTCGGGGAAACGGGCGGCCGTGGCGAACACGGGCCGCGCGTCGCAGACCGTCACGCGATAGCCGAGGAATTTGCCCATGGTGACGAGGGCGGACGCGAAGTCGATCGCGCCGAACACGATCATGCGGGGCGGCGGGACGCTCGACTCGACGAGGAGCGTGAGGGGCTGCCCGCAGCGGGAGCCGTCCTCGCCGATCTCCACCGTGCCGGTGCGCCCGGCGTCCAGCATCGCGCGGGCCTCGCCCGCGGCGGTGCGGTCGAGCTCGGGATGGCCGCCGAGCCCGCCCTCATGAGGGGCATCGGCGTCGGAACGTACGAGAAGGGCACGGCCCACGAGCTCCGCGGGCCCGGACGTGATCCGGGCGACCGCAGCCGGCTCGCCCGACGCCGCCGCCGCGAGCGCGGCGGCGATGACCGGCCGCGCGGAGGAGTCCGCGCGGACCGGGGTGACGAGGATGTCGATGATTCCGCCGCAGGTCAGGCCCACCGCGAAGGCGTCCTCGTCGCTGTATCCGAACTGCTCAAGGACGCTCTCGCCGTCTTCGAGCGCCTGCTGACAGAGCTCGTAGACGGCGCCTTCCACACACCCGCCGGAGACGGAACCGATCGCCGTACCGCCGGAGTCGACGGCGAGCGCCGCTCCCGGCTGCCGGGGCGCGCTGCCGCCGACCGCCACCACGGTGGCGACGGCGAAGTCGCGTCCCTGCTCGACCCACCGGTTCAACTCTTCGGCGATGTCCAGCATGTCCGTCTCCTATCGGGTGTGTGTTTACAGGATGGGCTACTTGACGCCCATCCAGTTCTCGATCGGATGGAGCGCGAAGAAGGCGAGGAACACGAGCGCGAGCACCCACATCAGCCAGCCGATCTCACGGACCTTGCCCTGCACGGCCTTGATCAGGACGTGGGCGATGACACCGGCCGCGATACCCACCGTGATGGAGTACGTGAACGGCATCAGGACCGTGGTCAGGAACACCGGAATGGCGGTGGCCTGGTCGGTCCAGTCGATGTGCCGGGCGTTGCTCAGCATCATCGCGCCGATGACGACGAGGGCGGCCGACGCGACCTGGGTCGGGATGAGCTGGGCGAGCGGGGTGAAGAAGAGGCACAGCGCGAAGGCGAGGCCGGTGATGACGCTGGCGAAGCCGGTGCGCGCGCCGTCGCCGACGCCCGCGGTGGACTCCACGAAGACCGTCTGGCCGGAGGCTCCGGCGAGACCGCCGACGACACCGCCCGCACCGTCGATCGCGAGGGCCTTGTTGAGGCCCGGCATCTTGCCGTCCTTGTCGGCCAGGTTGGCCTGCTGGCCGATGCCGATGATGGTGCCCATGGCGTCGAAGAAGCCGGCGAGGACCAGGGTGAAGACGATGACACCCACGGTGATCCCGCCGATGTCGCCGATGCCGCTGAAGGACACCTCGCCGAAGAGCCCGAAGTCGGGGGACGAGACGGCGGAGCCGTTGAGCACCGGGGCGTTCAGGCCCCAGTCCTGCTGGCTCATGCCCGCGACCTGGTTGACGATCGCGGCGAACACGGTGCCGCCGACGATGCCGATGAGGATCGCGCCCGGGACCTTGCGGACCTGGAGCAGGAAGATCAGCAGGACGGTGACGGCGAAGCAGAGTACGGGCCAGCCCATGAGCTTGTCGTCGACGCCGAGCTGGATCGGCTTCGAGTACATGTCGCCGTGCTTGGACGGCATGGAGGTGACGAAGCCCGCCTGGACCAGGCCGATCAGCGTGACGAACATGCCGATGCCCATGGTGATGGCGTGCTTCAGCGCCAGGGGAATCGCATCCATGATCAGGGTCCGCAGGCCGGTGAGGACCAGCAGGATGATGATGGCGCCGTAGATGATGCACATCGCCATCGCGTTGCCCCAGGTCATCTCCGGGGCGACCTGGAAGGCCATGACGGCGGAGACGCTGAGTCCCGCCGCGAGGGCCAGCGGCACATTGCCGAGGATCCCCATGACGATGGTGGTGGCGGCCGCCGCGAAGACGGTGGCGGTGGTCAGCTGATCACCGTCGAGCCGGTGTCCCGTGGCATCGGGCACCGAGAGGATCACGGGGTTCAGAAGGATGATGTACGCCATCGCCATGAAGGTGGTGACGCCGCCGCGCACCTCCCTGCCGACCGTCGATCCTCTGTGGGTTATGTGGAAATACCGGTCGAGCCAGGACCTGCCGGCCGGGACGCGTGAGCCGTTGCCCGCGTCCTCTGCCGTGGTCTTCGGCTCCGTTGACTGCTGGGTCATGGTGCCTAACTCCCAAGGTTCAAAGGGGCACCCGCAACAGGCTGTTCCCTCAGTGGGGCCTGTGGAGACTGCGGGATTTGGGATGGTGCGTTTGGCTGCACGACCCGGGGGACGGCCCGAGACGAACTGGGGCTCCGAAGAGCGTGGGTGCTGCGGGGGTACTGCGCATGACCGCGAGCGGTGCGGTACTGCTGTTCTCCGGACGGCGCGGGCGACAGGAAGTGTGACGTTCCGAGGGAGGCACACGCCGCCCGGAGAGATCGTGGGATCAGGTACCGGTGAGGTGTTCTGGACGTACCGGCGTCCTGTTCAGCTCCAGGCCCGTCGCGTTCCGGATGGCCGCGAGGACCGCCGGGGTGGACGAGAGGGTCGGAGCTTCGCCCATGCCGCGGAGGCCGTAGGGCGCGTTCGGGTCGGCCAGTTCGAGGTAGTCGACCGGGATGGTCGGCGTGTCGAGGATGGTCGGGATGAGGTAGTCCGTGAAGGACGGGTTGCGCACCTTCGCGGTCTTCGGGTCGACGATGATCTCCTCCATCACCGCGACGCCCAGGCCCTGGGTGGTACCACCCTGGATCTGGCCGACCACGGAGAGCGGGTTCAGCGCCTTGCCGACATCCTGGGCGGTGGCCAGTTCGATGACCTTGACCAGGCCGAGCTCGGTGTCCACCTCGACGACCGCGCGGTGCGCGGCGAACGAGTACTGGACGTGGCCGTTGCCCTGACCGGTCTTCAGATCGAAGGCCACGGTCGGACGGTGCCGCCACTCGGCCTCGACCTCGACGCTCTCGCCCTCAAGGAGTTCGGCCAGGTCCGCGAGGATCTCGCCGCCGTCGGTGGCGACCTTGCCGCCCTCGAGGACCAGCTCGGCGGTGGCCCACGCGGGGTGGTAGGAGCCGAACTTGCGGCGGCCGATCTCCAGGACCTTCTCGCGGACGAGCTCGCAGGAGTTCTTGACGGCGCCACCGGTGACGTACGTCTGACGGGACGCGGACGTCGAACCGGCGCTGCCCACCTGGGTGTCGGCGGGGTGGATGGTCACCTGCTGGACGCCGAGCTCGGTGCGGGCGATCTGCGCGTGGACGGTGATGCCGCCCTGGCCCACCTCCGCCATCGCGGTGTGCACGGTCGCGACCGGCTCGCCGTTGATGACCTCCATGCGCACCTTGGCGGTGGAGTAGTCGTCGAAGCCCTCGGAGAAGCCGACGTTCTTGATGCCGACCGCGTAGCCCACGCCGCGTACGACGCCTTCGCCGTGGGTGGTGTTGGAGAGGCCGCCGGGCAGGGCGCGGACGTCCGCCTCGCCGCCCGCGGTCGCCCACTGCTGCTCGGGCGGCAGCGGACGGGCCTTGACGCGGCGCAGGATCTCGGCGACCGGGGCCGGCGAGTCGACCGGCTGTCCGGTCGGCAGGAGCGTGCCCTGCTCCATGGCGTTGAGCTGGCGGAACTCGACCGGGTCCATGCCGACCTTCTTGGCCAGCTTGTCCATCTGGGCCTCGTAGGCGAAGCAGGCCTGGACGGCGCCGAAGCCGCGCATCGCGCCGCACGGCGGGTTGTTCGAGTAGAGGGCGATCGCCTCGATATCGACGTCCTCGATGACGTACGGACCGGCCGACAGGGACGAGGCGTTGCCCACGACCGCCGGGGAGGCCGACGCGTAGGCGCCGCCGTCCAGGACGATCTTGCACTTCATGTGCGTGAGCTTGCCGTCCTTGGTGGCGCCGTGCTCGTAGTAGAGCTTCGCCGGGTGGCGGTGCACGTGGCCGAAGAAGGACTCGAAGCGGTTGTAGACGATCTTGACCGGCTTGCCGGTGCGCAGCGCCAGGAGGCAGGCGTGGATCTGCATCGAGATGTCCTCGCGACCGCCGAAGGCACCGCCGACGCCGGAGAGCGTCATGCGCACCTTCTCCTCGGGCAGACCGAGGACGGGGGCGATCTGTTCGAGGTCCGAGTGCAGCCACTGGGTGGCGACGTACAGCTCGACGCCGCCGTCCTCGGACGGTACGGCGAGGCCGGACTCCGGGCCGAGGAAGGCCTGGTCCTGCATACCGAAGGTGTACTCGCCCTTGACGACGAAGTCGGCCTTCTTGGCGGCCTCTTCGGCGTTGCCGCGGATGATCGGCTGGCGGTGCACGATGTTCGGGTGCGGGACGTGGTTCATGTATTCGTCGGTCCGGCCCTCGTGCACCAGGACCGCGTCGGGAGCGGTCGCCGATGCCTCATCGGTGATGAGGGGCAGTTCCCGGTACTCGATCTTGATCTTGGCGGCGGCGCGGCGCGCGGTCTCCGGGTGGTCGGCCGCCACGAGGGCTACCGGCTCACCGTGGTGACGGACCTTGCCGTGGGCGAGCACCGGGGTGTCCTGGAGCTCGAGGCCGTAGTTCTTCATCTCGGCCGGCAGGTCGTCGTACGTCAGGACGGCGTAGACGCCGGGCGTCTTGAGGGCCTCGACGGTGTCGATCGACACGATCTCGGCGTGCGCCACGGTGCTGCGGAGCGTCTGGCCCCAGAGCATGTCCTCGTGCCACATGTCCGAGGAGTAGGCGAACTCGCCGGTGACCTTGAGGGTGCCGTCCGGACGGAGCGTGGACTCGCCGATGCCGCCCTTGGTGTGCTTCTGGGTGACGTCGGTGGGCGCGCCGGTGGTGGTCTTGGTTCCAGCCATGATCAGACCGTCTCTTCCTGACGGGCGGCCGCCAGGCGGACCGCGTCCAGGATCTTCTCGTAACCGGTGCAGCGGCAGAGGTTGCCGGAGAGCGCCTCACGGATGTCGGCGTCCGACGGCGAGGCGTTGCGCTCGAGCAGCTCGTCGGCCGCGACGAGGAGACCGGGGGTGCAGAAACCGCACTGGACGGCACCGGCGTCGATGAACGCCTGCTGGACGGGGGAGAGTTGGCGGCCCTCACCGGTCTGACCGTCAGTTCCCTTGGCCTGCCACTGGCGGGCCTCCTGAAGGGTGGTGCCGCCGCAGACGGAGCCGCAGGCGCCGCCCGGGTGGGAGTCCTCGCGGTGCTTGGCGTAGTCCGCGAGGCCCTCGACGGTGACGACCTCTCGGCCCTCGACCTGTCCGGCGGCGACCAGACACGAACACACCGGCACGCCGTCGAGACGGACGGTGCAGGAACCGCACTCGCCCTGCTCACAGGCGTTCTTCGAACCGGGAAGCCCCATGCGCTCACGCAGGACGTAGAGGAGGGACTCGCCCTCCCAGACGTCGTCGGCTTCCTGCTGACGGCCGTTGACCGTGAAGTTCACGCGCATTATGCGACTCCCTCAGTGCTGCGACCCTCGCCGCGGTACGACTCCCAGGTCCAGCCGAGCGTGCGGCGGGCCATGATTCCGACGGCGTGGCGGCGGTAGTTCGCCGTGCCGCGGACGTCGTCGATCGGGTTGGCGGCACCGGAGGCGAGCTCCGCGAACTGCTTGGCGATCGAGGGGGTGATGATCTTCTTGCTGTCCCAGAAACCGCCCTCTTCGAGCGCCGCGTTCAGGAACTCCTCCGCGGCCTTCGCCCGGATGGGGGTCGGGGCGGCGGAGCCGATGCCGGTCCGTACCGTCCGGGTCTCGGGGTGCAGGGCGATACCGAAGGCGCACACGGCGATGACCATCGCGTTGCGGGTGCCGACCTTCGAGTACTGCTGCGGGCCGTCCGCCTTCTTGATGTGGACGGACTTGATCAGCTCGTCGGCGGCGAGCGCGTTGCGCTTGACACCAGTGTAGAAGTCGTCGATCGGGATGAGGCGTGAGCCGCGTACGGACTCCACCTCGACCTCGCAGTCGGCGGCGAGCAGCGCCGGGTGGGCGTCACCGGCCGGGGACGCCGTGCCCAGGTTGCCGCCGACGCCGCCGCGGTTGCGGATCTGCGGCGATGCGACGGTGTGCGAGGCAAGAGCGAGGCCGGGGAGCTCGGTGCGCAGCTCCTCCATGATCTGGGTGTACGAGACCGAGGCGCCCAGCTGGACCGTGTCCTCGCCAACCGCCCATTCGCGCAGCTCGCCAATGCGGTTGAGGTCAAGCAGGTACTCGGGACGCCGGTGGTCGAAGTTGATCTCGACCATGACGTCGGTGCCACCCGCAATCGGCACAGCTGTCGGGTGCTCGGCCTTGGCGGCGAGCGCCTCCTCCCAGCTGGCGGGGCGAAGGAAGTCCATGAGGCTCTCTTCTTCGTATCGTGATCTTGGGTCGTTCGTTCGAGAGGATCCAGCCAAGTCGGGCCGGTGGCCTCTCGACTGCTCGTTCACGTGCTGTTAACGCGGAGTGGGGCAAGTACACCGCTCTGCCCTCCACCTGGGTCAGTCACCGAAACCATGAAGGAGTTGGCTGGCCAAGGCGCGAGTCTTGTAGATTCGTATGAAGAACGGGCCCCAGTAACCTCGCGGCTTCCCCCCGGAAACCGGAGGGACCCCAGGACACAAGGGCCCGAGCCCACAGAGGGTCGACAGATCTGCACTCCCTGTACATCCCATTCGAGACAAGATCGGCGGCGACGACCATGCGGCTGCGCGCACTCCTTGACACCGACGCGCTGGGCCTGCGGCTGCTCGGCGGCGACGAAGAGCTCGACCGCACCGTGCGCGGTGTGATGACCACGGACCTGCGCGACCCCAGCCGCTATCTGACGGGCGGCGAGCTGGTCCTGACCGGTCTCGCCTGGCGCCACGACGCCTCGGACGCGGAACCCTTCGTACGGATCCTGGCGAGCGCCGGAGTGGCCGCGCTCGCCGCGGGCGAGGCCGAGCTCGGCGACGTCCCCGCCGACATCGTCGAAGCCTGCGCGCGGCACCGCCTGCCGCTCTTCGCCGTCAACGAGTCGGTCGCCTTCGCGACGATCACCGAGCACGTCGTACGTCAGGTCTCCGGCGAGCGAGCCGGTGACCTGGCCGCCGTGGTCGACCGGCACCGCCGCCTGATGACGTCGGGCCCCACCGGCGGCGGCCCCGACGTCGTCCTCGACCTCCTCGGCACCGACCTGGACCTGCGGGCCTGGGTCCTGTCCCCCGCGGGCCGGGCCATCGCCGGGTCGAGCGCGGCGGGCCCCGCCCTCTCCAGGGCGGTGTGCGCGCGGCTGGCGGCCGAGCATCTGGCGGCGGCCCGCACGGGGCGGCGGGGGCCCCACCGGGTCCAGGTGGAGGGCACGACGTACTCCTTGTTCCCCATTCGGAGCAGCGGGCGCGGCACGGCTTCGGGTTCCGCCGCTGCCTCCGCCGCCGCGGGCCCGCTGCGTGACGTCCGGGAGACGGTCCTCTCCGACTGGCTCCTGGCGGTCGAGGCCGACGCGGGCGACTGGCCCGAGGAGCGGCTCGACCTGTTGCAGGGCGTGACCCAGCTGATCGCGGTGGAGCGTGACCGGCGCGACGCCGCCCGCACGGTGCGGCGCAGGCTGGCCCAGGAGGTCCTGGAACTGGTCCAGACGGGCGCGGCCCCGGCGGAGATCGCGGCACGCCTGCGGGTCGCCGCCCCGGTGCTGCTTCCCGGCCTCGGGGCGGCACCGCACTGGCAGGTCGTGGTGGCTCGCGTCGAGTGGGACGGCGGCGAGATCGAGGGTGGCCCGGTGGCCCAGTCCCTCCTGGAGGAGATCCTCGTGGACCCGCTGTCGGCGGGACCCGAGCCGTCCGACCGGATCGCGGTAGCCCATACGGGTGACGAGGCGATCGCGCTCGTGCCGCTGCCCGCGGTGTCATCGGAGCACGACGGCTCGGAGACGGGCCTCCTCGCCGATTCGCTCCTCGAGTCCGTCCGCGACCCTCTTTCAGCGGGCCTGGACGGCGACGGCCGCCTCACCCTCGGCGTCAGCGCCTCCGTCCACTCGGCGGAGGGCCTGCGCGGCGCCCTGGAGGAGGCACGGCACGCACGCCGGGTCGCGGCGGCGCGTCCGGGCCGGGTCTGCGCCGCGGGGCACCAGGAGCTCGCCTCGCACGTCCTGCTGCTGCCCTTCGTCCCGGACGACGTGCGCAAGGCGTTCACGGCCCGCCTGCTGGACCCGCTGCGGGACTACGACCGGCGCCACCGGGCGGAGCTCATTCCGACCCTCGAGGCGTTCCTCGACTGCGACGGTTCGTGGACGCGGTGCGCGGCGCGGCTTCACCTGCACGTCAACACGTTGCGCTACCGAGTGGGCCGTATCGAGCAGTTGACGGGTCGTGACCTTTCCCGCCTCGAGGACAAGCTGGATTTCTTCCTGGCACTGCGGATGAGCTGACGCGGGGACCGGTCGCCGGGCGTCATCCATTGCCCACCCTTTGTGAATTCTTTCACCCACCCCCTTGGCCCGGTGTGCTGATCCATGCTGAGATGCGCCCACGACTCAACAGCTCAATGGCGTGCTCGGGGAGGGCAACGTGGCGCATACCGCCATGTCTGGTTCCGGAACGACTGCAGGGGACGATCCACTCCAGACCGCGGTATGGCGGCTGCGCTCGCGCGGCTGTTGGACCGACGCGGCCGCGCTCCTCGCCTCGCGAGAGGGGCCGGGGCCCGCCCTCCAGAGAACCTCGCTCCTGGTCGAGCGCTGCCTCTTCACGGGCGAGGGCTGGGCCGAGGCGGAGGACGGACTACGGACGGCGGAGGCGCTCGCCGTGGCGGACGACGACCGCGGGGCGGCGGCGTGCGAGCGGGGTCAGCTCGCCTACGCGTCGACGGTGCTTTCCGTGCGGGACAGGGCCGACGAGGCGCGTACGGCGCTGGGGCGGGCGGCGGCACTCCTCGCCCCCAACGCCTCCGGTCGCCCTCTCCTCGACTTCCGCCGGGGCCTCATCGCCGAGCACATCGCGGATTCCCCCCAGGCGGCGCGGGCCGCCTACCGGCGGGCACATGCGGGGGCGACGGTGCACGCGGATTCCCTGCTGCTCTCTTTCACCTGGCGCCACCTGGCCGGACTCGCCCTGCGGGAAGGGGAGTTGGCGGAGGCGAGGCACGGCTTCGCCGAGTCGCTGCGGATTCGGGAGGAGCTGGGGTACTTGGTGGGTACGGCTCCGGCGCTTGCCGCGTTGGCCGATGCGGAGCCGGAGCCTGAGGCGGGGCGCCTTCGGGCCGAGGCGGCTCGGCTGTTCCGGTTGATGGGCGGGGTGCCGTCGTGGCTGGCACAGCATCTGTCGCCGCCGGCGCCTGCGGCGTAGGCCTCCGGCCTTGGTTGCCGTCATCACCGGCTCCGCCGAGTTCGTCCTCAAACTCCCCCAAGCTCTTAAAGAGCAGGGGGGACCCCCACGACGGGCTGAGTGGTTTCAGCCCGTCCGGCGTTTGAGGACGTCTTGTCGGGGGTCCAGGGGGCCGAGCCCTCTGGTTTCGGGAAGGGGCGGGGTTGGGGAAAGCCCCGTAGGACCGCCCGAACCTCAGCCCCCCGCCCCCGCGAAGTGCTCCCGCACCAAGGACTGGACGACCCCCAAGTCCCGCACCACCAACGCCTCCAGCAAAGCCATGTGCTCCGCCGCGTCAGCGACAAGATCTGCGCGCCGGGCGTGGACGGGGCCGCTCACCAGGGGCCACTGCGACCGCCGATGCAAATCATCCGCCACCTGCACCAACTGCCGGTTCCCCGAAAGGGAAAGCACCGCCCCGTGAAAGGCCCGGTCCGCGTCCGCGTACCGGGCCAGGTCCCCGCCCGCCGCCGCCACCGCACTCGCCTCCGCGAGCGGCCGCAGCTCGCACCACCGCGCCGCGGGGACCGTGCGGGCGAGGCGCAGCATCACCGGCACCTCTATCAGTGCCCGCACCTCCGCGAGCTCCGCGAGCTCGTGCGCGCTCCGCTCGGTGACCCGGAAGCCTCGGTTCGGTACGACCTCGACCGCGCCCTCGGTCGCCAGTTGCTGCATCGCCTCGCGTACGGGAGTCGCCGAGACGCCGAAGCGCTCGCCGAGCACGGGCGCGGAGTACACCTCGCCCGGCGCGAGGTCACCGCCGACGAGCGCGGCCCGCAGCGCGTTCAATATCTGGCCGCGGACAGAGTTCCGCTGCACCACTTTGCGAGACGGGGGCACCGCCGGCGCCACCGGAACCACCGCTTCGCCGTGCGTGTGCTCACCCCGCGCCGCGGCCTGTGCCTGCTCCGGCACACGGACAGCGAGGCGGTACGCGTCATGCGCTCTGGCCTGCTCCACGAGGTCCACCCCAAAGTCCGCTCGGTCCGAAAGGTACGAGAGGCACCATAGGCGGACAGGCCCGCAGTTGAAACCTCGATCAAGTTGGGTAAGGTTAGGCTTACCTGCAATCGATCGCGATTCGGTGGTCCCCATATGCCCGTCGTGTCCGCCCTCACCGCGGCTCAGCACACCCCGAGCCCCCTCGCGGATGCCTACGCCCGCCTCACCGAAGTGTTCCCCGGACTGCGCGTCACCGAGCTCGGCGACGAGGACCGGGCCCCGCAGGGCGGCGGCTGGGTCACCGCGTCCCGGCTCACGGAGGGCGGGGCCTGCCTCGACGGCTTTCTGGCCTGGGACGAGGCGCAGGTACGGAAGGACTACGGGCAGCCGGGACGCCCCGACGTCATCGCCAGTTTCGCCCTGCACCGCTACGCGTGGCCCGCGACGCTCCTCATCACCGTGCCGTGGTTCCTGCACCGCCGCGTCCCGCGCTACCCCGTACAGAACGTCACCTTCCAGCGCACCCTGGGCCGCATGGCCGTCCGCAGCGAGGGCTTCGCCTGCCTGCCGGGCGATCCGGCGGCCGCACTGCCGGGTGCCCGCGTCGTGCCGGACGAGGAAGCACTGCGCGGTGAGGTGCGGGCCGCCGTCGCCGAGCATCTGGGACCGCTCCTGGACGCCTTCGGGCCCCGTATGCGGCGCCGCTCGCGCGCCCTGTGGAGCGTCGCCACGGACGAGATCGTCGAGGGACTCTGGTACATCGCCCACCTCCTCGGCGAGGAGCAGCGCGCCACGGCCGAGCTCGAGCGGCTGCTTCCCGGCGCCACCAAGCCGTACGTCGGGACGGCGGGGTTCCGTGAGCTGAGGGGCCCTGACGGCGAGGCCCTGCCGACCCGCGACCGCGCGAGCTGCTGCATGTTCTACACGCTGCGCCCCGAGGACACCTGCGTGACCTGTCCGCGCACCTGTGACGCGGACCGCGTCGCGCGGCTCAGCTCCGCCGCCGCGGCCTGACCGGACCCCGCCCCGGGAGCCCGACCCCTGCTGCACCGCGGACCGAAACCCCAACCCCTCCCCCTTGAACCACTCTTTCGTGCGCGTTTAATCGAACTCAACTCCCGCCCTCGCCCCCTGAGTTCGAGTAAAACGGCGCACGCCGCACCCCCTTGCACCCCCCTTGGCGTTCTCTTGCCCCGAAACCCCTCTGAGGGCGACCGGGAGTGGGCCACTATGGCGCCCGAACGCCCTACCGCGACGCAAGGGACCCCAGATGAGACTGACCGATATATCGCTGGACTGGCTGCTTCCGGGCGGCGTCCTGCTCCTGGGCATGCTGGTGGCGTTGGCGGTACTCGCACGCGGCAAGCGCGCCGGGCAGAAGGCTGCCGCCGCTGATTCCAGCGACGACACCTGGGAACGCAGCGAGGATCGCCGCAGGCGCAAGGAAGCCATCTACGGAACGGCCTCGTACGCCCTGCTGTTCTGCTGTGCGGCGGTCGCCGCCGCGCTCTCCTTCCACGGCCTGGTCGGCTTCGGCCGGGAGAACCTCAATCTCACCGGCGGCTGGGAGTACCTGGTCCCGTTCGGGCTCGACGGGGCGGCGATGTTCTGCTCCGTACTCGCGGTGCGCGAGGCGAGCCACGGCGACGCGGCGCTCGGTTCACGGCTCCTGGTGTGGACGTTCGCCGGTGCCGCCGCCTGGTTCAACTGGGTGCACGCGCCCAGGGGGATCGCCCACGCGGGCGCCCCGCAGTTCTTCGCCGGGATGTCGCTCTCGGCCGCGGTGCTCTTCGACCGCGCGCTGAAGCAGACACGCCGGGCGGCGCTGCGCGAACAGGGCCTGGTGCCGAGGCCGTTGCCGCAGATCCGGATCGTGCGGTGGCTCCGCGCACCCCGTGAGACCTTCGGCGCCTGGTCGCTGATGCTCCTCGAAGGCGTACGCACCCTGGATGAGGCTGTCGAGGAGGTCCGCGAGGACCGGCGCGAGAAGGAGCGCACCCGGATCAGCAGGCGGGGCAGGGAGAAGCTGGAGCGTGCGCAGCTCAAGGCGATCAGCCGCGGTCACCGCGGCTCCCCCGGGCGCGGCGGAGGGCGCCAGGTCGACCTGCCCGCCGTCGCACCGCCCACAGGGTCCGCGCAGGTCGGCGCGGACCCTGCCATAGCAGCGCAGGACCAGCTGCCACTGCGCGCCCGTCCCTCCCTCCAGGCCGTCAAGGGCGGCACTGAACCCGTCACCGTCGACCTCACCGCCGAGGACGACACCCAGACGCTGCCGCGGCTCGACTCCCTCGAGCAGAAGCTCAAGGATCTGGAGCAGCAGTTCGGCTGATGTCAGCAGCGCAGGACGGGAGTTGGGCGGCGGGCCGGATCACGCCGGGCCGCCGTCCAGCTCGAACCACACCACCTTCCCCACCCCGTGCGCCCGAACGCCCCAGGCGTCGGCGAGGGACTGCACGAGCAGCAGGCCCCTGCCGTGCGTACCGTCGTCGGCGTTCGGTACGCGCAGCTTGGGGCGACGCCCCACGAAATCCCTGACCTCGACCCGCAGCACCCTCGGCCCCACGGTCGCCGTCAGAAAGGCGTCACGGTCCGTGTGCACCAGTGCGTTGGTGACCAGTTCGCTGGTCAGCAGCTCGGCTATCTCGGATCTTCCGGGCCTCCCCCAGGACCGGAGCAGTTCGCGCAGCGCGCTCCGGACCTCGGAGACCGCTCGCAGGTCTGATCGCCCCAATCTGCGCCGGAGTTGAGCTCGATGGAGCTCCACCGGTACGCCGTCGATCGGCTCGTCTCTTGTCTTCGACGAAGAAGTCCCACGATGGATGGGACCGTCCCCTCTTACCTGCCTTGTCATGACCCCCGCCCACAAACGAGTTCATTCCTCCCTGCTCGAACGTGCTCACGGAATGCATTCCCCACCCGGTTGGCGGCACTCATGTCCATTCATCAACCATTGGCGCGGGTGCGGCACGGCCAGTCGGGGAAGTGAAGCGGTGGACCGTTCCTGCTTGATCCCGACGGATTGAACTGACGGAGCCGGTCCGCCCCGCAGAAGCCCGTTCGATCTTTCCGAGGAGCCGCCGTGCACGACGACCGACTGCTGGTGGAGGGACGCCTGGAGCGCGCCCTGCGGCAGTTCATCCGCCCCGCCCAGTACGCGGACCGGGTGCCGCTCAGCCTCTCCGTCTGGCACGCGCCGGGCGAACCGGTCCCCGTCGCCGAGGCCATCGACGCGTCGTACGCACCCTTCGAGACCGGCACCGAGTGGGGAAAGCCCTGGTCAACGAGTTGGTTCCGGCTGCGGGGGCAGGTGCCGGACGCCTGGCGCGGGCGCCATGTCGAGGTGGTCGTCGACCCCGGCTTCACCGGTGAAGGACCCGGCTTCCAGGCGGAGGGTCTGGTGTACGACGCGAAGGGCGTACCCCTCAAGGGTATTCACCCCCGCAACCGGCACATCCCCGTGGCGGCCTGCGCGCAAGGCGGCGAGCCGGTGCATCTCCTCCTGGAGGCCGCGGCCAATCCGGCCGTCCTGCACGACTTCGAGCCGACACCGCTCGGCGACGTACTGACCGCGGGCCATCGCCCGATCTACCGATTCGCGTCTGCCGATCTCGCCGTACTGGACGAGGACGTATGGCAGTTGACCCTGGACATCGAGGTCCTTTCCGAGCTGATGTACGAACTGGACGCCGCCCGTCCACGTCGCCACGAGATTCTGCGCGCCCTGGAGCGCGCGCTCGACGCGCTCGATCTGCACGATGTGTCGGGCACGGCGGCAGCGGCCCGCACGGAGCTGACGGACGTCCTCGCGAGCCCCGCCCATGCCAGCGCGCACCGCGTGTCGGCGGCCGGGCACGCGCACATCGACTCGGCCTGGCTGTGGCCGCTGCGCGAGACGGTGCGCAAGGCGTCCCGCACCTTTGCCAATGTGACGGCTCTCGCCAAGGACTACCCCGAGCTGGTCTTCGCCTGTTCGCAGGCCCAGCAGTACGCCTGGGTGAAGGAGCACCAACCGCACATCTGGGAGCGCATCAAGAAGGCGGTGGCAGACGGAAATTGGGCTCCGGTCGGCTCCATGTGGGTCGAGTCGGATGCCAATATGCCGGGCGGTGAGGCGCTGGCCCGGCAGATCACACACGGAATGCGGTTCTTCCGCGAGGAGTTGGGGGTTCAGACGGAGGAGATCTGGCTGCCGGACTCCTTCGGATACACCGCCGCTTTCCCGCAGTTGGCGAAGCTCGCCGGCGTCCGCTGGTTCCTCACGCAGAAGCTGAGCTGGAACCAGACCAACAAGATGCCGCACCACACCTTCTGGTGGGAGGGCATCGACGGCACCCGCGTGTTCACGCACTTCCCGCCGGTGGATACGTACAACTCCCAGTTCCACGGCGCCGAACTCGCCCACGCCGAGAAGAACTTCGCCGAGAAGGGCCGCGCCTCCCGCTCCCTGGTGCCGTTCGGATGGGGCGACGGCGGCGGTGGCCCCACCCGCGAAATGCTGGAGAGGGCACGGCGGTTGCGCTCCCTCGAGGGGTCGCCGCGCGTCGAGATCGAGAAGCCCTCGGCGTTCTTCGCCGCCGCCGAGGAGGAGTACGGAGCGGGGGCGCCGGTCTGGTCGGGCGAGCTCTATCTGGAGCTGCACCGCGCGACGTACACGACGCAGGCGGCCACCAAGCGCGGCAACCGCCGCACCGAACACGCCCTGCGCGAAGCCGAGTTGTGGTGCACGGCGGCCGCACTGCGCGACCCCGCGTACGCCTATCCCTACGACGCCATCGACCGCCTGTGGAAGACGGTGCTGCTGCACCAGTTCCACGACATCCTGCCCGGCTCGTCGATCGCGTGGGTCCACCGGGAGGCCCGCGACACCTACGCACGCGTGCTGGCCGAGCTCGACGAGATCACCTCCGACGCCGTACGTTCCCTCGGCGCGGAAAGCGCGGAAGGGGCCGAAACGCACGAGCCCGCCGCGCTCAACGCGTCGCCGTACGCGCGCAGCGAGGTCGTCACGACCGGCGAGGGCGCCCAGGTGCACGTCAATGTGCCGGCTCTGGGGACACAGAGCCTGACGGAGGCCGCCGGATACACCCGGGACACCGGGGCGACGGCGCTCCTTGCCGACGGTGAGATCCAGTTGGTGAACGAACACCTGCGGGTCGCCATCGACTCGGACGGTCTTCTGACCTCCGTGCACGACATCGACGCGCACCGCGAGGTCCTCTCCCCCGGTTCGCGCGGCAACCTCCTCCAACTGCATCCCGACCACCCCACGCACTACGACGCCTGGGACCTGGACAAGCACTACCGCAATACGCACACCGACCTCACGGACGCCGAGTCCGTCGAGCTGGTCGAGGACGGGCCGCTGCGGGTCGCCGTGCGCGTGGTGCGGGTCTTCGGGGAATCCCGCATCACCCAGGAGATCCGGCTCGCGGCGGGCAGCCGCCGGATCGATGTCGTCACGGACGTCGACTGGCGGGAGTCGGAGAAGGTACTCAAGGCCGCCTTCCCTCTTGACGTGCACGCCGAACGGTCGGCTGCCGAGATCCAGTTCGGGCATGTGCACCGGACCACGCACGCCAACACCGGGTGGGACGCGGCCCGTTACGAGATCTGCGCGCACCGCTGGCTGCGGGTCGCCGAGGAGTCGTACGGCGTGGCGGTGCTCAACGACTCGACGTACGGCCACGATGTGACGCGCGCGCCGCACGGCGAAGGGCTCGGCACCACCGTGCGGCTCACGCTCCTGCGTGCCCCGCACAGCCCGGACCCGGAGACGGATCAGGGCGTGCACCGGTTCACTTACGCGCTGCTGCCCGGCGCGACGACAGGTGACGCGGTCGCGGAGGGCCTCGCCCTCAACCTGCCGCTGCGGGTGGCCGATGCGCCCGTACTGCCGTCCCTGGTGAGCGTCGACAATCCGGCGGTGACCGTGGAGTCGGTGAAGCTCGCCGACGACGGGAGCGGCGATGTCGTCGTGCGGCTCTACGAGTCGCGGGGCGGGCGCGCGGCTGCCGTGCTCACCACGTCGTTCGCGGTGAGCACGGCCGAGGTGACCGACCTCCTGGAGCGTCCGCTCGAACCGGCCCACACGGACAGCGCGGGACTCGTGCTCGCGCTGCGTCCGTTCCAGATCCTGACGCTACGACTGCGGCCGGCCTGATCCACTGATTCACTGATTCGCCGTCAGGGGCGTGGCACGTTCCGCAGGTTGGAGCGTGCCATTTGGACCATGCGGCCGACCCCGCCGTCCAGGACGATCTTGCTTGCGGAGAGCGCGAAGCCGGTCACCATCTCGGAGCTGATCTTGGGCGGGATGGAGAGGGCGTTCGGGTCCGTGACGATGTCGACGAGGGCGGGGCCCTTGTGCGCGAAGGCGTCCTTCAGGGCGCCCGCGAGCTGCTTGGGCTTCTCGACCCGCACGCCGTAAGCACCGCAGGCGCGGGCCACGGCGGCGAAGTCGGGGTTGTGGTTGGCCGTACCGAACGAGGGGAGCCCGGCCACCAGCATCTCCAACTCGACCATGCCCAGGGAGGAGTTGTTGAAGAGGACGACCTTCACGGGCAGGTCGTACTGGACGAGGGTGAGGAAGTCGCCCATCAGCATGGAGAATCCGCCGTCGCCCGACATCGACACGACCTGCCGCTTACGGTCGGTGAACTGGGCGCCGATCGCCTGCGGCAGGGCGTTGGCCATCGAGCCGTGGCTGAAGGAGCCGATGATGCGGCGCTTGCCGTTCGGGGTGAGATAGCGGGCCGCCCAGACGTTGCACATGCCCGTGTCGACGGTGAACACCGCATCGTCGGAGGCGAGTTCGTCGACCACGGACGCGACGTACTCGGGGTGGATCGGGACGTGCTTCTCGACCTTGCGGGTGTAGGCCTTGATGACGCCTTCCAGCGCGTCCGCGTGCTTCTTCAGCATCTTGTCGAGGAACTTGCGGTTGGCCTTGGGCGTGACGCGCGGAGTGAGACAGCGCAGGGTCTCGCGTACGTCGCCCCAGACGGCGAGGTCCAGCTTCGAGCGGCGGCCGAGGCGTTCGGGGCGCACGTCGACCTGGGCGATCTTGACGTCGTCGGGCAGGAACGCGTTGTACGGGAAGTCCGTGCCGAGGAGGATGAGGAGATCGCACTCGTGGGTCGCCTCGTACGCGGCGCCGTAGCCGAGCAGCCCGCTCATCCCGACGTCGTACGGGTTGTCGTACTGAATCCACTCCTTGCCGCGCAGGGCGTGGCCCACCGGAGACTTGATCTTCTCGGCGAACTCCATCACCTCGGCGTGCGCGCCCGCCGTGCCGCTGCCGCAGAAGAGGGTGACCCGGTCGGCCTCGTCGATCATCGCGGCGAGCTTGTCGATCTCCGTGTCGCCGGGGCGTACGGAGGGGCGCGAGGTGACGAGGGCGCTCTCGGGGGACTTGTCAGGGGCGGCCTTGTCGGCGATGTCTCCGGGCAGGGTGACGACGCTGACCCCTGACTGCCCGATCGCGTGCTGGATGGCGGTCTGGAGCAGCCGCGGCATCTGCTTCGGGTTGGAGATCATCTCGCTGTAGTGACTGCACTCGCGGAAGAGCTGCTCGGGGTGGGTCTCCTGGAAGTAGCCGAGGCCGATCTCGCTCGACGGGATGTGCGACGCGAGCGCGAGGACGGGGGCCATGGAGCGGTGTGCGTCGTAGAGGCCGTTGATCAGATGCAGATTGCCGGGGCCGCAGGAACCGGCGCAGACGGCGAGGCTGCCGGTGACCTGAGCCTCGGCGCCCGCCGCGAACGCGGCCGTCTCCTCGTGCCTGACCTGCACCCACTCGATGCCCTTGGTGCGCCTGATCGAGTCCACGACCGGGTTGAGGCTGTCGCCCACGACTCCGTACATCCGGCGGACCCCGGCGCGGACGAGGATGTCGACGAACTGCTCGGCGACGTTCTGCTTGGCCATGGCTTCACGAACCCTTCAGTCCCCTTGATTCTCTTGGGGTCCATGAATTCACAGTGCGGGCGCTCACGCCTCCCAAACAGCGGCGGCCGTCCGGTCGTCGGCGTATCCCTTGACCCTGACCTGGACGTCCGCCAGGAAGGTCGCGAGCCCCGGCGGGCCGCTCTTGGACCACCGCTGCGTGAGATGGCCGGTGAGGTCGGGCTCGCCGCGCAGGGGCTCCGCGAGGCCGCCGCTACAGAGCAGCAGGGCGTCACCCGGGCGGGCTACGGACGCACGGAAGCGGAAAGGCTCGCGGGGCGCGAGTCCGGGGGCGGGCTCGTACGGACTGGGCGGCGTGATGATCCCCATGTCCATGGTGAGCCGGTCGCCGTCGAGGGTCTCCGGCGGCACGGACCCGAACCCGACGACGGGCGGTCCCGCGTCACCGGCGGCATCGCTGACGCTGGGCTCCAGGTCGTGCCAGGCCCCGTCCCTGAGCCGGAAGAGCCCGCCACCGCCGACGCCGAAGAAGACGCGCGTACGGCACTCGGGGTCGGCGGGCAGGAGAAGGCACCGCAGGGAGGCGGCATACTCCTCGGGCTCGATGCCGAGGTCGGCGGCGTGCGCGCGGAGCTTGCCGAGGCTGCGGTCGGTGAGCCGGTGGAGGCCGCTCTTGAGGTCTCCGCGCCGGGCGGCCCTGATGTCCTCGGAGAGCCGCTGATGGCTGCGGCCGACGGCCCGCCCGATCCAGGCACAGGCTTCGGCGGCGGCACGATGGGCCCCCGGCGTGGCCCGCGCGCCGGTGGCCATGGCGACGAGGACGAGGGCGCTCTCGCCGGTTCCGAAGCGGGCGGTGAGCATGGAATCCCGCCGCGGCTCGCCCCGATACCGCGCGGAGTCACCGCGCACGGAGACGGCCCGCAAGGTGAAGGCTCCGTAGCGAGCACCGTCGAGCACGGTGTCGGCGACCAGATCGCCCAGGTCGTCGGGGTCGGCGGCGGGCAGGACGGTGGGCTCGGCGTCGTAGGTGGGCGGGCCGTCGCCCACGTACGACACGGTGGGCACGGGTGCGGACGCCGCGGACGGCTCCGGGTCCACCGATTCCGCCGATTTCCCCGGTTCCACCGGTTCCACCGGGGCGGGTGCCCGCGGTTCCGGGGCCGGTCGCGGGACCGGGGCCGCGGACTCCTCGGGCGAGCGCGGCACGGGGACGGCGGTGGTGCGGCTCGGATCACCGGACGGCTTGGGTGGCCCCGCCGGGAAGGTGACGGGCCCCGCGGGCGCGGTGGGCTCCCAGGGGGCGACATCGGGGCGGATGCGGGCGGCGGGTGTGGGCGGAGGCGGGGCCGGAGCCGGAGCCTCCGGAACCGGCAAGGGGCCGGGGCGCGGAAGCGTTCCTTCCGGGCCGGCGCCCCCGGGGGCGGGATCGGCCACGCTGTCGCCCGCCGCCGCGGAGACCGCCGAGGCGAATCTGTCGTCGAGGGTGTCGGCCACATCGGCCGGCCCCGTGTCGGGTGCGGAGTCGTCGTACAGCTGACCCCACCAGTCGTCCTCCTGGCCGGAGATCCCCGGGTGCCTCTCCCCCTGCTGGCTCATGCCCCTATTGTCCACCGCGATGGCCGTACGAAAACGGTGCATCCGGAAATTCCGGCCACCGGAAGAGTGATGAGAGCCGCCGGGCGGGCCCACCCCCCACGGGAGGACCGCCCGGCGGTGTCTGTGTGTCTAGCGCACGTCGTAGGCGCGAGCCACTGTCTGGGTGACGGAACTACCGTTCGCATCCGTCAGTTCGGTTTTCAGCCAGACCTGCTTGCCCGCCGCACCCGCGTGATTCACGGTGGCGGTCCAGGCATCGCCGTCGGCGGTGGTCTCCGCCTTCGTCCAGGTCTTGCCCTCGTCGTACGAGTAGGACAGGGCCGCCGATGTGAGCGGTCCCGGCTTGTAGCCCGAGTGCCCCGTCGCCGTGATTCCAATCCGCTGGCCGTCCTTGGCCGCCAGCGTCTTCATGCCGTCCTCCGGCAGCTCATAGCGCGGGAACAGCATCGGGATGCCCTGCGAGTAGACCTCCTCGTCGAGGTGCGAGCGGAACGCCCAGGTGGTCTGCGTGCTCGTGGACCGCTGCCAGACCTTCGAGCCGATCTTGGACGTGTCGAGGGTGAGTTCGTACGCCGAGTCGTCGGCCGGGACCGAGAACACCCCGTTCGGCCAGCCGGATTCGCCCACGACCTCGCCGTCCCGCTTCAGCCGCACACTGCCGATGTCCCCGAACCCGCCCTGGATTCCGGCGTGTTCGTTGTCGCCCCAGAATCCGGGAGCGACCCCGATCAGATTGCCCTGCCGCTCCCCGGCGAGCGCGAGCCCGCCCTTCTCGTCACGCGGCGCGGCCGGCGTCAGCACTCCGTGGTACCACTTCTCGCCGCGCCGCTCCCCCTTCTCGTACGTCCGCACCGGGTCGATCATGAACTCCCCGAACGGGAAGCTGCTCGACACCTGGTGGCCCCAGCCGGTCGTGCCCGCCGAGTAGTACTCGGTGCGCTTGCCGGGGGCCGGGACCGACTCGATGTCGGCGAAGTACACCTCGAGGCCCGAGGGGCGGACGGCGGACGGCAGGTCCACATAGTCCGTTGCCGTGCCGATGGCGCGGTACGTCGCCTCGTTCGCCGCGAGGTCCTTGTCCCGCACCCGGTAGGTGCGGTCGTCGCGGATCTGGCCGGTCTCGGGGAAGGCGAGGTTGTAGACGTACGGGCTCTTCGCCGTTCCCTTCCACTTCAACTCGACTGGGCCCGATCCCAGTTGGGCGAGCAAGGAGGTCGCTTCGGCCGTCTCGATGCCGAGCACCGGGAGCGGGGAGCCGGTGAAGCCGGTCGCGGGGTACCAGCGGCCGGGGGCCGCGCGGTGGGCGATGACGGCGACCGCTCCCGCCGCCTTCGCGTTCGTCGCGACGGCGTTCGCGCTGCCGCTGTCCGGGAGCTTGACGAGGGCGATCTTTCCCTTGACCCCGGCGGCCTCGAGCTCCGCCGGTGTACCGGACTTGGCGTCCACGAGAGCGGCCTTGCCCGTGCCGTCGAGGTTGGCGGAGCCGGTGGACGCGGTCACGACGTGCAGCGGCTTGCCGCCCACCACGGCCAGTTCGGAGAGGAGGGGAGCCGCCGCGCGCCAGTAGCTGCCGGACTCGAAGGTGCCGTCGGTCGCCTTGCCCTCGACGGACTGGTAGAAGCCTCGGATGGAGCGCGGCCCCGATGCCGTACCCGCGTGCACCCAGTGGTCGGTGCCCCAAGTGCGGGCGAAACCGAGCGTGGCGCCACGCACTTCGGACTCCTGGTCCGTCTTGACCGCGAGGCGATGCGCCTTGCGGGCGTCGAGCGTGAGGGTCGTGTCCTTGTTCACCTCGACCTGCGGGCGGGCGAGGTGCGTGAGCGAGTCGGTCAGCGTGCCGCCGTCCGCATCCGGTGTCGCGACGAAACCGGTCAGGAAGTAGGAACCGGGACGCACTTGGTACGTCTGGTCGTTCGCGCCCTCGTTGAAGCGGCGCTCGCCGCTCGCGTCGTCCGTGCCGATGAGGTCGACGGATGACGGACCGTCAGCGGCCTTGCCCGCACGGTCGATGAGCTTGACGCGAAGACTGACCGTCTCCGGCTGTACGTAGAGGGAGAAGGGCGTGGAGACCGCGATGCCCCCGTCGGCCTTCGCCAGGACACGGCCGGTCACATCGCCGTACTGGGCCTTCTTGAGGTCCGCGTCGGGGTCGAGCTTCAGCGGGACCTTGACCGTGGCCCCGGCGGCGACCTTCACCGAGCGTTCGCCGAGCTTGGCGATGCCCGATCCCACGGCCGATCCGTCGTTGCCGGTGACGCCCTGCACGGACAGCTTCAACTCCACTGACTTGGCCGTGGTGTTGGTGTAGGGGACGTCGACAGCCGTACGGTCGGAATTGTCCTGCGGCCAGCCGAAGCTGCCGCCCTGCACGGCGGGTGAGCCGAGCACCTGCTGGTCGACGGCCGCCTTCACGTCCAGCCGCCCGCCGCCCGTCTCGGTCACGTCACCGGGGATGCCGCTGTCGGCGGACGACACGAGGGCCGACTTGATCTGCTGCGCGGTCCATTCCGGATGGCGCTGCTTGACCAGGGCGGCGGCGCCTGCGACGTGCGGGGTCGCCATCGACGTACCGCTCATGGACTGGTAGGCGTAGACACCACGGCCGCCCGCCGCCGCGGCGGAGATCTCGACGCCGGGTGCGGCGATCTCGGGCTTGAGGGTGTGCGAGCCGTATGCGGGGCCACGGCTGGAGAAGGAGGCCGTGGAGTCGTCGCGGTCGACGGCACCGACGGTGAGGACGCTCGGCGCGCAGCCGGGCGAGGATACGGAGTTGAGGCTCGGGCCCGTGTTGCCCGCCGCGAAGACGAAGAGTGTGCCCGTGCTCGACTGCGCGAGCTCCTCCGTGGCCGTACTCATCGGGTCGGTGCAGTCGGTCCGCGCCGGGTTGCCGAGGCTCATGGAGACGACGTCGGCCTTCTCGTCGACGGCCCACTGCATACCCGCGATGATCCACGAAGTGGCGCCGGAGCCGCTGTCGTTGAGGACCTTTCCGTGCAGCAGCTCGGTGCCGGGCGCGACGCCCTTCTTCTTGCCGTCGCTCGCCGCGCCGGTGCCACCGACCGTGGAGGTGGTGTGGGTGCCGTGGCCCTGGCGGTCCTCGTTGTCCGGCGAGTCGGTGAAGTTCTTCGTCGCGCCGATCCGGCCCTTGAGGTCGGGGTGCTCGGCGTCGGCGCCCGTGTCAAGCACGGCGACCTTGGTGCCCTTGCCGTCGTAGCCGGCGGCCCAGGCCTCGGGGGCGTGCACCTGCTTCGTCGACTTGTCGAGAGTCGCCTCGGCCTTGGCGTCGAGCCAGAGCTTCTTCAGGTCGGAGGCCGAACGGGACTTCGTCGACGTGATGTCCGCCCAGAAGTCGCCGGCCTTCTTCTTGTCGGCCTTCAGCGCGACACCGTCGACAGGCTCGAGGACGAGGCCGCGCTCGGCGCCGCGCGGAGTGGCGGGCAGGGAGCGCGTGACGTCGACGGACTTGTCGTACACGGCGATCAGCGGCAGCTTCTTGGCGTGCGCGTCGTCGTAGCCCTGGCGGACGAGCCCGGTGACGTTGAAGAGCTCCTCGTCGACCTTGCCGTCGGCGATCGCGTGGACGGCGCCCTCGGGGTAGACGTACAGATCCTTGCCGGACTGCCGTGTCTGGATGAGCGGCACGGTGCCGTCGGCCGCGGGCAGGGCGGTGGCGCCCGCGCGGTCCTTTCCGTCGGACGTGACGAGGACGCGGTCGCCGGTGACGAGGGTGACGACGGAGCTCCCTCCGTCGCGTGCGGCGCTTGACTCGCTTCCCACCAGCGGTCTCGTGTCCGCCGTGCCCGCGCGTGGCTCGGCCACGGACGGCACGGCAGCGGTGACGGCGAGGACGGCGGCGGACGCCACCCCCAACGCCGTACGCGATATCGGGCGCATCGCTCTCCCCAAGGTTGTCGGGCATACGGAACCACAGCCGAAATCGGATCAAATGCCGAATTCGCGGCTGCCGTTGGTGCTGCGGTGGCGTCACCTTGGCAGAGAGCCGGGTGGTGCGGGGATGATGTCCTGGGGCGGGTTTACGCCGTGGCTGTTTTCCGCCAGGGCGCCGTCGGAACGGATCCTGGGGAGGGACGTCACCGATGCTGGCAGCGATAGGCCTGGACGAGACGCACGAATCGACGTACCGCGCTCTGGTGGCGGTGGGCGCCGCCGACGTGCCCGATCTCGCGCGGCGGCTCACGCTGGGCGAGCCGGAGACGGTGCGCGCCCTTCGCCGCCTCGAACTGCACGGCCTCGCCGCCCAGGCGTCCGGCAAGGCGGGCCGGTGGGTGGCGGCCCCGCCGGGCGTCGCCCTCGGCGCGCTCCTGACCCAGCAGCGGCACGAGCTGGAGAAGGCCGAGCTCGCGGCGAAACTGCTCGCCGAGGAGTACCGCGCCCAGGCCTCGGAGCCCGCGGTGCACGACCTGGTCGAGGTGGTGACCGGCGCGGGCGCGGTCTCGCAGCGCTTCCTCCAGCTCCAGCTCGGCGCGAGCGACGAGGTGTGCGCCCTGGTGACGGGCAACCCCGTGGTGGTCACCGGAACGGAGAACGACGCGGAGAAGCAGGCCGCGGGGCGCGGCGTCATCTACCGCGTGGTCGTCGAACGCTCCGTCCTCGCGCTCCCCACCGGGCTCCTCGAACTCTCGACGGCGATCGGCCGCAACGAACAGGTGCGGGTCGTGGACCGCGTCCCGACCAAGCTGGTGATCGCCGACGGCTCCCTCGCGATGGTGCCGCTGACCTCGCGCACGGCGGAGCCCGCCGCGCTCGTGGTGCACGCGAGCGGCCTGCTGGAATCCCTGGCCGGGCTCTTCGAGGCGGTGTGGCGCGACGCGCTGCCGCTGCGGCTCGGCGAGGGCGGCCGGACGCTCACCGAGGACGCACCCGATGGCCCCGACCGCGCCGACCTGGAGATCCTTTCGCTGCTCCTCGCGGGCCTGACGGACGCGAGCGTCGCCAAGCAGCTGGACCTGGGTCTGCGGACGGTGCAGCGCCGGGTCAAGCGCCTGATGGAGCTGACGGGCGTGACGACGCGGCTCCAGCTGGGCTGGCATGCGTACGAGCGGGGCTGGGTGGCGCGCTGACGCCTCACGGCGGGGTGCGCCGTGACTCGCGCGACCTGCGGTTTTCTACTGTTTCCTGCACGCTTGGCAAATGGGAGTGTGGGAACTCCTGCTGGTCGGAGTAGTGCTGCTGCTCGGACTCTGCGGGGTGCTTGTGCCCGGCGTGCCGGGACCGTGGCTGGTGTGGGCCGCGGTTCTCTGGTGGGCGCTGAAGGACCCGGAGCCGGTCGCCTGGGGCGTCCTGGTCGGCGCGACCGTCGTGCTCCTGGTGGCACAAGGCATCCGCTGGCTGCTGCCGCCACGGCGCTTCCGGCAGAGCGGGGCCACGCGCCGAACCGCGGTATACGCGGGCGCCGGGGCGCTGGTCGGCTTCTGCGTCGTGCCGGTGATCGGGTCGCTGCCGGGGTTCATAGGCGGGATCTACCTGTCGGAGCGGCTGCGGCTCGGCGGGCACGGGGAGGCCGTGACGGCGACGAGGACGGCCATGCGGGCGGGCGGCTGGAGCGTCCTCACGGAGCTGTTCGCGTGCCTGTTGATCGCGGGGGCGTGGCTGGGGGCGGTGATCTGGGGCTGAGTACCCGGATCGAGTACCCAGATTGAGTACCGGGATCGAGTACCCGGATCGAGTTCACATACATATCCCAGCATCGGATCTCTCCCGGCCTTCTCGTGACTTTCTCCCGACGCATTGACTGAATGCCGCACCCTCTCTAACTTTCAGCGAGGTAAAGCTCCGATGACTCGACTCCGGGAGAAGCGATGCCAAGCCCGTCCAGAAGAACCGTGCTCGCCACCACCGGAACCGCGGTCGGCGGCGCGCTGATGGCCGGCGGCCTCCCCGCGCAGGCCACCGCCGCGCCCCGGGAGGCGGCGGACGTGAGCGCACCCGGCGACCCCTGGCGCACCGTCCTCGACGACGCCGACCTGGTCTGGCAGAAGCTGCCGAAGACCTGGTACGAGGGCCCCTACCTCGGCAACGGCTTCCTCGGCTCGGGCATCTACGCCGAGCCGAGCACGCAGCCGGGCGCCGGGCCCACCGCGCTGCGCTTCAACATCCAGCACTCCGAGGTGCAGGACCACCGCCCCGAGTTCGGCTCCCTCTTCGGCCTGGCACGCCTCCCCATCGGCCACTTCACGCTGGAGCCCGTCGGCACCATCACCGGCATCGACTGGCGCCTGCGGCTGCGCGACGCCGAGCTGACCGGCACCCTCACCACGGACAAGGGCACGCTGGAGCTCCGCGCGCAGGTGCACAACACGCGCTCCGTCCTGGCCGTCGAGGTCACCCCGAGCGCGGGCGAGCGCGGCTTCCGCTGGGTGTTCAACCCCGCTGAGGCGATCAGCCCGCGTGCCGCGTTCAAGCCGCTGCCGGAGGGATACGCGGGCAACCCGCC
Source organism: Streptomyces sp. NPDC048441 (assembly GCF_043200235.1). Taxonomy (NCBI): domain Bacteria; kingdom Bacillati; phylum Actinomycetota; class Actinomycetes; order Kitasatosporales; family Streptomycetaceae; genus Streptomyces; species Streptomyces sp. NPDC048441. The sequence goes on from NZ_JBICXM010000002.1 coordinate 632,184, forward strand.
GGCCGAGCTCAAGGAGGACGACGGTGTCATGGCCGCCGTACAGCCGCTGCTCGCGGGCGGGCAGCATGTCACCGCGTGGCGGGAGCGGACGCGGGGCGCCGCCCGGACGCTGTACGTGAACGTGGCGCACTCGTACCCGAAGACGACGGCCCAGGGCAGTGCGGTGCGCACGGTGCGGAGTGCGGCGGGCCTCTCGTACGACGGTCTCGCGGCATCGCACCGCGCCTGGTGGCACGCGTACTACCGCAAGAGCTTCCTCTCGGTGCCCGACGCCCGGATGCAGCGCTTCTACTGGATCCAGCTCTACAAGACGGCTTCGGCCGCCCGCCGCGACGCCCCCGTGATGGCGACGTCAGGACCCTGGCTCGAGCCCACCCCCTGGCCCAACACGTGGTGGAACCTGAACGTCCAGCTGGAGTACTGGCTGATCCACGGCTCCAACCATCTCGAACTCGACGCCGTCACACGGGCGTTGAGCGAATTCCGGTCCAACCTCACCAAGGAGATGGCCGCCCCCTATCGCGCCGACTCCCTCGGCATCCCGCGCACCACGGACCCGTCCCTGGTGAACGGCGCATCGGTGACGGACGGCGGCTATGGAGTGGGAATCCCCGGCCAGGACCCGCCAACTCCCGAGGTGGGCAACCTGACTTGGGCGCTGCACAATGTGTGGCTGAGCTACCGCCACACGATGGACAGGACGATCCTGCGAGACGTCCTCTTCCCGCTCCTCCGCAAAGCGATCAACTACTACCTGCACTTCCTGGAGCCGGGCACGGACGGAAAACTGCATCTCCCGGCGACCTTCTCGCCCGAGTACGGCGGCAACTCACGCGACTGCAACTACGACTTGATGCTGGTTAAGTGGGGCTGCCGAACGCTCCTCGAAGCGGCGGAACTCCTGGGCGTAGACGACAAGTTGGCCCCGCGCTGGCGCGAGGTGGGGAGCAAGCTGACGGCGTATCCGACCGACACGAACGGCTACATGATCGGCGCGGACATCCCCTTCGCGAAGTCGCACCGCCACTACTCCCACATGCTCGCGGTCTACCCCCTGTACGAGGTGACGGGCCGCACGGCGGGCGAACGCGCCCTGATCGAGAAGTCCCTGGCCCACTGGGTGGGCTTCGAAGGCGCCCTCCAGGGCTATACGTTCACGGGTGCCGCTTCCATGTCGGCGCTGCTCGGCAAGGGCGAGGACGCACTGAAGTATCTGGGCCAGCTGATGACCCGGTTCATCCAGCCCAACACCATGTACAAGGAATCGGGCCCGGTCATCGAGACCCCGCTCTCCGCCGCGCAGTCCCTGCACGACATGGTCTGCCAGTCCTGGGGCGACGTCATCCGCGTATTCCCCGCGCTGCCCGCAGCCTGGGCGGAGCTGACCGTGCACAACTTCCGTACGCAGGGGGCGTTCCTGCTCAGCGCGGTGCGGCAGGTCGGGGCGACCCGGTGGGTGCGGCTCGTGAGTGAGGCGGGAGCGCCGTGCGTCGTGCGGCACGGCATCGCGGGGGCGATCGACGTCCGGGACGGGCGTGGGCGTCCGCTGCGGTACGAGGATGTGGGCGGGGGCGCGGTGCGGATCGCCCTCGGGCGGGGCGATTCGGCGCTGATCACCGCCAAGGGTGACCGGCCCGACCTGCGGATCGCCCCCGTCGAACCGAACGAGGAGGCGCCGCGCTGGGGCTTGCCCGCGGCTTAGGCTCGCGCCATGACCGAATTCAGCGAGGCCGAGCGGGCGTACCTCAAGTCCCAGCGTCTGGGCAGGATGGCCAGCGTCGACGCGACGGGCCAGCCGCAGGCGAATCCTGTCGGATTCTTCCCGCAGGACGACGGGACGATCCTGATCGGTGGCTATGCGCTGGGCACGACGAAGAAGTGGCGCAACCTTCAGAAGAATCCGAAGGTGTCGCTGGTTGTCGATGATGTGGTGAGCGAGCGGCCGTGGAAGGTGCGGGGGGTCGACATCCGGGGGGTCGCGGAACTCCTCACGGGGCCGCATGACTTGGGCCCTGACTTCAGCGAGGAGCTGATCCGGATTCATCCTCGGCGGATCCATAGCTGGGGCTTGGAGCAGTAATTCTCCCCAACCCCACCCCTTCCCGAGAACCCGCTCTGGCGCGGGGGCCTTGGTTGCCCTCAAGCGCCGGACGGGCTGAAATCTTTCAGCCGTCATGGGGGTCCCCCCTGCTCTTCAAGAGCTTGGGGGAGATTGAGGACGCCCGCGGCGGAGCCGCACATGTCACAGCCGGGAAAGGGGCGGGGTTGGGGAAGGAAAATGCCCTACCCCGCAGCCAGCACATGCCGCACCCCGTACGACCGCCACGGCCGCCACCCCTCAGACACACCCACCCCCGGCAACCCCACGTCGGGATCCCCGAGCGCCCGCATCCGAATGGCCCCCACGACCCCCGAATCCACCCCACCCAAAGCCAGCAGCCCCGCCTCCGCATCCTCCCGGTCCGCCCCCGCATCAAGCCGGACCCGCCCATCGGCAAGCGCGGCGGCAAGCTCCCCCAAGGGGCCGGGCTCCCCGGCAAGCGCTCCCGGCTCGGGGAACACATGGGTGAGGGAACCGCAGGGCGCGTCCAGGGCCTTCCCGTACCGCTCCACCAGGAGCGACGCCTCCGCACACCCCACAAGCGCCCGCACCGCGAACTCCTCGGGATCAGCGGCCCCCGGCGAGCGAAGACCGGGACGGGCCGCGACCAGCGGAGCCAGGCGCGGATCGGCACCCAGCCGCTCGTCCACCGCGTACGGATCCGCATCGAGGTCGAAGAGCCGGCGCAGCCTCTGCACGGCGGTCGTGAGGTCCCGCAGATCGGTCAGGTGGAGCCGGGCGTCGAGCCACCCGCCGACCCCGTGATCGCTCTCCTCGACGGCCACGATCCCCGTGCCGTACGGCAGCCGCAGCGTGCGCCGATAGGTCCGCGCACCCCGCTCCCCGCCGACCTTCTCGATCCCGGCGACAGCCTCGTCGGACAGCAGGTCGAAGACGGCGCCCGCCTGGTAGGCCCCGCGATAGGCGAGCCGCAGCGGAACCCCGGCGGCCGGGGTGGCCCGCCCGGCGCCCCCGCCACGCGGCGCGGCGGCCCGCAGCGCGGTGGGCGTCAGGGCGTACACGGCCCGAATCGTGTCGTTGAACTGCCGCACGCTCGCGAACCCCGCCGCGAACGCGATCTCCGTGATCGGCAACCCCGTGGTCTGTAGCAACACCCGCGCGGTGTGCGCCCGTTGGGCCCTCGCGAGAGCGACAGGCCCCGCCCCGAGCTCGGCGGTGAGCTGCCGCTGCACCTGCCGTGCGCTGTAGCCGAGCCGCACGGCGAGACCGGATACGCCCTCGCGGTCGACGACACCGTCGCCGATCATGCGCATGGCGCGTCCTACGACATCCGCGCGTACGTTCCACTCCGCCGACCCCGGAACGGCGTCCGGACGGCAGCGTCGGCAGGCCCGGAAGCCGGAGCCCTGGGCGGCCGCGGCGGTGGTGTAGTAGCGGACGTTCTGGCGCTTCGGGGTGACGGCGGGGCAGCTGGGCCGGCAGTAGATGCCGGTGGTCTCGACGGCGAAAAAGAACTCCCCGTCGAAGCGTGCGTCGCGGCTGCGAACCGCCCCGTACCTGGTCTCTTCATCGATCACGCTTCCAGTGTGCAGGGTCGTCGCCGCTCCGGCTGGCGGAATTCGGACGCCGCGTCGGTGCGGGGCGCCCGAAGCCCCCCGCACCCCCGCGCCATCCGCCCCGCACCGGCCCCGCGCTAGCGAATCCGCCCCCGCTTCGCCTCCATCGCCGCCTTCCCCTGCGCACCCCGCAGCTTCCACTCGCGCCGCAGGTCCGCCCGGACCTTCGCGTCCGTCTTGGCGACGATGCGCTGGTTCTCGCGGATCAGCTTGCGGTAGCTGTCGAGGCGGCGGTCGGGCAGCGTGCCGTCGTCCACGGCCGCGAGTACCGCACAGCCGGGTTCGGCGGTGTGGGCGCAGTCCTGGAAACGGCAGTCGGCCGCAAGCTCCTCGATCTCGGAGAAGACCTGGCCGACACCCGTCCCGGCATCGAACAGACCGACGCCGCGCAGCCCCGGCGTATCGATGAGGACGCCACCGGCCGGGAGGACGAGGAGGTTGCGGGTCGTCGTGGTGTGGCGGCCCTTGCCGTCCACGTCACGGGCGGCGTTGACATCCATGACGTCCTCGCCGACCAGCGCGTTGGCCAGCGTCGACTTGCCCGCTCCGGACTGGCCGAGCAGGACGGACGTACCGCCGGAGACGACGGCGCACAGGACGTCGACGCCTTCCCCGGCCGTGGCGCTGACCGGCAGCACCTGCACGCCGGGGGCGGCCGTCTCCACATCCTCGACCAGGTAGGACAGGCCCGTGGCGTCCGGCACCAGGTCGGCCTTGGTGAGGACGACGAGCGGCTGGGCGCCCGACTCCCAGGCGAGGGCCAGGAACCGCTCGATCCGGCCGAGGTCGAGCTCGACGGCGAGCGAGACCGCGATGATCGCGTGGTCGACGTTGGCCGCGAGGATCTGCCCCTCGGACCGCTTGGAGGAGGTGGAGCGCACGAAGGCGGTACGGCGCGGCAGAAGCGTCCGCACGTACCGCGGATCGCCGCCGTCGGGGTCGACGGCGGCCCAGTCCCCCGTGCACACGACCTTCATCGGGTCGCGGGGAACGACGAACTCGGTGTCGGCGCGGACCATGCCGTCAGGGGTGACGACATCGCACTGGCCACGGTCGACCCGTACGATGCGGCCGGGCAGCAGGCCCTGCGCCGCATACGGGGTGAAGTCGGCTTCCCAGTCCGCGTCCCAGCCGTACGAGATGAGCGGGGACGACGAAGCCGAACTCGAAAGAGAAGAGGAAGACAAGGGGTGACCCTTCACAGGGCGGCCCCGGCACACGCGTACACGGACGCGTGGAGGAAAAGAAGGTCAGCCGGTGGCCACGGAGGTGGAATGAACGGACTTCTCGATGCGGGCAGCGCCCATCTCAACGACAGTCATCGGTCACACCTCCTGGATCACACTCAAGGGACGTCAAGAGACGTCAAGGGACGAACAGAAACGACCCTAGCCCCGGGTCAGGCGGAGCGCCAGCTCTTTTTGGTGGGCGCGAGCGTCTTGCTCAGGTCGGTACGCATCGTCGACGCGGCGTCGAGCACGTAGTTCTGCCGGACCTTCCAGGGGCCGCGGTCGCCCTGCCGGGGGAACGCGTCGATGGAGCGCTGGACGTAGCCGGCGGCGAGGTCGAGGAGCGGGCGTTCGTTCAGCGTGCCCGTCGGTGTCGGTTCCACCGCCGCGTAGTCGTTCTCGCGCATGTGATTGAGCACCTTGCACACGAGGCGGGACGTGAGGTCGGCGCGCAGCGTCCAGGACGCGTTGGTGTAGCCGATGCAGACGGCGAAGTTCGGGACGCCCGTCATCATCGCGCCGCGCCAGACGAACTGCTTGTTCAGCTCGACCTGTCGGCCGTCGACGCGCGGGGTGATGCCGCCGAACGCGAGCAGTTGGAGTCCGGTGGCGGTCACGACCACATCGGCCTCCAGGACACGGCCGGACTTCAGCAGGATGCCCTCCGGTACGAAGCGGTCGATGTGGTCGGTGACGATCTCGGCGGCGCCCGTCTTGAGGACCTTGAACAGATCGGCGTCGGGCACCGCGCACAGCCGCTGGTCCCACGGGTCGTACGACGGCGTCAGATGGTCGGCGACCAGTTGGTCGTCCTTGACGATGCGCTTGTTGAGGCCGGTGAGCAGGCGTCGCGCCGCCTTCGGGCTGCGCCGGCAGAACTGGTAGACGCCGATGGCGAAGAGGATGTTCTTCGTGCGTACGAGCCGGTGGGCCACGCCCGCGGGCAGTACAGCGCGGAAGCCGTCGGCCAGCCTGTCCCGCGACGGCAGCGAGCCGATCCAGGTCGGGCTGCGCTGGAGCATGGTGACGTGCGCGGCACTCGTGGCCATCGCGGGCACCAGCGTGACGGCGGTGGCGCCGCTGCCGATGACCACCACGCGCTTGCCCGCGTGGTCCAGGTCCTCGGGCCAGAACTGCGGATGCACGACCGTGCCGGTGAAGGACTCGACGCCTTCGAACTCCGGGGTATGTCCCTGGTCGTAGTTGTAGTAGCCCGCGCAGGAGTAGAGGAAGTCGCAGGTGACGGTGGTGCGGCTGCGGTGTCCGTCCTCCTCGGTGCGCTCCAGCGTCACCGTCCAGCGCGCGGCTTCGGTCGACCAGTCGGCGCCGAGGACCTTGGTGCCGTAGCGGATCCTGCGGTCGATGCCGAACTCCGCGGCCGTCTCCTTGATGTAGCGCAGGATGGACGCGCCGTCGGCGAGGACCTTCGAGTCGAGCCAGGGCTTGAAGGAGTAGCCGAGCGTGAACATGTCGGAGTCCGAGCGCACACCCGGGTATCGGAACAGGTCCCATGTCCCGCCCATGGACTGCCGTGCCTCGATGATCGCGTACGAGCGCTCAGGGCACTCCGTCTGAAGTCGGTACGCGGCGCCGACACCGGACAGACCGGCACCCACGATCACGACGTCGATGTGCTCGGTAGGGGTGGCGCTGGAGTCTGTCGTCCTTGAGCCTGTCGTCCTTGAGCCTGCGGAGTGCGTCATTCCTTCAGTGTCCGGAAGCACACCCGGCAGGAATTGACCTGGGACGACAGATCTTTGACCCTGGACGACATGTCAGTGATCAGGTCCGCGGGTCTTCGCGGCTTCCGCGCCACGGTGGCGGAGCTCGGTGGCGACGCCGAGGCCTATGCCCGCCTCGCGGGCTGCCCGACGGCCGCTCTCGACGCGGACGACCTCCTGGTACCCGAAGAAGCGATGGCCACGGTACTCGAGCTCGCCGCCGAGGATCTCGGCTGTGCCGATCTGGGGCTGCGGATCGCGGCCCGGCAGGACCTGGGGATGCTCGGTGCCCTCGCTCTCGCCATCCAGCACTCCGACACCCTCGGGGACGCCCTGGAGTGCACCACGCGCTATCTGTTCGTCCACGCGCGCTCACTGAGCCTGAGCCTGGAGCCGGATCCGTACGGCACCCCGGGCGTCGCCGCCCTGCGCTACGGCGTACGCGAAGGGGTCGAGGCGCCGCCCCAGGGCATCGACCTCTCCCTTGGGTTCATGCACCGGGCCATCCTCTACCTGGTCGGCCCGTACGGCCTCGGCTCGGTCGAGCTCCCGCATCCGCTGCTCGCCCCGCTTGCTACGTACGAGGATTTCTTCGGCGTACCCGTGAAGGCGGACCGTCCCGCGGCCCTGCTGCGTGTCCCGCTCAGCCTGGCCGATCGGCCGCTCGGCGGGGGCAACGCGCATCTGCGCCGCCTCGCGCTCGCGTACCTGGACGAGCAACTGCCCACGGAGCGGACGGACATCGTCAGCGGTGTCCGCGCCGTCGTCGGCAGGTCGCTCGGCACCTCACCACCCGCGATCGGGACGGTCGCCCATCTCCTGAACGTCCATCCGCGCACCCTTCAGCGACGGCTGCGCACCGCGGGCACGACGTTCGCCGAGCTCATCGACGAGGAGCGCCGCAGCGCGGCGCTCCGCTATCTCACCGAAACCGACCTTCCCCTGGGCCAGGTCGCCCTGCTCATCGGCCTGTCCGAGCAGTCGGCGCTCAACCGCTGCTGCCGGCGCTGGTGGGGAGCGACGCCGCGAGCGGTGCGGGAGCGCGGACGCGGGAGGGTTGAGCGGAGGGTGTGATTCCGGCCAGATTCGACCGCCGAACAGCCTCCCATCTGGCTTGTCTTGCCGTGGACCAAGTAGATGCCCCAGGCATCCAATGGGAGAGGTAAAAGGAGCCCCTCCGCTTGTGAGGTAAGTCCATGACGGAAATGACGGAATCTGTCGCATCCGAACCAGTCGCATCCGAACCAGTCGCCTTCCCGCAGGACCGCACCTGCCCCTATCACCCGCCGACGTCGTACGAACCACTCCGCGAGGCCCGGCCGCTCTCCCGGGTCCGGCTGTTCGACGGGCGTTCCGTCTGGGTGGTCACCGGACAGGGGACGGCCCGTGACCTGCTCGTCGACCCGCGCCTCTCCTCCGATCGCGAGAACGAGGCGTTCCCCGCACCCACCGAGCGCTTCGCGAAAGCACGCACGCGACGCGTCGCCCTGCTCGGCGTCGACGACCCCGAGCACAACGCCCAGCGCCGGATGCTCATCCCCAGCTTCTCGGTCAAGCGGATCGCCGCACTGCGCCCCCGGATCCAGGAGACGGTCGACCGGCTCCTGGACACCATGACCGCACAGGGGACGTCGGCCGAACTGGTCGGCGCGTTCGCGCTGCCGGTTCCGTCCATGGTGATCTGCGCCCTCCTCGGCGTGCCCTACGCCGACCACGAGTTCTTCGAGGAACAGTCACGCCGACTGCTGCGCGGCCCTCGCGCCGAGGACACCGAGCGGGCGCGAGGCGAACTGGACGCGTTTCTCCACGCGTTGATCGAGCGCAAGCGCCGGGAGCCGGGAGACGGACTCCTCGACGAGCTCATCCACCGGCAGCTCTCCGAGGGTGCGCTCGACCGCGAGGAACTGGTCAGCATGGCCACGATCCTGCTGGTCGCGGGGCACGAGACCACGGCGAACATGATCTCCCTTGGTACGTTCACGCTCCTTCAGCACCCGCGGCAACTCGCCGAACTGCGCGCCGAGCGGACACTGATGCCCGCCGTGGTCGAGGAGTTGCTGCGCTTCCTGTCCATCGCCGACGGAATACTGCGGGTGGCGAAGGCGGACATCGACGTCGCCGGAAGCACCATTCGCGCGGATGACGGCGTCATCTTCTCCACCTCCCTCATCAACCGCGACAGCACGGCCTACGAGGCACCGGAGGAACTGGACTTCCACCGCGCCGACCGCCACCACCTGGCCTTCGGGTTCGGCGTTCACCAGTGTCTCGGCCAGAACCTGGCCCGCGCCGAGATCGACATCGCCCTGCGGACGCTCTTCGATCGCCTTCCGGAGCTTCGCCTCGCGGTACCCGCGCGGGAGATCCCCTTCAAGCCGGGCGACACGATCCAGGGGATGCTCGAACTCCCCGTCAGCTGGTAGGAGTTGCAGGAGATGAGCGTGCGGGTCCATGTGGAGAAGGAGCGGTGCGTGGGTGCGGGGATGTGCGCGCTCACCGCTCCGGGAGTGTTCACCCAGGACGACGACGGCTTCAGCGAGGTGCTCCCCGGCCAGGAGGACGGCGGCGGTGACCCCCTGGTGCGCGAGGCGGTGCGGGCCTGTCCGGTACGGGCCGTCACCGTCGAGGACTGAGCCCAGGCCCAACAGGAGGACTGAGCCGCCTCAGCCGCGCAGCGTCACCGTGAAGCTCCGTCCGTACGCGTGGTGCGTGTCCACGTCGATCCGGGTCCCGCCGGGGACCCGGCTCACGCGCACCCCCTCGTCGGCCGTGACCTCCCGCAGGGAACGGCCGCGGAGCAGCACACTCACCCTGTCGCGGTCCATCGTCGGGTCCGACACCGCCACAGTGGTCGGACCGCGCCGCTCGCGCCGCACGATCACCGATGCGGGCCCGTCGATCCGCACCCCGGCGGCCTCATGGCGGCCCGCCGTGAAGCTGTTCGCGGCCGTCAGACCGAGGCCCGAGTGGCTGACGGCCTGTAGCCGGACCGTGTTCGCGAGGACCTTGAGCGGCTGCCCGGCCACGTACGAACGCAGGCCCGCATCGCCCGCGTTCGGCACCAACGCGTAGGCCAGAGCGCCCGGTTGATCCCCGGCAGCCCGGTCCACCGTCACGCCGAGGACCGTGCGCGTGACCGCGGTGTCCGGGTTCGCGGTACGGACGACCCGGCGGCTGCGGGTGACCTTGTCCAGGGTGACCCGCACCGTCGAGGGGTCCGCTTTCGGGGTGTCCAGGAAGAGGTAACCGACGGAAGTCCGCCGCGTGGCGTTGGCATAGCGCAGCCACCGGAGGTCGCCCGTGCCCGCGCCGGTCCACGGGCTGCCGTCGCGCGACTCCCCCGTGACGGACACCTGGTCGTCCGGCGCCGCGGTCCGCGCGTCGACCGTCGTCGTCACGGCCCGCCCCGCGCCGTCGCCCACCCCCGCGGCGAGTACCACGATCTCCTCGTCGAGCAGGAACCACGACTTCGTCGCCGTCGCGTTGCGGTAGACGACGAAGTCGGCCGGGAGCAACTCCCTGTCGGCGTAGGCGACATCGCTCGACTGCACCGCCCCGACCGCGCCGTACGCCCCGAGCACCGCGCCCCCGGAGTGCCGGTTGGTGCCGCGCGGGAAGTAGACGTACTTGTTCTGCGACTCGGAGGACGCGGTGAAGTTCAGGGGGTGGCCCGGGTTGTCGTAGAACGGCTTCCCGTAGAGGTCGGGGATCGTGCGGCGCTCCTCGACCGGCGCGGTGACACCCGCGAGGCCGTACGGCGAGACCGTGGTGAAGTAGTCGACTCCGTACGCCTGCGTCTGGTCCTGCCCGGAGAGGTAGAGGTAGTACGCGCCGTCGCCCTGGAACCACGGCATGAGGTTCTCGCCGCTCATGTACTCGTATTTGCTGATCCGGTCGGAGCTGCGCGCGAGCGCGAAGGCATAGCCCGGTCTGCGGTGGACGCTCTTGTCCATGGCGTTGAAGGCGACGCTGCGCGATGCGGGGTTGAGGTCCGCGGGCGGTACCGAGGCGTCGGCGACGATGTCGGCGTAGCGCGCGATGCTGATGGGCGAGACGAAGCCGGTCGGGTTGAGCGCGGTGCGCGAGGTCGACCGGATGTGCTTCACGTAGCTCTTGAGCGCGGTGGCGTCGGCGCCGCTCGCCAGTGAAGAGAGGTCGACGACGGCCTCTACGACGACCGCGACGTCGGTGTAGCCGCTGTCCGGCCGCGACACCGCACGGCCCTTGACGATCTCCATCATCCAGCCCTCGAAGATGAGCGGCGCGAAGCCGTCGCGCACCCACCTCTGGACGGTCGGCACCAGCTCGTCGCCGTGCGCGAAGCCTGTGCCGTCGAGGATCTTGAGGGTCTGCACGACGCGCGTGAGCAGGCCTTTTCCGTACGATCCCGTGTACGCGACGGAGGCGTGCTGGATGAAGGAGCCGTCGGCGTAATAGCCGTCCGTCACCCCGTGGTTGAGGTGGTAGGGGTCGATGGTGACGAAGACCGTCAGCTGGTCGGTGAGGGCCTTGCGGATGCGGGCCGCCCCGCTCTCGCCGATGAGCGCGCCCTGAAGGATCCGGTTGGTGGTGATGTCGGCGAGGTTCGCGCCGGTGTGGAAGCGCGAGTCCAGGTTCACGTCGCCGTCGGTGCCGTTGCGGAGGTAGGCGTCCATCGAGGCGACGTACGTGGCGATCAGGTCCGGACGGTAGGCGCGCACCTCGTCGACGAGCAGCACCAGGGTCTTGCTGACGGACTGGGAGATGCCGATCTCCCAGTTGAACCAGTTGCCGTAATAGCCCTTGGACTGGTCGCCGTAATAGCGCTCGTGCAGCCAGACCAGGCCGTCGATGACGCGGCGCTGCACGGCGGTGTTCCCGTAGAGGTCGGATGGGGTGCCGGGGGCGCGGGTGGCGAGGGCGATCTCGTACAGCCGTTTGAAGGCCGTGTTGAGGTTGGCGTCGTCGGTGCCCAGGGCCAGACCGGCGAAGAGTTCGCCATCGCCCGCGTCGTCCATCGACTTCAGGTTCGTGCGCGCCGTCTTGTCGACGGCGGCGAGCTTGGCGGCGGTCTCGGGGCGGGCGTTGGACTCGGTGGTCCCCGCGAAGATCCCCACGGTGTTGGCCAGGAGGCGGGCGCTGTCCGCCGCGGCTTCGGCGGCGCTCACCGGGAGCGTGGGGACCACCGCCAGGAGACCGGCGGCCGACAGGGCGGACAACAGGCGTCTGCGGGTGATCTCCATGGCGTCCTCCGCCGGTGCGTTGGCGAGCTGGCGTTCTGGCGGGCGGAGTCAAGCAGATGCCCCGGTCGGCGACAAGGGCCCGGCGACCGGGCCACCCGGTGCGGAGCCGATCGATCGCGCAACGGCTAGGCTCGGTGTGTGAGGTCGGAACAGCACACATCAGGGCAGTACGCCATCGTGGCTGTCGCGGCATCCGCGGGAGGCATCCAAGGTCTCAGCGCGCTCCTCAGCGGCCTCGGGCCGACACTGCGGGTGCCCGTGCTCGTGGTCCAGCACCTCGATCCACGGCACCGGACACTCCTGGCGGAGGTCCTCTCCCGTCGCACGGAGCTGCCCGTCAAGCTGGCGGAGGACCAGGAGCGCGTGGAGCCGGGGACGGTGTATCTGGCGCCGCCCGACCGGCACCTTCTCGTGGGGCCCGCAGGGCTCCTGAGCCTGTCGAACAGCGAGCTCGTGCACTTCGTACGCCCCTCCGCCGACCTGCTCTTCGAGTCGGTGGCCGGGGCGTACGGATCGCGGGCCATCGCCTGTGTCCTGACCGGCACCGGCGTGGACGGCGCGATGGGCGTGGAGGCGATCAAGCAACGGGGCGGCACCGTCATCTCCGAGGATCCGGAGACCGCGCAGTTCGCGGGCATGCCCAGGGCGGCCGTCGCCACAGGAGCCGTGGACTTCGTACTCCGACTGGACGAAATCGCCGCGGCGGTCCGCGGACTTGTCGAGGACAAGAGGCAGTGATGAGTGAGCCGTCCGGCGCCGGTACCGAGCAGGGCACCGGGCAGGGTGCCGAACCGCGAGCCTTGGAGCAGCCCGGGAGCGCGCCCGTCCCGGAGGTGGACCAGGGTCTTGAAGACCTGCTCGCCTTCATCCGTGACGCGCGCGGATTCGACTTCACCGGCTACAAGCGGTCCACCCTCGGCCGTCGCATCCGCAAGCGGATGGAGGATGCCGGCACCCACGACTACGCCGACTACCGCGATCTGCTCGAGACCGACACGGTCGAGTTCCAGACCCTGTTCAACACGATCCTGATCAACGTCACTTCGATGTTCCGTGACCCGGACGCCTGGGAGCTTCTCCAGCGTGAGGTGGTGCCCGAGCTGATCGCGGGCCTGGGTCCCGACGACGAGGTCCGGGTGTGGAGCGCGGGCTGCTCCAGCGGTGAGGAGGCGTACTCACTGGCCATCATCTTCGCGGAGGCCCTCGGCATCGAGGAGAGCCTGAACCGCGTCAAGATCTATGCGACGGACGTCGACGAGGAGGCGCTGCGCGACGCCCGCGCGGGCCAGTACCCGGCGCGGAACCTCGAATCGCTCTCGGTGGAGCTGCGCGACAAGTACTTCGAGCAGCACGACGCCCACTACGTCTTCCGCCCCGACCTGCGGCGCCGGGTGATCTTCGGCCGCCACGACATCACCCGCGACGCCCCGATCTCCCGTCTTGACCTCCTCGTCTGCCGCAACACCCTGATGTACTTCAACGTCGAGGCGCAGGCCCAGATCGTGGACCGTTTCCACTTCGCCCTGCGCGCCAGCCGCTATCTCTTCCTCGGCAAGGCCGAGATGCTCCTGAACGACGGCGAGCGGTTCGAGGCGGTCAGCATCCGCCAGCGCGTCTTCCGGCGCCGTCCCGGCGGCAGTGCCCCGCCCTACCCCGCCATCCCCGCGAAGATCAGGCCCGGCGTGGGCATCGAGATGCAGGCCGCCACGCGCACGCGCCAGCTGCGCGACCTGATCCTCGACGCGGCTCCGGGCGCCGCTGTCGCCCTGGACGGCGACGGCACCCTGGTAATGATCAACAACGAGGCCCGTTCGCAGTTCGGCCTCACGACCCATGACGTGGGCCGCCCTTTCCAGGACCTGGAGCTCTCCTACCGGCCCGCCGAGCTCCGCTCCCTGATCGACCAGGCCACCCACGAGCGCAGGACCCTGCGGGTGAACGGCGCCGATCGGCGCATCGGCAACGAGCTGCAGTACTTCGACATCGTCATCCAGCCGATCGCGAGCGGCCCCGGCCTCCCGGTCGCCACCAACATCACCTTCACGGACGTCACCCTGGCCATGCAGCTCAAGGCCGAGGTCAAGCGGGTACGCGAGGACTTGGAGACCGCGTACGAGGAACTCCAGTCCACCAATGAGGAGTTGGAGACCACCAACGAGGAACTCCAGTCGAGCATCGAGGAACTGGAGACCACCAACGAAGAGCTCCAGTCCACGAACGAAGAGCTGGAGACCACCAACGAAGAGCTCCGGTCCGGCAACGAAGAGCTCGAGACCATGAACGACGAGATGCGGCTGCGCTCCACGGACCTGAACGAGGCCAGGGCCTTCCTGGAGGGCGTGATGAGCAGTATCGCGGCCGGTGTAGTGGTGCTGTCCGCCGATCTGCAGGCCAGGAGCTGGAATCGCGGCGCGGCCGAGCTGTGGGGGCTGCGTGCCGACGAGGTACTGGGCGAGCAGTTCTTCGAGCTCGACTTCGGACTGCCCACCGACGACCTGCGCGCGGTCGTCGAGGACTGCATCGCGTCGGGCAAGCGGTCGGGCCCCGTGGTGATTCCGGCCGTGAACCGCATCGGTCGGAGCATCGACTGTTCGGTCATCTGCTCTCCGTTCGACGGGCACAACGGGGGCGTCGTCCTCTTGATGGAAGACCTCGCCGATACGGGCGGCAGTTGACCCCGTCAGTCGTATTCTGGTGAGCATGAGCGCCATGGAGGGCAGTTGGTGGCTGACAGGAGGTCAGGCCGACGCCGCCTGGCAGCGTGCCATCCGGGCGGGTGAGCGCGCGGCCCGGGAGACGGCGAACGCCGAGCGGCATGAGCGGCTCCACGGGGAGAACGGCCGCGATTTCCACGCGGCGATGGCACAGCGGCACCGCGCGGTCGCGGACCGGCATCTCACCACGGCCCGGCTCCAGGAGTCCTACGCCCGCCGGGTGACGGAGTGGGCGGCGGGCCACGGCGGCTCCCGGCAGGCGCAGGCCCAGGGAGAGCATCGCCCCTTGTTCATGGCCTCGGTCGCGGAGGCCTGTGGGGCGCGCAGTGCCGCGCTCACGCTCATCGGTGAGGATCTGAGCCAGCTGGCGGTCGCCGCGTCGGACCAGTCGTCGCGCGGCGCCCAGGATCTGGAGTACGTCCTGACCGCGGGCCCCGGGCGCGACGCGGCCCACGGCCGGCGTGCCGTCTACGCGTCGGGCGCCGCCCTGGAGAGACGCTGGCCCGGATACGGCTCCGGCCTCGCCGCCCTCGGTCTCAGAGCGGTCGCCGCGCTGCCGCTGAAGGTGCCAGCGGGCTGCATCGGGGCGCTCACCATCTTCGATCCCCCGCCGGCTCTCGCGCGGGCGGGGACGATTCGCGAGGTCGCCGATGCCTTGGCGGAGGGCGTACTGATCGGCCCGGACGGGGATCCCGACCTCTACGGCGGCACGGATCTCCGTGTCGTGGTCCACCAGGCCGCGGGCGCGCTGTCCGAGCAGGCGGGCAGCTCGGTCAGCGACGCCCTGGCGCTCATCCAGGCACGGGCGTTCGCCCTGGGCGAGTCCCTCGAGTCGGTGGCCCGGCGCGTGCTCTCGGGGGAACTGGAGCTCCGCTAGGGTCTCGCGTTTAGATCAGGCCGGATCAGGGAGCGGGGTCTGGTGCGTGCAGCTGCAAGGCGGAGGAGGGAGTCAACGCGGAGCGTTGGGGACCGACGACAACGCCGCAGATGTGCGTGCCAGACCCCGCTCCCTGATCCGGCCTGATCTAAACGCGAGACCCTGGCGCTCGCATCGCAGGCGCGCTCACGGTTGACGGCGTCGCCCCTGCTCTGACCGGACTCAGCCGTGCCGCGTCCCGCCGCGCTCGGCGATGTGGGGCGGGACCGCGATGTCCGGCGGGAGCAGCGGGTCGGCGACCGGGGCGCCCCAACTGGCCGTCAGGGGAAGGTTCCCGGCCCAGACTCCGAGCCCGGCGTCCGGCCCTTCGCCGTCGTCCGGAGGGCCCACGCTCGTCTTGACCGACGCCTCCTCCAGGGAGAGGGCGAGCAGCGTCGTCGCGGCGAGTTCCTTGCGGCTCGGGCGCCGGGCGTAGTCCCACTGGCCTGGCGTCGCGTGCTCGGTGAGCAGGCGCAGGCCCGCCAGTTTCTCGTCCGGGTCGGTGACCTTGCGCGGTACTCCGTAGATCATCGCGCTGCGGTAGTTGACGCCGTGCTCGAAGACCGAGCGGGCCAGGATCAGGCCGTCGACGTGGGTGACGGTGACGCAGACCGTGGCGCCGGGGTCGGCGGCCAGGCTGCGGCTCGCGACCGAGCCGTGCAGATACAGCTGGGTGTCGTCACGGCCGTAGACGGTCGGCACCACCATGGGGTGCCCGTCGACGACGACGCCCAGATGGCAGAGGAACCCCGCGTCAAGGATCGCCTCGAGGTCGGCACGGTCCAGGCTGCCCTGCTCGCGCAGGCGACTGTGCCGGGTGCGGCCGGTCTCCGGGAGCGTGCCGGGCAGGGGCGACGGCAGGGGCTTGGCGTTGTTCTGCTGCTGGCTAGTGGTCACACCTCCGCAAGCTACCGATATCGCGACCAAATTGCCATGCCTCAACGAATTACTGACGTCACCACGGCTACGTACGACGAAATCCGCAGCAGCTTCGCCATCCGTCCAACTCGCTCACCGAGAGTCCAACAACCCCCACCGCGAGAGTGTTGTGACGTCCCATGTCCCCGCTGTCTGATGGAACCCATGGAGCTCCCCTACCTCGAGGACGTATCCCCCGGCACCGGCAGCCTCCCGCCCCGCGCGTGGTACGCGCGATCGGATGCCATCTCCCTCTCCCTGAACGGAAGTTGGCGCTTCCGGCTCTCCCCTACCGCTGATGCCGCCGACGACTCCTTCGCCTTTGACGGGTACGACTCCGGGGCCTGGGACACCGTGGCGGTGCCCGGCCACTGGGTGCTGCAGGGCCACGGCGCGCCCATCTACACCAACGTGGTCTATCCGTTCCCCGTCGACCCGCCCCGCGTCCCCACCGAGAACCCGACCGGCGACCACCTGCACACCTTCGACCTGCCGGACGACTGGCCCGCGACCGGCGGCGGCGTGCTCCGCTTCGACGGCATCGAGTCCTGCGCCCGCGTCTGGCTGAACGGCACGGAACTCGGCGAGTTCAAGGGCTCACGGCTTCCGCACGAGTTCGCGGTGGGCCATCTCGTGAAGCCGTCGGGCAACGTCCTCGCGGTCCGTGTCCACCAGTGGTCGTCCGGTTCGTATCTGGAGGACCAGGACCAGTGGTGGCTGCCGGGCATCTTCCGTGACGTGACGCTCCTGCACCGCCCCGAGGGCTGCGTGCTCGACTTCTTCACGCACGCCTCGTACGACCACCGCGCGGGGGCGGGGACACTGCGGGTCGACTCGGACGTGGACGGGCGGGTCACCGTGCCCGAGCTCGGCCTCGATGTGGCGACGGGCGAGTCCGTGACCGTGCCGGTCGAGCCGTGGACGGCGGAGACGCCACGCCTGTACGACGGGGTCCTTGCCACGGCCGGTGAGCGCGTCCCGCTGCGGATCGGCTTCCGCACGGTCGCCGTCGAGGACGGGCTCATCAAGGTCAACGGCCGCCGCATCCTGTTCCGCGGCGTGAACCGGCACGAGTTCCACCCTCAGACGGGCCGCGCGCTCGATCTCGGCACCATGATCACCGACGTCCGGCTGATGAAGCAGCACAACATCAACGCGGTCCGCACCAGCCACTATCCGCCGCATCCCGCCTTCCTCGACCTCTGCGACGAGCTCGGCCTGTGGGTCATCGACGAGTGCGACCTGGAGACCCACGGCTTCACCGAGCAGGGGTGGCGCGACAACCCCGTCGACGACGACCGCTGGACCCCGGCCCTCCTTGACCGCGCGGCCCGCATGGTCGAGCGCGACAAGAACCACCCCTCGGTGATCATCTGGTCCCTCGGCAACGAGTGCGGGACGGGCCGCGGCCTGACCGCCATGGCCCACTGGATCCGCGCACGGGACGACGGCCGCCTCATCCACTACGAGGGCGACCGGACCTGCGCGGACACCGACATGTACTCGCGCATGTACGCCGACCATGCCGAGGTCGAGCGGATCGGCCTGCGGGCGGACAACGACGGAGACGACGACGGACCCGGGTCGCGCCGCCAACTCCCCTTCATTCTCTGCGAGTACGGGCACGCGATGGGCAACGGCCCCGGCGGCCTGAGTGAGTATCAGGAGCTGTTCCACGCGCACGAGCGCAACCAGGGCGGCTTCATCTGGGAGTGGATCGACCA
Organism: Streptomyces sp. NPDC048441; assembly: GCF_043200235.1. Lineage (NCBI taxonomy): Bacteria > Bacillati > Actinomycetota > Actinomycetes > Kitasatosporales > Streptomycetaceae > Streptomyces > Streptomyces sp. NPDC048441. The sequence continues at coordinate 650,306 of NZ_JBICXM010000002.1, forward strand.
CGGCATCGAGCACCCGCGACTCGGCTACGCCTACGGCGGCGACTTCGGCGAGGAACTGCACGACGGGAACTTCGTCTGCGACGGCCTGGTCTTCCCCGACCGGCTGCCGTCGCCGGGGCTCCAGGACTACAAGCGGGTCATCCAGCCCGTGCGTTTCGCGTACGACGCGGACGCGGGCACGGTCAGGGTCACCAATCTGCACGACTTCGCGGACCTGTCGCAGCTGTCCTTCTCGTGGACGTACATCAGCGACGACGACACGGCGTCCGAGGCCGGAGGGCTGGCCGTGCCGCCGGAGCTCGGCCCCGGTGAATCCGTCGAACTGAAGCTGCCTCAGCCACCGTCGGCGAGCCGCGAGGCCGAGACCTTCCTGCATCTCACGGCGATGGTGGGCGTCGAGACGAACTGGACGAAGCTGGACCACGGCGTCGCGCGGGCCGAGTTCCCGATCACGCCACGTCCCGCTGTTCGTGCCGCCACCGGTGAACGGCCCTTGCGTGACGGGGACTTCATTACGCTCGGCCCCGGCACCTTCGACTCCCGCACCGGCCAGCTGCACACCCTGAGCGGCATCCCCCTGTCCAGCGCCCCGCGCCTGGACATCTGGCGGGCTCCCACCGACAACGACAACGGGGCGTCCTGGCAGGACGGGCAGCGCAACGGCGTCCGCTGGCGCGAGCTCGGCCTGCACCGGATGCGACATCGGCTGGAGGCTGTGGAGTTGACGGACGACTCACTCACCGTCCGCACCCGCGTGGCGCCCGCCTCGCGCGACATCGGGCTGCGCACCGTCTACCGCTGGACGTCCGACGGCACGCGGTTGCGCCTCGCGGTCTCCGTGGTGCCCGAGGGCGAGTGGACGGTGCCGCTGCCCCGGCTCGGCGTCCGGCTGGGGCTGCCCGCCGCGTACGGGTACGCGCACTGGTTCGGCGGCGGCCCCGACGAGGCGTATCCGGACACGTCCGAGGCGTCCGTCACCGGCAACTGGCTCATGCCCGTCGACCGGATGCACACCCCGTACGTCCGCCCGCAGGAGAACGGAGCCCGAGCGGACGTCCGTTGGGCCGAACTGCGGACGGACTTCAACGGCGATGGGCTGCGTGTGGTCGGCGATCCCGCCTTCTGGTTCACGGCGCGCCGCTGGACGACCGAGCAGCTGGACGCGGCCACCCACCGCACGGACCTCACGCCGGGCGACACGGTATGGGTCCATCTCGACCACGGGCAGCACGGCATCGGCTCGCAGTCCTGCGGGCCCGGGGTGCTGCCACAGCACGAACTCCGCGCCGCTCCGGCCGAGTTCTCGTTCACCTTCTCTCATCGGGAGGCCAACTCGCCCTGACCGGGGTTTTCCGGTGACTCAGCACTAGACTGGAAGTCATCGTCGAACCACGTGCCACCTTGGGGGGAGGGAGCACCCCATGTCACAACCACGGCTGGGCCACGGCCCGTTGAGACCGCCACCCACTCCTCCTCCCCCGCCGGACGACTCGCGCCCCGGCCGTTTCGTCGGCTGGCTCGGCGGCTTCGGCTGCGCCGCCGCGGGGTACGCGGTGTTCCAGTCCCTGGTGGGCGTGTTGCCGGACGCGATCTCCGGCGACACCGCCCGCTATGGCATCGCAGCGGTCAGCGGCATCGGCACGGGCGTCGCCGCCTGGCTGGCCGCCGCGCTGATCCGGGCCAGGGCGGGCGCCGGCCCGGCCACGCGCCCTGCTGCCCCGACGGCCCCGGGGAACGCCGCGACGCCCGGCCCTTTCCCGCGGCTCGCCGCCGCCACGTACGCCACCCTGACCACCGAACTCGCCACGCTCGACGCCCCGGAGAGCGGCCTCCTGACCGGCTGGGCGCACGCACTCGACGAGCAGACGACGCCGGTGCGGCCCACCCCGACCGGCACCGCGTACGGACTGCACATCGTGCTCGAACTCGGCGTGACCGACGGCAGGTTGCGGGCCTCGGAACTGGTGGAGACCCTGTGGCGGCTCCGCCTCACGGACGGCGGCTGGGCCGCGCGCTCACAGGGCTCGACGCCACGCCCCGAGGTGACCGCCCTGGTGCTCGGAGCGCTCGCGCGGGCGGGCGCGGATCCCGTGCGCCTCGCGGAGGAGGCGGCGCAGTGCGCGGCACGCTTCACCGAGGAGCTCGAACCGTCCGGGCTCGGCAGGACCCATGTGGTGACCACCATGCTGCGCGGCCTGCTGCGCGCGGCGCCGGACTCCCCCGACCTCGCACGGCTGCGGGCCGAACTCGTCGACAGGACGGTCACCGATCCCCTGCGGGAGCACCGGCGCTGCTGGGGCCCTGCCCTGCGCACTCCCACCACGCGCCCCTCCGCGGTGCACACCGCGCAGGCGGTGGTCGCCCTCGACCGCGCCGCCCGCGTGCTCGGCGAGGACAACAACACGCGTGCCGCCCGCGAGGACGGCATCCGCTGGCTGCTCGCCTGCCCCGCGCCGGAGCACGAGGACTGCGCCGATCTGCGCAACACCCAGGAGGAGGTGCGCCGCCCGCACCCCGTCGACTCCTGGCGCCAAGAGGTGCTCTCCGTAAGGCACTTCACCGGCGCGTGGATGATGCGGGCGCTGCTCACGCCGGCCGCCTGGGAGATCGCGTCGGAGGAGGGCCGCGAGGAGGCGTGGCACGCACTGGTGTCCGGTGCGGTCGGCGCCGTGTGGCGCCAGCAGGACGACGGGATATGGAACTGGGACGGGTACGATCTCGGCCGCCCGCTGTGGATGACCTATCAAGGCCTTTCGGCGCTGCGGGCACATGCCGTATGGATGTATCAGCCGGGCAGGTGATCCGATCCCCCGGCGGCGCGCTCGCGACCAGGGGGAGACTGACCGCATGGGTGGACGGCACGTGCACGGGGCCCGGCGTCTCCTCGAAGGGACCCTGGACGCGCTGCCGGAGGAGCGCCTTGTGCGGGCGGCACGCGAGGCCGTCGCCGAACTCGGCTCTCCCGAACGGCTCCCGGCCCTGGTGCGCGAGCTCGCGGCGGGCGTCGGTGATCCATCGGGGTGCGCACTCCTCTCGTACCGCCATGTCCTCGGCTTCGACAAGCTGCTACTGGTCGACGGCGGTCCGCAGCACATGCTCCGCGCCCACATCTGGCACCCCGGAGCGCGGACGGCGGGCCGCGAGGACATCCACAACCACCGCTCGCCGCTTGCCTCTTACGTGGTGCGTGGCACGCTCGGCATGGAGCTGTACGAACCCCTGGGCGATGCGGCGGACTCCGGTGACGGCGGGCTCGTGGCGTCCTGGTACCGGGAGTCCCTGTCGGAGGGGGAGGGCGACTGGCTCCTTGAACCGGCGGGCCCTGCGCGCCTTCGGCTCACGCAGACCGCGGAGTACGGAGCGGGCAGCGGCTACGGCCTGCCGTCGTACGCCCTGCACCGCGCGTGGTGCGCTTCGCCGGAGACGGCGGTGACGCTGTTCCTGGAGACGGGTGCGGGGCGGCGGCGGTACACGGACGTGTTCGCCGAGGCGGGTGACGGCGCGGGCGCGGGCGCGGACGGCCGGGCTGAGGCGGTCGTCAAGCGGCCGATGGAGGTGCCGGAGTATCTGGCGGAGCTGGAGTCACTGGCGAAACTGCTCAGCCGGTGACGCCGGGGAACGCCTGCCGCACGATGTCCAGGTTGTAGTCGTCGATCTCGACCGTGCCGAGGTCGGCCGGTGCGAGCCAGCGGTGGTCCTGGTCGGGTTGCGGCAGCGACACCTCGAAACTGAGCGGCCTGACAAGGAAGTTGTCCTGCCAGTTCTTGACCTCGTGCCCGCGATACTGACTGACGAAGGACGATTCACCGACCTTGCGCGCCACTTCGCCGAGCAGCCCGGTCTCCTCCTTCAGCTCCCGCAGCACGCCGTCCAGTGGGCTCTCGTCCGGCTCCAGCTTCCCGCAGGGAACGCCCCACACCCGCGGCAGGAACCGCTCGGTCTCGCTGCGCCGCACGAGCAGCACACGCCCGCGGTGCACCACGACGGCAGCCGCCAGTCGGTTGTCGCTCGGCAAGTCCATGGCACCCACCGTAGCGAGGATTCGCGGACCGGGACAGTCAGCCAAGAGGCTCGCGCTCCCCCTGATCAAGCCTGAACGGCGGGTACACGTCCGTGAGCAGCAGGCCATAGGCAAGGACGCGCGCGACCCAGCGGTGCAGACCGATGTTGAGGTCGTACATGCCACGGGGGTAGCGGCCGGTGAAGAGCAGGGACACACCCGCGTAGAGGGTCAGGAGCCCGGCGAGGCCGCCGTTGAAGCGGTAGCCGCCCGCGAGCAGCGCGGCCACCAGGAGCTGCGGAAGCACCAGGAGCCAGCCCTTGACGAGGACGAGCCCCCTGGAGAGGTGTTCGGGGTAGGCGATGTCCAGGTGGGCCGGGTAGTCGGGGACGTCGCGCAGGGCGAAGGGCGGATAGCGGTCGGTGCCGAGCGATCCGTACGCGTAGTACTCGACGCGCCAACTCCAGCGCAGCACACCGACGTTGTAGTCGAACAGCGCCCGCGGATAGCTGCCGGTGATCAGGATGGCGAAGAACGCGACCACGGTGGCGATGAGGAAGCCGATCCCCAGGAAGAACAGCACGATGTAGTGCGGGATGGCGAGCAGCCACTTCACCAGCCAGAGCCAGCGGGACAGGGCTGCGTCGTACTCGGTGGAGAGACGCACCGGGCTGACCGGGTGCTTGCCGAGGTCGGTGGCTGTGGGTATGGCGGACATGGCGGTCATCTCCCGTGTCGCCCTGAGGATGCTGTCCCTGCACATCTACGGCTGTATGCGGGCGGCGGCAAGGAGTGGCGCGGCGTCCGTTTTCTTCAAGACGGGCGGGGAGCGGCTGCCTACGCTCCGAAGCATGAACACGAATGCGAACACGAGCACCAACATCACGCCCCGCTTCGACCTGGTCGGCATCGTCGTCTCCGACATGGCCGCCACACTCGCCTTCTACCGCCGCCTGGGCCTCGACTTCCCCGAGGGTTCCGAGGATCAGCCGCATGTCGAGGCGGCGCTCCCCGGCGGGCTGCGCATCGCGTTCGACACGGAGGACACGGTCCGCTCCTTCGTCGAGAACTGGGAGCCGCCGCGGAGCGCGGGCCGCATCGGGCTCGCGTTCCACTGCGAGACCCCCGAGGGCGTCGACGCGGCGTACGAGGAGCTGGTCGGTGCCGGATATCGCGGTGAGCTCAAGCCGTGGGACGCCTTCTGGGGCCAGCGGTACGCGTCGGTCCTCGACCCGGACGGGAACGGCATCGACCTGTTCGCACCGCTCACTGGCTGAGCAGCTCGCCCAGCGGCGCACCCGTCAACTCCTTGACGTCGCGCGCCAGATGGGCCTGGTCGGCGAAGCCCGCGACGACGGCGGTCTGCGCGAACGGCAGCCCGTCCCTGGCCAGCGCGAGGGCCCGCTGGAGCCGTAGGACGCGGGCCAGCGTCTTGGGGCCGTAGCCGAACGCGGCGAGTGAACGCCGATGCAGGAGACGGGCGTTGATGCCCGCCTCCTCGGCGGTCGCCGCGATGCTCCGCCCGGCGTCCAGCGCCTCGACGACGTGCGCGAGCAGCGGGTCGGGCGGCTCCGCCTCGCCCGCGCGCGCCAGGGCGAGGGACTCCAGGACGGCCGCCGGGTCGCGGGCCGCGTCCATCCGCTCGGTGAGTCGGCGGGCCTCGGCGGACGGCCACACGTCGGCCAGCTCGACGCGCCGGTCACGGAGCTCGTGCGCGGGTACGCCGAGGAAGGCGGGGGCGGTGCCGGGGTAGAAGCGGATGCCTACGTAGCGGGCGGCCACTTCGGGAGCGGGGCGGTAGGCGCGGGTGTCGGGTCCCGCGACGAGGAGCCTGCCGCCGGTCCACAGCAGGTCCATGCAGCCGTCGGGCAGGACGGGGTACACGGGCCCGGCCGCACCGCCGCCGGTGCGGGTCCAGAGGACCGCGCCCGGAACGCGGGATGGCCGCTCCGCGTACTCGACAGTCTCGTACGACACGCTTCCCACGCTACGCCGTTCGACGCCTACGGCACCCGCGAGCGGTGATCCTGCGGGCTGACCCCGTACACCCGCTTGAAGGCGCTGGACAGCGCGAACGCGCTGCCGTACCCCACGCGGCGGGCGATCGCGCCGATCGTCTGCTGGCTGTCCCGCAGCAGATCGGCGGCGAGCGCGAGCCGCCATCCCGTCAGATACGCCATCGGCGGCTCGCCCACGAGATCGGTGAACCGCCGGGCGAGCGCGGCCCGCGAGACCCCCGCCTTCGCCGCGAGCGCGGCGATCGTCCACGGGTGCGCCGGATCGTCCTGGAGCAGCCGGATCGCCTGCCCGACGACCGGATCGCCCATCGCCCGGTACCAGGCGGGCGCCTCGGCCTCCGGCCGCGAGAACCAAGCCCTCAACGAAGCGATCATCAGCAGATCGAGCAGCCGGTCGAGCACGACGTCCTGCCCCGGCTCGTCCTTGGAGATCTCGTCGGCGAGCAGCGGGGTGAGCGGGCAGTCCCACACCTCGGTGGGCAGGACGAGGAGCGGGGGCAGCGCGGTGAGCAGCCGCCCGGTGATCTCGCCTCGCGCCTGATAGGTCCCGATCAGCATCTCCGTGGCACCGTCGAGCGATTGGCCCCAGCTGCGCAGCCCCAGATCCCGGTACTGCCCGACCGGAGCGCCGCCGAGGGGTACGCAACGCTGGCCGGGCTGGATCTCGGCGTGGGGCGGCGTCCCCTGCTTGTCGGCGACGACGTAGTGCTCGGGGCCGCGCGCGATGGCGACGTCTCCGGGTCGGATCAGCTGGGGTTCGCCTGTCCCCGCCTCTGTCTCTGTCTCTGTCTCGGGCAGGATCCACGCGGTGCCGCGCACCATGATCATGACCGAGAGGGGCGCTTCATCCGCGATGCGGACGGACCAGGGCGGTTCGAAGCACGCGCGGATCATGAAGGCTCCTCGCGCGCGGGGGCCCTCAAGCAAGTCGGCGAGTACGTCCATGCCGGAAGCGTAGACGCACGCGTATGGGGGTGAGTCCCTGGCGGATGGCTCCTTGTGGCGGGCGGCAGTTGACTGGGACGCATGACAGAGAACGCGTTGAACACGCAGAACATGACGGTGTTGGTCACGGGGGCTTCGGGCAAGACCGGACGCCGGGTCGCGGAGGCCGCCGATGCGGCCGGGTTCACCGTGCGGGCCGCTTCGCGGTCTGGCGCGGTGCGGTTCGACTGGTACGACCCCTCGACGTGGGACGACGCGCTGCGGGGTGCGGACGCGGCGTACCTCGCGTACATGCCGGACGTCGGCGCGCCCGGCGCGAGCGAGACGGTGGGCGCGTTCGCCCGGCGGGCGGTGGAGCTCGGGGTGCGGCACCTCGTGCTGCTTTCCGCGCGGGGCGAGGATCAGGCGGAGCCCACTGAGCGGGCGGTGCGGGAGTCCGGGGCGCGGTGGACCGTCGTACGGGCGAGCTGGTTCGCCCAGAACCTCAGCGAGGGCCCGCTGCTCGACGGCATGAGGGCCGGGGAACTGGTCTTCCCTGCCGGGGAGGTGCTCGAGCCGTTCATCGACGCGCGGGACATCGCGGATGTGGTGGTGGCGGTGCTTCGCCCCGAATCGGGTTACGCGGGGCAGGTCCTGGAGATCTCGGGTCCGCGTCTGCTGTCCTTCCGGGACGCGGTGGGGGAGATCTCGGCGGCTGCGGGGCGGGAGATCCGGTACGTTCCCGTTTCCGCTCGGGAGTACGGGGGCGCGCTGGCGGAGTACGGGGTTCCGGCGGAGGAGGCGGAGTTCCTGATCGAGCTGTTCGAGACGAATCTGGACGGCCGCAACGCGTACCTCTCCGCGGGGGTGCGGGAGGTCTTGGGGCGGGCGCCTCGTGATTTCGCCGAGTTTGCTCGGGAGCAGGCGGAGGCGGGGGTCTGGAAGGCGTGATTTTCCCCCGGCCCCACCCCTTCCGGGCGGCGTGCCACACCGTCCGACCAGCCAGTCTCGCTGTCAGCGCGCTGTGGCATGATGCGGGCGCGTCCCAGGGGGCGGCCGCGGGTCTACTGATTGCCAAGGGGTTGGGGTTGGGGATGGGTGCGGGTACGGAGCCGGACGGCTCGTCAAGGTCCGACGAGGAGTGGGAGCGGTTTCTGCGCGAGTCGGTGGCGGGTGCCGTCGACTCGCCCAAGGAGCCGTCGGCGCGAGCCCGCGACGTGGCAAAGCGGCTGCGCGCGGAGCCCGGCCGCGGCCCGGAGGGCTGGCGCGGCCACACGCCCGCGCGGCCCAAGCGGCGCACGGGCTGGTACGTGGTCGGACTGCTGGCCTCGCTGGCGCTGCTCGTGGTGGCGCTCGCGCCGGGGCGGATGGTGAACCTGTTCGCCGGCGACGACCCTGACTCCCCGCCGCTGGCGGCCGAGACCGCCCGCCCGACCCAGGCACCCCCGGCGGAGGCGGCCCAACGCCCCACCATGGACAAGCCGTTCCGCGGTTCGCCGGCGGCGAGCTGGGCGAGCGGAGCGGCGGGGATCACCGTGCCGAAGGCCGGGGCGGTCGGCTGGATGAGCGCGGCCGATGTCGAGCGGGCACTCGGCCGCAGCCGGGACTTCTTCGTCGCGTCCAGCCTGGACCGCGGGGTGCTGCGGGGCGAGCGCCCCGAGAAGGCGATCGCACTGATCAACCCGCACCAGAAGGACGTCCAAGCCCTCCTGAGAACCGCTTTCCGAACCCCGAGCGAGAAGAGCGACCCCCTCCTCCTCTTCAGCCGCTTCCAGCCCTCCCGCACCCGCCTGGTCGGCGACGTCGTGAAGACCCGGGGCCGGCTCACCTACCGGGAGGGCGAGCGCGGCGCGCTCCAGGTGACCGCCGACGTCACCTTCGTCTACCCGGTCACCCGCGCGGACGCGGGCGACGACGACGAGATCGTGCGCACGATAGTCCGGCGCGAGCTGGTCCTGAGCTGGGACGACCCTGCCAAGGTGATCACCGAGCCGGGCACGTTCTCGATCGTCTCGAACAAATACGACATGACCAACGGCGGCTGTGGCGCCCCCACGGGCTACTTCACCCCGCCCTTCGGCACGGACCGCCGGGCGGACGAAGCCGGCACGGAGATCGACCCGTACGACCGCAGCACGCCGGTCGGGCGGGGCAAGTCCTCTGGGGACGAGTGCGGGAGGGCGACGCGGTCCTAGCGGAGGCGTTGGACGGGGCGCCCGCTCTCACCGTGTCGTGGGGACCAGCTACTCCGGCGGCGTCCCCCCGTGCCCATGCCCGTGCCCATGCCCGTGCCCCCCGCTCTTCTTCACATGCGTCCGCAACCGCGAAGAGACATCATCCGGCGGCAGAAAACGCGACCACCGCTCCGGAAACTCGGACGGCATGTCCTGATCATCGGGATCCGAGGAAGCCTCCCGCGCGGCGGCCGCCCGTGCGACCACCTCCACCGCTCTCGCCTCCCGCATCCGGTCATTCGCGGCCCGTGCCGCGGCCGTGGCGACGGAGGGCCATACCCGGTCGATGGCCGCGTTCACCGCCGCGCCGACAAGCACCGCGAACGCCGACACGCCGATCCACAACAGCACGGCCACCGGCGCCGCCAACGAACCGTAGATCGTGGGTCCTTCGACCGTGCTCGTCAGATAGATGCGGAGCAGGAAGCTGCCGAGGACCCACATGCCCAGGGCGATCAGCGCGCCGGGCATGTCCTCCACCCAGGGCGAGCGGACCGGCACCGACACGTGGTAGAGCGTCGTCAGGAACACCACCGACAGCAGTGTCACCACCGGCCAGTACAGGACCTGCACCACCGTCGTGGAGCCGGGCACCAGCTTCACCACCGCGTCCGGGCCCGCCACCATCAGCGGCAGCGCGACCGATCCGATGAGCAGCGCCACGACGAAGAGGCCGAAGGCGAGCAGCCGGGTCTTGACGATGCCTCGTGCGCCGTCCAGGCCGTACATGACCGTGATCGTGTCGATGAAGACGTTCACGGCGCGCGAGCCCGACCACAGGGCGAAGACGAAACCGATCGAGATGACGTCGGGACGGCCGACCCGCATGACGTCCTCCAGTATCGGCTGCGCGATCTGTCGTACGCCGTTGTCGGAGAGGACCGTGCGGGACGCCTCGAGGATGTTGTTCTCGACGCTGGCGATCGTGTTCGCGCCCGTCCACCGGTCCACGTACGCGAGGAGACCGATCAGGCTGAGGAGCAGCGGCGGCACCGACAGGAGCGTGAAGAACGCCGCCTCGGCCGCGAGTCCCAGGATCCGGTATTCCATGCACGAGTTGACCGTGTCTTTGAGCAGCAGCCAGGCAGTCCTGCGCTTGGAGACGTTGCTGTAGAGAGCGCGGGCCCGGTTCCAGCGGCCCGACGGCCTCCCGGGTGTTTCTTTTGCCTGGTGCACCTCCTTACCGTAGCGGCATGGCAGCCAGCACCCACACAGTGACCAACCAGGCTCCGCCCCTGGTGGGATATGACGTCTTCACGTCCGACCGCGTTCTCACCGAGGGAGTCGAACGGCATCTCGATCCCGCCCTTCTCAGTACCGCGCGGGAGCAACTCTCCGAACTCGGGCGCACGGCGGGCTCGGCCCAGGCGCGGGAATGGGGGTTCCTCGCGAATGAGAATCCGCCCGTTCTGCACACCCATGACCGCTATGGGAATCGTATCGACGAGGTCGCTTTCCATCCCTCGTGGCACCGGCTGCTCGGCAAGGCGGTGTCGTCGGGCCTGACGGCCGCCTGGTCGCGTCCTGGCGGTCATCTGCGGCGCGCGGCCGGGTTCCTGGTGTGGACCCAGGTCGAGGCGGGGCACGGCTGCCCGCTCTCGATGACGCACGCGGCGGTGCCCGCGCTGCGGGCCGATCCCGCGCTGGCCGCCGAGTGGGAGCCCCGGCTGACTTCTCTTGTCTACGACGAAGGCCTTCGGCCCGCCTCCCAGAAGGCCGGCGTGCTCTTCGGGATGGGCATGACGGAGAAACAGGGCGGGAGTGACGTACGCGCGAATACGACACGTGCGCGGGCCCTCGCGGAGGAAGGTGCCTATGAACTCACGGGGCACAAATGGTTCTGTTCCGCACCGATGTCCGACGGCTTTCTCGTGCTCGGGCAGGCCGATGAGGGACTTACCTGTTTCCTCGTGCCTCGGGTGCTCGAAGACGGCACGCGGAACGCTTTCGCCATTCAGCGGCTCAAGGACAAACTGGGCAATAAGTCGAACGCGTCCAGTGAGGTCGAGTTCGACGGGACGTGGGCGCGCCGGGTCGGGGACGAGGGGCGCGGGGTGCGCACCATCATCGAGATGGTGGCGGCGACGCGGCTCGACTGCGTGGTGGGTTCGGCGGCGATCATGCGGCAGGCCGTCGCACAGGCCGTGCACCACGCCACGTACCGCGAGGCGTTCGGCGGCAAACTCATCGACAAGCCGCTGATGCGCAATGTCCTCGCGGATCTGGCCCTGGAGTCGGAGGCGGCCACGACGCTCGCGCTGCGGCTCGCCGCGGCGTACGACGACGGGAGCGAGCAGGAGCGGGCGTTCCTGCGGATCGCGGTGCCCGCCGCGAAGTACTGGGTGACCAAGCGCTGCACGCCGCTCGTGGTGGAGGCCCTGGAGGTGCTCGGCGGCAATGGGTACGTCGAGGAGTCGGGGATGCCGCGGCTGCTCCGCGAGTCGCCGCTCAACTCGATCTGGGAGGGCTCGGGCAACGTACAGGCACTTGACGTGCTGCGTGCCCTGCAACGGGAGCCGCAGGCGCTGAACGCCTTCCTCCAGGAGGTCGGCCTGGCGCGCGGCGCCGATCACCGTCTGGACGGCGCGATCAAGGGCCTGCTGACCGAACTGGCCGATCTGGACGGCATCGAGGCGCGGGCGCGCCGGCTCGTGGAGCGGATGGCGCTGGTGCTCCAGGGCTCGCTGCTCGTGCGGTACGCGCCCGCGGAGGTGGCCGACGCGTTCTGCGCCTCGCGGCTCGGCGGGGACTGGGGCTCGGCGTTCGGAACGCTGCCGCACAGCCTTGACCTGGCGTCAGTGGTGGAGCGGGCGGCTCCGCGGGAGTGAAGTCACGGGGGTGGTGCTGCGCCGACACGGCACCACCCCCGCTTACAAGCCCCGTTGAGGAGCGTGAACGCCGCGCGAACGGCGTCGGCACCAGCTTCGAGCACCGCACGGCTGTTCGCGAGAGTTGCAGACGGTTGCAACTCAACTGTTCATTACCGAACCAATACCCTTGCGGGCGCCAAGGGGGCACGATGAAGAGATGCCCCGATGCACTGGCTCTGCTCGGGAAGGACCCAGTGATGAACGCGACTTCGACGATCAACCTCGCGAGGATTGCCGCCATGGACTGCGCGCAGGCCGCGAGACTGCTCGCGGGTGTCCGCCACGCGGCCCTCGCCGGACGGCGGCCACGCGTGCTGCCGCGTCCGGTGATCGAGGAGTCCTGGGGGCGGATGCTGCTCGACGGAGTCGATCCGGACCACGACTTCCGGTCCCGGCTGCTCAGCATCGAGGAGCTGGAGCAGCGCCGCCGCAGCTCGCCCCTGGCCGAGATCATGCCCATGCTGCGGGACGCGCTCGTCTCGGTGGCGGACGCCGCGCACCACATCATGGTCGTCTGTGACGCGGAGGGCCGGGTCCTGTGGCGCGAGGGCGACTCCACCGTGCTGCGCAAGGCCGACTCGCTCGGCTTCGAACTGGGCGCGGACTGGGGCGAGAGCGTCGTCGGTACGAACGGCATCGGGACGCCGCTCATCGTGCGCCGCCCCGTGCAGGTGTTCTCCGCCGAGCACTTCGTGGAGACCCACCACGCGTGGACGTGCACGGGCGCGCCCATCTCCGACCCGCGTGACGGCCGCCTCCTCGGCGTGGTCGACGTCAGCGGCCCGCTCAGCACCGTGCATCCCGCGATGCTCACCCTGGTCGACTCGGTGGCCAAGCTCGCCGAGGCCCGGCTGCGGGAGAACCATCTGACGGCGCTCGACCGGCTGCGCACGGTGGCGGCGCCGGTCCTGGCCCGGATGGAGGGGCGCGCCATCGTGGTGGACCCCCACGGCTGGTCGGCGGCGGTCACGGGAATGCCGCCGACGGACCGGCTCTCCCTGCCCAAGTCCCTCACCGCCGGGCATACTTGGCTGCCCGCGCTCGGCACCTGCACGGTGGAGCCGCTGCCCGGCGGCTGGCTGCTGCGCGTCGAGGAGGAGCCGCGGCCGCTCCCCGCGACCCGCGTCGTCCTGGACCTGAGCGGGCAGCGCCGCTGGTCGGTCACCGTCGAGGGCGGCGGCGCGGGCGACTGGACCCATGAACTGAGCCCGCGGCACGCCGAGTTGCTCTACCTCCTGAGCACCCAGCGCAAGGGGCGCAGCGCTTCGGGCCTGGCCGGGGAGATGTTCGGCGACCCGGGGCGCACGGTGACGGTCCGGGCCGAGGTCTCGCGCGTACGCCGCTACTTGGGCGGGCTCATCGCCCACCGCCCCTACCGCTTCCCGGAGGACGTGGACGTGGACGTGATCCTTCCCGAGCACCCCGCACATCTGCTGCCGCATTCGACGGCACCCGCGGTGCGGGAGGCGCGGAGGGTGCCGGAGCCTTGAGGCTTCTCACTGCTTCGCCGCCGCCTTCCGGACGGCCCGGTCCTGCTGCCGGGGAGTGGCCTGGAGCCGCCCGGCAGCAGGACGCATCGGCTCACACGCCGGGTATCTCCCGCGCCTGGAACGCCGCCCGCACCGCGTCCGCCGCGCTCTTGCCGTACATCTTCTGCGCGGTCGCGATCGTCGTCAGGGCCGCGTCCTTGAAGCTGGTGTCGGGCGCGAAGCCGAACTGGGCGTTGACGATGATGCGGTCCGCCGTGCGGGCACCGAGCGCGCCTCGGATGTCGAAGAGCGCGCGGGACCAGATCTCACCGTCCGCGTGCACCTCCCCCACCTTGTCGGCGTACGTCTTGTCGCTGTCGACGCGGCGCAGGCAGTGCGGGGCGTCCGAGTACGGGACGGAGTCCCAGTCGGCGACGCAGGCGAGGTCGGCCTTCGCGGGCCACTTGTGTTTGGCGTCCGCGTACGCGCCGACCGACACGGCCAGGTAGTCGCCCCAGGCCTCACCAATCGAGCCCGCCTCCAGGGAGGTGCCGAAGCCGGGCACCTGGGCGTGGTGGACGGCGTGCCCGTACTCGTGGACGACGACCTCCGCGTCCTCGGCGTCGTCGACGCCGCCCTTGCCGAAGCGGATCTCGGCCTTCTTGTCGGTGAAGAAGGAGTTGTCGGCGCCCCACTGATTGATGCGGACCGGCTGGGCCCGGTCGTTCGCGCCGGGCAGTTCGGTACCGAAGCCGAGGCTCTGCAAGTACTCCTGCGCCTCATTGACCCAGAAGTACGCCATGACCTGCTCGAACTGGTCGTCGTGGCGGGTGTACGTCCCGGCGTCAGCGCTCTTGGCCGAGGCGCCGGTCTCCGATCTGACATACGCCCACTTCCCGGAGAGTCCGCCACTGGAGTCGAGATTGCGCAGGGCGGCGGTGGCGTAGGCCGACTCGGGGACCGAGGTGGCGGAGTCCTTGGCGTCGGCGAGGGTCTGGTCCCCCGACGACTGGACGGGATTGACCATGAACAGGCGGGCCTGCGGATCGGCGGAGGCCGAAGCGGGTGCGGCGAGCGTCGCGAGGGCCACGGTGACGGTGGCCGCGGCGAGCAGGCCGCGGGGTGTGCGGCGGTCCATGGGACATCCTCCATCTAGAAGAATGCGGGGGGTGGTTGCTGAGTGCTGCGGGATCTTCCCGCATCCCGGACCACTTTGGCCAGGGTGTCGTGCGCGTGATTCGCTGACCCGCATGAGCCTCACTGTCACCACCTGGTCCCTGGAGCAGACCGCTCCCACCGATCTGCTGCCCGCAGCCGCCCCCGAGGGCGACGACGTGCGGATCGCGCGGGCCGAGATCCCCTCCCCCGAGTTCAGCCGTTTCCTGTACGCCTCCGTCGGCGGCGACATCCGCTGGACCGACCGGCTCTCCCTCTCCTACGCACAGTGGCAGGAGGAGCTCGGGAAGCCGGGCGTGGAGACCTGGGTCGCGTACGAGAAGGGGACACCCGCCGGGTACGTGGAACTGGCGGCTCAGGACGAGGGCGTCGTCGAGATCGTGTACTTCGGGCTCATCCCCGCCTTCCGGGGGCGGCGGATCGGCGGGCATCTGCTGTCGTACGGGGTGCGGCGGGCGTGGGATCTGGCCGAGCGGTGGGCGGACCTCGCCCCCACGAAGCGGGTGTGGCTGCACACGTGCTCCAAGGATGGGGAGCACGCCATGGACAATTATCTGCGGCGTGGCTTCAAGCTTTTCGATACGAAGGTCGAGCAGGAGCGGGATGTGGCTACGCCTGGGCCTTGGCCCGGGGCCTGAGCAGGTCCGGCGAAGTCCGCTGCGGTCCGGGAGCGCCTTGAAGGGGCGCGGGGAACTGCGCGACCAGCCACGACGGCGCCGTAGATGATCGACAGCACCTCGCGGTACTTCCAGCGGAGCGCTCAGCGGAGGCCAGAGCGGTGGCCCGGCCGCGCGAGGCGGGCCAGGCCACCTCGCCGCGCTACGCCGTCACCGTGCCCGTGCCCGCCCGCCGACGCAGCTCGGTGACGACCTCGTGTGCGACGCGGCGCGTCTTGTCGGCCCCCCGACGTGCCCTGCGGCCGCGGACCAGGCCTCGCAGCACCGCGGCGGAGCCGACGGCGACCACTGCCACGGACACCGCGATCGCGGCGCCGGTCCCCCACCAGTCCGACCAGCCGACGAAGGCGTACACCGCCGCGGCCGGTCCGAACACAAGGCCGCTGACCAACTGCCGCCAGTCTTCCCCGTCGCTGGGAGTCCCGTATCCGTAGCTGGTGAAGAAGGGGACAGTCGCCAGGATGAGTTCGTCCGGCTCGTCGAACGCCTCGCCCAGCCACAGGGCGATCCAGCCCCCGATGATCGCGCCGACGGCCGCCCAGCCCAACCACGGCGGCCCCCACCGGTCCACCGTCGATGCGGCGAGCACCGCGCGGACCCCCGCGACCGCCGACACGGCGATGAGGAGGCCGAAGAGGAGCCGGTAATGCCAGCTTGCGTCGAAGTCGTAGTCGACATCCTGAGGCGGGTCGACACAGGTCGCCCACTGCTGCGGGTCGACCCGCCGCCCTAGCCACCGGAAGCCGAGCGCCAGCAGACGTTCCCTGACCGGAAGCTTGTCGATCATGTGCAGCAGATCCTCGGCCTCCCCGCCCGGCGGGGTCAGTACTCGACGGCACAGGTCGTAGAGATCGTTCTGCTCTTCCTCTGCCAGGTGGGCAAAAGGGGCAATCGCGTGGTCGATCACCTCGCGGACGAAGTGCAGGGGGCTGTCATCGTCGTAGAAGGTGAAATCAGGTCTCCTCAACCGCCTCGCCCACTCACGCACCTGAGCCTCGGTACCTGAACTCGACGCCGTCAGTGCGCCGTCCACGCCACTTCCATCGAGGAGCAGCAGCGCCGCCACAAGCCGCGCGTCGAGCCTCGCGCTCGCAGGCAGCTCCCCTGCCGCGAAGGCGCTGCCGACCAGCCGGGCCACCCGCCCCATCACCGAGGTGAGCGCGTCGTCGGGTCGCTCGGCGAAGGGGCTCCACGCGTCGTGCAAGTCCCGGCTTTCGATCTCCGGAGCCGTCCACTCCCGCAGCGCCTCCTGTACCTCCCGTTCCTCCACCAGTCCGCCGAGCTTGACGGCGCACTGCCTGCGCAGCCTCTCGTCCACCGCCTCGGTCTCGTACATGACCTGCGCCAGCGCCACCGCCGCCCGGCCCGTCCCCACCGTCCCGAGTGCGTCGACCGCGGGCCCGCTGCCGCCCAGCGCGGCTTCCCGCAGCGCCGGCACCGCGATGTCACCCATGCTCGCCAGCCCGTCGCTCGCCGCCGTCGCGTGGTGGTTACGGGGCAAGTGGTGGTCGAGGAGCGGGGCGAGGAGGCAGGCCGCCCGGTGTGAGGCCGTGGCGGCGAGGGCGCGGATCGCGGCGCAGCGTACGGCGTCCGGGGTGGCCGGGTCGGCGGCAAGTGGCCCAAGGAGTGCGAATACCGCGTCCGCCCTGGACGCCGGGCCGGTGGCCGCGACGCCGAGGGCCGCCTCCAGCGCCCGACCCCGCTCCGAACCGCCGCCCGATCCGAGACGCTCGCCCGCGTCGCGCACCATCTCCTGGATCAGGTCATCGTCCACGTACCGCGCCTCCGCGAGGCACTGGAACGAAAGCAGTTCATCACGCGCCCGCAGGTGCCTGATCATCGGCGAGCAGTCGCGTCTGGTCACGCCGCACCACAGGCGGACCGTCTCCCGCCATCGCTCGGCGTCGGTGTCATAGCGGGCGAGCAGCGCCGGCCAGTCGTCGGCGAGCGCCTCGGCGGCGAGATACTCCTGGAGGGAGATGTGGGCGAACTGGTAGTAGCGGCCGTTCTCGATCTTGCTGAGCAGGCCGCTCCGTACGTAGATCTCGTCGATCACGCTCTGGGCCTTGTTCTGCTCCTCGTGCTGCCGCTCCAGTACCTCCGCGACCCACTCGAGGAGCACCCCGGCGGAGAACTCACGGCCCACGCCGCCGTCTGCATCCCGGTGGCCGGCCGATTCGGCGAGGGCGTCCTGGGCCTTGAGGCCGGCGTGGCAGAGCACCGCGCGCTTGAGGTCGGTGCCGAAATCGGCCTGCCGCCCCCGGTCGTCGACAAAGGCGTCGGACACCTGCTGATAGAACTCCGCCCGAGTGCGCGGCAGCTCCTTGTCCGTGTCCGGATACACATAGCTGTAGAGGTAGGCGATCGCCGTGAGGAGGAGCGGATTGCGGGCCAGCGACATCAGCCTGGGGGCTTCCGCCAGCGCCCTCAGCAGCCGTTCGACGGAATCGGGGGCCGTCCGCTCCGGCCAGGGCCAGCCGCGCAGGAACTGATGGATGTGGAGATCGGTGAACTCCTGGATGGCCAGCGAGCGGTCGACGGCCTCCTTCAGATGCTCCCGGTGCCCGGCGTAGGCGGCCGTGCGGCAGGTGACGAGCATTCCTGATCTGTGGTACTGCTGCGCCACGTCCTTGATCCAGTGCACTACGTCGTGCCGGGCCGCCGCCGACACCTCGTCGAGGCCGTCCAGATAGAGGGTGACGCGACCGGCGAGCAGCCGCTTCTCGATCCAGCGCCTGGGCACGCCGGGGCCCGCGAGGCCGGCGAGATGCTGGGTGAGGAGGTCTACGACGTCGAGCGCGCCGGGCTTCAGCTTGTGCAGTTCCAGGAGTACGGGAACGCGCTCGGCCCGCCTGCTCGCACGCTGCCCGCTGCGGCGCCGCGCCCGCCCACCACGACCGTCGCGGCCATCGCGTACCGCGGCGTCCGCACGTCTCGCCTCCGCCCACGCGAGCACCGCGCGCCTGAGGTACATGCTCTTGCCCGCGCCGGGATCGCCGCAGACGACCACCGTGCTGCCCTCGGCGAGGAGCGCGTCCACCTCCTCCCACCCCAGGGCTTCGGCGCCGGCCGGGCCGCGGGGGGACAAGCCTTCGGCCGCCCGCAAGGGGACGTATACAGAAGCGACGGAAATCTTCACGTCGGGGCCGGAGGAGACCGCGAAGGGGATCGGCATCTCGTGATGCCGTGCGTGGAGATCGTCGGCGTACCGCCTGAGGAAGCGCCGCTCCCCGCCACAGGCGAACAGGAGCCTGCTGGGCAGCGCCTTCAGGCCGCCCGTGAAAGCATCCTTGAGCACACCCGTGATCGCCGCGGCCAGCACCCCGAGGACGGCCAACGCCCCGGCGGACAGCCATACCCATATCTGCCCCCACACGAGAGCTCCCCCTTGTCCCGTATCAGGACAGCAGGATAGGGGAGATGCGCGCGCTTAGTGACCCACATCACTACGTCTCGTCAAGTGAGACATGAGAGTCCGAATTGTGGACAGTGGTGGACTGGGCCGAAAGTCCCATGACACGCTTCCGTCATGGATCGCACTGGAATTGCCTTGGTGAGTCGACGTCACGTCGATCTCTGCCGCATGTCCAGCGCCATGTGTCCGGCGAGCTGACAGCACCAGCGCCGCCGCCTCTCTCTCCCTGACCGTTTCTCTGCGCACCGCCGCGCCTCCTGCGCGAAGTGTGCAGGTCAGAGCCGACCCAGCCCGCCTTGAAGGACGTATTCGCCATGGCTGCCACCCCTGAAAAACCCACGACTGCCGCGCCCAGGCGCAAGGCGAGCCGTCACCGTGGTGAGGGCCAGTGGGCCGTAGGCCACTTCACGCCCCTCAATGGGAACGAACAGTTCAAGAAGGATGACGACGGTCTCAATGTGCGGACACGCATTGAGACGATCTACTCCAAGCGTGGGTTCGATTCCATCGACCCGAACGATCTTCGTGGGCGTATGCGCTGGTGGGGGCTCTACACCCAGCGTCGGCAGGGCATCGACGGCGGCAAGACGGCGATCCTGGAGCCGGAAGAGCTGGACGACGAGTACTTCATGCTGCGGGTGCGGATCGACGGCGGGCGGCTCACGACTGAGCAGCTGCGTGTCATCGGCGAGATCTCGCAGGAGTTCGCGCGTGGCACCGCCGACCTCACCGACCGGCAGAACGTCCAGTACCACTGGATCCGCATCGAGGACGTTCCCGCGATCTGGGAGCGTCTTGAGGCCGTGGGGCTTTCGACGACCGAGGCTTGCGGTGACACTCCCCGCGTCATCCTCGGCTCGCCCGTCGCCGGTGTCGCCGAGAACGAGATCATCGACGGCTCCTCCGCCATCGACGAGATCCAGCGCCGCTTCATCGGCAACCCGGAGTTCTCGAACCTGCCGCGCAAGTTCAAGACGGCGATCTCCGGATCGCCTCAGCTCGATGTCGCGCACGAGATCAATGACATCGCCTTCGTGGGCGTCAACCACCCCGAGCACGGGCCCGGCTTCGACCTCTGGGTCGGCGGCGGGCTCTCCACCAACCCGAAGCTGGGCGTGCGGCTCGGTGCGTGGGTGCCGCTGGACGAGGTCCCGGAGGTATGGACCGGCGTCATCGGCATCTTCCGTGACTACGGCTACCGGCGCCTTCGCACCCGCGCCCGGTTGAAGTTCCTCGTCGCCGACTGGGGGCCCGAGAAGTTCCGGCAGGTGCTCGAGGACGAGTACCTGAAGCGGACTCTCGTCGACGGGCCCCCGCCCGAGCAGCCCGCCGGGACCTGGCGCGACCACCTCGGTGTGCACAAGCAGAAGGACGGCCGTTTCTACGTCGGTTTCGCTCCTCGTGTCGGGCGTGTGGACGGCACCACGCTCACGAAGATCGCCGAAGTGGCCGACGCCCACGGCTCGGGACGGCTCCGTACCACCGCCGAGCAGAAGATGATCGTGCTCGATGTCGAAGAGGCTCAGGTCGAGTCCCTCGTGGCGGGGCTCGAAGCGCTCGACCTGCGGGTCAACGCATCCCCCTTCCGGCGCGGCACCATGGCCTGCACCGGCATCGAGTTCTGCAAGCTCGCCATCGTCGAGACCAAGGCGCGTGGCGCCTCGCTGATCGATGAACTCGAGCGCCGCATCCCCGAGTTCGACCACCCGATCACCATCAACATCAACGGCTGCCCGAACGCCTGCGCCCGTATCCAGGTCGCCGACATCGGCCTGAAGGGGCAGTTGGTCCTTGACGGCGACGGCAATCAGGTCGAGGGCTTCCAGGTGCACCTGGGCGGCGCGCTCGGCCTCGAAGCCGGGTTCGGCCGCAAGGTCCGTGGCCTGAAGGTCACTTCGGCCGAGCTGCCCGACTACGTGGAGCGGGTCCTCAAGCGCTTCGAGAAGGAGCGCGCGGACGACGAGCGTTTCGCCACCTGGGTCACCCGCGCCAGCGAGGAGGCACTGTCATGAGCGAGCGTGCCGCCCCCTTCCACTGCCCCTACTGCGGTGACGAGGACCTGCGTCCCAACGAGACCGGTCACGGCGCCTGGGAATGCGCCGCATGCAATCGCGCCTTCCAGTTGAAGTTCCTCGGGCTGCTCGCCCAGGGGGTTCAGCGCAACAGCGGTAGCGGTGGAGGGGAAGAGATATGACGACCGTTCAGACTCAAGAGCAGCGTACGGACGACGAGTTGAAGGCTCTCGCCGAGCAGGCAGGGCGGGATCTCGAGGACGCGTCCGCCCTGGAGATCCTCCAGTGGGCCGTCGACACCTTCGGTGCGCGCTTCTGCGTGACCTCCTCCATGGAGGACGCCGTCGTCGCCCACCTCGCATCGCGGGCCCGGCCCGGCGTGGACGTCGTGTTCCTCGACACCGGCTACCACTTCCCCGAGACCATCGGCACCCGTGACGCCGTCGCCGCCGTGCTTGACGTCAACGTCATCACGCTCACGCCGAAGCAGACGGTTGCCGAGCAGGACGCCGAGTTCGGCGCGAAGCTGCACGACCGGAACCCCGACCTGTGCTGCGCCATGCGGAAGGTCAAGCCCCTTGAGGAGGGCCTGACTTCGTACGCCGCCTGGGCGACCGGCCTTCGTCGTGACGAGTCGCCGACCCGGGCCAACACCCCCGTCGTCGGCTGGGACGAGAAGCGCCGGAAGGTCAAGGTCTCCCCGATCGCCCGCTGGACCCAGGACGACGTGGACGCCTATGTGCAGGAGCACGGCGTCCTCACCAATCCCCTCCTCATGGACGGCTACGGATCTGTGGGCTGCGCGCCTTGCACCCGCCGCCTCCTGGAGGGCGAGGACGCACGCGCCGGACGCTGGTCGGGCAGCGCCAAGACCGAGTGCGGGATCCATTGATGACGGCCGCTCAGACACACACTCAGGAGAAGCACGTGACCACCGGAGCCACCATTTGGCTCACCGGCCTGCCCAGCGCGGGCAAGACCACCATCGCGTACGAACTCGCGGGCAGACTGCGGGGCGATGGCCACCAGGTCGAGGTGCTCGACGGCGACGAGATCCGCGAGTTCCTCTCGTCGGGCCTCGGCTTCAGCCGCGAGGACCGCCACACGAACGTGCAGCGCATCGGCTTCGTCGCCGAACTGCTCGCCCGTAACGGCGTGAAGGTCCTGGTGCCGGTGATCGCGCCGTTCGCGGACAGCCGCGAGGCGGTCCGCAAGCGCCACCAGACCGGCGGCACGGCGTACCTGGAGGTCCACGTGGCCACGCCGGTGGACGTCTGCTCCGTACGCGATGTGAAGGGTCTGTACGCCAAGCAGGCGGCGGGCGAGATCTCCGGGCTCACGGGGGTCGACGACCCGTACGAGGCGCCCGAATCACCCGATCTGCGCATCGAATCCCAGGACCAGACCGTGCAGGAGTCCGCGGCGGCCTTGCGCGCGCTGCTCATCGAAAGGGGTCTGGCATGACGACCACTGTGGCCACTGTGAGCGAGGGCACCGACAGCCCGTACGCGCTGTCGCACCTCGACGCCCTGGAGTCCGAGGGCGTGCACATCTTCCGCGAGGTGGCGGGTGAGTTCGAGCGGCCGGTGATCCTCTTCTCCGGCGGCAAGGACTCCATCGTCATGCTGCACCTGGCGCTGAAGGCCTTCGCCCCGGCGTCAATTCCCTTCACCCTGTTGCACGTTGACACCGGGCACAACTTCCCCGAGGTCATCGAGTACCGCGACCGCGTCGTCGCCGAGCACAACCTGCGGCTGCACGTCGCCTCCGTGCAGGAGTACATCGACGCGGGCAAGCTGCGCGAGCGCCCGGACGGAGTGCGCAATCCACTCCAGACCGTGCCGCTCACCGAGAAGATCCAGCACGAGAAGTTCGACGCGGTCTTCGGCGGCGGGCGTCGCGACGAGGAGAAGGCCCGCGCCAAGGAGCGGGTGTTCTCCCTGCGTGACGAGTTCTCGCAGTGGGACCCGCGCCGCCAGCGCCCCGAGCTGTGGCAGCTCTACAACGGCCGCCACGCCCCCGGCGAGCACGTCCGGGTGTTCCCGTTGAGCAACTGGACCGAGCTGGACGTGTGGCAGTACATCGCCCGCGAAGGCATCGAGCTCCCCCAGATCTACTTCGCGCACGAGCGGGATGTCTTCCAGCGCTCCGGCATGTGGCTGACCGCCGGTGAGTGGGGCGGGCCCAAGGACGACGAGACGGTGGAGCAGCGGCTCGTCCGCTACCGCACCGTCGGCGACATGTCCTGCACCGGCGCCGTCGACTCCGACGCGACCACGCTGGACGCCGTCATCACCGAGATCGCCGCTTCGCGGCTGACCGAGCGCGGTGCGACGAGGGCCGACGACAAGCTCTCCGAGGCCGCCATGGAAGACCGCAAGCGCGAGGGGTACTTCTAAACATGACCAGCACCACCGAACCCGACAAGGCGCAGCCCCTCTCCACCGAGCAGCTGTCGGCCACCACCCTGCTCCGGTTCGCCACCGCGGGGTCCGTCGACGACGGCAAGTCCACCCTCGTGGGGCGTCTTCTGCACGACTCGAAGTCGGTCCTCACCGATCAGCTCGAGGCCGTCGAGCGCGTGTCGCTCGGCCGTGGCCAGGAGACGCCGGACCTGGCGCTGCTCACCGACGGTCTGCGGGCCGAGCGCGAGCAGGGCATCACCATCGACGTCGCCTACCGCTACTTCGCGACGCCCCAGCGGCGGTTCATCCTCGCCGACACCCCGGGCCACGTGCAGTACACCCGGAACATGGTCACCGGCGCCTCCACCGCGGACCTCGCCGTGGTCCTCGTCGACGCCCGCAACGGCGTCATCGAGCAGACCCGCAGGCACGCCGCCGTCGCCGCGCTGCTTCGCGTCCCGCACGTGGTGCTCGCCGTGAACAAGATGGACCTCGTCGCGTACGAGGAGAAGGTGTTCGCGAAGATCGCCGAGGAATTCACCGCGTACGCCGCCGGGTTGGGCGTCCCGGAGATCACCGCGATCCCGATCTCCGCGCTCGCCGGTGACAATGTCGTCGAGGCGTCGTCGAACATGGACTGGTACGGCGGCCCGACCGTCCTTGAGCACCTGGAGACGGTCCCGGTCAGCCACGACCTGACGTCCTGCCACGCGCGCCTGCCCGTCCAGTACGTGATCCGCCCGCAGACCACCGAGCACCCCGACTACCGCGGCTACGCGGGACAGATCGCGGCGGGCACCTTCCGGGTCGGCGAGTCCGTGACCGTGCTTCCCTCGGGGCGTACGTCGAAGATCGAGGGCATCGACCTGCTCGGGCAGCCGGTGGACGTCGCCTGGACGCCGCAGTCCGTGACGCTGCTCCTGGAGAGCGACATCGACATCTCGCGCGGTGACCTGATCGTCCCGAGCGGCGACGAGCCGCCGAGCACCCAGGACATCGAGGCGACGGTCTGCCACGTGGCGGACCAGCCGCTCGCCGTCGGCCAGCGCGTGCTGCTCAAGCACACCACGCGCACGGTCAAGGCGATCGTCAAGGAGATCCCCTCGCGGCTCACCCTCGACGACCTCTCCCAGCACCCGAGCCCCGGGCAGCTGGTCGCCAACGACATCGGCCGGGTCCTCGTCCGCACCGCGGAGCCGATCGCGCTCGACTCGTACGCGGCATCGCGGCGCACCGGCTCGTTCCTCCTGATCGACCCGGCGGACGGCACGACGCTCGCCGCCGGCATGGCGGGCGAGGCGTTCGCCACCACCACCGCCGAGTCGGCCGAAGAGGGCACGTCGGCTGCTGACGACGAGGGTTGGGACTTCTGACCATGACCTCGATCGACTATTTCTCGACCTTCGCGAAGGAGGGCGGCCGCATCGGCAGCGGCGCCCTCGGCAGCGGGCAGGGCGGGGTCGGGCGATGTGCGTGAAGACGTACGCGCACCGCATGCGCGCCCACACCCCCCGCGAGCTCGACCCGCTCGACCAGCGAAGACGAAAACCTGCCGATCTCCCGGCCACGACCTGACGGCGTGAGAGCCGGGCCAACGAGAGGACCACCTCCCGTGCCTGCCAGCTTCCGCACACCACGCACCACCACCGGCGGCCGACGCGCTCTGACCGCTGTCGCCGCCCTGCCGCTGCTCGCCGTGGTGCTCACCGCCTGCGGATACGGTTCCGAGTCGGACGCGGACAAGAACGACAAGGCCAATGTCGCCGCCGGGGCCAAGAAGATCGAGGGCCTCGACGAGGTGAAGATCGGGTACTTCCCGAACCTCACGCACGCCACCGCACTCGTCGGCGACCAGGAGGGCCTGTTCCAGAAGGCACTGGGCGCCACGAAGGCGAAGTACACACAGTTCAACGCCGGTCCTTCGGAGATCGAGGCGCTGAACTCGAAGTCCATCGACATCGGCTGGATCGGCCCGTCGCCCGCCATCAACGGCTACACCAAGTCCCAGGGCAAGAACCTGCGCGTCATCGGCGGTTCGGCGTCCGGCGGCGTGAAGCTGGTGGTCGACCCGAAGAAGATCAAGTCCCTGGACGACGTCAAGGGCAAGAAGATCGCGACTCCGCAGCTCGGCAACACCCAAGACGTGGCCTTCCTCAACTGGGCCGCGGAGAAGGGCTGGAAGGTCGACGCGGAGAGCGGCAAGGGCGATGTGTCGGTGGTCCGCACCGACAACAAGATCACCCCGGACGCCTACAAGTCCGGTTCGATCGACGGCGCCTGGGTCCCGGAGCCGACCGCGTCGAAGCTGGTCGCCGAGGGCGGCAAGGTGATCCTCGACGAGTCGGACCTGTGGCCGGACAAGAAGTTCGTGATCACGAACATCATCGTGTCGCAGTCGTTCCTCAAGGAGCACCCGAAGGTCGTCGAGGCCGTACTTCGCGGTTCGGTGAAGACCAACAAGTGGATCAAGGACAACCCTGACAAGGCGAAGGCCTCCGCCAACGCCGCCCTCAAGGAGGCGTCCGGCAAGGCGCTGCCCGCCCAGGTCATCGACCCGGCGTGGAAGTCCATCCAGACCACGAACGACCCGCTCGCCGCCACGCTCGACACCGAGGCGAAGCACGCGGTCAAGGCGGGCCTCCTGAGCAGGCCCGACCTCAAGGGCATCTACGACCTGAAGCCGCTGAACAAGGTCCTCAAGGCCGAGGGTGAGCCCGCGGTCGACGACGCCGGTCTCGGCGTCAAGTAACCCCGGAAACCGGATCAGTTCCCAGGAGGTGACGACCATGGCGACGACGACCCTCGCCAAGGCGGCGGAAGACATCACGGCCGCCCCGCACGCAGCCCGGATCGAGCACGTCTCGAAGTCCTTCGCCACACCCGCCGGGCAGCAGCTCGTCCTGGACGACATCACGCTCGATGTCGCTCCCGGCGAGTTCGTCACTCTCCTGGGAGCCTCGGGCTGCGGCAAGTCGACGCTGCTCAACCTGGTGGCCGGGCTCGACGAGCCGTCGGCGGGCGCCATCGCGACCGACGGCCGCCCGGCCCTGATGTTCCAGGAACACGCGCTCTTTCCCTGGCTGACCGCGGGCAAGAACATCGAGCTCGCCCTGAAGCTGCGGGGCGTCGCGAAGGCCGAGCGGCGCGAGCGGGCCGAGGAGCTCCTCGGTCTCGTACGTCTCCAAGGGGCGCACGGCAAGCGGGTGCACGAGCTGTCCGGCGGTATGCGCCAGCGTGTGGCGCTTGCCCGCGCGCTCGCGCAGGACAGCAAGATCCTGTTGATGGACGAGCCGTTCGCGGCGCTCGACGCGATCACGCGTGACGTCCTGCACGACGAACTGACCCGCATCTGGCGCGAGACCAACGTCTCCGTCCTCTTCGTCACGCACAACGTGCGCGAGGCCGTGCGCCTCGCCGAACGCGTCGTGCTCCTCTCGTCGCGTCCCGGCCGCGTGGCGCACGAGTGGCGGGTGGACATCCCCCACCCGCGCCGCATCGAGGACTCCGCCGTGGCGGAACTGTCCGTCGAGATCACCGAACAACTGCGTGGGGAGATCCGCCGACATGGCCAGCACTGAGAGCAGCACCTCAGTCGTCAAGGACAGCAGCCAGGACCTGGCCGGCCTGGAGGCGGGCCTCGACGCTCTGGACGCGGTCCGGACGACCCGTCGTACGCCGTTCCGGCAGACCTTCGTCCAGAAGATCCTGCCGCCGGTGGTCGCCGTCGTGCTTGTCCTGGTGGTGTGGCAGATCCTGGTGTCGGCGAAGGTCACCGACGCCTACAAGCTGCCTTCGCCCTCCGCCGTCTGGCACGAGGTGGAGGACGCCTGGCTGCAAGGCACGCTCCTGGAGTACATCTGGACGTCCGTCTCGCGCGGACTGCTCGGCTTCCTGATGGCGCTGGTGATCGGCACGCCGCTCGGCCTGATCGTGGCCAGGGTCCGCTTCGTGCGCGCGGCCATCGGGCCCATCCTGTCCGGTCTGCAGTCGCTGCCGTCCGTGGCGTGGGTGCCGCCTGCCGTGATCTGGCTCGGGCTCAACGACCAGATGATGTACGCGGTGATCCTGCTCGGCGCGGTCCCCTCGATCGCCAACGGCCTTGTCGCGGGCGTCGACCAGGTGCCGCCGCTGTTCCTGCGGGCGGGCCGCACACTGGGCGCGACAGGTCTGCGCCACACCTGGCACATCGTGATGCCGGCGGCGCTGCCCGGTTATCTGGCGGGTCTGAAGCAGGGCTGGGCGTTCTCGTGGCGCTCGCTCATGGCCGCGGAGATCATCGCGCAGTCGCCGGACCTGGGCATGGGGCTCGGCCAGCTCCTGGAGGCGGGCCGCACCAACAGCAGCATGTCGCAGGTGTTCCTGGCGATCCTGCTGATCCTCGTCGTCGGCATCGCCATCGACCTGCTCATCTTCAGCCCCCTCGAGCGGCGCGTCCTGCGCAGCCGCGGCCTTCTCGTGAAGAGCTGAGGCCCGCCACCATGAACCCCCGCCCCGTACTCTTCGTCGTCGCACACGGCAGCCGCGATCCGCGACATGCCGCGACGGTGCATGCCCTGGTGCGACGGGTGCGGGCGCTGCGGCCGGGACTGCGGGTGGAGACGGGCTTCCTGGACTTCAACTCGCCGTCGGCGCCCGAGGTGCTCGAGTCCCTGGACGCCGAGGGAGTGCGCGACGTGATCGCACTCCCCCTGCTCCTCACGCGGGCGTTCCACGCGAAGTCGGACGTCCCGGCGGTCCTGCGTGCAGCACCGTCGCGCCTGCGCATCCGGCAGGCGGCGGTGCTCGGCCCGTCCCCGCTGCTCCTGACCGCTCTGGACCAGCGGTTGTACGAGGCGGGGCTCACCCCCGCCGACAAGTCCTCGACCGGGGTCGTGCTGGCCTCGGCGGGGTCCACCGACCCGGAGGCGATCGCAGTGATCGCTGAAATCGCGCGGGAGTGGCGGCACACCGGTTGGTGCGCCGTGCGGCCTGCGTTCGCCTCCGCATCTCTGCCCCGCACGGAGGACGCCGTGCGGGAACTGCGCGATCTGGGCGTGCGCAGGGTGGCGGTCGCGCCGTACGTCATCGCACCCGGCTTCCTGCCCGACCGGATCGCGCGGGGCGCCGCCGAAGCGGACGTGACGGCCCAAGTCCTCGGCCCCGCACCGGAGGTCGCCCGGCTCCTCGTGCAGCGCTACGACGAGGCATGTGCCGAGACATGTACCGGGGCCCGTGCGGTCGGGCGGGTGGCGCGGGTTCCCGTGCTGGCCTAGTTTGTGGGGTCATGACCCTCACCAGATCCCGGACGCTCTGGCTGCGGACCGAGCCCCTGCACGCAGTGATCTACTTCGAGGAGCGCTGCCGAGATCTGGGCAGAGCGCTCGGGCTCAAGGGCTTCTGGATGGGCTATTTCGCGGCCCGCACGGCTCCCATGGGCCCGGTCGAGTCCGGCGCGGCGACGGCCGCGCTCGGCGTCTTCGCCCCCGGCATGGTGGCGCGGGCCCTCCCCGCGGCCTGGCAGTACGCGTCCCCCGGCCGGATCGTCGAGGAGCGCGCGGTGTACACGGCACGTGCTCTGCGGTCCCTCGTCCCGGACATCGACGACCGGGCGAGGGAACTCCGCGCGCCCCTCGCGTCGATGGTCGAGGACGCCCCGTCACTGGCCCGCCCCCTGTTCACCGCCAACCGCGAGGCGAGCGAGCGGTCCGACCCGGTGCAGCACGTGTGGCAACTGGCCACCTGTGTACGCGAGTTCAGGGGCGACGCCCATGTCGCGGCGCTCGCCGACCACGGCCTGGACGCCTGCCAGGCACTGGTGCTCGCCGCCGCCACGGGCCGCGTCGACCGCGACACCATCCGCCAGGACAGGGGCTGGACCGAGGAGGAGTGGGCGCAGGCGGTGGACCGGCTACATGCCCGCGGCCTGGTGGACGCGGACGGGCACATCACCGAACGCGGCTGCACCGAACGGGAGTTGATCGAGGACGCCACGGACCGCCTCGCGGCACGGCTGCTCCGCCCGCTCGGCGCGCGGGACGCGGACACGCTGCTGGCCGCCCTCGACCACCCCGTACGGCAGATCCTCGCCGCCGAGGTGCTCCCCTTCCCCAATCCGATCGGACTGCCACGGCCCACGGGATGAACCGGCCCAGCGGCATCGGTGACGCACCGGTGACGGCGGCAGGGCAGGGCTTGGCAGCGGCGCTCCTACGAATCCCCTTGCCCCACCGCCGTTCGTACCCCTAGCGTCACCCCGATGACCCCCGTACTCCGATCCGAGCGCCTGCGTCTGTCGCCCTATGTCGCCGCCGACGAGGAGCGGTTCGTGACACTCCTCCAGGACGAGGCCGTGGGCCGCTGGTTCGGGGACGGGATGCAGAGCGTGGAGCAGACCCACGCGCTGTTCCGGCGGATGTTCGGGCTCGTGTACGGGGAGAGCCAGTTCCCGGTCTGGGCGGTGCGGCACGAGGGGCGCTATGTCGGGCACGCGGAGATAAAGCCGTCGCCGGAGACCTGGCTCGACGGCCACGAGATCGTCATCGGGCTGCGGCAGGACAGCTGGGGCATCGGCCTCGGCACGGAACTGGCCCGGCTGCTCACCTCGTACGGCCATGAGACCTTGGCCCTGTCCCATGTGCACGCGACCGTGGACACGGAGAACACCGCGTCCCTCGCCGTCCTCAAGCGCCTCGGCTACACGCAGGGCCGCGAGGTCGCGGAGGACAACGGCCGCACCACGCTCCTCATGACCTCAGTGATCAGCTGAAGTCGAGGCCTCCGGTCCGGGTGCGCTTCAGCTCGAAGAGGTCCGGGTGGTTCGCGAGGACCCGGAAGCTGTCGAAGAGCCGCGTCGCATCCTCGCCGCGCGGAATCGCCCGGAGGACCGGGCCGAACCAGACGGTGCCGTCGACGTGGATCGTCGGCGTGCCGACATAGGCGCCCGCCTCGCCCTCTGCGGGATCCTTGCCCGCGTCGTGACTGCGGCGCACCACGTCGTCGTACGCCGGGTCGTGCGCGGCGTCCGCGAGGGCGGCGGGCAGGCCGGTCTCGGCCAGGGACTCGGCGATGACCTGGTCGAAGTCCTCGTTCTTGGCCTGGTGGATGCGGGTGCCGAAGGCCGTGTAGAGGTCCCTCAGGACTTCCTCGCCGAGCTGCTGCGCCGCCGCGGCGGCGACGCGGACCGGGCGGATCGACTTGTCGACCAACTCTCGGTACCAGTCGGGCAGTTCGTTGTCGATGTTGTGGAGGTAGAGGCTCATCACATGGAAGCGGAGGTCGAGATCGCGGACTTGCTCGACCTCCAGGAGCCAGCGGGAGGTGATCCAGGCGAAGGGGCAGGCCGGGTCGAAGTAGAAGTCGATGCGGGTCCGGGAGCCGGTCTCGTACGGAGTCTTCGAGCCATCTTCGGTCGTCGTCATGGCACCGACTCTATGGGCGAATGGCGCACGCTCCTGGTCCATTCGACCTCCCCTCTAGTGGGCCACTTCCGACGCCTTCTCCACCAGGCCGAGGAGTTCGCCCACCGGCATCGACCCCGCATCGCGCCGCTCCCGCGCGAACGCGTTCGCCACGCCCTGCAAGGCGTCGTTCACCGGCGTCGGCACCCCGTGCAGGCGGCCGAGCAGCGCGATCTCGCCGTTGAGGTAGTCCGCCTCGATGGTGCCCGTGCCCCTGCTCAGGCTCTGCCAGGACGAGCCGCCGCCGCGCTCGGAGCCGTCGAAGGGCTCGAACCTGACGTGATCGCCGCGGGTCTCCTTCTGCTCCTGCTCGCCCGCCGCATCGATGCCGGCGGCGGCGAGCACCGCCTCGCCCTCCGCGCGGGCCTGCCGGTAGAGCGCGATGGCCTCGTTGCCGGAGAGGACGCCCGTGACCGCCTCGATGGAGTTGGCCAGGTTGGCGAGCAGCTTGCCGTACTTCCAGCGCATCACGTCCGCCGCGACGGGCGAGAGCAGCTTCGACTTCTCCAGGTCGGCGGAGATGAGACGGGCGGTGTCGTCCGTGCCTTTCGGGTAGCG
This sequence comes from Streptomyces sp. NPDC048441, assembly GCF_043200235.1. Lineage (NCBI taxonomy): Bacteria > Bacillati > Actinomycetota > Actinomycetes > Kitasatosporales > Streptomycetaceae > Streptomyces > Streptomyces sp. NPDC048441. Next base: position 681,500 of record NZ_JBICXM010000002.1, read on the forward strand.
GCCGATGTGCAGGATGCCCGTGTAGGGGGCACCCGCCGCGGAGACCGAGCCGGGCTCGACATGGGTCGCGGGCAGCCAGACGCACATCCCGTACACACGCCGGAAGCGGCGCAGCGCGATGCGCTCGCTCTCCACGCCGTTCTGCGCGCAGACCAGCGGGAGGTGCTCGCCCGCCGTACCGCCGCCCGCCACCGGGCGGGCGCTCCAGGCGTCGACGGCCGCCGCGCAGTCCTGCGTCTTGACGGCGAGGAGCAGCACGTCGTCCGTCGCCAACTCGCCCAGTTCGTCGGGCGTTCGGACCACGGGCAGCCGGTGCGTGCGCGCCCCGTCCGCCGTCCTGACCCGAAGGCCGTGCTCCCGCACCGCCTCGTAGTGCGCGCCGCGCGCGACGAGAACCACGTCATGTCCGCTCTCGGCCAGGCGCCCGCCCACGGTGCCGCCGATCGCTCCTGCTCCGATGATGATGTAGCGCATGGAGCCGAGCCTCGCACATCACACCGGGAAGACGGGCAGATCAGGCTTCTGACGGGCTTTCCACACTGAACGGCGTCCCTTGGTGGAACCAGAGCAGCCATTCGCCCTCGTACCGCCTCCACAGCGAACTGCGGTGCGCGAGGCGGCTGTTGCTGTCCGTGTCGAAGGTGAGGTGCACGACGTCGTCGGCCAGCTGGACGCCGCGCATCCGGGAGGTCATGATCGGGCGCCCCGACCGGCCCGGGTTCTCGGTCAGCGCCGTGATGATCGACGCGCGGTCCCATCGGGTGCCCGACGCGCCGAACTCGGTGAACTCCGGATGCAGCAGTCCCCCGAGCAGCTCGGGCGACGTACGGACCTCGGGGGCGAGCAGGCGAAGCTCCGCCTCGATGGCCGCCTCGACGGCGGGCGTGCGGTCAGCCACGGTCGGGTTCCTCCGTCAGTTCCACCAGCTTGGCCACGGTGTTCCAGTTGCGCGATGTGGCGATGACGCCCTTGAACAGGGCGGGACGGGAGAGGACCTCGCCCAGTTTGGAGCGGCCCATGCCGTCCGGGGCGTAGAGGTAGAGCGCTCGGTCGCCGAGCCTGAACTCCTCGGGGAGGAATGCCGCCGGGTCGATCTTGTCGAGCCTGGACGCGTCGACGGGCTCTGAGAAGTACGTGACGTGCAGCTGCTTGCCTTCGAGCGCGGACGCAGGGAAGGGGCAGGCGTCGGCGACGGCCTTCAGATACGCGCCGTCGCGCACCAGGACGTCCACCGTGAAGCCGAAGTGCCGCTCGATGGCCTCGCTCACCCGCGCGGCCAGAGTGTCCTCGTCGGCTGCCTCCGCGGTGAAGACCGCGTTGCCGCTCTGCAGATGGGTGCGTACGTCGCCGAACCCGAGCCCGGCGAGCAGCGTACGCAACTCCCCCATCGGCAGCATTCTCTTGCCGCCCACGTTGATGCCGCGGAGGAGCGCCGCGTATGCCTTGACCGTCATCAGCACACCATAGGACGACCGCCGCGCCCCGTGGGGGTGGGCGCGGCGGCCGCCGGTCAGTAGGTGCTACTCGCCGACCTTGAGCAGCTTGTTGGGCGTGCCCTCGCTCGGGTTCGAGATCTTGTCCGGGGTCGCACCGTCCGTGAGCGCCTTCGACACGGCGTCCGGCTTGGCGTCCGGGTTGGCACCGAGGTAGACGGCGGCAGCGCCCACGACGTGCGGGGTCGCCATCGACGTACCGGAGATGGTCTTGGTGGCGTTGTCGTCGGTGTTCCAGTCGGACGTGATGTCCGAGCCGGGGGCGTAGATGTCGACGATCTTGCCGAAGTTGGAGAAGTCCGACTGCTCGTCGTCCTTGGTGGAGGAGGCGACCGTGATGGCCTCCTTCACGCGGGCCGGGGAGCCCTGGGACGCGTCGGCCGACTCGTTGCCCGCCGCGACCGCGAAGGTGACGCCCGAGGCGATCGCCTTCTGGACCGCCGCGTCGAGCGCCTCGTCGGCGCCGCCGCCGAGGCTCATGTTGGCGACCGACGGGCCCTTGTGGTTCTTGGTGACCCAGTCGATGCCCGCGACGACCTGCTCGGTGGTGCCGGAGCCCTGGTCGTCCAGGACGCGGACCGCGACGATCTTCGCCTTCTTGGCGACACCGTGCGCCTCACCGGCGATGGTGCCGGCGACGTGCGTGCCGTGGCCGTTGCCGTCGTCCGCGCTGTCGTCGTTGTCGACGGCGTCGAAGCCGGACGTGGCGCGACCGCCGAAGTCCTTGTGGCTGATGCGGACACCGGTGTCGATGACGTACGCCGTGGCGCCCTCACCGGCGGCGTCCGGGTACGTGTACTTCTTGTCGCCCGCGGTGTCCGCCTGGTCGATGCGGTCGAGACCCCACGACGGCGGGTTGTCCTGGGTGGCGTCGATGGAGAACTTCTTCGACTGGACGACCTTGCCCACGGCCGGGTCGGCGGCCAGCTGCTTGGCCTCGGTCTCGCTCAGGCCCTTGGCGGAGAAGCCGTTGATCGCGGAGGAGTAGTTGCGCTTGAGCGAGCCGCCGTACTCCTCTGCCAGGTCGGACTTGGCGCCCTTGTCGGTCGTCTTGTCCAGCATGACGATGTAGCTGCCGGAGACGGCACCCTTGGCGTCGGCTCCGTAGACCTTGCCCTCGGCGGGGGTTGCCGCACCGGCGAACGAGGTGGCGAAGACAGTGACGCCGACGGCGGTGGCGGTCGCGGCTATCGCCGAGACGAGCTTCACCGAGCGTGCACGCTTGTGTGTAGCCATGAAGAGGGGTCTCCTCGTGGTGATGTGGGGGGGATGTGGGGGTTTTCAAAACTTCACTGCAACGACCCCGGAGATCCGGAAGATCTCCGGGCACTGGGACGAAACCATGTCTGATTGACGCGCGCAGATCAATACCTACATACACCTGTGACTTGTTCAACAAGGTTCTGTAATAACAAAACGGGCCCCCGCCGCCAGATCGGACATCGCACAGCCCAACCCCCTCAAGTCCGCATAGATGTAAGGGGCTTGTGATGGTCGGGCGGGTCGACCTGAAACGACGGCCTGGGCCGGACTGGGGGAGAACCCCAGTCCGGCCCAGGCCGTTTCGGCGCGGCAGCTTCGTCAGCGCATGACGTCAGCGCACGACGTCAGCGCACGACGTCGAAGACGTTCATCTGGAGGCCGTTGGCGTACGCCTCGTGCTCGACGAGCTTCAGCTTCTGGGTGTCCTTGTCCGTCTCGCTGAACAGACGCTTGCCCGCGCCGAGAAGCAGCGGGAAAACGAGCAGGTGGTATCGGTCGATCAGACCGGCGTCCGAGAGATTCCGGTTGAGGGTGGCGCTGCCGTGCATGATGATCGGGCCGCCCTCGGTCTCCTTCAGTGCGGCGACGTCGTCGAGGGAGCGCAGGATCGTCTGCTCGCCCCAGCCCGAGACCAGGCCGTCCTCGGTGAGGGTGGTGGAGACGATGTACTTCGGCATCGGCTTGTAGTCGGCGAACTCATCCATGTCCGGCCAGACCGGGCTGAACGCCTCATAGCTGGTCCGGCCGAACAGCATCGCCGTGGCCTCCTGCTGCTCCCGGCCCTTGATCTCGAAAGCCTCCGGGAGGAACTCCATGTCCTTGAAGGTCCATCCCGAGTTCCGGTAACCCGGCTCGCCGCCCGGGGCCTCCACGACGCCGTCGAGCGAGACGAAGGCGGTGCTGATCAGAGTGCGCATCGAGGGTCTCCCAAGTGTTCTCGTGTTCCTCACTTACCTACAGCCTGTCTGACTGCGGGGCACGGAGAAACTCATCGGTCGGCGCCGCCGGCCTTCTATGCCGCAGCCATCAGCTTCCGCTCCTCGAACGAGTCGATCGTCCGGGTGAAGTCCCGCGTGGACAGCAGCAGCTTGTAGATGATGGCCAGCTCGAAGACAAGGAGCAGCGCCCCGGAGACGACCGTCGCGGGCAGCACCACGTCGAACAGCGGGCCGACCATGAAGACGCCCATCTGGAATTCGATGCCGCTCACCAGGTGCGTACGGATCCGATGCCGCAGCAGGAAGGACCGCGCCCGCAGGTACGCGGGGAACTTGTGGCGGAACTCCTGGTGCAGGTCGATCACCTGCCGCTTGGCGGCAGGGACGGCGTCCGGCGCCTCGGGGGCTTCAGGGACCCCGGCCTCGGACCGCGTCTTCTGCATGTCCTGCTCGATGTCGGCCTCGGGGTTGTCCCGCAGCAGGTCCTCCATGAAGGCGAGCTCGGCCTCGTTCTCGGCCCGCCGGGCGGCCCTCATCCGCACCTTGATCTGCTTCCGCATGGAGTGCCGGATCTTGAAGATCTCAAGGGAGTTGATGTACCGCAGCGTGTCGAGGCCGACCACGGCGACCGCGGCCCAGATGTAGAACTCGTTCCCCGTGCGCTGGAACTGGCCGCCCATGAGGGCCACCGCACACGCCATCACGCGAATCCGGTCGAAGACGAAGTCCAGCCACGCGCCGAACACCGAACCGGTGCCGGTGAGGCGGGCGACCTTGCCGTCCATACAGTCGAGGATGAAGCTGAGGTGGTAGACGACGGCGCCGGCGACCAGCCACTGCCAGTCGCCGAGCGCGAAGAATGCCGCGGAGACGAGCCCCAGCAAGAAGGCGCCCACGGTGATCTGGTTGGGCGTGATGCGGGTCCGCATCGCCGTCCAGCGCACGAGCGGCGTGGCGACCGGGTCGACAAGGATCACGGTCCACCACGCATCGCGCTTCTTCTGGGTGATGCGGCGCACCTCGTCGAGGGGCGGTATGTCTCGTCGCATGGGTCAACTTCCTGGCGTTCGCGGAACGTTCACCTCACGCTAAGAAGGGATTGGTTCAAGGAACAAGAACCTGACTGTGCAACCTTTGACCGGGGGTAACGGTCAACCTTTCAGGGCGAGTCGATAGCCATGCCAGAACCCCCCTGCGTTACCTGAGCGTTACCGAATGACCGGGGCGTTACCGAAACGCATCACGGGGCGTTACCGGAACCGCATCACGGAGCGTCACGCCCCGGCCCGCCCCGCCGCCTTCGCGAGCTCCTCCTCGATCAGGTCAGCGGCCATCTTCGTGCCGCCCTCCCCCGCCATACCGGCCCGCACCTCGGCAAGGCGGCGCGCCACCTCCGGGTCACCGACCAGGCCGAGAACCGCCTCCCGCAGCGTCCGCGCCGTGGCCTCCTCCATCGGGACGTGCCGGGCCACCCCGATCCCCTGGAGCATGTCCGCGTTGCCGAACTGGTCGACGGCCTGCGGCACCGCGACCATCGGCGTCCCGGTGGCGAGACCCTCCTGGCTGCCGCCCGCACCGGCGTGCGTGATGAAGGCGTCGGCCTGCTTGAGGACCGCGAGCTGCGGCACCCACTGGTGGACCTCCACGTTCCCGGGGATGTCGCCCAGTTCACCCGCCTCGACGTGCTTGCCGACCTGAAGCACCACATGCCAGCCCGGCAGATCCCCGAACGCCTTGATGCACTCCCGGTAGAAGCCGGGCTGCTTGGTGAACGACGAGCCGAGCGAGACGAGGAGCACCTTCTCCGCGTCGGCAGGACGCTGCCAGTCCCCCTGTGCCGCACGGTCGCCCTGACAGGCGCCGACGAATGTGTGCACCGTCTCGTCGACCCGGTCGGCGTTCGGCTGGAACGCCTTGGGGATCAGGACGAGCGAGCGGGGCGGGCGGCCCATGAAGGGATCGGGGTGCTGGGTGACCCCGTTCTCCTCGAGCCAGGCATGGAAGCGCGCATAGTAGGCCTGACCGCGCTCGGACGCCTTCAGCTCGGCGAACATGGGCTCGGCGACCTCCTCCTCGTACCCGTCCCAGGCCACCAGGTTCGGCGAGAGCGAGATCTCGGGCACGCCCCAGCGGCGGGCGAGGACGCGTGCGAGGTATGAGGTGATGTCGTACAGGACGAGGTCCGGCTCATCACCTTCGTACGCCGCCGCCAGCTGGGGCAGCGTCTCGATGCCCTCGGTGAGGAACGGCTCGATGTTGTCGATCAGTTCGGTCCCCCAGGCCTCGGGGTCGTCGTCCGGGCCCGGCAGCGTCGTCGTGAAGGGGACCGGCTCGGCTCCGGTCTCGGCGACCTTCTCGGCGAAGAGCTGCGGGATCGCGTAGGTGACGCGGTGGCCACGGGCGACGAGCTCGCGGATCACTTCGAGGCTCGGGTTGACGTGCCCGTGGGCTGCGATGGAGAACATGGCGATATGGGCACGCTGTCGTGTGGTCATGCCGGAACCTTAAACGAGACGAGACGTCTCGTGCAACCTTTTCACGGCCACGCTTCCCCCTTCGTCAGGGCTAGCCGTCCGCCTCAGGCTCTTTGCTCGAACCCCGGGTCCAGATCCAGGCCATCGCGCGAGGCGGCGTCGTTGTAGCGCAGCAGGCACTCGGCGAACTTCTCCAGGTCCGGTCCGCTCCACCCCGTGAGCCGCTCCTGGAACGCGACCCGCCGCGCGTCGGTGACCTGCTCGAGCACCTCCACGCCCCGGTCGGTGAGGTGCAGCACATGCACCCGGTGATCGGCCGGGTCGAGGCGACGCTCCACAAGGCCCGCCTTCTCCAGCGCGCCCACCTGCCTGCTGATCGTGGACTTGTCCAGCGTGTAGTGCGCCGCCAGGTCCGTGGCCCGGCAGCCGCCCTGGTACTCCAGGTGACTGAGCAGCGTGTACGACACGAGCGAAAGCTCCGGGTGCATCCGCGCGGCGGTGGCGCGGGCCCGTCGGGCGAACGCCGTCATCTCCCGCTGAATGATCTCGATGGACCCGTCTCGGTCGGCCACGATTTCTCCCTCTCCACGAATGGTTGTAGAGTACAACACCGAGATTGAGTGTATAAGCCAACTATCGACATCGACTACCGCGAGAGGCCCTCCGATGACCGCCACCTCGGCGCCCGCCCACAAGGCATCTGCCGGCCCGGCACCCGCCCCCGGGCCGGGTGGCCCGCTCCGCCACGTCCTCCTCCACCTGGTGACGCCCCTGCTGATGTGCCTGGGCATGGGCCTCGCCTACCTGGGCGCGTTCGTCACGCCGGAGCCGCACGACATGCCGATCGCCGTCGTCGGCTCGGGCGAGCAGACGCAGGCCCTCGCGCAGACCATCAAGGACAAGGCGGGCGACGCCCTCGACGTACGCACCGTCGGCTCACGCGCGCAGGCGGTCGACGAGCTCAAGTCGATGGACATATCCGGGGCCTACCTCCCCGACGCCAAGACGCCCGAGGTGATCGTGGCCACCGCGGGCTCCGACATGAGCGCCATGGCGGTCGAGAAGATCTTCACGCCGGTCGCGGCCGGGCAGGGCGCGCCCCTGAAGGTCACCGACGTCACGCCGACGGTCAGCGACGACCCCACGGGGCAGGGCCTGTTCTTCCTCCTCGTCGCGGTGAGCATCGGCTCGTACGCGTCCGTCGCGGTGCTCGGCGCGGCGGGGGCCGGGATGCGGATGCGGGCTCGCGCGGGTCTTGTCGTCGGTGTCTCGTTCGCCGTCAGTCTGATCGGCGCCGCGCTCGCCGGGCCCGTCTTCCACCTGGTGCATCAAGGCCTGTGGGGCGTATGGGCGATGGCCTGGCTGTACGCGGCCGGCATCCTCTTCATCGGCGTCGGACTGCATACGTTCCTGAAGCGCTGGACGACGCTGGCGATGATGGTCCTCTTCGTGATGCTCAACTTCACGTCGTCCGGCGGCTTGTTCCGCCCGGAGCTGCAGAACGGCTTCTTCGGCTCGCTGCACGCCTTCTGGAACGGCGCCGGATTCGTCGAGGGCATTCGCAGCCACCTCTACTTCGGCGGTCACGGCCTCGCGTCGCATGTGTGGACGCTGGGGGCCTGGCTGCTCGTCGGCGTGGTGCTCACCGGGGTCGCGGCGCTGTGGGAGCGGCGCGAGAGGAGCAGCGGGGCGGTGGCCACGGCCGCGCCTGCCGCCACTCGGGAGGAGCAGGAGCAGGTGCAGGAGGAGGAGATGGAGGAGGAGATGGAGGAGTCGGTGGCGGTGTGACAGGAGCGGCCCCGCCTACCTACCGGCGGCGACTCCCGCCCACGTGACAGACGATGCCCCCGCGTACAGATGCGTACGCGGGGGCATCGGTCACCGGGTCACCTGGTCAGCGGGTCAGCGGGTCAGCCGGTGTTCGGCGTACGCCGGATCAGCCGCGTACGGCTGGTGCCGCTCGGGGGCCGACGGCCCGTCCGGCGTGTGGTGGCGGCCCCGCGTCCGGCTCGACCTGCGCGGCCACCACAGCCCGCGGCCGAGGATCGCGGCAAGGGCGGGCACGAGCACGAGGGAGAGCACGAGCGAGGACAGGATGATCCCGAGGCCGGTGGCGAAGCCGATCTCCTGGGTCGCGGGGCTCGCGGCCAGGCTGGCGAACGACCCCGCGAGCACGATCCCGGCCGTGGCGACGGCCGGCGCGGTGTGCCGCACCGCCTCGGCCACCGCGTGCCTGGCGGGGACAGGCTTCTCCATCTCCTCCCTGATCCGGTCGGTGATCAGGATGTTGTAGTCGGTGCCGAGGGCGACGACGAAGAGGAAGAGCACCAGGGGCAGCGTGAACGAGACCCCGGTCCTGTCGAGGCCGTGCTGGAAGACCAGCGTGCTCGCGCCGAGGGTGGCCACGAACCCGAGCCCCACGGCGATCAGCAGCACGACCGGCGCCAGCAGGGAGCGAAGCAGCAGGAAGAGGATCACCGCGATCAGCAGGGCCGCCACCGGGAACACCAGGCGCAGGTCCTTCTCCACGGCCGTCGAGATGTCGGCGAAGACGGCGGCCGTTCCCGTGACATACGCCTCGGTGCCCTGCGGGGCGGTGCGCGCCGCCGTGTCCCTGACGGGCCCGGCGACCAAGTCGCGCGCCTTCTGCGTATCGGACTTGACGCTCAGGAACAGATCGACCCGCGCGGCCTTGCGGTCCTTGCTGAGCACTGGCTCGCCCACCTTCCCGACGCCCTCCGCCTTGCCGAGGCCGTGGGTCATCCCGGTGAGTGAACTCGCCTTGATGTCAGTGCCGTTCGTGCTCCGTACGTACACGCTGTGCGGGTCGGACACACCGGCGGGCAGGCTGCGGGAGATCTGCTCGGCCGTCCTGACCGCGGCCGTCTCGGGCAGGCCCTGCTGGTCGTAACTCATCTTCATGCCGATCGCGCCCGCGCCCAGGGCGCCGAGCAGAACCAGGCTGCCGAGGGCGTACCGCACGGGCCGGGCGCTCACCGCGTGCCCCAGGCGTGCGCTGATCCCGTCGGTGCGCTCCTTCTTCCAGGCACGCGCGGGCCAGAACATGCCGCAGCCGAGCAGGGCCAGCAGGGCGGGCATCAGCGTGAGGCTGGCGAGGAGCATCACGAGTACGGAGATCGCGATCGCGGGGCCGAGGACCCGGAACTGCCCGAAGCTCGCGAGGCCGAGGGTCGCGAAGGCCGCCACGATCGTCAGCGCCGCGGACGTGATCGCGCTGCCCACCCGCCCGGTCGTCTCGGCCGCGGCCGTCCGGGCGTTCTGCTCGGGATGGTTACGCAGCTGCTCTCTGAACCGGAACATCAGGAAGAGGAAGTAGTCGATGCCGATGCCCAGGAGTACGACACCGATCAGCGAGGGAGTGGACGGGTCGAGGGTGATACCGAAGAGCTTCGCCGCACCGACCACCGCTCCGGAGGCGACACCTCCGATCAGCGCCACCGCGATCAGCGGCACGAACGCTGCCGCCAGGCTGCGGAACACCAGCACGTTCAGCAGGACGATGAGGCCCATCGTCAGGCTGCCGACGACTTTCCCCGTGGTCTCCTCGGCCTCCGCGTTGTCCACCGTGGAGGCTATTCCGCCGGTGAATCCCACACGTAGGTCGGCGGCGGTGAATTCATCCTTCGCTGTGTCGCGGAATTCCTTGTAGACGTCCTGCAGACCGGGGTCGTTGGGATTTCCGTCGAGCGACACGGTCAGGAGCCGGAAACTCTTGTCCGGGGCTACGGCGCCCGGCGATACCCGCGGGGTCTGGGAGTGGTCCTTCATGAGCTGTTCGGGTTTCGGCGCGACGATCCGCTCCCGGCCGAGGCCGTCCGCCGTGGCGGTGATCCGCCGCTGGTCGCCCGCCGTGAGCCGGCCGCCGTCGTCCCTGGCGACGAGCACGGTCAGGGCGTTGGGGTCGGGCTTGGTGCCGAATTCGTCCTCGGCTATACGCAGCGCCACCGCTGAGTCGTATTTCTTGGGCAGGAAATCCCCGGCCTGGGAGTCGGTGACGTCGTACATCATCGCTTTCCCCACGAACGACAGTGCCGCTCCGAGGATGGTCCAGACGACGATGGTCAGCCATCGATGCCGGGTGGAGAAAGAGGTCAGCTTGCGGATCATGCCAATAGGTCATCACGCGAAGCCCCTTGAGAGCGTCGGCCGCCGGAAGGGGACGCACCCCTGACCCTGGTCCGGTACTTCACCGCGGGCAGTACTCCAGTACGGGGTGGGAAAACCGCCCCTGCGGGCATTCATGGCCCGGCGGGCCGGGATGTAATGGGGCAGGAAAGACGCTCGATCTGCTCGATCTGCTCGATCTGCTCGATTTTGGAGGCGCCCGGATGGGACGCGACTTCTTCCCTCCGGTACCGCCCACGGGCGGAGCGCGGCCGACGCCGGGTGATGTGACGGTCGCCCTCGTCGCGGTGGGGCTCGACGTGCTGGCGTACCTCGCGCCGGGCGAGGAGGGCCCGGGGGCGCCCGTCACCGTGCTCGGTGTCCTGCTGGTCGCCGTCTCCGTGCTCCCGCTGCTCTTCAGGCGCCATCACCCCGTGCCGGTGCTCGGCGCGGTCCTCGCCGTGCAGACGGCCGTCAACCTGGGCCTTGTCGTCAACCCGGGCTCGCCGATGTCCAACAGTTACGGCGGCGCCGTCGCGGTGGCGCTCTACACCGTGGCCAGGTACAGCGGGCGGCGTGCCGTGGCGCTGGGTGTCGTGGCCACGGCGCCCGTGCAGCTCGTGCGGTACGTGCACAACGATGTGCCCTTCCTGGGGATGGGCCTCACCGACGTTCTGCTCACGCCCTGCCTCATCGTCGCCGTGGGTCTGGCCGTGCGGCAGTGGCAGCGGCAGCTGGACATCAACCGGAAGCTCCTCGCCGACCATGCGGTGACCGAGGAGCGGCGCCGCATCGCGCGGGAGCTCCACGACATCGTGGCCCACCACATCACCACCATGTACCTGATGTCCGGCGGGGCCAGGGCGACCCTGGACCGCGATCCCGAGACGGCCCGCGAGGCGCTCGTGACCCTGGAGGAGTCCGGCCGCACCGCGCTGCACGAGATGCGGCAGCTCCTCGGGGTCCTGCGCAGCACCGACACGTTGGAGGAGACGCCGTCGGAGCCGCAGCCCGGAGTGGACGGCATCGAGCGGCTCGTCGCCGATTCGACCGCCGCCGGCCTGCCTGCCGAACTCCACGTCACCGGGCGGCCACGCCCGCTGCCGATGACCGTCGGCCTCACCCTTTACCGCATCGTGCAGGAGGCGTTGACCAATGCCCGCAAGCACGCGGGCCCCGCCCGCGCCACGGTGCGGCTGGCCTATCTACCGGACCGCGTCACCGTCGAAGTGGCCGACGACGGTGCCGGTGACGGCAAGGCACCCGCCGAGGGCGGCGGATACGGTCTGCTGGGTATGCGGGAACGTATCGCTCTGCACGACGGTTCCCTGCACGTCGGCAGCCGTGCGGAAGGCGGGTTCCAGGTGACCGCGAGCGTGCCGCTGCCCGTAGACACGTACGAGAAGGACGGGACCAGATGACCTCACCCACCGAGCCCGAGAACGAGCCCGAGCGGAACAGCGAGCCCGAGCGGATCACCGTGCTCATCGCGGACGATCAGCCGCTGGTGCGCCGGGGCCTGTCGCTGATCCTGCTCTCGGACCCCGCGGTCGAGGTCGTCGGCGAGGTGGGCGACGGCGAGCAGGCCGTCGCGGCGGCGCATGAACTGCGCCCCGATGTAGTCCTGATGGACATCCGGATGCCCGTGCTCGACGGGGTCAAGGCCACCGAGCGCCTGACCGCCGAGCTGCCCCGGTGCCGGGTCCTCGCGCTCAGCACCTTCGACATGGACGAGCACGTGGTCGGTGCCCTGCGGGCGGGGGCCTCGGGTTTTCTGCCCAAGGACGTCTCCCCCGAGGAGCTGGTGGCCGCGCTGCGCACCGTCCACCGCGGCGAGTCCGTCGTCGCTCCGCGGCTGCTCACCAGGCTCCTCGCCACGTTCGTGACCCCGGCTCCGGCCTCGCACCCGCCGACGGCGGACCTCGCCGGACTCACCCCGCGTGAGGTCGACGTGCTCCGTCTGATCGCCGCGGGCCTCGACAACACCGAGATCGCACAGCGGATGGAGATCGGCGTCCAGACCGTGAAGAACCACGCCACCGGCATCTTCACCAAGCTGGGCGTCCGGGACCGCGCGCAGGCGGTCATCGTCGCGTACGAGACGGGGCTCGTGCGAGCGGGGCAGGGGAACGGGGCCCGCCACTGAACCCCCGGCAGCGGCGGCGGCCTAGCGTTGATACCTCGCAAGCACCAGATTCCCGTCCTTGACGAGGCGTTTGCGAAGCTCACCGAGCCCGATCGCCCCGCTGTAGTACTCCTGGAGCGCCGGGGTGGCGACCTTGTCCTTCCACTCCGGATAGCCCCGCACGGACTGCGCGGGCGCCGGACGCAGATGCTCGGCAAGGGCCGTCCCCGCCGCCCAGTCGTCCTTCTCCGTCCGCAGGGCGGGATTCTTCAGGGCCTCCGCGCCAGTAGGCAGCATCCAGTCGCCGCGCGCCAGCTTCACCATGTTGTCCGGCTGCAAGAAGAAGTCGATGAACTCGGCCGCCTCCTTCTTGTGCGGGCTGTCCTCGGAGACGGACAGGGTCTGCGGGCTGACGCCCTGTGCGAGCCCCTCCGACCCGGCGGGCGCGGGAAGGACCTGCCAGTCGAAGCCCTTGGGCGCCTGCTGGACGATCTGCTGGCGGTAGGAGAAGCCGAGCGGGACCATCGCGTACTTGCCGCCGAAGAAGCCCGGCAGGGTGTCGGAGCCGCCCATGCCCAGGGTCGTGCTGGACGCGCTCTTGTCGTTGGCCACCTGGTCGTGGACCGTGCGCGGCATGATCTCGTCGGCCTGGTCAAAGCGGACGTCGACCTTGCCGTCCGCTCCCCGATGGAACATCTTTCCGCCGGTCGAGAGCGAGAGGTTGAGCGTCGCGGACACCGGCTCCTTGAGCGGCCAGGCCACCCCGTACTTCCCGTCCTTGCCGTCGCCGAGTTCCTTGGTGACCGACCGGAACTCCTGCCAGCTCCACGGCTTCTCGGGCGTGGGGATCCGGACGCCCGACTTCTTCAGCCACTTCGCGTTGGCGATCAGGACGCGCGGCTCCTGGAGGAAGGGAACTCCGTAGACCTTGCCCCCGAAGGTCGTCGTCTCCCAACTGCGCTTCGGGATGTCGGACTTGAGCCGCTCGGGGAGCAGGTCGCCGATGTCGGCGAGATATCCGCCGTACGCGAAGTCGGCGAGGTCGTCCGATGCGTCGTGGATGATGTCCGGCGCCTCGCCGCCCTCGAAGGAGGTGAGCAGCTGGTCGTGGACGCTGTCCCAACTCCCTTGTACGTACTCGACTTTGACGTCGGGGTGGGTGGCGTTCCACTCCTTGACGAGCGCCTTGTTGGCGTCGACGGACTCCTTCTGCCAGGCCAGGGACTGGAATTGGAGGGTGATCTTGCCGCCATCGTCACCCGAGTCGCCGCTGCAACCACTGAGCAGCAGGGCGAGAGCGGTCGTGACGGCGGTGACGGCGGTGGCCGCGGTCACGAAGCGTGGTGCTGCGCGCATCAGGCCTTCACCGCCCCGGCCAACATGCCGCCCGTGATCCGCTTCTGGATGATGGCGAAGATGACGAGCGAGGGGATGGTCGCGAGGAACGCCGCCGCGGCGAGCGGCCCGAGGTCCGCGACGCCCTCGGTGCCGATGAAGCGGTTGAGGATGACCGGCAAGGTCTGCTTCTCCGGGGTCTTGAGCAGGACGAGCGCGAAGAAGAACTCGTTCCATGCGGTGATGAAGGCGAACATCGCCGTGGCGACGATGCCGGGGGCGAGCAGGGGCGCGACGACCGAGACGAACGTACGCACCTTGCTCGCGCCGTCGACCGAGGCCGCCTCCTCCAGTTCGGTGGGCACGGCGCGGACGTACCCGACGAGCATCCACAGCGCGAAGGGCAGCGACCACACCACGTAGACCATGATCAGGCCGAGCAGTGAGTTGATCAGGTGCAGGTTCTTCAGGATCAGGAACAGCGGGATGATGATCAGGACGAAGGGGAACGCCTGGCTGATCACCACCCAGCCCGTCGCCGCCTTCGAGATGCGATTGCGGTGCCGCGCCATGACGTACGCCATGGGGGTCGCGATGACGACCGCGATCAGGGACGCGCTGAGCGCCGCGATCAGGGAGTTGCCCGCGGCCTGGAGCAACGGCTGCTCGTCGAAGGCCTGCCGGAAGTTGTCGAGGGTCGGGTCCTTGGGAATCCAGGTGGGGTGCAGACTGCCCAGTTCCCGTGCGGGTTTGAAAGCCGTGGAGATCAGCCAGAGGAACGGGAAGGCGAGGAAGACGAGATAGGCGGCGAGGGCCACGTACTGCGCGGCGCGTGTCGACTTCTTCGTACGCGTCATGACTCGTCGCCTCCCTTCAGACGGCCGACCAGGTAGAAGGCGAGGATCACGGAGATCACCGCGACCATCACGCAGCCCATGGCCGCGGCGTATCCGAACTGGCCGTAGCGGAAGGCCTCTTCGTAGGCGAAGAGCATGGGCAGGCGGGTGCGGCCGCCGGGGCCGCCCTGGGTGAGGACGTAGACCAGGGCGAAGGAATTGAAGTTCCAGATGAAGTTGAGCGCTGTGATGGCGAGAGCGATCGGTTTGATCGCGGGCCAGGTGACGGTGCGGAAGCGGCGCCAGGCGCCCGCGCCGTCCATCTCGGCCGCCTCGTGCAACTCGCGCGGGGTGTTCTGCAACCCGGCGAGCAGCGCGACGGTGGTCTGCGGCATACCGGCCCAGACGCCGACGACGATGACGGCGAAGAGGGCGGTGGCCGTCCCGGTCAGCCAGTCCTTGCCCTCCCCGAGGCCCAGGTTGGAGAGCGTCTCGTTCAGCACGCCCGCGTCCGGGTGGTAGACGAGCCGCCACATGATGCCGACGACCACCTCGGGCATCGCCCAGGGGATGATCGCGAGCGCCCGTGCCAGCCAGCGCATTCGCAACGGCTGGTTGAGCAGCAGGGCGAGGCCGAGCGCGAGGAAGAACTGCGGCACGGTGACGCCGAACGCCCAGAGCAGGCCGATCCGGAAGGAGTCCCAGAACAGCGTGTCGTGCAGCAGGTCCTGGAAGTTGAGGGCGCCGACCCACTGGGTCGGCTCGGTGCGGCCCGACTGGGAGTCGGTGAACGCGAGCGCGATGCCGTAGAGGAGCGGGCCCACGCTCAGGATCAGGATCGGGATCAGCGCGGGAAGCACCAGGAACCAGGCGCCGTGGTCCGCGCCTCTGCGGGCGGACGCGCCTTTCGCTGACCGCTTCGTTGCGGTCGCCAATGTCACGGAATCGGCTCCTTTGGGCGGCTCATCGGGGTTTGGCCGCCCAGGCGGCCCCCGTCATCGTGCTGATGGGATCTTGATACGTCAAGCAGCTACGCAGGCCGTACGGGCCGCCTTCGCAGCCGCTTGGCCTGTGCGAATGGGAGACTGTGTCCGCGAACGGGGCACATGGTGCGGGAGGCAATCGGTGGATGAGGCGCGGGCACGGGACGTACTGGGCGCGGCGGGTCTCGAACGGGACACGGAGCTGCTCGCGCTGGGCGAGAACGCGGTGTTCGGCAGCGGTGATTCGGTGATCAAGGTCGGGCGTGCGGCGCCCGAGCTTCTCGACCGTGCGCGGCGGGAGTTGCGGGTCGCGCGGTGGCTGGAGGAGTCAGGGGTGCCCGCGGTGCGGGCGGCCGAGCCGGAGCCTCGCCTGGTGGACGGGCATCCGGTGACGGTGTGGCGGCGGCTGCCGTCGGCCGTGCGGGCCGCCGAACCGCGGGACCTCGCCGCGTTGCTGCGCCTCGTGCACGCACTGCCCGCGCCGTCGTTCGAACTGCCGCGTCGTGAACTCCTCGGTGGTGTCGAGCGGTGGCTGCGGCTCGCCGGTGCCGCGATCGATGTCGAGGACGCGGACTATCTGCGAGAGCGCAGGGACGGGTTCGAGGCGGCAGCCTCGGCGCTTTCGCCGCGTCTTGCCCCTGGGCCCATTCACGGTGACGCCCTGCCCCGCAATGTCCTGGTGGGCACGGACGGGCCCGTGTTGGCGGACCTGGAGACGTTCTCCACCGATCTGCGGGAGCACGACCTCGTGGTGATGGCGCTCTCGCGGGATCGGTACGGCTTGCCCGCCGATGCGTACGACGGGTTCGTCGCGGAGTACGGATGGGACGTACGGGAGTGGGACGGGTGCGCGGTGCTTCGGGGCGCCCGGGAGACGGCCAGCTGTGCGTGGGTCGCACAGCACGCCCCCGGCAATCCGAAGGCTCTGGCCGAGTTCCGCCGCCGGGTCGCCTCGCTGCGTGACGGGGACTCGGGTGTGCGGTGGTTTCCGTTCTGACAGTGGACCCGGTCCTCAGACGCCGGACGGTCTTGGACTGCTGACCTCGTCCCGCAGGGGCCATGCGCCGTCGATCACCGCGTCCGCCTCGCCCTTCTTCCGGAGGAACTTCTGGAAGTCCGCCGCCCACTCCGCATACCACTCGATCTGGCGGCGGTGCAGCTCCGCAGGACCGAAGGCGGCGACCTTGGGGTGGCGGTCGGCTATGGCGGTGGCCAGGCGGGCCGCGGCCAGGGCGTCCGATGTGGCGTCGTGGGCCGACTCCAGCGTCACGCCGTACTCCGTGCAGACCGCTTCGAGGTTCCGCTTGCCCTTTCGATAGCGGTCCACCGAGCGGTCGATGGTGTACGGATCGATGACCGGGGCCGGTTCCGCGCCGCCGAGCCGTTCGCGCAGGGACGCCAGGCCGTGTCGGTTCAGCTCGGCGGAGAGCAGGGTCAGGTCGAAGGTCGCGTTGTAGGCGACGACCGGGACGCCCGACTGCCAGTACGACACGAGCACGGCCGCTATCGCGTCGGCGACCTCCGCGGCCGGCCGGCCGTCCGCCGCGGCGCGTTCGTTCGAGATGCCGTGCACCGCCACGGCGTCCGCCGGGATCTCGACTCCCGGGTCGGCGAGCCACTCCCTGCGGCCCAGCGCCTCGCCCGCCCTGACCTCGATCACCGCCCCGGTGACGATGCGTGCCTCGAGCGGGTCCGTCCCCGTCGTCTCCAGGTCGAACCCGATCAGCAGCTCCCGGTGCCAGCCCATGGCCGCCCCCTTCTCTGTGGTGCTTTCCCCCATTGACCACCACGATCCCACGCGCCACTGACAATCCGAGGTGCGCGTTCCGCTTACCGTCTCGGGCGCCTCCTCGGGCGGCTCCTCGGGTGGCTCCCCGGGCAGCTCCCCGGACGGCTCAGGAGACCGGTCGCGAGTCCGCCCAGGCCAGTTCGAACTCCTCCCGGTACGTCTCGAAGAGTCCGCTCTCGTCCGGCTCGTCCGCCTTCACCACCCGGCGGCCGCCCCGCAGCACGAGCACCGGCGCTTCCATCCCCCGCGTCCTGCGCAGATACGACTGGACGACCGCGATGCCGTCGGCGCCGTCCCCGTCGACCAGATACGCGGTGAAGCGCGGCGTCTCGTCGTACACCTGGATCTCGAAGGCGCCCGGATCGCGGAGGCGGGCCCGCACCCGGCGCATGTGCAGGATGTTCATCTCGACGCTGCGGCTCAGCTCACCGCGTTTCAGGCCCAGTTCGCGCTCCCGGCGCTTGACCGCACTGCTCGCCGGGTTGAGGAAGAGCAGCCGCACCCGGCACCCGGACTCCGCGAGGCGGATCAGGCGGCGCCCGGAGAAGTTCTGGACCAGGAGGTTCAGGCCGATCCCGATCGCGTCGAGGCGGCGGGCCCCACCGAAGATGTCCTCCGCGGGGAACTGCCGCAGCAGGCGCACCCGGTCCGAGTGGACGCCGACCACATCGGCGTACCGGTCGCCGACCAGGGACTCGACGGCGTCGACGGGCAACCGGCGCGCGGAAGGCGTGTCGGTGCCCGCGCCGAGTATGTCCAGGAGCTTCGCCGAAGCGCGCTCCGCCTGGGCGAGCACCGCGGTGGACAGGGCGCGGTTGCGGGAGACGACGTTCCGGGTGACTTCCAGCTCGTCCAGGGCGAGTTCGACGTCCCGGCGGTCGTCGAAATAGGGCTCGAAGCACGGCCAGTGCTGCACCATCAGCTCGCGGAGCTGGGGCAGCGTGAGGAAGCTGAGGACGTTGTCGTCGGCCGGGTCGAGCAAGTACCCCTTGCGGCGGCTCACTTCCCGTACGGCGACGGCCCGCTGGACCCACTCCTGCCCCGCGGGGCCCGCGGCGGCGACCACCCAGTCGTCGGCGTGGACGGGTTCGTAGATGGGGCGGAGCACAGCGGCCACGACGGCGCGCAGCCGCTGCTCCACGAGATTCAGCCAGATGTAGGCCCGCCCGGCGCGCTGGGCGCGGGTGCGCACCTCGCGCCAGGCGTCGGCGCCCCAGTCCAGTTCGGGTCCGATCTGAGATCCCATCTCCATCGGCCGCGCCAAGGACACCGCTCCGGGCGGGCCGTCCGCGGAACCCCCCTCGTGACCCTCGTCACCAGGGGGGAGCTCCCGCCCTCCCGAGCTCACCCAGCGCACCCCTTCCGCTCCCCCGAGCACTCCCCCGTTCAATGATCAAGGAAGGGTACTCCGGGAGCGGCGGCCGGTGCAGCCGGATGGCAAGGGTGGATTCTCAACCGGTAGGCGTGGGCTGGCCGTTCTTGTCGGCGAGGTCCTGCGGAGTGAGCGGACTCATAGCGGTCACGTCGCGCGCGGCCAGCGAGAAGCCCTGCCAGTGGACCGGCATGGGCTGCTGGTCCTCGTCACGGGCGATGTGGTGGAAGCCGATGTGGACCCAGGTGACCGGGTGTGTCAGGGACTGACCGTTCACCCACTTGTCGACGCTCTTCGGTGTGCCGTTGGGGCACCCCGGGTTGTTGCTCGCGTACAGCTCGCACTTCTTGTACTCGGTGAAGTACACGTCGTGCTTGGTGAAGGGGCGTCCGGCGTGCTTGCTGCTGGCCCCGGGCACGATCTCGTACGAACGGGGGTGGCCGTCCTTGTTCTTGCCTGCCCCGCTGACCACGCGCCACCAGCGCATGTCCTTACGGTCACCGGCGAGCTCCTTGGTGACCTTGGTGCGGGTGGTCTTCGTCGTCGGGCTGCCCTGTCCCGTCGGCGGGGTCACCTTGGAGTCGTACTGCTCGACCTTGGCCTTCGGGGAGCCGTCCAGGCCGAAGTTGAGCCGCCAGAAGACGTTGTGGGCGTGGCTGTCGGCCTTGGCCTGGTCGCCCTTGCCGATGGGCCAGCCGCGGCCGTCGCCGCCGTCGTAGTCGTACGGCGAGAGGCTGCCGGTCGCGCCGACCTGGGAGGTGATGGTGCCGTCCGAGGAGAACCGCCACTCGGTGATGTACTCGTACCAGGAGGCCTTGTTCACGGTATAGACGAGCAGGTCCTTGCCCTGGGCGCTGTAGACCTTGCCGGTACCGCCGGTGCTCTCGTCGTCGTTGAGGCGGTACGCGTGCCCACGCGCGCGCGTGGTGGTGCACAGGCCCTTCACGTTGCCCCGCTGCGGGACCTTCACGGTCTTGATGGTGCCGCCGGGGCACTCGCCGGGATTCAGGTTCTGCAGGGCCTGGCCGAAGTCGGTGCCGGTGACGTCGTCGTACTCGGCCTCGCCGTCGTCGTAGGGGACGTGGACCTGTGCAAGCTTGGCGCTGGTCAGCACGGGTATCGGCTTCGGCTCGTCCTTGGGCTGGTAGCTGATCTTGTCGAGGACCAGGCCGGAAAGGCTGTTGTAGTGCCAGCACATGCGCCAGGTCGTGCCGCCGTCGACGGTCTGCTCGATCTTGTAGGCGTCACT
Organism: Streptomyces sp. NPDC048441; assembly: GCF_043200235.1. Taxonomy (NCBI): domain Bacteria; kingdom Bacillati; phylum Actinomycetota; class Actinomycetes; order Kitasatosporales; family Streptomycetaceae; genus Streptomyces; species Streptomyces sp. NPDC048441. Next base: position 701,482 of record NZ_JBICXM010000002.1, read on the forward strand.
GCAGTCGGCCGCCGCCGGGGCGCTGGGCGCCTGGGGGGTGGCCGATGCGGGGGATGCGACGGTGACGGCGCCACCGATCAGTGCGGCGACCGCGAAGGCCATGGTGGCCTTCTTTCGGGCGCGCGAAAGTCTGTTGACGTGCATTGCGGTGTGAACTCCCTCGTACGAGGAGAAGCAGAAGTGTGGTGTCGTGCGCGGGCGGCCGGAATCAGCCGAGGCGGCCCACGGAGCGGGTGCTCAGATCGACGACGAGGGACCGGGTGTCGATCCACGGGCCGCTCTTGACCTTGGTGACGACCTGGAGGCACCGGTGCTTGCCGCACTCGGTGAGGTCGGACGGCACGCTCTTGATGGTCTCCTTGCGGAAGACCATGCCGCTCAGCTGGAGCTGCCCCGGGCCGGTCAGTTCCTTGCCCGTGGCGTGCTTGAAGTCCTGCTTCAGGCCCTTGCCGAGCGGGTCGGCGATCAGCAGCCTGGCGCCCTCGGCGAGCTCTTCCTGGCTCGGCGGCGGCTGGACGTTCTGCGTGGTGTTCGTGTTCTCCACCTTGCCGGTCTCCACGTTGACCGTCTTGGTGATGACCGCGTCCTTCTTGTAGTCGTAGTAGACGACCTCCGCACTGCGCGGGGCCGCGGCACCCGCGTCGGTGGGCTCGGACTCGCTGAGGTTCGTCGACAGGAGCTGCGGGCCCCGGTCGCCCTCGACATCCCTGGCACTCGAGCGCAAGGCGCCCGTCACCGAGGCCTTCTCGGCGCGCTCGATCTCGGCGTCGGTCAGCGGGTCGCTGCCTATGCCCTTCTCCCCCTCGTCGGGCGCGGCCTCGACGACGCCGTCCTTCGCGATCGCGTTCTGCTTCTCCGATGCCGCGTTGGCCTGGCGGTCCCCCGACTCGCCCGCCCCCGGCAGTGTGACGCCCACCAACACAGCGGTGGCGGCCACGGCTACTGCCGCGCCCGCCACCACCTTCCCCAGGTGGCGTCTGACTAGCTCTCGCACTTACTCCCCTTTTCCCCCACGAGCCCCAAGAAGGGGCATACCGAGTATGTGGTCGGTCGGTTAGACGGCTTCAACTCCCGTGTGGTTGCCCCACTTTCGGGGAGACTCTGCCGAAAGTGGCCCCGGGCCGAGGGGGCGGTAGTGGAAGAGTCATATGCATGCAGGTGTGGCCAGGGCAGGCGTATCCACTGGGTGCCACGTACGACGGCGCCGGAACGAACTTCGCGGTCTTCTCCGAGGCCGCCGAACGAGTAGAGCTGTGTTTGCTGCACGACGACGGCTCGGAGACGGCCGTCGAGCTGCGCGAGTCCGACGCGTTCGTGCGGCACGCGTACCTGCCCGGCGTGATGCCCGGCCAGCGGTACGGCTTCAGGGCGCATGCTCCGTACAGACCCGCGCGCGGGCACCGCTGCAACTCCGCGAAGCTGCTGCTCGATCCGTACGCGCGCGCGGTCAGCGGCCGGATCGACTGGGGCGAGGAGGTGTACGGCTACCGCTTCGGCGCCCCCGACAAGCGCAACGACCTGGACTCGGCGCCGCACATGATGACGTCCGTGGTGGTCAATCCGTACTTCGACTGGGGTGACGACAGGCCGCCGCGCACCCCGTACAACGAAACCGTGCTCTACGAGGCCCATGTGAAGGGCCTGACCATGCGACACCCGGATCTCCCCGCTGAGTTGCGCGGTACGTACGCGGCGCTCGCGCATCCGGCGGTCCTCGATCACCTCACGCGACTGGGAGTGACAGCGCTCGAGCTGATGCCGGTGCACCAGTTCGTGAACGACCACCGTCTGGTCGACATGAATCTCAACAACTACTGGGGCTACAACACGATCGGCTTCTTCGCGCCCCACAACGCGTACGCCTCCTGGGGCGACCGGGGCGAGCAGGTCCTGGAGTTCAAGCAGGCGGTGAAGGCGCTGCACGGGGCGGGCATCGAGGTGATCCTCGACGTCGTCTACAACCACACGGCCGAGGGCAACCACCTGGGCCCGACGCTCTCCTTCAGGGGCCTGGACAACGCCTCGTACTACCGGCTCGCGGACGATCAGCGCTACTACACAGACACTACGGGGACGGGCAATTCGCTCCTGATGCGCTCCCCGCACGTACTCCAGCTGATCATGGACTCGCTGCGGCACTGGGTCACGGACATGCATGTGGACGGCTTCCGCTTCGACCTCGCGGCGACGCTCGCGCGGCAGTTCCACGAGGTCGACCGGCTGTCGTCGTTCTTCGATCTGGTGCAGCAGGACCCGGTGGTGAGCCAGGTGAAGCTGATCGCCGAGCCGTGGGACGTCGGCGAGGGCGGCTATCAGGTGGGCAACTTCCCGCCGATGTGGACGGAGTGGAACGGCAAGTACCGCGACACCGTGCGGGACATGTGGCGCGGTGAGCCGCGCACGCTCGCGGAGTTCGCCTCGCGGCTGACGGGTTCGTCGGACCTCTACCAGGACGACGGGCGGCGCCCGCTGGCCTCCATCAACTTCGCCACCTGCCACGACGGATTCACGCTGCACGACCTGGTCGCGTACAACGACAAGCACAACGACGCCAACGGAGAGGGCAACCAGGACGGCGAGAGCCACAACCGCTCCTGGAACTGCGGCACGGAGGGCGAGACGGACGACGCGGGCGTCCTGGAGCTGCGCGAGCGGCAGATGCGCAACTTCATCGCGACGCTGCTGCTCTCCCAGGGCGTCCCGATGCTCAGCCACGGCGACGAGTTCGCGCGGACGCAAGGAGGCAACAACAACGCGTACTGCCAGGACAACGAAGTGGCCTGGGTGCGCTGGCCGGAGGGCGAGAGCACGCAGCTTGAGTTCACGCGCGCGATGACGTGGCTGCGGCGCGACCATCCCGTCTTCCGTAGGAGGCGGTTCTTCCACGGCCGTCCTGTCGAAGGCACGCACGACGAACTCTCCGACATCGCCTGGTTCACGCCGGAGGGCGAGGAGATGGCGGCGGAGGACTGGGACGCGTCGCAGGCAAGGGCGATGACGGTGTTCCTGAACGGCAACGCGATCTCCGAGCCGGGCACGCGCGGAGAGCGGATCGCCGACGACTCGTTCCTGATGATGTTCAACGCCTCCGCGGAACCACTGGAGTTCGTCGTTCCGGTCAATCACGGCCGCCAGTGGCAGGTGGTCGTCGACACCGCGCGTGCGGAGGGGGTGCCGCCGGGCACGGGTCCGAAGGCACGGGCCGGCGAGCGCCTGACGCTCGCCGACCGGAGCCTCACTGTCCTGCAACGCCCCGCGTGACCAGGGAGGTGGCGTTCGCACCGTCGTCCTTCGCGGGGCGTGCGACGAGGGCGACGAGGAACGCGACGGCGGCGGCCGCGCTGCCGAGGGCGAAGGCCGCCTCCGGGCCGTGGGCCTCGGCCAGGCGGCCCGCCACGGCCAGCGCGACCGCCTGGCCGCCGACGAACGCGCTCGCGGCGAACGTCATGCCTTCGGCGAGGCGCCGCGGCGGACAGGAGCGCTCGGTCAGCGCGAAGCCAGTGATCAGATTCGGCGCGTAGATGGCGCCGAACACGGTCACCACGAGGTAGAGCCCCGTCATGCTGTCCGTCCACACCAGCGGCAGCGAGAGCAGCGCCGCGGCGGCCGTCGCCACGCGCCAGCGCGTGTACAGGCCGAAGCGCTCGGGCAGCGCCGCCATGGAGAGGCCCACGAAGGCGCTCATGACGCCCATGGCGGCGTAGACGAGGCCCGCCTGGCCGGGCTGCCCCAGCTCGTCGGTGAGGGCCGTGATACCGGCACCACAGGCGCCGAGCAGGACGCCGACGAAGACGAGACCGACGCGTACGACGACGACCGCGCGCGGAAGATGTTCCCGGTCGGGTGCCCGCTCGCCGCGTGGGTGTGCCGGATCCGCGGGTTCCGCTCGTACCGTCCGGCCCGTGGGGTGCAGCGCGAAGCCCGAACCGCAGACGGCGACCAGAAGCGCGGCCGCCCCGAAGGCGTACGCCGGATGGACCACCACGGCCGCGAGACCCACCAGGGCGGGGCCGAGCACGAAGGACAGCTCGTCCATGGTGCTCTCCAGGGACAGCACGGTGTTGACCAGACGGTCGTCCCCGCCCGCGCGGCGGACCAGCGGGACGGCGCGCGCACGGGCCAGCGGGCCGATCCCCGGGATGCTCGCCCCGGCGAGCACGGCGAGGACGACGAGCGCGGGCGTGGGCAGCTCCAGGAGTGCGCCGATCGTGTACACCGTGATCGCCACGGCGTTGAGCAGCGAGAAGGCCAGGACGACGGAGCGCTGGCCGCGCCGGTCCGCGAGGCGGCCGACGAGCGGGCCCATGGTCACCTGGCCGAGCGCGAGCGCGCAGGCGACGACGCCTCCGGTGGCGAGCGATCCACTGGTCTCGGTCACCAGGAGGACACTGCCGAACTGGATCATGGCCACAGGGAGCCTGCCGAGGAACGAGATCACCGGAAGGGCCGCTCCGGTGTGTCCGATCACTTGCCGGTAGGTGTCCAGGAGACCTCGTGCTCCCCCTTCGCTCCCTTGTTCGCCCTGTTGTTCGTCCCGTTCGACCTGTGCTTTCGCAGCCATCGTCCAAAGCTAGCCACGCTCCGACGGACATACGCATGAGTCGATGGGACGAAAGCTCGCCGGGCGGGTACGTACGTTCGCATGACGCCAGAGCCCTCAGAGCCTGCGGTTCCGCCACCGCCCACTGCCACCTACCGGCTGCAGCTCCAGCCCGATTTCCCGTTCGCGGCCGCCGAGGCTGCCGTCCCGTACCTGGCCTCGCTCGGTGTCTCGCATCTGCATCTGTCGCCGGTCCTGGAGTCCGTCCCTGGGTCCACGCACGGCTATGACGTCGTGGACCACGCGCGCGTGCGGGGCGAGCTGGGCGGCGAGGAGGGGCTGCGGGCCCTCTCGCGCACGGCGCGCGGGCACGGGCTCGGTCTGGTCGTGGACATCGTGCCGAACCACATGGCGGCGACGCCGCGCCACAACCACGCCCTCTGGGAGGTGCTGCGGGAGGGTGCCGATTCGCCGTACGCGCGGTGGTTCGACATCGACTGGGACGCGGGCGGCGGACAGGTGCTGCTCCCGGTCCTCGCACGCGGGCTCGGGGACGAGCTGGAGCGCCTGCGGGTCGACGGGGAGGTATTGCGCTACCACGAACATGCTTTCCCGCTCCGTGAGGGCACTGCGGAGCTGCCGCTGCCCCAGCTGCTCGACGCCCAGTGGTACCGCCTCGGGTGGTGGCGGCTCGCCCGCACCGAGCTCAACTACCGGCGCTTCTTCACCATTTCGGACCTCATCGGCGTACGCGTCGAGCACCCGGAGGTCTTCGACGCCACCCACGCGAAGATCCTCGAACTCCTTCGGGACGAGGTCGTGGAGGGGCTTCGGATCGACCACCCCGACGGGCTCGCGGACCCCGGGGCCTACCTCCAGCGGCTCCAGGAGGCCACCCGCGGGCGCTGGACGGTCGTCGAGAAGATCCTCACCGACGGGGAGCAGCTGCCCGCCGCGTGGCCCGTCGCGGGCACCACCGGATACGACTCGCTGCGCCACCTCGACGGCCTCTTCACCGACCCGGCGGGAGCGGGCGAACTCCTCGGCCAGTACCGGAGGTTCACGGCGTCCGCGGTGGACCGGGGCGGTGACTGGGAGTCGACGGTACGGCGCGCCGCGTACAAGGTGCTCACTCATGAGCTGGCCACCGAGACCGACCGCCTCACGCGCGAGGCGGTCACGCTCTGCGCGCCGGACCCGGCGCTGCGCGACCACGCTCCGTGGGCGCTGCGTACCGCGCTCCTGGAGCTCCTCGTACGGCTTCCGGTGTACCGGCCGTACGTCTCCGGGGGCGCCGAACCCGCATCGGTGCTCACCATGGGTGCCGCCGCCGACGCCAAGGCGGCCTTCGCGGTGCGGGAGGAGGCCGAGGCGGTCGATGTCGTACGGGACCTGCTCCTCGGGCGCATCGGGTCGGGGCCAGGGCTCGACTCCTTCCGTGCGCGGTTCGCGCAGACGTCGTCGGCGCTGCGGGCCAAGGCGGTCGAGGACACCGCGTTCTACCGGCACGCGCCGCTGCTGTCGGCGGCCGAGGTGGGCGGCTCGCCCGAGCGTCCCGCGGTGGCTCCCGAGGCCTTCCACGCCTACTGCGCGCGCGTGCAGCGCGATTGGCCGTACGCGGGGACGGTGCTCACCACGCACGACACGAAACGCAGCGCCGATGTGCGGGCCGGGATCGCCGTCCTCACCCAGTGCCCACAGCGGTGGGCCGACCTGCTTGTCGACGTGACCGAGCAGACCGCGCGCGTGGGCGGTACGAGCGCGCCGGATCCCCAACTGGCGTGGGCGGCCTGGCAGACCGCCGTCGGCTTCGGCTTCCCCTACGACGAACGCCTCCAGAAGGCCCTGCTCAAGCACGTGCGCGAGGCGGGCCTGCACACGAGCTGGACCGAGCCGAACGAGGCGTACGAGAAGGCCGTGACGGCGTTCGTGGAGGCGGGCCCTTGCGGACCGCCGCTCTACACGGTCGCGGAGTTCGCGGGCGGCCTTCGCCCCCACGTGCGGGCGAACATCCTCGGGGCCACGCTGCTCCAGCTCACCATGCCCGGGGTGCCTGATCTCTACCAGGGCACGGAGGGCGAGTACCGGGCCCTGGTGGACCCGGACAACCGGCGGCCCGTGCGGTTCGAGCCGCATGTCCTGGAGTACCTGGAGCAGCACCGTGACCGCTGGGACCTCTCCGAGGAGAAGCTGGCGCTCACCTCCGCAGCGCTGCGGCTGCGGAGGCGGCGCCCGGAGCTCTTCGGTGGCGCCGCGGCGTACGAGCCGCTGAGGGCTCGGGGTCCGGGCGCGGCGCACTGCGTGGCGTTCACGCGCTCCGGAGAGGTGCTTTCGGCGGTGACCCGGCTCTCCTTGCGCCTCGCCGACGCGGGTGGCTGGCGCACGACGGAGCTGGAGCTTCCGGAGGGGCGGTGGGTGGATCTGCTCACTCCGGGGCGGGAGTTCACGGGCCACGCGCGCGTGGCGGAGCTTTTCGGGGAGCTGCCGGTGGTGCTTCTTGAGCGGGTGTCAGCGGAGGCGGACACGTAGCACGCGCGGCGCCCGCGCGATCAGGCCCCGGGGCGCGGGCCTGAAGCCGGGCGCCCAGCGCAGGCCCGGCATGGCGTCGAGCAGGGCCCGCAGACCGAGTTCGGCCGCGAGCCCGGCCAGGGCGGCGCCCAGCCGGAAGTGTCCGCCGGCACCGAACGCGAGGTGCGCGGGGTCCGCGCGGAAGATGTCGTAGCGGTCGGGGTCGGCGAAGCGGTACGGGTCACGCCCCGCGGAGCCGATGAGGCAGGCCACGACGGCTCCCACGGGCAGCGTGGCGGCGCCCAGGGTGACCGGCGCGGTCGCGCGGCGCAGCACGATGGGGGTGGGCGGATCACGGCGCAGGGACTCCGCCCAGGCGGCGGGTATCAGCCCCGGACGCGTGCGCAGGAGGTCCAGCTGAGCGGGGTGGTCGAGGAGGTTGGCGAGGAAGGCGGCGAGGGCGTGGGCGGTGGCCTCGCCGCCGCCACCGAGGAGCGTGCCCACGAGGCCGGTGACGGCCTCGTCGGAGAGTGGCCGCCCGTGCACGCGGGTGCCGCACAGCACGGAGAGCAGGTCCGTACCGGGATGTGCGCGGCGCCGCCCGATCAGGGGCCGCAGCACCCCCGCCAACTCCGGGTGGGAGCCGCCCAGACGAGTGCGCCCCGTGCGGCACCACTCCTGCACGCGCGCGGCATCGTCGAAGGGCAGTCCGAGCGCGGCGACGGCGGCCGCCGCGGGCAGCCACCCGCTGAACTCGGCGACGAGATCGACCTCGTGCCGCCCCGCGATGCGCCGGGCGAGGACGTAGGCGGTGCGCTCGGCGGCGGCCCGCAGCGAAGGCTCGACGAGCGCCCGGTGCGCCGGTCCTGGACCCGGCTCCCCCGGAACGAGCCGCGCATCACCGAGCACGGCCCGCACATCCGCGTACCGACTGACCAGCCAGGCACCCAGCGGCTCGTCACGGACGAGGGGGAAGTCCTCACGGAGGATGCGGTAGAGCGGGTACGGGTCACGTGCCACGCCGGGGGCCAGGAGGCTCGGCGCGGGGGTGGGGGTGGGCGCACCCATGACGGGCGCCCCCGCTACGGACATGCCAGTCGCCGCGGACATGCCAGTCGCCACGGATATGTCGGTCAGTCCGGAAAGACACAGCAACGCCGGGCTCCCGCCTGGATTCAGCGCGGCGGGTGGCCGTGCGGAGGAATTTCAGGGGATCACCGGGAGGCGGCTGACGCAGCTCCCGTACACCCATTCGGGTGACATAGCCGCCGGAGCCCCCTATGGGATGACATCCCTTGGGCCACACGCTTGACACCCACCCGACCGCGTGGCGTACTGCGGATTGCGTTCAGCGGACACGACGGGGGTGAGTCAACTGGCGGAGCAGCGCTATCCCAATGTGGCCGAACTCGTCTTGTCCGCCAGGGAGTTGGCGGCACACCGTCCCGGTCTCAGCATCCTGCGCCAGGTGGGCAGATCGCGTGCGGGGCGGCCCCTGCACCTGTTGTCCGTCGGCCGTTCTCCCCGCGCCGTCCTGGTCGTCGCGGGCGCGCACTCGAACGAACCCACCGGCGGCTCGACACTGCTCCACCTCGCGGAGTGGGCCCTGCGGGACGAGGACCTGCGCGCCGACACCTCCTGGCACTTCCTGCTCTGCGCCGACCCGGACGGCGCGAACCTGCACCGCACGCCCGCCCCGAGCACCCTCCTGGACTACCACCGGCACTTCTTCCGCCCCGCGGGCCCCGAACAGCCGGAGTGGTCCCCCTCCGTGCTGCCGCCCGACCGGCTGCCGCCCGAGACCCGCGCCCTGACCGGCGTCATCGACGAACTGCGGCCCTACTTGCAGGTGTCCCTGCACTGCACCGACCTCGGCGGCAGCTGGGTGCAGTTGACGCGGGACATCCCGGGGCTCGCCGAGCCGTTCGCGAAGTCCGCGGCGGAGCTGCACATCCCGGTCGAGACGGGGGCGTCGGACGCCGCGGGCTGGCCCGTGTCGGGGCCGGGGGTGCATGTGCTGCCGGGCCCCGGCTCGGCGGCCGCCTACCCGAGCCTCCCCGAGGACGCCCGGCACACCACCTGGCACCACGCCCACCGGTACGGCGGCCTGACCGCCATCGTCGAGGTGCCGATGTGGGCGAGCGACCTCGTGGACGACGCCGCTCCCCATCCCGCCCCGGTGCTCGCGCTGCGCGGCTTCTCGCGGCGGCTGCGCCATGACGCGGGCCTGGTCGAGGACATCCTCAGCGAGGCGCTGCCCAGACTCCCCGAGGCGCGAGGGCCGCTGCTCCGCGCGGCGCGCTGGGCCCTCGACCTGGTGCCCGGCCTGGCCGACGACTGGGCCAGGCTGCCGCCCGCCGGGACATCGATGGCGTACATCGGCAGCGTCGACGCCTTCGGGCGGCGCCTTCCGCTGCGGGCGGCCGCGATGCTGCTGCGGGTCCTCGACGCGTCGGGCGACCCGGCGGCGCCCCGGCTCGAGCGGCTCGTCACGCACTGGAGCGACACGTTCGCCGAGCGGTTCAGGGCGCGCTGGGTGCCCCTCGACGACCAGGTCGAACACCAGTCACGGACGACGGTCGCGGCGGCGCGCCACGCGCGCGTGGACAGGCTCTAGCGGCAGCTTCGCGTGGACAGGCTCTAGGGGCAGCCTCACGAAGCGGCGAGCCGGAACACCATCGTCCCGAAGCTCACCTGATCGCCGTCCTGGACGACGGCCGCGCCGATCACCCTCCGGCCGTTCACGGACGTGCCGTTGGTCGACCCGAGGTCACGCACCACCCACAGGCCGCCCTGCCTGCTCAGCTCGGCGTGCACCCGGGAGACCGTCTCGTGGCTGAGCCGGAGCCCGTTCGCCGGGTCGCGGCCGATCCGCAGGGGGTACGGGTTCGCCGGCACCGGAAGGAGCAGCTTCGGCAGCCGCTCCGCCTGCCAGGCCCTGCGCAGCCGGACCGTGAACCCGGAGACCGCGCCGACGGTGCCGAACACCGCCCGCGAGAGACGTCCCTCGGTCCGCAGATCGGCGGTGAGCGCCGCGAGTTCGTCGGGCTGACGAGCGGCGAGCGCCAGCTCCATGCGCCGTACGAACGTGTCGTGCGAGAGCTTCCCGAGGGCAGCGCCCTCCCTGAGCACCTTCAGCGCCCTGTCGCGCTCGGCATCGGTCAGCCGCGCGGGGTACGTGTGGATCTCAAAGGACGACGTCACCCTCGTGATTGTCGGGCAGCCCGGCCGACGTGTCCAGAAAACGGCGAACGACCGCGGGACGATCACTTCTGCAGCACGATGGACGGGCATCATCTGTCGGATATCGGTTATCCGACGGCAGGCAGGCCGGATGGCAGACGAGGGGGAACTGTCGATGGAGTTCGCGGTATGGGCACCGGAGGCCGAGCAGGTCGCGTTGGTGTGCGAGGGCACCACGCGCGCGCTCGAGCGCGCCGAGGACCGGTCCGGGTGGTGGCGGGCGGAGGCCGCGGCGGAGGACGGGGCGCGATACGGCTTCGCGCTCGACGACGGCCCCGTGCTGCCCGATCCCCGCTCACGGCGCCAGCCCGACGGCCCCGACGGCCTCAGTGCCGTCGTCGACCACGAGCGGTACGCCTGGCGCGCGCCCTGGTCGGGGCGCGGGGTGCGGGACGCGGTCCTGTACGAGCTGCACGTGGGGACGTACACACCGGACGGCACGCTCGACTCGGCGGCGGGGCGGCTCGGGCACCTCGCCGAACTGGGCGTCACCCATGTGGAGCTGATGCCGCTCTGCCCGTTCCCCGGTCAGCACGGATGGGGGTACGAGGGTGTCTCCCTGTGGGCCGTGCACGAGCCGTACGGCGGTCCTGAGGCGTTGAAGCGATTTGTCGATGCCGCGCACGCGCACGGCATCGGCGTCGTGCTCGACGTGGTCCACAACCACCTCGGCCCTTCCGGCAACCATCTGCCCGCGTTCGGGCCCTACTTCACGGAGACCCATCACACTCCGTGGGGCGCGGCGGTCAATCTGGACGCCCCCGGCTCGGACGAGGTGCGCGCCTATCTGATCGGCAGCGCTCTCGCCTGGCTGCGCGACTACCACCTGGACGGCCTCCGCCTGGACGCGGTGCACGCGCTGCGGGACACGCGCGCGTGCCACTTCCTGGAGGAGCTCTCGGCCGCCGTGGACGAGCTGGCCGTAGAAATCGACAGGCCACTCTCGCTGATCGCCGAGTCCGACCAGGGCGATCCGCGGGTCGTCACCCCGCGCGCGGAGAGCGGGCTCGGCGTACACGCGCAGTGGAACGACGACTTCCACCACGCCCTGCACACGGCGCTCACCGGCGAATCGCACGGCTACTACGAAGACTTCGCCCGCGCTCCCTTCGCCGCACTCGCCAAGACGCTGACGGGCGGCTTCTTCCACGACGGTACGTACTCGACCTTCCGGGGGCGACGGCACGGCCGCCCCGTGGACCGCGCGCGGACGCCCGCGTACCGCTTCCTCGGCTATACGCAGACCCACGACCAGGTGGGCAATCGCGCCCAGGGAGACCGGCTCTCCGCCACCCTCTCCCCCGGCCTGCTCGCCTGCGCGGCCGCGCTCACCCTCACCGGGCCTTTCACGCCGATGCTGTTCATGGGCGAGGAGTGGGGCGCGGCCACGCCCTGGCAGTTCTTCACCGACCACACCGACACCGAGCTCGCCGATGCCGTACGCCGGGGCAGACGGCGGGAGTTCGCGGCGCACGGCTGGGCCGAGGAGGACATCCCCGATCCGCAGGACCCAGCCACCAGGACCCGTTCCTGTCTCGACTGGGCCGAGCCCCTGACCGACCCCCACGCGCGCGTACTGGCCTGGTACCGCGAACTGATCGCCCTGCGCCACGCCCGCGTCGACCTCCTCGACCCCGATCTGGCGGCGCTCCGGGTCGCCTACGACGAACAGGACCGCTGGTTCGCGGTCCGGCGCGGTGATCTCCGGATCGCCGTGAACCTCGGCAAGGAGGCGGCCGACATCCCCGTGGGCGGCCGGGGCGCACGGGTCGTCGCGGCGTGGGAGCCGGTCACGGCGCCCGGCGCGGACGGCGTCCTTCGGCTGCCCGCCGAGTCGTGCGTGGTGCTCGCGATGCCATGAGCAGGCGGACGGCCGGGGTCAGTTGACGATCGCCAGCTCGCGCGGCGTGGTGTTGAGGCGCCGTACGCCGCCATCGGTGACCGTCACTATGTCCTCGATGCGCACGCCGAAGCGGCCCGGCAGATAGATGCCGGGCTCCACGGAGAAGCACATTCCGGGCACGAGCGGCAGTGCCTCGCCCTCGATCATGTAGGGCGGCTCATGGGTGGTGACGCCGATGCCGTGCCCGGTGCGGTGGATGAAGTACTCGCCGTACCCGGCATCGGTGATCACCGCACGCGCCGCCCTGTCGATCTCCTGGCAGGAGGCGCCGGGCCGCACCGCGCGGCAGCCGGCCTCCTGCGCCTCGCGCACGATGTCGTGGACCCGCTGCTCCTCCGCGCTCGGCTCGCCCACGTGGACGGTGCGCGAGGTGTCCGAGCCGTAGCCGTACAGCAGGCCACCGAAGTCGAGAACGACCATGTCGCCGTTCTCGATGACGCGGTCGCCCGCCTCGTGATGCGGGTTGGCGCCGTTCGGGCCGGATCCGACGATGGTGAAGTCGACCTGCGTGTGCCCGAACTTCCGCAGCAGACCGTCGAGATCGGCGGCGACCTCGGTCTCCTTGCGGCCCGCGAAGGGAACCTTCTTGATCTCTTCGTACGTTGAGTCAGCAGCGGCACCGGCCGCCGTGAGGCGCTCAAGCTCCGCGGCGTCCTTGACGGCACGGAGCATGGGCAGGGCCTCGGTGAGGGACACGTAGGAGGTGCTCGGCAGCTCCTGCTGAAAGCCCAGGAGATGCATCGCCCACGAGTTGTCGCTGATCCCGAAGCGGCCGTCGACGTCCAGGAGCGGTGCGGTCGTGGCGTACGGATTCTTGCCGTCGGTCCAGTCGCGCAGGGAGAGTGCGCTCGCGCCCGCCGACCGTTCCGCGTCCGGGGCCTCCAGGGTGGGCACCACGAGCACCGGCTCCTGCCCCGCCGCGAGGACCAGCACGGTGAGGCGCTCGGTGGCGACCGGCTGATAGCCGGTGAGCCAGACCAGGTCGGGGCCGGGTGCGACGAGCAGTCCGGCGAGCCCCGCGTCCGCCGCGGCGGACGCGGCGCGGTCCATGCGGGCCTTGTAGTCGTCGGCGGTGAAGGGCGCGGGTATGCCGGTCATGTCGGGCCTCCAGGGGCTGCTCGCTGCTCGTTCCTGCGCGTACGGCGCAGTCCTGGTGCCGATCCTGCCCGCGCGGGCGCGCGCTCGCGAGTCGTTTCATTTCATGTCACGAAGCCCGGCCCATGTCATGTCACGAAGCCCGACGTCACCGACAGGGACTGCCGCACTCCGTTCGTGTGGCGGACGGTCACGGTGACGTTCCTGCCCGGATCCGCCGCGGCGACCACCGCCGCCAGGGCCTTGGCCGAGCCGATGCGGTGCTTGCCGAAGGCGAGCAGTACGTCGCCGCGTACGAGACCCGCCGTGTAGCCGGGGCCCGGACTGTGCACGCCGACGAGCAGGGCTCCGGCGCCGCCGGGGGCGTCCACGGCCTCCACGCCGAGGGTGGGACGCGCCCCGCCCTCGGCGGCCTTGCCTGCCTTCTCCGGCACCTTCTCCGGCCTCTTGGTCGGCTCCGTGCTCGGTTCCCTGCCCGGCTGCTTCCGCGGCGGCTTCGGCGGGGTGGCGGGCTTGGGTCCCGCCCCTGCCGCCTTCTGCATATCGGCGAGCTTGCTCATGCCGATGACGGTGGCGCTGACCGTGCCGAGCCCCACCCCGACCAGCACAAGGGCGACCGAGAAGAGCAGCCCGAGGAGCAGAGTGATCAGCCGCCGCCCGCGCCGCCGGGCGGCGTGCGGCCGGTGCCCCGCTCCGGATCTGTGACCCGAGCCGGCTGCCCGGCCTGCACCGGCTGCCTTCCGCCCGGTGCCGAACCTCCGCCCGGTGCCGGACTTCCGGCCGACACCGAACTTCCGGCCGATACCGAACTTCCGGCCGATACCGAACTTGCCGCCGCTGCCGGGCTGCTGCCCCGGCAGCGGCTTGGGACGCAACGCAGTCTGTTCCATGGCTCGCCTCCGGCCACAGCCCTACCCGGCGTGACCCGGAGCGACGATTCACGAAAGAGTGACGTCCAGATGTGCGGCCGGTCTCTGTCAGAACGTGCGGCCGGTCTCCGTCAGGCCGCGTGACCTCCCTCGTGTCCACCGCCGTCATGGTCCCCATGGCCCCCATGGCCCGCCCCGTGGTCGAACTTCAGGGCCTCCTTCGGCATGACCACGAAGGGGCGCATCATGCCCATGTCCTCGTGCTCCAGGAGGTGGCAGTGGTACATGAAGCGGCCGTACGCACCATCGAACTTGCCCATCACCCGAAGCAGTTGACCGCCGGGGACCAGGAAGACGTCCTTCCAGCCGCGCTCGTTCGGGGCCAGGGGGATCTCCTTCTTCGGGTCGAAGGTGATCGGGGCGAGGGTGCCGCCCACCGTGACGTCGAACCCTGACGCGTCGTAGGCATCGCGGCCCAGGAGCTGGAAGTCGGCCAGGTGAATGTGCATGGGGTGGGTCACGATCGGGTTCACCGCGAGGTTCAGGAAGCTCCACTGTTCGTAGCTGCCCTCGGCGATGGTGAAGCCCAGGCCGTCGTTGAAGGTGCGGGCGGTCCTGCGGTAGGTCTTGGTCTTCCCGTCCGCGCCCTGGAGCTGGATGACCCCCTCGGTCGGGATCAGGACGTCGCCCGCGTCCTCGACCTCGGTCATCTCCCAGATCTCCGGGTGACCGCCGCCGCCCTTCGTGGCGGGCGGGGTGAGCACGATCAGGCGGTGGCCGTGCTCGATGTCATGGCTCAGCGGGCGGAACGAGCCGGAAAGGACCTCGGGGAGGACGAAGGGGTCATCGACCTCTCCGTCGCCCACGCGGAACTCCATCACCTGGGGATAGCGCACGTCGTTCGCCGGGTCCGGCACACCGGGGGCCCGGCCGCTGCCCTTGTTCACCAGGCGCACCCGCCGGCCGGCGAGAGCGCGGAAGTCGATCAGCAGGTCCATACGCTCGGCCGGGGCGACCGTGAGCGTGGGCAGCGACTCGTCGAAGTCGATCGGCACGGGGCGCGGCAGCAGGCCGCCGTCGCTGCCGATCTGGTGCAGGACATCCGGCACCGGGTTGTTGTCCTCGTCGACCAGGACGAGGTCGTAGACACGGGCGTTCGACGCGTTCACCAGACGGAAGCGGTGCCAGGCCGCTTCGACGTCCGCGAACGGCCAGATGCGGCCGTTGACCGTGCTGTACGGGCCGGTGAAGGGCACGGAGACCGGCTTGCCCGTCTCCGGGTTCTTCGCCTGGACGACGACTGCCTTGTGCAGCAGGCGGCCGTTCAGGCGCCCGTCCTCGTCCGTGTCCAGGTTCCGGTCGGCGAGCAGCAGCGGGATCTCCCGCTCCCCGGAGGGGAGGCGGAGCGCGTCCTCCTCGTCGTCCCTGACGAGGTACGTGCCGTACAGACCCGCCTGGACGTTCCAGCGGGTGATGTTCATGGCGTGGTCGTGATACCAGTACTGCACCGCCTGGTGGTCGTTCGGGTACTCGGCGAGCTGTGCGTCACCGGACCCCACCGCGTTGTCCGCCCACCCGTCGTTGCCCCCGCCGGTCTGCGCGCCGTGCAGATGCGTCACCGACCAGGCCGGGAGCGCGGCCACGTCCTTGTTCGGCTCGGCGCCCCCGCGCCCCGGGAGCGTGCTCGGACGCGGGTCGGACTGCGGCACCTCTACTGAAGTGACGGGATACTCGCTGCCCTTCGGGATGCGGTTGGTCCACGCGATCCGGATGCGCCGCCCCCGCCGCACCTCGATCGTCGGGCCCGGCACGCAGCCGTCGTAACCCCACATCAAGGTCGGCGGCAGCTGCGGGTGCAGCCGGATCCAGGCCGGGCGCAGGGCGATCTCGGTCTCCGCGGGCGCTTCGGCCTCTTCGCGTACGTCGACGGAGTCCGGCCGCAGGACGGGCGGAACCGGCAGCGGCGTCACGTACGGCGCCAACTCCCCATCGGCGGGCGTCGTGCCCGCTTCCCCCTCCGCGCCCGTCAGACGGTCTGTGATGCGCTCGATGATGTCGGTCAAGATGAACACCCCCGTGTTCAGTAATGCAATGCGATGGCCCCTGCCGGGCCGTTGGTTGAGCGGCCTGGTCAGTGGCCGCCCCTCACATCAGAAGACTCCCGGCGCCCCAGCCAAGTTCCATGAATCCCTCATTCTGCAAGAAAAGTCTCGGAAACCACATATGGAAGTGGTAAGTCCTGTTGTGGGTCTGCTGTCAGTGACCGCTGTTACTTTCGGAGCATGACCGAACGTGCACTCCGTCTGCTGCGACAGGACCCGCGTCTGGCCGAGCTGGCCGCATTCCCTTTCGCATTCGACCTGTCCCGCGCGGACCACGTCGAAGAGGTCCACCTCGCGTCCGGCGGGCCGCTCGAACCGATCGCGGGGGACGACTCCGGGGGCACGTACTTCGTGTGCGGGGACGGGTCCGTGCTCTACGCCGACTCCGAGGGCTCGGCCGGGGTCATCGGGGACAGCGTGGACGAGGCCCTGGAGATCCTCGTCGGCCTGCCCGGCTGGGAGGACTACGTAGGCCTTTCGCCGACCGACGGAGAGGCGCGGATACTCGCCGAGATCGCCGACACCGAGGGCGACTTCCGCGAGGACTGCGTGCCCGACCTCGATGTGCGGCGCGCCGAGCTGCGTGCCGCGCTCGGGCTCCCGGAGCGCTCTCCCGTGCAGCTCGTCGCGCGCCTGCACGCCGCGCTCCTGCGCACCGAGCCCGACCACCTCCTCCTCAACGCCCGCGAGCACCTCGCGTACAAACGCCTCGATCCGCACCCGCGCCCGCCCCTGTGGGAGCAGGTGCTCACCAGGGGCCGCACCGACCTGGCCCTGCTGCGGACCGGCGACCGCGCCGTCTGGGACGGCGTGGCAGGGGACCGGGTGCGCAGAGTGGCGGCCCTGCGCGCCGCGCAGTACGACCGGCGGAACACCGATCGCACGCTCCTGCGCCACCTCCTCAAGCACGAGGCGGACGCGTCGATGTCCGACGAACTGCGGCTCGCCGTCGTCCTCGTGGGCCTCCACGGCCTTCCCGACGACCTGCCGCTGCTGCGGGAGGCGCACGGGACGACGTACGACACGTGGTGCGGGCTCGCCGGACTCCCGGACGAGGCCGGTCGCGTACAGGAATGGGCGCGCTCGTTCGACGATTCCAACTATGGGGTGGACCCCGACGACGAACCGGAATCCACCTGGCTGGAGCTCGCGCGGGACCAGGGCATGGTGGAGGTGGCGCGCGCCTATCTGATCCGCGAGCTGGACGACACGGGCCCGGACGCCGCCCAACTGTCCTTCCTCGCCGAAGAGTTGGCACTCCTCGGCGACTACACGCAGGCGGTGCGGGCCCAGCGTCTGTACCGGTCGCTCCAGGACACCGACCAAGGCCGCGCGGCAGCCGACGCGCGCCTCGCCGACCTCGAACGGAAGGCGGTGGACGGGGCCGCGGCGGAATCATAGGTTTCCCCGCACGGGTACGGTCGGCGCCTCTAGGCTGCGGGACTGAGATCAGCTCCGGGAAGGACCGCCCCCCATGAACCAAGCGCCGCTGCCCGCGGAGCTGCTCATCGACCGGGACGCCTCCGACGACCTGCGGCGGGAGCTCGTCTCCGCGCTGGAAGGGCTCGGCGTCCACACGGCGCGGGTGCGGCGCACGGTCGATCACCGGGGCGCGGCGGACCTTCCCTGGATCATGCTGGCGTCCCTTCCCCTCCAGGCGTTCCTGAGCGGCCTCGGCGCCGAAGCGGTAAAGGACTCGTACGCGGCGTTCAAGGATGTCGTACGCCGGTCGTCGCGGGCGGCGGACCCTGCCGATCCCGCCACCCCCGCTCCTCGGCCGCTGGTTCTCCAGGACCGGCGTACGGGCCTGCGCGTGGTCCTTGAACCCGGCCTGCCGGGCGAGGCGTACGAACAGCTCCTCGGTCTCGACCTGGCCCGGTTCAGCGAGGGCCCGCTGCACTACGACAGGGAGCTGGGGCGCTGGCGCTCCGTGCTGGACGAGGCGGGCGGCTGACCCGCCGGGGATCGGATACGGGGACGGGGATCGGGACGGGATCGGGGGGTGGGTGACGTGGGGCCGCCGCATGTTGACGTGATCCGTGCGGAACAGGCGTGTGTCACCGCCGAGTTGGGCCTTGAGCGACACGACCGCGTGGCCGCCGAGCGCGACTTCCGGGCCGCGCTCGCCCTGGCCGGCGACGGCGACGGCGACGGGGCTGATGGTGATGCCCTCCGGGCTCGGGTCCATGTCGGCCTCGGGCGGGTCCAGCTCGCGGATCGGGACGCCGATGAGGCCGCCGTGGAGTTCGAGCGGGCGCATGTACTGCTCCCCGACGGCGCCGACCCTCTGCACTGGCTCGGGTGCGCGGCGGCGCACCGGGCCGCGTACGAGTCCGCGGACGAGTACTTCACCTCGGCGCTCCGTTGCGCGAGGCCGCATCCCCGGTCGCTCGTCCAGCGGGCCTATACGCGTGTGCGGTTGAGGCGGTACGAGGACGCGCTCGACGATCTGCGTGCCGCTGCCGCTGCCCCCGGCGATGGCGATGGCTCACTGGGTTCACTGGACGCCGATGCGCGGTGGCTCATGGCGGCGCTGTCCGGCAAGGCGGAGGGCGAGTTCGAGTCCGTGCCGCAGTACGCCGTCGCCCTCGTCCTCCGTGGGCGGCGCGAGGTTGCCATCGAACTGCTTGAGCACGCCGCTCATCGCGACCCCGGCAACCACCGGATCACCCACACCCTCGCTCTCGCACTGCTCAACTCGACCGGCGCCGAGGACCGCAAGGACGTTTCGTCGGCATCCCGGCGCTGGGAGCGGTGCGTTGCCGCCTGGGGAGCTCTCCTGCACGACGACTCCTTCTGGGAGAGCAGACGTTCCTCGGCCGAGGAACGGTTCGGCGTGACTGTGGAGGCGGTGACTGACGCGGAGCTCCGGGCCGATCTGCGGGAGCTCCTCGAGCGGCGGATGCCGGAGCACGACGCCGGTGGACGTGTGCCGCCGGGGGCGCTGCTTCAGCGGGAGTCGGATGCCGCGAGGATCCTTGCCGGGGTGGGCGGATTTCCGGCCGCCGACGAGGCCAGTGCTCCCCTGGTGTGCGGGCCGTTACGAATCGCGCAGCTCGGCCTGGTCGATGCGTTCGGCGCCTTCGCGGCCGGGACCCCCGGGTCCTCATTGACGTACGCCTTCTCCGAACTTGGCTTTGCCCAGCTTCTGTTGAAGCAGGAGAAGCCAGCCGACGCCCTCGCAGCCCTCACCGAATTACGCTGCCGCGAATGCCGCGAGCGCAAGGACGGGACAGGGCGCGCCGGTGCACCCGCCGCCGTCTGCGAGCCCGGTTGCGGCCGTTTCGACGAGCTGAACCCCGCCTACGCCGGGCACCCCGACAAGCATCGGCGTCTCGCGCGGGACGCCCGCGGCCTCGCACTGCGGGCCCGGCTCGACCTGGGTCGAGCCGAACTCTCCGCAGGGCGACCTGACTTCGGCTCGGCAGCAGCCTCCTGGCGACGTGCCCTCGTGCACAGCAGGGAGCTCGAACGCTACCGGGAGACCCAGACCGCCGTCGTCGACCTGGCGCTCGGCGCGGCACGGGCAGCGCATCGCGCGGGCGACCTGACGCGTGCCGTGGCCACGCTCGAGGTGGCTCACTCCATCACCGGGGCCAATGAACGGGGGCGCCTGGAAGGGCAGCTGGCGCGGCTGCTCGCCGACCGGGGGATCTCCGTCGCCAATCGGGACGGCAGCCTGCTCGACGCCCCGGCGGACGATCTGCGGCGCTCCGTCGCCTTCAACCCGCATCTGCTGCGCGCACAGGTCAGCCTCGGCGTCGTACTGCGCGGCCTTGCTGCTCGGCGTTGGCGCTCGGGGAGCGTGTCCGGGGCCAGGGCGACCCTGCGCGAGGCCATGGACCAACTGACCGCCGCCCTGGTCCACTTCCCCGACGACCCAGATCTGACCGAGCAGTTCGACGCGGCGGCGGCTGACCTGGACCACGTCGCGGCGGAGCACCAGGCCACAACAGCGCACCAGGCCACAGGGGCGCACCAAGAGAGCGGGAGGTGACGGCAGGCCGATGCTCGCCTACGAGGAACTCCGCATCCGCATCCGCCCCATCGGCACGTCCCGCTACCTCGTCAGTGCCAACGGCCCCGCTGCCGCCGCCGAAGTGATCGCGGTGAACGGCGAGCCCGCCGCGTTCCGCGACCAGTGGGACCGGTTGATCTCGGCCGAGCTCGGCCTGGCCCCCATGGGTGAGCAGCACACGGTGGCGCAGTTGCGGGGGCTCGGCCGTGACGTCTTCCGGCTGCTGTTCGGTGAGGGGGACGGGGATCTCGTCGGCACCCCCGTCGGCACCCCCGTCGGCGCCTGCGTAGACCTGGCGTTGGAACGGGCGCAGCGGATGCGGCCCGCTCGGGGGCTCCGCATCCGGTTCGACGTACCGGAGGAGCTGCGCGATCTGCCGCTGGAGGCGCTGTGTGCGCCGCCGGGGCAGCCGCAGCAGTCGCTCGCCCTCAACCACGGCTACTCGCTGGTGCGTTCGCTGCCCGGTGGCCCGCTGGGTCAGCGACTTCCCGAACCCGCGGACGAGCCGAGTCTGATCCGGCTGCTCGTGGCCTGCGCGTCACCCGCCGACGCGGGCCTGCCGCAGTTGTGCCCCGATGCCGAAGTCGCCGCGCTCCGACAGGAGTTGCCGGAGGTTTCCGTGCAGACCACCGTGCTCGAACGGGCGACGCGCACGACTCTGGAGGCGGCCATCGGCGCCCACTCCGATCTGCCCACCGCAGTGCTGCTGATCGCGCACGGGACGTACGACCATGAACTCGGCAAGGGCGTGGTGGCCCTGGAGACCGAGGGCGGCGGCATCGACCGCGTACCGGCGGATCTGCTCAGCGGGATTCTGCTGAAGGCGCCTGGACTGCGCCTCGTCGCCCTCAACCTCTGTGCCGGTGCCGACACTTCACTCGCCGAGCCCTTCTCCGGGCTCGCCCAGGCGCTGATCGGCGGAGGCGTGCCCGCCGTGGTGGCGATGCGGGGCCGGGTGAGTGATCTGTCGGCGGGGCGGTTCAGCCCCGAGCTGTTCAAGGGGCTCGCGGCGAACCGGACCATCGACGAGGCCATGGGTGCCGCGCGCCGCCGCATCTCGCATCTGCCGGGACACACGGCGGTGGAGTGGGCGACGCCCGCGCTCTTCCTGCACGAGTCCTGCCGCCAGGGCTGGCTGTTCAAGGCGCGTGAGGTGCGGGACGACGGTGGCGCCGTCGCCGATCCGCTGCGCGAGGGCGCCGACGCGCTGCGGGCCTTCCAGAGCCCCTTCGGGCATGTCGACTCGACGGTCCTGATCGGTGCGGCGCGGTACCAGCGTGACCTGGGGCAGTGGGCGCAGGTGCAGCGGATACTGCGGGCCGAGACACGCCAGTTCGAGGATGAGCAGCAGCGGCTGCGCGCCGAGGCGGCGTTCGAGATCGCCTGGGACGAGCTGGAGAAGCTGTGCGGTCTGCTGGCCGCGGAGCGGGACGCGGACGCCGCGGTCGAGCAGTTGGCGTCCCTGCGCGACGCGCTGCAAGGATCGCCGCCCGGCTGTCTGACGGCGGAGGTCGAGCGACTCCGGTACCTCACCGGGCTCGCCGGGCAGGCCCGCGCGGCGGAGGAGGCCGGTGACTGGGCCGGGGCCATCGGACGGTACGAGGAACTGCTCGGCGCGCACCCGGCGGGCCTCAGCGACACGGCGCCCCGCCTCGCCGCGGCCCGCGACGAACTCCACGTGGCCGAGGCCTTCGACACCGCCGAGCACGCGAGGCACCACGCCGACTGGCCGACCGCAGCGACCGCGTACGCCGCTGTCCTCGCCCGGCGTCCCGGCCACGAGGGCGCCATGGCGGGCGCGGCGTACACGAGCGGCAGGGTCGCGCAGGACGCCGGGGAGTGGGGCGCGGCAGGCGCGGGGTACGCGGCGTGCGGGGGGTTCGAGAGCTCCGAGGGGCTTGCGGCCTCCGGAGGGCTTGCGGACTCCGCGGCGCGGGCCGCGTACGTACGCGGGCGGGCGGCGGCGGAGGCGGCGCAGTGGGCGGCGGCGTACAGGGCGTTCGGCGAGGCGGTGGCGTTGAGCGGGGGCGACAGGGGCGGTGGCGACGGCAGTGGCAGTGGCAGTGGGGGGAGCGACGGCGGCCCCGGCCCTCACCTCCCCGCCTGGCACGCCTACGCCGCGGGGCGTGCCGCCGAGGCCGCGGGGGCCTGGGCCGATGCCGTCCAGGGGTTCGCCGGTGCGAGCGGGTTCCAGGACAGCGGCGTACGGATGCTGTACGCGCGCGGGCGGCGCTCGGATGAAGTCGGGGCCTGGCCGGAAGCCCTGGCCGATCTGGAGGCCGTGGCCGCTCACGGGTGGGACGCGGAACCGTGGTTGAGCGGGCTGCGGGAGCGGACGTATCAGGGGGCGCTGGACGCGGCGGGCGCCGGGGGCTGGGCCGAGGCGCTCGCGGAGCTCGACCTGCTGCCTCCGGAGTACCGCGACGTGCGGCCACGCAAGCGCTACGTCCACGGCCAGGTGGCTGCCGCCGCCGGTGACTGGCCCGATGCGGCGGACGCGTTCGCGGAGTGCGCCGCATCGGGAGCGGCCGGGCAGCACTGCGGGTACGACGACGCCGGGGAGCTCCGGACGTACGCCAGGGGGCGCGCCTGCCAGGACGAGGAGCGCTGGCAGGACTCGCTCGCCTGCTTCACCGAACTCTCCTCGGACCTCCTCGACGTGCCCGACCGCGTCCTGTACGCACGCGGTCGCGCCGCCGACGCCCGCGCCGAGTGGTCGGGGGTGATCGACGGCTTCGGCAGGCTGCCCGACACGTACGCACACGGCGAGGTACGCGACCGCCGCCTCTACGCACGCGCCCGCGTGGCCGCCGATCTGCGCGGCGACTGGGGCGCGGTCCTGAGCCTGCTCGACATCGTGCCCGACACGGGCCGCGACGGCGCGGTCGGCGCCCTGCGCCGCAAGGCTGAGGGCCGCATCGCGGAGGCGGCGGGTGACTGGGCGGGGGCCTGCGAGATCTACGCTCGGGCGTTCGCCGAGGAGGAGAGTGACGCCGGGGAAGGTAGTGACGCCAGGGAAGAACCCCGCCACCTCCACCTCTACGCCCTCGCCCGCACCCACGAACGCGCCTCCGCCTGGCCCGACGCCCTCCTCGCCTACGAAGCGCTGCCCGCCAGTTGGGCCGACGTCGAGGTGCGGCAGCGGTACGTCCGGGCGCGGATCGCCGAGGGCGCCGCCGGATGCGCCGCCCAGTGGCGTGGAGTCGTAGAGGCCTTCGGCGCGGTGGCGGCGGAATCCGGGGAGTTCGAGGATGCCGCCCCGCGTCGGCGGTACGCCCTGGTGCGGCTCGCCGAGGCCGAGGGGGAATGGGCCCGCGTCCAGGAGGAGGCCGCCGCGCTCGGGGACCACCGGGACGCCGCCGCCCTCGGTGCCTACGCGCGCGGGCGCCTCGCCGACGCCCACCAGGAGTGGCAGCGGGCCGCCGACGCCTTCCGGCGGTGCGCGGGGCACCGGGACGCGGGCGCTCATCTCGCGTACGCACAAGGGAGGTTGCTGGAGGCCGCGGGGAAGTGGGGCGAGGCCGTGGCCGCGTACGAGCGGGCCGGTGGCGGTCTCGACCGGGCCGACGCGCGGTGCCGCAGGCTCCGGAGGCTGCTCGAACTCCTTCCCTGGGCCGACGGGCTGACCAGCGCCCCGCTCGTCGCCGACCCCTTCGTGTCCGGCGACCCCGCCTACCCCTACTTCGCGCTGCGCGATGCGGGCGTAGATCCCGGCGCCTCCATGGACGTGGTCAACGACGCCTCGTACACCTTGCTCGAACGCGGCGGCATGACCTGGGACGAGCGCGTCGCCTGGGACCGGCTGCGGCTTCCGGCGCGGCGGCTCCAGCTGGACGCCCTGCTGTACCGCTGGCACTCCCCCGCAGCACTGCGTGACGCGATGGCCGGGCTCTCACCGGACGAGGGGGCGGGGGCCGGGCTGCTCGGCGGCCTGTGCGAGCGGTTCCCGCATGATGCCCCTCTGCTCCTGCTCCTCGGCCGGGACCGTGAGGCGGCCGCCGCCGAGTGGGAGCGGCGGCTCGCGGCGGCTCCCGGCGACATGACCGTCGTCCACGGACTCGCCGCTGCCCGGCTGTGGCAGGCGCAGGAGCTGGAGCAGAGCGGGGCCTGGGAACATGCCGTCACCGCCTGGGAGTCCGCGCTCGCCTACTGGGCGACGCTGCTGAGCGACGACGAGTACTGGGACGGTTGGCTCGCCGAGCGCGCCGCCTGCTACGAACGGGAGCTGCCGGGCGAGGACATGGCGCAGCTCCGCCTGGAACTCAGCCAGCATCTCTTCGGGCAGCTCTGCGTCTACGAACAGCGCCATACCGAACAGAACCGCCCCGAACAGGCCGCTGCCTACCAGGAGTTGGCGGCCCTTCTCGAAGCCGAGCTGAGCGCGGCCCGCGTCCTGAAAGACATGGGCGGCCTGCGCGACGTGCCGGGCGCCGGCTCCGCACCGCTCGCCTGCGGGCCCCGCTATCTGCGCCTGCTCCACCTGGAGGCCCCCCTCGCCGCACTCGCCGCCGCCCTGGACGCGGCGGCCGAGCAGGGCAGGGACCCTGGCGTCTATGCCGTACGAGAACTGCGGTGGGCGTTCTCGGAGTTGGCGCAGAGCTTCGTCCTCTCCGAGGTCCACAAGTTCGAGCCGGCCCTGCGCGCGCTGCCCGCCTTCGCCACCCTCACCACGCTGCCCGACGACTGCGCGGGCCCCGCGTCGACGCCCGCTCCGGGCGAGCACGTCGAGGAGTGCGCGCACTGCCAGGACTTCCTGCGCCGCAATCCCGCGTACGTCCAGATCCCCGAGCGGCACTCCAAGTTCCTCCAGGACGGCGTCGAACTCGCCGTGCGCGTCCGTCTCGCCCTCGCCCGCACCGCCCTGGCCGACGGGGCGGGCGGCCTGGCCCGCGCCCTCGACGAGTGGGCCGAGCTCGTCCGCGTGTCGCGGCGCGCCGGAATGCAGGCCCGCAGCAAGAAAGCGGTGATCGGCACGGTGCTCGGCCGCGTCGAGGCCCTGGTCGACCGGGGCGGCGCGCAGCGCGGCGACTGCCTGGACGAAGCCGTCGCGCTCGTCGAGGCCGTACCGCCGGTCCTGCACCCGCTCGACCGCGACCTGGTGGACCAACTGAGCGCGCGGCACTCGGCATTGCTCTCCATGCGCGGCGTATGGCGCGGATATACGCGCACCAAGTACGGTATGCGCTCCGACGCCTATGGCGCCGAGGCGGATCTGCGCCGCGCCCTGACGCTCAACCCGGCGTCCAGTCACGCCCGCGACAATCTGGCGCGCGCCCTGGCCTTCACTCTCGACGCGCACACGCACACGATCCCGGGCCGCCTGAAGATCCTCCACGAGGCGCTCGACCTCCTGGACGTCGGCCTCGGCCAGGCCCTGACGCACGGCTACCGCGAGACGCTCGGCGAGGCTCTCGACGAGCTTGAGCGGCTGCTCGCCCGGGATCTCGGAGTGGACGGACTGCGCGACCTGATGCGCAGCGACAGCGAGGAGACACCTGCGGACGAGTCGGAACTGGCCGCCTGGGCAAGCCTGTTGACGGACTGGGCAGAGGAGTCCCTGGGCCGCGGCGACGTCGGCCGCGCCCTGCACCACCTGATCCGCGCCACTCGCGCCGACCCGACGAACAGCCGCATTCGGCGTGCCCTGCTCGACGCGGTGCAGCGTCGGCTCGACGGCCTCACGGACAGCGCGGCAGAAGGAGAGGGAACGTGATGATCAAAGACCCGTCGACGAGCTGGGACGGCGGCCCGTTCCCCTACGACGCGCTCGCCGAGGTGGGCGTCACCCCGTGGACATCGCACGCCGGCCTCCAGGACGTCTCCTTCGAGCTGCTCGCCCGGCGCCTGATGACGCCGGTCACCCAGCAGGCATGGGACGAGCTGCGGGTCGTACGACGCCGAATGCTGGCCGAACTGCTTCTGTACGACGTCGACTTGGCGACCGCCCCCGAGCTGACAGGAACGCCCGACTCGACGCTCACGGAGGAAACCGCCCGGCTCCTCGACGACCTCATCACCTTCGACATCTGATCGCCCCCGCGACGCTGACAACCCCGCGACACCGAGGAGCCCGCCTTCGATGAGTACGCAGGACCCGTCACCCGAGACGACGGCCACCACCGCGCGCCTCGCCTACGAGAACTCCCTGGCCCTCGCCGCACAGGACGCCGCCCACCGCGCGCTGTCCGAACAGCTGCTCCTCGTGCTCGCCGACACCCTGGACTCCTTCGACCGGCTGCTCGCCGAAGAAGCGACGGCCGACCCGGCGTCGTACCGCAGAAGTCTTGAGCTGATCGCACGCCAGCTGGAAACGGCCATGACCGGGCAGGGAGTCGAGCCCGTCGGCCGG
The DNA here is from genome assembly GCF_043200235.1 of Streptomyces sp. NPDC048441. Lineage (NCBI taxonomy): Bacteria > Bacillati > Actinomycetota > Actinomycetes > Kitasatosporales > Streptomycetaceae > Streptomyces > Streptomyces sp. NPDC048441. Next base: position 728,109 of record NZ_JBICXM010000002.1, read on the forward strand.
GTCGGCGAGCGCGCCGAGCCCGCTACCCACCATGTGGCCGAGGTCCGGACCGCACCCGGAGCCGCCGACGACGAGGTCCTGGAGATCCTTCAGCGCGGATATCGATACCGGGGGCAGGTCCTGCGCGCCGCCCGGGTAATTGTCGCCGTGCCCGGCGACACCGAGCAGGGAACGGAGCGTTCATGAAGGCCATCGGCATCGATCTCGGCACCACCAACAGCGCGGTCGCCGCCCACGATCCGCACCGCGCGGACATCGCGGTGCTCACCAACAGCAAGGGCGAGCGGCTCACCCCGTCCGTGGTGGGCCTGGCCCGCCAGGACCGCCCGCACCAGCCGCTGGTCGGCGAGGACGCGCTGAACTGGGCGATCAGACAGCCCAAGGACACCATCGTGTCCGTGAAGCGCCTGATGGGACGCGACTTCGCGGACACCTCGGTGGCCGAGGCGCGCGGCAGGCTGAGTTACGAGATCGTCGCGGGGCCCGACGACGACCCGCGCGCCCACGTGGTGCTCGGCGAGAAGACGCTGACGCCGGCCGATGTCTCCCGGGTGATCCTGGAGAAGCTCGTCCGGGACGCGACGCGGACCCTCGGCGAGCAGGTCACCCACGCCGTGATCACCGTGCCCGCCTACTTCCGTGACGCGCAGCGTGCGGCCACCCGTGAGGCGGCCGAGCGGGCGGGTCTGGTCGTGAAGAAGATCGTCGACGAGCCCACGGCGGCCGCGGTCGCCTTCGGTCTGCACAAGCCGGGCGGTGAGCGCAGCCGGGTCCTGGTCTATGACCTGGGGGGCGGCACGTTCGACATCTCGGTCCTGAACGCGGTCAAGGACCAGGACGGCAACAGCCAGTTCCAGGTGCTGCGTTCGGCGGGTGACATCTGGCTCGGCGGGGACGACTTCGACCTCGCCATCGTCGAGCGGATCATCCAGTGGATGCGGGACGAGCACCAGGTCGATCCGGCAGGCGACAAGGCGTTCCTCTTCGCGGCGAAGAAGGCGGCCGAGCGCGCCAAGCGGGAGCTGAACGACCTGGAAGAGACGTACATCGTGATCCCGGCGGCCTACAAGAGCCCGAAGGGCGTCCTTGACGTCGAAATGACGCTCACTCAGGGCGAGTTCAACTCGATGATCGCGCCCCTCGTGTCCCGGACGATGGACCTGGTGACGGAGACGCTCGGCCGCTACCAGCTCACGCCCGATGGCATCTCCGACGTCCTCCTGGTGGGCGGGGGCACGCTCACGCGTCCCGTCTACGAGGCGGTCGAGGCGTACTTCGGCAAGAACAAGGTCCGCAGGAACATCAACCCCATGGAGTGTGTCGCGTTCGGCGCGGGGGTGCTCGCCGAGACCCTGGACGGCGTGGAGTGCCCGGACCCGCAGTGCCTGAAGGTGAACGAGTACGCCGCGCAGACCTGCGAGGACTGCGACGAGAGCCTGATCAACGCCCGCCCTGTGGGCTCGACGGGCCTCTACGAGTCGACGCCCATGGCGATGGGGATCGCCGCGGTCAAGGGCTCGCAGCGCGATGTGTTCGTCGAGATCATCCCGGCGGGTTCGCCCTATCCGCTGCCCGAGCCGCGGCAGCGGACCTTCCACGCGACCGACAGCCGCCGCATCCGCGTCCCGGTCTTCGAGGGCGACAGCCGGGTGGCGAGCGAGAACCACGAACAGGGGGTCGTCGAGTTCGATCTGCCGCAGGAGATCGAGATCAACCGGCACGTGGACGTGTCGTTCAACTACTCCGCCGACCGCATCATCACCGTACGCATCAGTGTGCGCGGCACGGACATGACCCTGGAGGCGACCCCGAACCGGGAGCGCCCGCGCACCCCGCCGCCGGAGACCGGCGTGGAGGTCGACAGCCATGTGCTGCGCGAGGAACTGGGGTACGCCGAGCGGGAGGCCGACCATTTCCTGAGGCGGTACGGCACCTACATCGAGCCGGTGCAGGCGATGAAGGTGCGCAGGGACATCGAGCAGGCCCAGCGGGCGGCGGCGATGGGCGACAGCGGCGAGTACAAGCGGCTCACCGAGCTGCTGCTCTCCGACGTGTTCAATCAGTGCGGTCTCGCCAGCCAGTTCCGGCAGGCCGAGCTGGCGTCGGAAGGCGCGCCGCCGGACACCGTCCGGCAGATCAACGAAGCGGTCGACTACGTCAAGCAGGCCCACCGGCAGGGCAATCGCGTGCAGACCGCGCAGCAGGCCCGCAACCTCCGCAGCCTGGTGGCCGTGGCCCAGTCGGAGCGCCGGGTGCAGTCGCTGCCCGACCGGCCCGACTACGGCGGCATCCTCCAGGTCGGGGAAGACACGGTCGACGGATGAGTTCTGCACGGCAGGAGGCCCGGGACCCGAGCCGGGATCCGGCCGCCCGGGTGTGCCTCGGGCTCGACTTCGGGAGTACGGGCCTGCGGGCACTGTTCGCGCTGCCAGGACAGCCGGCGCGGCGGCTCGAAGCGGCGGCGGCCGACTGGCCGTGGCTCCTGTGCGAGCCCGCCCCCGTCGGTGTGCTGCCCGTCTCCTTCCCCGGCCTCAAGAGCCGGGTCGGCAGCGGGCGCCCCGTCCATACCCTTGGGGCATCGGTCTCTCCGGAGGGCCTCGTCGCCCGGATGCTGCGGCTGCTGCGGGAACGAGTGGAGAGGGAGACCTCCGGGACGGTCGCGCAGACCGTGATCAGCGTGCCCGCGTCCTACCAGTCGGCGCAGCGCTCGGCGCTGCGGGACGCGGCACTGGAGGCGGGGCTCGCTCCCGCGCGGCTCATCAGCGACGCGATGGCCGCGGTCGTCGGATACGCGTCGGAGCGGGACAGCGGCACCTTTCTTGTGTACGGGATGGGGTACGAGGGGTTCGAACTCGGCCTGGTCCGTTGCGTACGGGGGCACTACCGCGCGCTCGGCCACGAGGGTGCGGCCACCTCGGGCGGGCGCGCCTTCGACGGGGAGGTCCTGTCGTCGGCGGTACGGCTGCTGCGCGAGCACCGCGGCCCCGGTTCGGTGACGGGCCTGGACACGGGGGTGTGGCTGGACCTTCGGCAGCGGGCGCAGGCGGCGCGGGAGTCGCTGAGCGTGCCGGGGAGTGCGGGGGCGGCCGAGCTCTCCCTGGACCTGGGCATCGGCCCGCCGCTCGATGTGCGGATCACCCGGCCTCATCTGGACGCCTTCCTCGACCTGCATGTGCGTCGCACGGTCGACCGTGGCCGGTCGCTGCTCGACCAGTCGGGGTTGCTGCCGTCGGACGTCGACACGCTGCTCCTGACCGGTGGCAACACCCTGATGGAACAGGTCCGTTCGGGTGCATCCGCGCTCGGTCGGCACCAGGTGCAGGCGCCGCCCGAGCTGCTCGCCCTGGGGGCGCTGAAGCACGCGGTGCGGCTCGCGGGCGGGGCGGCGGGGGCCGCGGCGCTCGAGGAGGGCCCACTACAGCCCGCCGACCCGGCCGACGACACACTCGCGGACGCGCCCGCCCTGACGGCGACGCTGGTGCGGTGCGCGGAGCCGGTGCCGGGCGGCGCTCCACGGGGCGGGAGCGGGGATGTGGAGCAGGCGCGGCTGCTCGCGGGGCAGGGGCGCACGGAGGAGGCGGTGGCGCTGCTGCGGGAGATCGTCGCGGAGGCGGAGGCGCTGCTCGATGCGCTGACCACGGAGGAGCGACCGGAACCGCCGACGGAAGCTGCACCGCAGGCACGGCAGGCACGGGAGGCACCGCAGGCACCGCCGGTTGCCGCCGAGCCGGACACGCCACCGCCCGCCGATCGGGTGGCGATGCGTCAACTCGCTCATATAGAGCATCTGTTGGAGCTCGAGCAGTACGACGAAGCCGTCCATGCCGCGCATATCGCCTGGCTGGACGCTGCCACCAGGCCCGCCGGAGCCGACGTGCTCGACGCGATGATCGACGTGCACTGCACGGCGGCGATGGCCGACACATCGCCCGGCCACTTCCCCGCCGCCGAGCAGTGGCTGAGGTGCGCGTACAGCCATGACCCGACCAGCGAACGGGTGCGCGGGCTCCTCGCCGAGCGCACCTACCGGCACGCGGTCGAGGTGCAGCGTCTCGGGAGGCGCGATGAGGCGATTGAGGCTCTGGGGAAGTGCCTCACGTGGGAACCTGAACACGCCGATGCCGAGGCTCTGTTGCGGCGGTTGAACCGCGACGGAAGGAACCGGCTAGGCCCGAGAACAGGGGGAAACGCTTGACGCCCGCAGAACTGCTGGACGAGCAGCAACTCATCGACGAGTTGCAGCGTCTGGCGGACCATCCATCGCTCGCGCCCCGTTCGGCCGAACTCTCCGTACTGGCCAAGGACTTGAAGTCGGCGAACCGGCTCGACCAATGGGCCGAGGTGGGCCTCGCGGACGCCTATGTCCGCCCGGAGAGCGTGATCACGCCGCCCGTCGGGCAGGCGGTGCGGCACGACGGCCGCCTCGAGGCCGCGCTCGGCATCCTCGTCTTCATCCCGCTCCTGGTCACCTGGTTCGGGCTGCGGGAAGCGGTGCGGGCGTACGGGGAACTGAGCGAGGAGGACCCCAGAGAATCGACGCGGCCCTTCCTCCAGCTGTGGCAGTCCGGCTTCGGCGGCCATCTGTCGGCGCTCGGCCGCTTCGAGAACGTGGCGCTGATGGCGGTGCTCCTCATCGCCCTCCTCGTCCTGCTCTCGGTGTGGCACGCGCGGGTGCGGGCGCGGACGGAGCGGGAGGAGACGGAGCGGCAGAGTGAACGGGAGCAGCTCCTCGCCGAGCTCGCGTCCGTCCTCACGCGTACGCAGATGGTGCTCGCCCCGCACCGGAGCGCGTCTCCCCAGCAGTTCGCCGCCGAGCTGACCAAGGCCGCCACACAGATGCGGGACCTGGCGTCGAAGTCGGCGAGCAGCCACCGGGCGCTGACCGGCACGACGACGACGGTGAGCAAGTCCATCGACGCGCTGAAGGCCGCCGCGGACGCGCTCACCCTCGAAGTGCCGAAGCTGGGCGTCGCGGCGTCCCGTATCGAGCAGACCCTGCGCGACGGCCGGACGGCGGCGGACAAGGCGAGCGTCGCCGGTGCGGACGCGGCGCGCGGCATCGCGGACCGCGTCAAGGCGGCGGGCGACACGGTCGAGGCCTCCCTGAGATCTCTGATCGCCGCCCAGCAGTCACTCGTCACCAAGTCGGAGTCGGTGGCGTCGGCCACCGACCGGGCATCGCAGGCGCTGGTCGCGAGCACGGGGCGTACGGGCGACGCGGTGGACGGTATGCGCGAGGCGACGGAGCGGTGGGACGCGGCTGCGGCGCACTGGCAGGACGCGGCGGCGCGGCTCGACGCACGGATCGGGGCGTTGGTGGGGGCGTCGCCCCTGCCGGAGACGATGACGATGCCCGCTTCGGCGGAGCCCGGTGCCGGGGTCGGGTTCGGGGTGAGCGGGCACGGGGTGCCGTGGATCAGCGGCACGAACGGCGATCCGGCCGCTGGGTACGGATACGGGCACGACGCCACGGGGGCTTCCGGGGCCTCCGCGGGGCCCGGCGGCGGCCCCGAGACCAACGGCCACGCCGGACAGAGCACCGCGCAGAACTCCGCGCAGAACTCCGCATGGAGCGGCACGGACAGCGTGGGCGACACGCGCACCATCCCCGCGGGGCACCGCGCCCCCGACCCGGCGCGAACACCAGGGGCCGACCCGGCGGGAACACCGGGAGCCGACCCGGCGGGAACACCGGGAGACGGACACGCCGACGACGACAGCCTCAAGAGCGAGGCGACGCGCGTCCTGCCCTCGCCCAGGCGTCAGCCCCCCTCCCCCGCAGGCCCCGTGGACCCGCCACCGCAGCCGCAGGACCGGCCGTCCGCCGGGGGTGACGCGTGAGCCGACCGCGGCGTCGAGGAAGGCCCGGCGTGGTCGTCCTCGCGGGGTGGCTCTTCGCCGACCTGCTCCTCGTACTCGCCCTGGTGTCGATGGCCGACAGGCCCGATCCCCTGGCCAACCACCCCAAGGCGTCGAAGCACGGCTCCAAGCCCTCCGCGTCACCCACCCCTACGGGCCCCCGCTCGGTGGAACTGCAACCGGAGGAGTTCCGGGTCAAGGGCTCGGACAAGGGGGATCTCGCCGCGCAGATCCACAAGAACACCGGGAAATGGGCCGGTCGCGAGGCGGCGCTCGTGCTGACCTTCGGAGGATCGGGCAACGGCGAAGCTTACGCGCACCGCGTCAACTCGCTGCTGAACAAGGGCCGTCCCGGCATGTTCACCAAGAAGACCGCGACGGACGACTTCCACAACCTGGTCGCCCCCGCGTCGACCGCGAAGGTCAGGGTGTACTTCTACACGACGCCGGGCGGCTGAGCCATGACGAGCTGGCACCCCGGCGAGCGCACGCCGGACGACGCAACCGGGCTCCCGTCGCCGACGCTGCCCGCATCCCCCGCGATGCGCGGCTACCTCCAACTGCACGAAGCCATAAAGAAACTGGGCTTCCGTCACGCGGCCGACGCCCTTCGCGCGCCCGCGCCCGCGCCATCGGCGCAAGGGTCGACGGAAGCGCTGTTCGGGACCCTGCCGAAGGCCGAGACCGACGACGGCTTCCGCATCCTCGACGGCCTGTGGTTCCCGGCCCGCGGAGGTCTGTGGCAGCGCGTCGGCCTGGCGTACGTCCAGCAGTCGCGCACCCGCTGGCTCGCCTCGCCCGACCCGCGCGCCCCGGAGGCGGCGGCCGTGGTGGACACCCTCGAAACGGTCATCCGCGACGACCCGATGGGCCTGCGCCGCGTCGTGCTGTGGGAGCTGTGCTGCCGCCTGCGGGACGATGCCGCGCCGCAGGGAGCAGCCACAGCTGACGCAGCGGCCGCGCTCGGCGTCCACCGCAGTGAGGCGGGGCTGCTCGCCTCCGCCTTCGCCGCCGCCCGCTTCCCGGCGGCGGGAGCCGCCCGGCACGCGGCCGAGACCTTGAACGACATCTGGCCCGGCACTCGGCTGCGCGAGGCGGAGAAGCTGGCCGCCCTCATCCCCGCCGCTCCTGCCGCTCCTGCCTCTTCCGCCGATCACGTACTGGGTGGCCTGCTCAGCTCCCTGCGGATGCGGTCCGCTGCCGTAGCCCAACTCAGCGACAGCGCACGGGACTTCGAGACCAGGGGCGATCTCCGCGCCGCCGCCGACGCCTGGCTCGGCGCCTTGCGCCAGGCGCGGGACGACGAGGTCGCGCACGCGGGTCTCCTGCGTGTCGCGGCGCTCATCGCCGACGCGCCCTTCACCCCGGACGAGTCGGAGGTGTCGGCCGTCATCGACGACCGGGCCGTACGACTGGCCTGGCGCGCCCCGCACAGCGACAGCGGTGCCGTCTCGTACCGCGTGCTCCGCTTCCCTGACGGCGCGCCCGAACTCGCCGTCGAGGTATCGCCGTACGACACCGCGCTCACGGCGGCCGACCCCGACGCGCCCGTGGGACGGCCACTCCGCTACGCCGTGTTCCCGGTGCGCAGGGACCGCATCGCCGGAGTTCCGCGCGTCACCGCGCCGGTGCTTATCACCCCGGATGTGACGGAGCTCCGCGCAGACGCCGTGCCGGACGGGGTGCGGGTGGAGTGGCGGCTCGACCCCGCCGCCACCGAGGTCCGCGCCGTACGCACGCGCGACGGTGACAACGACCCGGCGGAGAACGTGCGTTGCGAGCTCGGCCGGCTCGTCGACTCGCCGCTGCCCGTCGGCCTGTACGTCTATGAGGTCAGCTGCGGCTACCCCGGCCCCGCCGGTCACCTCGTCTGGTCCCCGGGCCTCAGCATCACCGCCCGCGCGGAGCACTGGCCCTCGCCCGTGGAGGCGCTCAGCGTCCGGCGTCTGGACGGCGGCGGCCAGGTGCGGGTCGCCTGGCGGCCTCCCGTGCGTGGCCACGGCCATCTCGTACCCTGGTCCGCGCATCCTGTCGCAGCGGGTACAGACGTGTCGGGGCAGGTCGGTCAACTAGCTTTGGTCGAAGGGGACTTGACCACCTCCGTCGACGTACTGCCGGCACCCCGCGAGCGGCTCCGGATGACGGCTGTCAGCGTGCTCGGGGAGCGGGCTGTGTCGGGGCCGAGCATCGTCATCGAGCATCCGGGAGACGTACGGGACCTGGCGGTACGGCGGGTCGCCGCCGACCGTGCCGAGCTGCGGTTCTCCTGGCCGGAGCCTGCCGTGCTCACGCTCATCGCGTGGGAGGACGGGGTGCGCCGTGAGCAGCTGCGGGTGGCACGGAGCCGGTACGGGGCGGGGCAGGTGGTGGCTCTCCCCGTCTCTGCCGGGGAGAGCCGGTTCACTGTGACCGCGTTGCCCCGGCCGGATGCCGTGGCCGTCGGCTCGGCGTCCGCGCGAGCCGTGCTGCCTGCGGCACCGCCTCCGCCTCCGGCGGTTCCGCCTGCCTCTGCGGTGTGGTGGAGGGTGTGGTGGCGGCGGTGGCGCCACCGCCCCCGGAGACCGCGGCCATAGACGGTCTCCCACAGACCGCTCCCTCAGTCCCTCACCTCCGCCTCCGCCCCTCCCCCGAACTCCAGCAAAAGACCCGCCCGCAGCGCGATCGTCCGGCCCGGTTCCACGTCGCGCACCGTGCCGTCGTCCTTCCTCGCGGTCCACACGTCCTTCGTGTGGTTCGTGAGCCCGAACCTGCCCCGGTTCTGGGGGTGTTCGGTCACCTCTCCCACTACGGCCCGGAAGTCGTGCCGGTCCGGGTACTCGACCAGGTGGTGGGCGTAGACCCGGGCGTGGGGCGCGAGCCTGATGCCGCGCCGGGTGCGCAACGTTCCCGTACCCGTGACCAGTTCCAGCCGCGGCGGCAACAGCAGCGTACGGCCGCATTTCCAGCAGTCGGGGGCAGCGCCCTCCGGCTGCGTGAGGTTCTGCTTGCCGCATGAACCGCACTGCGTGATGGCGTCGAGAACCTGGCTCAGAGCGACGCACCACTGCGACTCGCGGACCCGTTTGACCGGCGTCCGTACCCCCTCCGTGAAGGTACGGACGAACAGGTCCCGCAGGATCTGCGGCAGCGCGCCCCAGGTGGCGACGACGGTCGGCTGCTCGCCGGGCACGGGGCGGTTGCGGGCGTCGGCCGGGTCGTAGATGAAGACCGGGTCGGTGCCGTAGAGACGCCGCTTGGCCGCCTCGTCCATGCAGCGGATCTCCAGGGCTTGCGCGCCGTTGAACGGGTGGTCGTTCATGAGGAGCAGGAAGAGCAGCACCGCGAGCGAGTGCAGGTCGGTCTGCGTGCCCGGCTGCGCCCCCTTGTCGCGGCGGACCAGCTCGGGCGCCATGAAGTCCATCGTCCCGGCGACCGCTGCGGACTCGCCCTCCACCACCGCGTTGTCGTTGTCGCAGACGAGGACGTCCCCGGTGTGCGGGTCGAAGAAGATGTTGCCCCAGTTGATGTCGCGGTAGGCGATCCCTCTGGAGTGCAGCGAGCGGTACGCCTCGACGGTGTGCAGCGCCACGGTGACCAGCGTGCGCATCGTCGCCGCGGACACCGAGGGATCGCGGCGGAACAGCGCGGGCAGGTCCTGGAAGCGCGCGGGGCGTACGTCCATCAGATAGCCGAAGCCCGCCTCCTTGCCCTCCGGGTCAAGGACGATGGCGGTCGGCCAGAGAAAACGGTCGTCGCTCCAGCCGCGCGCGATGAGCCCTTCGAGGATCTGCCGCTGGCGGGCGTCGGCCAGCTGCGGGTAGTACCACTTCAGCGCACGGTCGCCCTGCGGCGTCGTCACGCGGTAGACCTCGCCCTGGCCGCCGGAGCCGAAGATTTCGGCGACCTTGACCTTCTCCCCCGACTCGGCCACCAGGGTCTTTCCGGCGGCGAGCATCCCGTTCACCATGCGGTTCCTTTCTCGGCTTCCTGTTCGGCTGAGCTTTCGTTCTCGGTGCGTGCCGTGGTCGCGAAGGCGCCCACGAACGTCGTGTCGTCACCGGAGTACTTGGCGGCGCGCTCCAGCCAGTCCGCCAGCTGCGCCTGCACCGCCGGCACGCCCTGCCCTGCCGCGCGCTCGGTGACGCCGGTGGCGAAGTCCAGGAATCCCTGGTGGTCGGCGAAGCTCTTGGAGAGGCCGTCGGTGGAGAGGAGCACGACCGGCGGCGCACCCGTGGTGAAGGGCTGCCAGTGCGACCGCATCTTGCGCCAGGGCTCCGGCTCGCACAGCGAGTCCGTCTCGTCGCCCATCTCGGGCCCTGTAGAGAGGGGGATGTGCGGGGTGTGCGGGGTGGCGTCAGCTTCGACCAGGACGAGGTCCCCATCGCCCAACTGCCAGCAGAACACCATCTGTTCGGTGAGTACGGCACCGATGAGGGTACTGCCGTACACGGCGAGGTCGGTGGCTTCGTCGGCCCTGCCCGGCAGATGGCGTCCACCGCTCGCCGGGGAATTGCAGTCATACAGCAGCACCCGCTCGCGCCAGCGGTGCGCCACCTGCTGCGGCAGCCGACGCGCCTCGGCCCGCAGGCCGGTCCAGCCCGTCGCGTCGGCGCCCACGCGCACCACCTCACGCGCGAAGCCCTCCGCGCATGCGGTGAACTCCTCGACGGCCCACCGGGAGCCGAGGTCGCTGCGGAAGTGCGCGGCGGAACCATGGCCGTCGGCCACCGTGAGCACCACGGCGCGCCCCTGGGCCACGGAGAGTGCGCCGCAGCTGTCCTGGCTGTACTTCTTGCCGACGCCCTTGACCGTCGCGCTGAGCAGCGCCCATCTGCCCTCCGGCGCTTGGGACCCTGCCGGTGCCGAAGGCCCGCTCACCAGATGTCGTCTTCGTCGTCCTTGGTCAGCGGCGCCGGGCCGAGCGGCGACGGAGGCTTGGCGTCCTCGACCTTCGGCGTCGACGCGTCCTTCACCACGGCCGTCGACATCCAGCGGATGGCCGCGGCGAGCTGGCGGGGGTTCTTGGCCTGTAGGGGCTCGAGTTCGGGGTTGCCGAGGAACTCCTTGAGCATGCTCTTGTCCGCGTCGTCCCCGATGGCCACCGCGACCCGCACGGCGCGCTTGCCCCACGGCGTCGCGTCGATCTCGCGCAGGCCCGCGCGCCAGTCGTCGGTGGGCTGCCCGTCGGAGGCGAGTGCGAGCACCGGGGGCAGCGCGCGCTGTGGCATCGGCGGGGTCTGGAGCGCGCCCGCCGCGAGCTTGAACGCCGCGCCCATGTCCGTACCGCCGTACGTGTGCACGTCCTCCCATGCGAAATGGTCCACCGGAGTCGGCTCGTTCACATGCCAACTCGCGCCGCTGGCGAAGGAGATGGCACGCACGAGCAGCGAGGCGGCGGGGTTGGACTCGGCGGCCTGCTGCATCTCGGGGATGGCTTCGCGGATGGCGAAGTTCAGCTCGCCGATCTTGCCGTTCACGCCCATGGAGCCCGAGCAGTCGAGCATCCAGATGAAATGCACCGGGCGGTTCGCCATGCTGCCGCCAGGGAAGTTGTCGGCGGCCCCACCGGCCTCGACAGTCACGCTTTCGCTGGTCTTCCTCACGCTGGTCCTCTCGCGCATCGTGGATCAGTAGTTCAAGGGGTCAATCAGTAGTTCACGGGGTCGATGGGCCAATGGGCCGATGGATCAATAGGTTTGGCGACTGCGCCACGCATTCCACTCCTGGACCCGCTGCGCACCGCGCCCGTGCGGCTGCCGGGTGATCTCCGTGGCGATCTGGCCCAGCGTCCAGTCGTCCAGATACGGCACCACGGGAGCCAGGACGCGGGTGAGCAGCTCGTCGGCGACCCGCTGCCACTCCACGGTGACTCCGCGCCGGGCAGTGCGCGGGCGCCAGACGTGGTAGAGGGCGGCGACCTCGGCGGGCTGGCGGGGCAGCGCCCGGATCATCCGCTCCCGTGCGCCTTCGTCGACGAGGAGCTCGCGATAGGACCGCAGGACATCGCCGTCCGTGCCCATCAGGAACTCCAGGGCGGGGCGATGGCACAGCTCGACGGGTGCGGCGCGGGCGAATCCCCGGCCGATCATGACGCCGGTCCCTGCCCGCAGGACGGCACCGAGCGGCGACGCCTGCTGGGACTGGATACGGATGCGTTCGACGGCGAGGCGCAGCGGCATCCGTCCCTCGGCGAACTCATCGACTGTCACGATGAGTTCGGCGGTGGCGCGTTCGGCCGGGCGCAGTTGCTGCTCCTCCCGCAGGTCCCTGGCGAAGGCGACAAGGTGGTGGTCGACCCGCTCCGGAGTCCTGAGCAGGCCGACGAGGCGGATGCCGTACCCCGCTTCGACGATCAGGCGTGGCGGGCAGACACGGATGAGCTCCGCCACGTCGGCGAGGTCGGGCTGCGCGCCGCCCCACACGATCCGCCACAGCTGCTTCAGCGCTGCGGGGTCGTCCTCCACCCGTCCGCCCGGCAGCAGTTCGGTCAGCGCGGCGAAGAGCCGGGTGCCCCGCAGGCAGTGCGGCTGCCCGCCCCAGCGAGCGGCGGCTTCGACGAACCGCAGGACCTGGGGTGCGTCGCCCGCCTCCTCGACGCGCCGCCGCAGCCACTCCCCCTGCGGCGCCCCCGCGAGGCCGCGGAGCTTGTCCAGCTTCGATGCGGTGAGCCCCCTGGCGAGGAGTTTCATGACCCGCCGGTCGAGGCCGGGGTGGCGGATCGCCTCCAGGACCTCGACGGCCTCCGCGCACTCGCGCCGCGCGGGGTTGAGCAGGGCGCCCGCGAGCCGCTCCATGGCTTCGTCGAGGCCAGGCCCCGCGTCCGCTCCCACGGCGAGCGCGAGCCGCAGCGGCTCGGTCCAGGTGCCGACGGGGTCGCGCAGCCTGCGCCGCAGTGTTTCGTCCGCGCGCCCGCCGAACTCCCCGCGCAGCCGCTGCCAGGCGTCGGCGCTCAGCGGAAGCTGCTCGCAGGCGGCGAGGTCGGGCAGCGTGCCCTGGCCGTCGGCCACGGCCATGTAGTGCCGGGCCAGGGCGATGGCGAGTGGCTCGACGACGGCGCGGTCCTCGGCGCCGAGCTCCTGGCAGAGCCGGTAGAGATCGTCCACGACGGGGCTGCCCGCACCCTGCTCCGCCACGGTCGCGGCATGGGCGAGGACGCTCTGACGGCGGGCGTCGCCGGACATCGCGGCCAGCTGCCGTACGTCGAGGGACGCACGGGTCAGCGCGAACGGGTCGTCGTCGCTCCCCGGCTCGGGCGGTGTCCCGTCGATCCACTGCTGGGCGGTCACCTCCGCCCAGGTGTCGGGCATCGGCGTGCTGCCCTGGCCGCCCACCCCGTCGTGCACCCGGTAGAAGTGGTCGAGCGTCGGGCCGTCGAACCGGTCGAAGTCCGCGTCGGGGCCGATGCCGAGGATCTGCTGCGGCGCGCGCCCCGGCTCCGCCGTCCATGTGCTGTACGTCAGCGACATGGCGTACGCGTCGGGCAGCGAGGCACAGGCGAGGGCGACCCAGTGGGCCACGGTCAGCGGATCGTGCTCGGCGATGACGATCTGCCGCCCCGCCCGCTCCCCGAACAGGCGCCGCACATCGGCGAGGAAGGGTTCGACGCGGGCGGCGTGCTCGCGGGCGAAGGAGGTCAGCTGTTCCGGGTCGAACTCACGTAAGGGCTCCGGAAGTTCGTCCGAGGTATCCGAGTACGCGACGTCGACACGACCTTCTGCGAGCGTGCTGCACAGGAGGCTGCCGCCGCCCGGGAGCCTGCTGCGGCTGAGGCCATGGCGGTGCCCGACGGCGAGCACGAACTCGGCCAACTCCGCGTCCCGCAGGTTCGGTTCCTTCTCCTGCCGGTTCTCCTGCCCGTTCTCCTGTTCCTTCTCCTTCTCCTGGGGTCCCGCCTGCGCGGGGATGAGACGGACGGCTCCGGTGACCGGCTCCTCGTCGAGCCGATAGCTGAGGTGGCGGATGGCCATGCCACATTCTGACCACGCGCGTGCCTCGATCGCAGGCCGTCCACCAAGTTTCCCCATTCCGCGCGACACACACGGCTCCCTCGCGACCCCCTCCCCCCGGCGGCCCGCTTCCCTATGACGCTGTGCGCCCTTGCGGTACACGTGGGTTGGGGCCACGGTTGTTCGCGGGCCCGACCGACCGGCCCCTTTCCCGACGTTGACGTTGACGCTGATCGGAGTAGCCGTGGCCTCCTTCCCGCTTCCCCATGTCGTGCTGGGTGAAGGGCCCCACAAGGTGATCGCCGTGCACGGCTGGCTGGCCGACCGCTCGGCCTACGCCCCGGTGCTCGCCGACCTCGACCTCGCCTCGTTCCAGTACGCGGTGGTAGATCTGCGCGGGTACGGGGACGCGAAGGACGCCACCGGCACCTACACGACCACCGAAGGGGCCGCGGATGTCGTCGGCCTGGCCGACCGCCTCGGCTGGGACCGGTTCTCGCTGGTCGGCCACTCGATGGGTGCCAGTGTCGCCCAGCGGGTCCTCGCGAGCGCCCCGCACCGCGTCCGCAGGCTGGTCGGCGTCTCACCCGTACCCGCGTCCGGCCTCGACCTCCCGCCCGAGCAGTGGGAGCTGTTCTCCGAAGCCGACCGCCTGCCGGAGAACCGCCGCGCGATCATCGACTTCACCACCGGCGGCGTACGGCCCGCGGCCTGGCTCGACCGCATGGTCGCGCGCTCCCTCGAGGTGAGCGACGCGAAGGCCTTCCGCAGCTGGCTGGACTCCTGGGCCCGCGAGGACTTCCACGACCTCATCGAGGGCTCGACCGTGCCGGCGCTCGCGGTGGTCGGGGCCCAGGACCCGGCGCTCGGGGCGGATCTGATGCGCCGGACGTGGCTGCGCTGGTACGGGCGCGGCGAACTCACCGAGCTCGGCGAGTCGGGCCACTACGCGATGGACGAGACGCCGCTGGCGCTTGTCCGCGCCGTGGAGGACTTCCTGCGGGCGGACGGCGAGGGCGGCGACGGCACGTCATGAGCGGCGGTGAACTCGCTTCCGTGGCTGCCGTACCCGACGTGTTCGACCCACGGCAGTACGCGGCCGGAGTCCCCCACGACCGCTACCGCGTACTCCGTGACAGGCACCCCGTCGCCTGGCAGGACGAACCGCAGGTGCTCGACTGGCCGTCCGGCCCCGGCTTCTGGGCGGTCACACGGCACGCGGACGTGGTCCATGTCCTCAAGGATTCCAGCACGTACTCCTCACACCTGGGCGCCACCCAGATCCGCGACCCGGACCCGGACGACCTGCCGTTCATCCGCCGCATGATGCTCAATCAGGACCCCCCGGATCACGGACGGCTCCGGCGCCTCGTCAGCCGCGCCTTCACGCCAAGACGCGTGGAGCGCTTCGAGTCCCTGGCCCGCGACCGGGCCCGCACCCTGCTCGCCGCGGCGGTGAACCGGGCCCGAGCCTCCGACGGCACCTGCGATCTCGTCACCGACGTCACCGACGACTACGCACTGCTCAATCTCGCCGATCTCCTCGGCGTGCCGGAGAGCGACCGCAGCCTGCTCCTGAAGTGGACGCAGCGCGTGATCGGCTATCAAGACCCCGACGAGTCAGGCGAGTTGAGCCGCGGCCTGGACGGAAAGCCGCTGAATCCGCGCTCACCCGCGATGCTGCGTGACATGTTCGCGTACGCGCAGGACCTGGCGGCCCATAAGCGCCGCGAGCCCGCCGACGACATCATGACCACCCTGGCGACGGACCCCGAACTGACGGCCCCCGAGCTGGAGATGTTCTTCTTCCTGCTCACCGTGGCGGGCAACGACACCGTACGCGGTGCGGCACCCGGCGGCCTCCTCGCGCTCGCCGGGCATCCGGACGAGTACCGCCGCTTCCACGAGGGCGAAGCCCCGATCGCCACCACCGTGGACGAGCTGCTGCGCCACCACCCTCCCGTACTCTCGTTCCGCCGCACGGCCACCCGCGACACGGTGCTGGCAGGCCAGGCTGTAGGCGCCGGAGACAAGGTGGTCGTCTTCCACGCATCGGCGAACCACGACGAACGGGTCTTCACGGACCCCCACCGCCTGAACCTGTCCCGCACCCCGAACCCCCACGTCGCCTTCGGCGAGGGCCCGCACGTCTGCCTGGGCGCACATTTCGCGCGCCTCCAACTCCGGGTCCTGTACGAGGAGTTCCGCACCACGCACCCCACACCTCCCCAGCTGGCGGCCCCGCCGAGGCGCCTGGTCTCCAACTTCATCAATGGCCTGAAGTCGCTACGGCTCCAGGTGCCGGCCGCACGCTGAGCGGGCGCTACGAAGTCCGCGGCAGAGCCCCCAGGGGCGCCCCGGACCACCCCCCGCTCATCTGAGCACCTCACGTCACAATCAGGTCTCGCTACCCCTCCACCCCCTTGCATCCCACCCGTGTAATCGATTCCAATCCTCCGTGTAATCGATTCCACAAGGAGGTGGACCGGCGATGGCGAGCATCAAGGACGTCGCGGCCGAGGCAGGCGTATCCGTCGCCACGGTCTCTCGCGTCCTGAACAGTCACCCCTCGGTGAGCCCGGCGGCCCGTGCCCGCGTTCTCGCCGCGATAGAGGGCCTCGGCTACCGGCCGAACGCCGTCGCCCGGTCGCTGCGCACCGACCAGACCCGCACGCTCGGCCTGGTCATCAGCGACGTGCTGAATCCGTACTTCACGGCCCTGGCCCGTTCCGTCGAGGAAGCGGCCCGCGCGCTCGGCTACAGCGTGATCATCGGCAACGCCGACGAGCGGCCCGAGTTGCAGGACCACCATGTGCGCACGCTCCTGGACCGCCGGATCGACGGCCTTCTGGTCTCCCCCACCGATGGCGGCTCCCCGCTGATGCTCGACACCGCGCGCTCCAGCACCCCGATGGTCTTCGTGGACCGGTGGATCCCCGGCGTGGACGTCCCCGTCGTGCGGGCCGACGGCCGCGCCGCCGTACGTGACCTCGTCGCCCATCTGCACACCATCGGCCACCGGAAGCTGGCCATCATCGCGGGGCCCGCGGCCACCACCACGGGCAGCGAGCGCGTCGAGGCCTTCCGGGACGCGCTCGGCGCGTACGGCATCCCGCTGCCCGACGACTACATCGGGCAGGGCGACTTCCAGGCCGACAGCGGGCGCCGGGCCACCGAGCGGTTCCTCGCACTGCCCGAACCGCCGGAGGTCGTCTTCGCCGCCGACAACCTGATGGCGCTCGGCGCGCTCGACGCGATCCGCGCCCACGGTCTGCGCGTACCGCACGACATCGCGCTCGCCGCGTTCGACGACATCCCGTGGTTCGTGCACACCGATCCGCCGATCACCGCCATCGCCCAGCCCACCGGCGATCTGGGCCGGGCAGCCGTGCAGGCCTTGGTCGACCGGATCGAGGGCAGGAGCCCGCAGTCCGTCACCCTGCCCGCCCGTCTCGTCGTACGCCGCTCCTGCGGCGAGCCCCCCATCGACCCGAGGAGCACCACGTGAGCACACCGGACGAGGTGCCGCGCACCGCGGCCCGCGACGCGGACGAGTTGCTGCGCATCGAAGGCATACGCAAGACCTTCCCCGGCGTCGTCGCGCTCGACTCCGTCGACTTCGACCTGCGCCGCGGCGAGGTGCACGTCCTGCTCGGCGAGAACGGCGCGGGCAAGAGCACGCTCATCAAGATGCTCTCCGGCGCCTACCGCCCCGACAGCGGCCGCATCCTCGTGGACGGGAAAGAAGCCCGCATCCATGGCGCGCAGGACGCCGAACGGCTCGGGATCGCCACGATCTACCAGGAGTTCAATCTCGTACCCGACCTCACCGTCGCCGAGAACATCTTCCTGGGGCGCCAGCCGCGCCGCTTCGGGATGATCGACCGGAAGACGATGGAGGCGGACGCCGAGAAACTCCTCAAGCGGGTCGGCCTCCAGGTGTCGCCGCGCGCCAAGGTGCGTGAGCTGGGCATCGCCCGGCTCCAGATGGTCGAGATCGCCAAGGCGCTCAGCCTCGAGGCACGCGTCCTGATCATGGACGAGCCGACCGCCGTGCTCACCTCCGAAGAGGTCGACAAGCTCTTCGCGATCGTGCGGCAGCTGCGCGCGGACGGTGTCGGCGTCGTCTTCATCACCCACCACCTGGAGGAGATCGCCGCGCTCGGCGACCGCGTCACCGTCCTGCGTGACGGCCGCAGCATCGACCAGGTGCCCGCGTCGACCGACGAGGACGAGCTCGTACGGCTGATGGTGGGCCGGAGCATCGACCAGCAGTATCCGCGCGAACGCCCGGACACCGGGGGCGCGTTGCTCACCGTCGAAGGGCTCACCCGCGACGGCGTCTTCCACGACGTGAGCTTCGAGGTGCGGGCCGGTGAGGTCGTCGGCCTCGCCGGACTCGTCGGCGCCGGGCGCACCGAGGTGGCGCGCGCCGTCTTCGGCGCCGATCCCTACGACGCGGGCTCCGTCGACGTGGGCGGTGAGCGGCTGCCCCGGCACGACGTGAACGCCGCGATGGGCGCCGGCATCGGCCTCGTACCGGAGGACCGCAAGGGCCAGGGGCTCGTGCTCGACGCCTCCGTGCAGGAGAACCTGGGTCTGGTGACGCTGCGCTCGGCGACCCGCTCCGGGCTCGTGGATCTCAAGGGGCAGCGTGTGGCAGCCGCCGGGATCGCCGAGCAGCTCGGTGTCCGGATGGCCGGGCTCGGCCAGCACGTGCGCACGCTCTCCGGCGGCAACCAGCAGAAGGTCGTCATCGGGAAGTGGCTCCTCGCCGACACCAAAGTACTGATCCTCGACGAGCCGACCCGCGGCATCGACGTGGGCGCGAAGGTCGAGATCTACCAGCTCATCAATGAGCTGACGGCCTCCGGACACGCGGTCCTGATGATCTCCAGCGATCTGCCCGAGGTCCTCGGCATGAGCGACCGCGTGCTCGTCATGGCGCAGGGCCGCATCGCGGGCGAACTCACGGCGGACAGCGCGACTCAGGACGCGGTGATGGCGCTCGCCGTCAGCACCACCGTCAACACCGCCGTCAGTAGTACGGCAGTTCAGACAGACGAAGCAACCGAAGGGAAGGCCTCCCGTGGCCACTGAAACGCTGAAGAGCAACGCGGGTGGCGCCACCGGTCTCCGCCGCATGTTGCTCGACAATGGCGCGCTGAGCGCCCTGGTCGTCCTGGTGGTGGCGATGTCGCTGCTCTCCGGCGACTTCCTCACCACCCAGAACCTCCTCAATGTGGGCGTGCAGGCCGCCGTCACCGCGATCCTGGCGTTCGGTGTCACGTTCGTCATCGTCTCGGCGGGCATCGACCTGTCGGTCGGCTCGGTGGCCGCGCTCTCCGCGACCGTCCTCGCGTGGACGGCGACTTCACAGGGTCTGCCGGTCTGGCTCGCGGTGATCTTCGCCGTCGGCACCGGCATAGCGTGCGGATTCGTCAACGGGCTGCTCGTCTCGTACGGCAAACTCCCGCCGTTCATCGCGACGTTGGCGATGCTCTCGGTGGCCCGCGGTCTCTCCCTGGTCATCTCGCAGGGCAGCCCGATCGCGTTCCCCGACTCGGTCTCCAACCTCGGTGACACGATCGGCGGCTGGCTGCCGGTCCCGGTCATCGTGATGATCGTGATGGGTCTGATCACGGCCGTCATCCTGGCCCGTACGTACATCGGCCGTTCCATGTACGCGATCGGCGGCAACGAAGAAGCGGCCCGCCTCTCCGGCCTGCGCGTCAAGCGGCAGAAGCTCGTCATCTACGGCCTCGCCGGACTCTTCGCCGCCGTCGCGGGCATCGTCCTCGCCTCGCGTCTCGTCTCCGCGCAGCCGCAGGCCGCGCAGGGGTACGAGCTGGACGCGATCGCCGCGGTCGTCATCGGCGGCGCGAGCCTGGCGGGCGGCGTCGGCAAGGCGTCGGGCACCCTGATCGGCGCGCTGATCCTGGCGGTCCTGCGCAACGGCCTCAACCTCCTCTCGGTGTCGGCCTTCTGGCAGCAGGTCGTGATCGGCGTCGTCATCGCGCTCGCGGTGCTTCTCGATACGTTGCGCAGGAAGGCGGGGGCGACTCCCGGAGCCTCCTCGGGGGCGTCCGGCGCGGGTGGCGGGCGCAAGGGACCCCAGGTCCTGAAGCTCGGGATCGCCGCCGCCCTGGTGGCTGCCGTGGTCGGCGCCGTCTCCCTCTTCAACAACGGTTCGTCCGGCACGACGACCAAGGTCGGCATGTCGCTCTCCACCCTCAACAACCCCTTCTTCGTACAGATGAAGGAGGGCGCGCAGGCGGAGGCCAAGAAGGCGGGCATCGACCTCACGGTCACCGACGCGCAGAACGACGCGTCGCAGCAGACCAACCAGCTACAGAACTTCACCGGCGAAGGCGTGAAGTCGATCATCGTCAACCCGGTCGACTCGGACGCGGTGGGCCCCGCGGTGCGCACCGCCAACAAGTCGGACATCCCGGTGATCGCCGCCGACCGCGGCGTGAACAAGGCGAAGGCGGCGACGCTCGTCGCATCCGACAACGTGGCGGGCGGCAAGCTGGCCGCCAAGACCCTCGCGGAGAAGCTGGGCGGCAAGGGCAAGATCGTGACCCTGCAAGGTGTCGCGGGCACGTCGGCGAGCCGCGAGCGCGGCAAGGGCTTCGCCGAAGGCATCAAGAAGTACCCCGGCATCAAGGTCGTCGCCTCCCAGCCCGCGGACTTCGACCGCACGAAGGGCCTGGACGTCATGACGAACCTGATCCAGTCCAACCCCGGCATCGACGGCGTCTTCGCCGAGAACGACGAGATGGCGCTCGGCGCCGCCAAGGCCCTCGGCGGCAAGGCGGGCAAGTCGGTCTCCGTGGTCGGCTTCGACGGAACTCCTGACGGTATCAAGGCAGTTGAGGCGGGCACGCTCTACGCGTCCGTGGCGCAGCAGCCCAAGGAGCTCGGCCGGATCGCCGTGCGGAACGCGGTGGACGCGGCGCGGGGCAAGGATGTCGACACGATGGTCAAGGTCCCGGTGAAGGTGGTCACGGAGAAGAATGTTGCCGACTTCTCCTGACTCCGTCTCATCCCCATCGCCGTATCCAGGCACGAGCACGAGCACGCGCACTAGCAGGAGCAGGATTCAGAGATGCCTGACCATGATGACGACGCCTCGTACGACCTCCTGGTCGTCGGTTCGGCCAACGCCGACCTGGTGATCGGAGTCGAGCGCCGCCCCGCCCCCGGCGAGACGGTCCTCGGCTCCGACCTCGTCACGCACCCCGGCGGCAAGGGCGCGAACCAGTCGGTCGCGGCGGCCCGTCTCGGTGCCCGTACCGCCCTGCTCGCGCGGGTCGGCGACGACGCGCACGGCAGGCTCCTGCTCGAATCGCAGCGCGCCGCGGGCGCGGACACGGTCGGCGTCCTGGTCGGCGGGGCGCCCACCGGCGTCGCGCTGATCACCGTCGACCCGTCGGGCGACAACAGCATCGTGGTCTCGCCTGGCGCCAATGCCCGGCTGACCCCCGAGGACATCCGTGCGGCGGGCAGTCTGCTCGCCGCGTCCCGGGTGATCTCGACCCAGCTGGAGATCCCCATCGAGACGGTCACAGAGGTCGTACGCACCCTGCCCGCCGCCACGCGCTTCGTCCTGAACCCCTCGCCACCGGCCCCGCTGCCACCCGAAGTCCTCGCGGCGTGCGACCCGTTGGTGGTGAACGAGCACGAGGCGCGCTACATCCTGGGCGGCTCCGCCGCCGGGCCCTCCGACACCCCGGAGGACTGGGCGCGGGCGCTGCTCGCCCTCGGCCCCCGCTCGGTGGTCATCACTCTGGGCGCGGAGGGTGCGCTGACGGCAGACGGCGTCAACTCCCCTACCCGCGTGCCGAGTCCGAAGGCCGACGCGGTGGACACGACGGGCGCGGGCGACGCCTTCACGGCGGCCCTCGCCTGGCGCATCGGCCTGGGCGACGACCTCCCGACGGCGGCGGCGTACGCGGCACGCGTCGGCGCGGCGTCGGTCACCCGGCAGGGCGCGCAGGAGTCGTACCCGACGGCTGAAGAGGTCTTCCCCGCATGAAGAAGACCGGCATCCTCAACCGCCATCTCTCCGGCGCCCTGGCCGAGTTGGGCCACGGGGACACGGTCCTGATCTGTGACGCGGGAATGCCCATACCGCCGGGCCCGCGGGTCGTCGACCTGGCCTTCCGTGCAGGCGTCCCGTCCTTCGCCGAGGTCCTCGACGGGCTGCTCGCCGAGCTGGTGACGGAGGGCGGCACAGCGGCGACGGAGGTCCAGGATGCCAACCCGGCGACGGCCGGGCTCCTGGCCTCCCGCGTCACGCCCCTCACCCTGATCCCGCACGAGGAACTCAAGCGGCGCACGGCGACAGCACGCCTGGTGGTGCGGACCGGCGAGGCCACCCCGTACGCGAATGTGCTGCTGCGGTGCGGGGTGTTCTTCTAGCGCTTCTGGTAGCTCCCCTGGTTCGCGAAACTCAGCGTCCGGTACACCGTCACCCCACCCGCGAGCTCCCCGCACGCCTGCGCCGCCGCACTGACGCGCTGGGTGTACGAGGGGTCGCGGGTGTCGAGCAGGATGCCCAGCGTCGTACCGCTGTGCGCCACCGCGACCCCCAGGCCGCCGACCTCCCGGCAGATCTCCCGCATCGGCTCCAACGACCATTTGTGGCGCAGGAGTTGATTCATCTCCGCGCTGCGGGTCGCGACCCGGCCCACCTCGGCCAGGTCGCTTCGGTGAACGGCGCGGGACAGGCGGTCCAGGAGCCGGGCGTACTCATGGTGGTCGGCCGTCGTGAACGGCTTGGGGATGCGGTTGAAGTCGACGGTGTCGACCGAGCCGCCCTCGTCGATCCCCACCACGGCCATGACCGGAAGTGATCCGAGGACGCGGCGCAGGCGCACGCTGCGGTGATGGAACGCGACGATCGCCGGGTAGAGCACCCCGTCCGTGGGCTCGATGCCCGCGAGCAGCCGCTCGATCCGGGACGGCGGCATCTCGACCCCCAGCGCCTGCCCCACCGCCCGCGCGGTCGCGACCAGGTCGGCGGACGAGCTCGCAAGGCCCTTCCCCTCGGGGATCACACTGTTGACGTGGAGGGTCCCCCCGGTCGGCAGCCCCGTCCGCCGGGCCGCCAAATCACTGATGGTGCGGGCCAGTTGGAGCGCCTTCGTCTTTCCTCCCGGCCTGACCACCACATCCCTCGCGCCGGGCTCCTGCCGGAACGTGGCCATCGTCCAGCGCGCGACGGGCAGCGTCACCAGGAAGTCGCCGTCCTCCTCGGGCAGCACACCTTGAAGCAGTTCGCCGAATGTCCCGAAGGCCGTGCCCACTCCGGTTCCGGCCGACCCCGCACATGACAGGCCGGACCGCCGCCCGGCCTTCTGCTCCTGGGACAGCTTCACAGGTCTCCTCGCAACGTCTCGACGCCCCCGTCGCCGACAGGCTGCCACAACACTATTCGTCTTGACAATCATTTTCATCTAGTGTGATGCTCTCGGCTCGGCGACCGATCGACAGGGGGCAGCGGCAGACATGCACGACCACATAGCCGAAGCGGTGAAGAGACCCGATCTCATATCCATCGAGCCGGACTTGATTTGTCTCCGGTTCGAGACGATGAAGATCTATTCGGCTCTGGGGGCGGTCCGTCACCTTCTCGAATCGGGTGCCGTGAAACCGGGCGACACTCTCATCGACAGCTCCAGCGGAATCTACGCACAAGCTCTGGCACTCGCCTGTCACCGCTATGGAATGAAGTGCCACATCGTGGGTTCCACGACGGTGGACCGCACCCTGCGCATACAGCTGGACATACTCGGCGCCACCCTTGAGCAGGTCGCACCGTCCAAGAATCTCCGGCTCGACCAGGAGCTGAGAGTGCGGCGCATCGCCGAGATCCTCGAGGCGAATCCGTCGTACCACTGGATGCGGCAGTACCACGACAGCATTCATTACTACGGCTATCGCGAAGTGGCCGAGACGATCGACACCGAGGTCCCCGCGGGGCCGCTGGCCCTGGTCGGCGGGGTCGGATCGGGGGCCTCGACCGGCGCCATCGCCGCCTATCTGCGGGAGGCGGGCCGGGATGTGTCGCTCGTCGGCGTGCAGCCTTTCGGCAGTGTCACCTTCGGCTCGGAGCATGTCGCCGACCCGGACATGATCATTGCCGGGATCGGCAGCGCCATCGAATTCAAGAATGTCCGGCACGAGGCGTACGACCGTGTGCACTGGGTGAATTTCGACTGCGCGGTGTCCGGCGCGGTCTCGCTTCTCAGGACCAGCGGCATCTTCGCCGGGCTTTCGGCCGGGGCCGCCTATCTGACCGCTCTCTGGGAACAGCGCCGCGACGATTCCCGTACGTACGTCTTCATCGCGGCGGACACGGGCCACCGCTATGTCGAGAGCGCCTACGCGAAACACGCGCAGACGCCGGACATCGACACCTTGAAGCCGCATGAGATCACCTCGCTCGACGAGCTGAGGCACCCCTGGTCGACCACTTCCTGGCCCGACCTTCCATGACCACGTCCACCACCACGTCCACCACCGCGTTCACCACCGCGTCCATCACCACACGGAGAGAACTCCCCATGTCACACCCCGAGCCGCACCCGCCCCATACCGTCGCGGAACTCATCGACGCCGTCCTCGCGGGCGACTTCGGCCCCTCCCCCGAGGACCTCTCCGTCACCAGCGCGTTCTGGCTGTACAACACCACCCGCCTCGCGGGCAGCCACGTCACCTACCACAACCACTACTTGCTGCTCCGGGTCGGCACCGCCTTCGGCGCCTGTTCCTTCGAGGCCGGTGAACTCGCCCCGGACTTCTGCGAGAACGCCTCCGGGAACTCCCTCGCCAAGCTGCTGCGCGCCGAGTCCACTCCCGTCCGGATCGCCGCGCTCGACGCCTATCTCGCGCAGGTGGTCCCGCACCGGGACTCCGCAGGAGCCGAGCGCGTCATGCTGCCCACCGGCACCCCTGAGGTCCGGGCGAAGGCACGTGACGCGGCCGTCGCCGGACTGCTCGACATCGAGCACGGCGCCAAGGTGGCGCTGATCGGCGTGGTCAATCCCCTGGTCGCGGCGATACGTGAACGCGGCGGCATCTGCCTGCCCTGCGATCTGAATCTCCGTACGACCCAGTGGGGCGACCGGATCACCGACGACATGACCGAGGTCCTGAAGGAAGCCGACGCCGTGGTCGCCACCGGCATGACGCTGAGCAACGGCACCTTCGACCTGATCCTCGCGCACTGCCGCGAGCACGAGGTGCCCCTGGTGGTGTACGCGCAGAGCGGCAGCGCCGTGGCCCGCGCGTTCCTGCCCGCGGGGGTCACCGGACTCTCCGCGGAGCCCTTCGCGTTCTCGCAGTTCAGCGCCGACGAGACGCCGCTCTACCGCTACCGGGAGGCGGCGTGAGCGTCGGCTCCAAGGATGGCGTCAGCTCCAAGGATGCTGAAGTGGCTTCCCGGACCTCCCCGACCGACGAGGAACTGCCCGGCGACCTGCGCATGGCCCGCACGCTGTGGCCCGTCCTGATCGCCTCCGCGGTCGGCCTGCTGCCCTTCACCGTCTTCAGTACGTATCTCGTACCCATGGCCGATGACGCGGGAAGCAGCGTCGCCACCCTCGGCGGTCTGCGCGGACTCGGCGGACTCGCCGCCCTGTTGGTGGGCACCGCGCTCGCCCCGCTGATCGACCGCGTGCGCAAGGAGTGGGCCGCCGCCGGCGGTCTCGCCGCGCTCGGCCTGTCCGCGGCGCTCGGCGCCAGCGGGGACTTCATCCTGCTCGCCGTCTTCTGTCTGCTCGTCGGCGCGAGTACGTCGGTGCTGAACCCGGCGCTCACGGCCGCCGCCGCCGACCGCTTCGGCTCGGGCAGAGCGGCCGGGCGCGCGGCGACGCTCGTCACGGCGACTCAGTCGATGACCGCGATGCTGGCGGCGCCCGTCATCGCGCTGCCCGCGCTGTTCTGGGGCTGGCAGGGCGACCTGTACGCCGTGACCGGAGTGTCGCTGCTGCTCGCCGCGGTCTTCTTCGTACGGGGCAAGGACAAGCCGGTCGAGAAGCGGGCGGACTCCGAACGCCTTGGCTACATCGCCTCGTTCAAGGCGCTCGGGGCGATCCCCGGTGTCGTGCCGCTGCTGCTCATCGCGCTCCTTCGCACCGCGGTGTTCATGGGCTACCTCTCCTATCTGGCGGCCTACTACGACGACCGGTTCGACCTCGACCCCGCGCTCTTCGCGTTCGTGTGGACGTTGTCCGGCGCGTCGTTCTTCGTGAGCAATCTCCTCACGGGGCGGGTCACCAACTCCGCCGAACCCCGCGTCGGCACCGAGCGGATGCTGGCCATCGGACTGGTCGCCGCGCTCGTCTCGGTTGTGGGCTTCTACTTCACACACTGGCTGCCGCTGGCCCTCGCGATGACGTCGCTGCACGCGGCGAGCCACGCCGTCGTGGCCGCGTGCGTGATCAGCCTGCTCGTCCGGCGCTGCGGGGCGCGGCGGGGCGCGGCCCTGAGCGTGAATGCCGCGGGGATGAGTCTCGGGGTGTTCGTGGGCGCGGGGCTCGGCGGGCTCGGGCTCGGGCTTGCCGGGTATCCGGGGATCGCCGTGGTCTTCGGGGTGCTGGTGGGGGTGGCGTTGGTGGCTGCGGGGCTCGTGCTGAGGGCTGGGGCGGTGGAGGAGGCCGCCGCCCCCTGAGCGTTCCTCTGCCGTGCCGTGCCGTCGATCGCCTGCGGCGCCATCGTGGCTGGTCGCGCAGTTCCCCGCGCCCCTTGAGGGCGCCACACAACGCCTGGCTTCGTCCAGTCTTCCCGGCATCTCACTTGACCACAACGCACCTGTCTCCGACCCGACTTGAAAGGTCAGACTGTCATGCCACCGCCCGTCGTACGGAGCCGGCTCGCCTCCCCAGCAGGCCTGGCGGCAGCATGTGCCGCGCTCTTCGTCACCCTCATCGCCTCCGTCGTCGTGGCCATCGGCCTCGGCTCCGCTGTGGTCACGCCGGGCGACACCGCCCGGCTGCTGTGGGCGGCGTTGAGCGGCGGGCGCATCGATGCCGATGAAGTGACGACGTATCAGATCATCTGGCAGATCCGCACACCCCGTGTGCTCCTCGCGGCACTCGTGGGCGCCGGTCTCAGCGCGGTCGGCGTCGCCATCCAGGCGCTCGTGCGCAACGCGCTCGCCGACCCCTACGTCCTCGGCGTCTCGTCCGGTGCCTCGGTCGGCGCGGTCGGCGTCACGGTCACGGGCGGGCTCGCGGCGCTCGGCATCTACGCGGTGTCGGCGGGGGCGTTCATCGGCGCGCTCGTCGCTTCCCTTCTCGTGTACGTCGCGTCGGCGAGCCGCGGTGGCGGGCTCTCGCCGCTGCGGCTCGTCCTGACGGGCGTGGCCATGGCGCTCGGCTTCCAGGCCGTGATGAGCGTGATCATCTACTTCGCGCCGGACAGCGAGGCGACCAGCATGGTCCTCTACTGGACGATGGGCAGTTTCGGCGCCGCCACCTGGGGCGCGCTGCCCGTCGTGGCGCTCGCCGTGCTGCTCGGCCTTGCCGTGCTCCACCGGTACAGCAGGGCACTCGACGTCCTGGCGCTCGGCGACGAGACGGCGACGAGCCTGGGCATCAACCCCGACCGGCATCGCAAGGGCCTGCTCCTCCTTGCCTCGCTGATCACCGGGGTGATGGTCGCGGTGAGCGGCGCGATCAGCTTCGTAGGCCTGGTCATGCCGCATCTCGTACGCATGGTGGTCGGCGCCACGCACGCACGGGTGCTCGCTGTCGCGCCGCTGGTCGGGGCGGTGTTCATGGTCTGGGTCGACCTGGTGTCGCGGACCCTTGTGGCGCCGCGCGAGCTGCCGCTCGGGGTGATCACGGCGCTTGTCGGGGTGCCGGTGTTCGTCGCACTGATGCGGCGCAAGGGCTATATGTTCGGGGGCCGTTGAGATGCGACTCGAACTCGACGGACTCTCCGTGACGATCGACGGCAAGCTCCTCGTCCGTGACCTGTCCCTGGAGGTGGGCAGCGGCCAGGTCGTGGGCCTGGTCGGCCCGAACGGCAGCGGCAAGTCCACCGCCCTCAAGTGCGTCTACCGCGCGCTGCGTCCGAGCTCCGGCGTCGTGCGGGTCGGCGACGACGACCTCTCCCGCCTCTCGCCGCGCCGTGGCGCGCAGGTCGTCGCCGCGATGGCGCAGGACGGCACGGTGGACCTCGACTTCACGGTGGCGGAGGTCATCGCCCTGGGCCGCGCACCCCATCTGCGCGGCAACCAGGCGCTCAGCGCGCGCGAACGGGAGCTGTGCGAGCGGACGACAGCCCGACTCGACCTGACCCGCCTCGCCGACCGCGGCGTACTCACCCTGTCGGGCGGGGAACGCCAACGCGTCCTGCTGGCACGGGCATTGGTCCAGGAACCGCGAATCCTGGTCCTGGACGAACCGACCAACCACCTCGACGTACGCCACCAGATAGAGCTCCTCTCACTCCTGAAGGGCTCGGGTCTCACCGTCCTCGTGGTCCTGCACGACCTCAACCTCGCGGCGGCCGCGTGCGACCGCGTCGGAGTGCTTTCCGGCGGCGAGCTGGTGGCCGCGGGGACCCCGGAGGAAGTGCTCACCACGGGCCTTGTCGACGAGGTGTTCGGCGTCAAGGCCAGCGTGATCAGCCACCCCCTGACCGGCGACCCGCAACTTCTCTACGCACTGAGCCCCTCGGCTCCCCTCTGAAAGGCACCACGAAGTCATGCCCAGAACACGAACACGTACCACCATCGGATCGGCGCTCGCAGGGGCCTTGCTGCTCAGCGGCTGCGGCGCGGACGTCGAATCGGATTCCAAGGGCTCCTCCAAAGGCTCCTCCAAGGCGGTCACCGTCAAGCGCTGCGGTGAGCCCGTCGCGTACAAGACCCCGCAGCGCGCGGTGGTCTACGAAGGCGGCAGCGCGGACAAGATGTTCAGCCTCGGCCTGACGAAGCACGTCCACGGCTATGTGATGCCGCCCGCCAACCCGCCGGTGAGCGAGTCCCCTTGGGCGTCGGAGTACGCCAAGGTGAAGATGCTCAGCGACGATCTCCTCAACAAGGAACTCGTCGTGGAGGCCAAGTCCGACTTCGTCGTCGCGGGTTGGAACTCCGGCTTCAGCGACCAGCGCGGCATCACCCCGAAGATCCTGGACAAGCTCGGGATCCAGAGCTTCATGCACACGGAGAGCTGCTTCAACTACCCCAAGTACCCGGAGAAGGTCACCCCGTTCAACGCCCTGTATTCGGATCTCGACCGCCTCGGCAAGATCTTCAAGGTCGAGAAGAAGGCGAACGACGTCGTGGGCGGCCTCAAGAAGCGCGTGGCGGCGGTGAAGTCCAGGGCTCCCAAGGGCGACCCTGTCCCCGTCTTCCTCTACGACTCCGGCACCGACCAGCCCTTCACGGCGGGCAGCCAGGTCCCGCCCAACGACATCATCAAGGCCGCGGGCGGCAAGAACATCTTCGACGGTCTCGACGAGCGGTGGACCCAGGTGAACTGGGAGGCCGTCGCCAAGGCCGAGCCCGAGGTCATCATCATCTTCGACTACGGCGACATGCCCGCCAAGAAGAAGATCGACTTCCTGAAGAAGTCCCCGCACACCAAGGAACTGCCCGCCGTGAAGAAGAACAACTTCTTCGTCCTCGACTACAACGAGGGCATCAGCGGGCCGCGCGATATCGACGGCCTGGAGAAGTTCGGAAAGTACGTGCGGGAGCTGAAGCGGTGATGCCGGAGACGCCCGCCGCGCCTCACTGAGCCTCGTCGAGAGCGCCCGTCAGACGGCCGAGGAGTCCTTGCAGGGAGAGGATCTCCTCGACCGTCAGGCCGGTCGAGGCGAGGATCCGGCGCGGGACGGGCAGCGCGCGCTCCCGCAGGGCGACCCCGTCGTCCGTCAGCAGGACGCTGACGGAGCGCTCATCGGTGGCGCTGCGCTCGCGCCGCACGAACCCCGCGGTCTCGAGCCGCTTGAGGAGCGGCGAGAGCGTGCCGGAGTCGAGGCGCAGGCGTTCGCCGATCGCCTTGACGGGCTGGGGGCCGTGCTCCCAGAGCACCAGCATGACCAGGTACTGGGGGTAGGTGAGGCCCAGGTCCTTGAGGGCATCGCGGTAGACGCCGCCGAAGGCGCGCGATGCGGCGTGCAGCGAGAAGCAGACCTGGTGGTCGAGGCGCAGGAGCTCGGCGTCGGGCACGTCGGGCAGCTCGCCCACGGGGGTTACGGAGGTCGGCGGTGGCGTCATGGATCCAGGGTACGCAGGGCGCCTGGCACGCGCCATTCAGTTGTGCACAACTGAATCGTGTGCAACCATTACCGCAGAGCGAACGAATACCGAGGGAAGAGGACACCCCATGAACGCGCTGTACACCGCCGTCGCCACCGCCAACGGCCGCGAGGGCCGTGCCGTCAGCTCCGACGGCCAGATCGACCTCGCGCTCTCCATGCCCCCGGCCCTCGGCGGAAACGGACAGGGCACCAACCCCGAGCAGCTCTTCGCCGCCGGGTACGCGGCCTGCTTCGCCAGCGCCATGGGGGCGGTCGCCCGTGAGATGAAGGTCGACACCAAGGACGTCTCGGTGACCGCCGAGGTCTCCATCGGCAAGGACGACGCGGGCTTCGGGCTCGCGGTCGTGATGCGCGTGGAGCTGCCGGACTCCCTGGCGGGCGAGACCGGGCAGCAGCTGGTCGAGGCGACGCACGCGTACTGCCCGTACTCCAAGGCCACCCGCGGCAACATCGAGGTCGAGCTCGTCGTCGAGTAGGGACCGACGCAGGGACCGACGTAGGGACCGACGCAGAGATCGACGCAGAGATCGAACAAGAGAGGGCCGGACGGCAGGTACCTTAGAGGGACCGATCTCATGGGCCTCCTGGTGGGCTGCGTGAACCCCAGGAGGCCCAGCATGACGACGAACCGCGGACGCAAGGACGTGATCCGTAACCGGATGACGTCGACCGGCGAGTCGTACAACGTCGCCGCTCGCAATCTCAAGGCGATGAAGGACATGGGCGCCACCCGTGAGGCCGTCGTCACACAGCGCTGGCAACCCGCCGAGACCCTGGACGTGCCCTGCCCCTGCGGCGGCACCTGCGAGCCCGGCGAGAAGTGCGGCCACTGCCACGCCCGCCACCGCCACGTGGCCCGCTACCCCGGCAGCCGCACCGAGGTCGACACCTGGGTCGACTGCTACGAGTGCATGGGCTGCGCGTCGACGTACAACATCACCGTCGTCCTGCCCGATCGCCCGTGGGGCATCGCGGAGGAAGTGATCCAGGGCGCGTCCACGGAGCCGGTGATCCGGGCCCGCGTGTTCCCCGGGGTGAAGCATCCGCTGCTGCGTCCGGAGACGCCGGCAGAGGAGAACTGAGCCTCCAGCCTGGCTCCAGCAGGCCGAAGAACCCGACAGGGGCTGCGGCGTCTCAGGCTCCGACGCCGATCTCGCCCATCATCTCCCCGCCTGCCTCCAGCACATCCCGTACGTCGAGGACGATGAGCAGCGGGAACTCAAGCACCAGCAGATCTCGCAGGGGCTGCCAGGCGCCCGCGGTTCTGACGACGACGACCGGCAGGATCTCGTACGCCGGGATGTCCGTGAGCCGCGCGCGTACGGCCGCCACCACCTCGTCGTCCAGCTGCTCGTCCTCGTCCGCTTCCGCGAGTCGGGCCTCGACCGCGAGGTCCACCACATACCACCGGCCGTTGTCACTCGGTTCGCCGAAGAGCGCGGACACGGTCTGATTTCCCAGCCCCCGGCGCACGTACCAGTGGAGAGCCTCGGCCTCCTGGTCCGGGTGGATCCACACCTGGTCCGCCGGATCGGACATCAGCAGCAGTTCACAGATCCGGCGCAGGTCCAGGACGGGGACACGGGCCGCGAGGAGGCCTTGCAGGATTCCGGTCAGCTCCGGCAGCGGGAAACGGTCCCGCACCCGGTGGACGGTTTCCGGA
The DNA here is from genome assembly GCF_043200235.1 of Streptomyces sp. NPDC048441. Lineage (NCBI taxonomy): Bacteria > Bacillati > Actinomycetota > Actinomycetes > Kitasatosporales > Streptomycetaceae > Streptomyces > Streptomyces sp. NPDC048441. The sequence continues at coordinate 759,843 of NZ_JBICXM010000002.1, forward strand.
TACGCGCCGGCCAGCCTGTCCAGCCTCGCGCTCACATCCTCCGGCATGAGCATCGACTCGGCGTAGGGCTCCAGTTGGACGGCGAGCAGCATGAGCAGATAGCCCCAGGGGTCCCAGACGCGCACGTCGTCCCCCAGCTCCTCGACGTGCGCGACCTCGACAAGGGCACCCTCGAACCCCGCAGCCGGCAGATACGCCGACTTACCCGGCACCCCGTTCTCGAGCAGTTCCGCAGAGGTGCGGTCCACGAAGCGGCTGCCGGCCGGGATTCCCCGGAACGGCATGTCGGGCAGGCCGTCGACGACCACAACGATGCCGCGAGGCGGCAGGTCGTCCGCCGCGGAGAACACGAAGGGCGGGAAGAGGGAGCCTGTCTCCTTGAACAACTGCTCTCTCAGACTGGCCAGGTGCCCGGTCGCGTCCGACGGCCAGGGGGAGGTGAGCAGGCCGAAGTACTCCCGTTCCACCCGGATGTCGATGCTGTGCACATCGCCTCGGTCCGTCGCCGCGGTGTCCGCGGGACTGCGCGCGGCATGGACGACCAGGGCCCGCTCCACAGCGATCGCCACCGCCTCCGTCAGTTCGTCTCCGGCCGTGGGCGCCACGTTGTCGCCCACATAGGCCGCGGCCTCGTCGACAAGGCGACGAGGGAGACGGCAGCGCACTCCGTCCATGCTGATCCGCAGCGGTTCAGGGGCTTGTGCGGGCGCACTCGCATACTCCAGGCGGACTCGGTCCGGCAGGCCCAGCTTCGCGAGAATGCCGCCGGCTCGGCTCGCCAGGGTTTCCAGCGCCTCGGGGCTGCCGATGGACTCCAGTTCCGGAGCGGCTTCCAGACGCAGTTCGACGAACGCGTCAGGTTCCGTCTTCATCAGTCACTCCCCCGGGGCCGGACTGCTGCTGTGCGGCGTCGAGTTCCTCCTGGGTGAGCAGCCTGACGGGCGTCCGGCCGAAGTCGACCGAGGCCAGCAGGATGCGCCGGTCCTCCCACGCGGGGACGATCAGCGCCGCACCCGGCGGCATGGCGCTGATCTCCTCGCCGAGAGCCTGCGCCAGCTGCTCCTCCCATTCCCTGTCCCCGGTGCCCGCTCGGGCGATCAGCGCGAGCGTGTCCGGCAAGAGCTGCCCGCGCGGCGACGAGTCCTCGGCACCGGGCAACCGCGGTGCGATCGCCAGGCGGACCCGGCGCAGCGCCTCCTCCACCGATCCGGCGTCCAGCGCGCCGTCCGCGAGCGCGTCGAGAATCGGCTCCGGCTCGCCCAGCGGCACTCCGTCCGCGGCCAGTCGCCGCAGCACGGCCGTGATGCGGACCAGCGCCCTGCCGCCCACGGCACCGTCCGTCCCCCAGGGGGTCGTGGCCCGGCCGGATGTCCAGCTCTCGACCACGCGGGCCGCCGCGTCCGTTCCCACGAATTCGCCGAGGTACCCGGTGACGCTCTCGCGCGTGCCCTCGGGAGCCGCACGGGCGACGTCCTCGTCCTCGTCCTCGGTGGGTAGTTCCCAAGTCCCGGACGTCACACCGTCGATGAGCACACAGAAGGTGCGCGGCCCGAGATTCGCCGACCCTTCCCGTACGACGATGTCCGGAAGGTCGACTCCGGATGCCGAGAGCACGGTGTCCTTCATCTCGCGGAGCCGGTCCCACAGTTCCCACCCGGCACCGACATACGCGGGAATGAGCTCCGTACCCAGTTCAAGAACGATCCGCTCCGCCTGCTCATCGAAGTGGGCGAGGCCCGCGCCGCCGCCGAGCCGGTCGCTCAGCAGCCGCAGCAGCCGCCCCCGGGCCTCGGCGAAGGCCCCCCGGTCGTCCCCCGCGGCACGGATCCGCTCATCGGCCCTGGCCCATTGCGAATCCAGCTCCACGAAGCCGATCCCCCCGCCGACGATGCGCTGTGCGGCGACCATCGCCAGGATCTCCGTGGCGTCCATGTCCCCCACCGGTCCAGGGGCGCCGCCGACCTGCCGGTACTGCGCCAGTGCCGCCGCCCAGTCCCCCGCTTGTGTGTACTGCCGTGCCGACAGCAGCCGCGGCGCCGTGTCCTGGCCGGCGGCAAGGGACTCCAGGGCCTTCTCGGCCTCTCCGGCAGGGGTCGACGGCCATGGGTCATCGGCGAGCCGTGCGGCGGCGAGCGCGCCGAGACGCGCCGTGGCCGCGTGGAGTTCATCGGCGTACGCCCGGTCCCCGTACACAAGGTCCAGTACCGGCAGGTCCATGTACACACTGTTGGAGAGGTCCTCGAACGAACGGGCCGCTCGCAGATAGCGGGCGAACTCGCCCTCGCCCTCGGCGATCTCCCCGCCCGCAAGCCGGGCGATCGCGACCTCGGCCGCCGCGTCGTTCACCCAGGATTCGGCAGCGGACAGGCTCTTGAAGTGCGCGAGCGCCTGGTCCGCCTCGCCGGCGTAGAGCATCATCCAGCCGATGTTCCGACGTACGTCGGGCCGACCGTGGCGTCCGTAGACTCCGCCGCGCCACATCGCGAGGCACTCCCGGACCAGCGCGGTGAAAGCGGCCCGGTCGCCCAGCGCCCAGTGGCATCGCAGCCACAGCCACTGCTCGACCGCGCCGAGTTCCCCCGTCGGCAACCCGATCGACTCCAGTACCTTCCTGGCCTCGCGTGGGCGCTTCTGCAGAACCCGGAGTCTGGCCTCGTTGCTCGCCCGTTCCCACTCGGGCACAGCGACGGGGACGTCCGTAAGGAGCCGCTCGGTCCGGGCGGGGTCCCCGGCGTTGAGCCACCACACGCATTCCGTCGACCACAGGTAGGGGTCGTCCGGCTCCTGTGCATGGGCGGCCTCCAGTTCCGCGGCCGCGTTCGCGTACAGCTCCAGTCCGCGGGCGGCATCCGACAGCGTCCGGTGGGCCACACTGTTGCCGGGGCCCAGAAGCAGATAGGTCTCGATGTCGCCGACGGACGACCACAGCAGTGCGGTGGCGTGCGCGGTCCCGAGCTTGGCGAGTTCCACACGGATCTGGGCACGGGAGATGTACGCCCAGAGAAGGTCGCCCTCCGGTTCTCCGTACTCGGCCGCCTGTTCCCAGAGCTCGAGCGCCCGGCCGAGCAGCCCTTCGTCCGGCGGCTCGGGCCATTCGGCGTCGTGGAAAGCGGTCATGGCCAGCACAGCGGCGTACACCCAGCGCGATTCGGGCGGCAGGGGCCACAGGCCTTCCGCCGTCTCGAACAGCTCACCGGCCAGCGGGAACAGAGAGCGGTTGTACGCGGCGGCGCCGGCAGCGGCGTAGTCCGCGGCTGCGGCCTCAGGGTCGCCGCTTTTCTCGTTCAGCACCGCCCGGAGGCGCAGAGCGGGCACGTCCGCGTCCAGTTCGCCTGTGGACAGACCGAGTTCCAGGGCCCGCTCGATGGCGCGCAACGCCTGCGGGCGATCGCCCGACGCATGGGCCACAACCGCCCGCAGGTAGTGGCCGTTGCCGTCCTCCGGCCGCCGATAGACAGCTGTGCGCTCGGCAAGGCCTGAAGCGGTCTCAGCCCCGATGCGTGCGATCAGCCGCTCGAAGCGGGCCTCTGCACGGGGCAGGTCCTGCTGGCTCTCCAGGAGCGCGGCCATGCGCAGGAAGGAGAGCTCACTGTCCTCGGGTACGCGGGCGAGTCCGGCGTCCGCGGCCTTGATGGCCTCTTCGTAGTCGTTGCCCGCGAGCAGGACCGTGGCGCAGGTCCGTGCCCCGTACATTGATCGCGGGTCGAGTCCGACGGCCGACCTGGCCCTGCGCAGCGCCTCCTCGCTCTCGCCGCGCCGCAGCCGGCAGCGAGCGGTGACGGCCAGGAGCCGGGCGGCAGCCGGGGGTTCCACCACCCAGACGCTCGAGAGACGGGCCTCGGCGTCATCGACCTCACCGACGGCCTCGAGCAGCACAGCCAGCCGCAGGCTCAGCGATGAGAGCGCGTCACGCCGCCCCGCCGCCCGCGCCAGACCGGCGGCACGCCCCAGCCTGGCCACGGCCTCGGGCAGCAGCCCGCACGCCTCGCACGCCGTGGCCAGCTCTTCGAGCAGCCGTGGCGACTCCTTCCCGTACGACAGGGCGCGACGAAGCACGCTCACGGCCTCCGTCGGCATCCCGAGGCGGAGCAGCGAGCCGGAGAGGAAGACGGCGATGTCCTCCCGGACGCTGTCGGCAAGGCCCGGCGCGCCGACGACCGCGAGCCAGTCCTCATCCGCGAAACGCTCCGCCTTCCCGGCCAGCGCACCGCCCTGTACGTGCCTCTGAAGGCGGGGCAGCAGATCCTCGGCGCGCGCCGGCGCGCCGACCAGGGCGTCCAGAGCGGCCGTGAACGCCTCCTCGACCCGGCCGTCCTGCTCCAACTGGTCGGCGAGCAGCGTCAGTACCCAGCCGTCCGGCTGACCGTCGTCGGACTGCCCGTAGTCCGGCTGCCCGTCGTCGCGCTCCCTGATCGCCTGCCGCAGCGCTTCCGCCGCCTCGGCGTGCCGGCCCCGCGAGCCGAGAGCCTCACCGAGTTCGACGAAGATCTCGGCGAGCGGCCGCATGTCACACCGTCCCGAGCGCGCTGCCCACCGCGCGCGGCTGCGGATGTTCCCGCTCCACAAGGCGCACCTCGGCGCCCTGGGGCTTCCAGCCGGGCGGCGGCCTCACCAGCGCGGTCCGGCAGGCTTCGCAGAACTGGGCCCTGGAACTCTTGACCCGCTCCTCGCATTTGTGGCACCGCACGCTGTGGCTGCAGAACCGGCAGTAGGGCTTGCGGGCGCTGGTCGGCTCACCGCACCAGACGCAGTCCAGTTCCGCCGCGGGCACCGCCGAGACGCGTCGGCCTGCCGCGCCCGCTCCGGCTCCCGCTCCTGCTCCTGCTCCTGCTCCTGCTCCCGCTCCCGCTCCTGCTTCGGCGGATCCGGGTTCCAGGGGCACGAGCAGCGGGCCCGAACCCTGTAGATAGAGCACCGGAAGCCCGAATCCCCGGCTCTGCCCGCTGTCCCCCACGGCGTCCACGTAGAGCTTCCTCCGCGCTTCGTACATGGCGCTCTCGACCGGCTTGAGCTTGCCGAGCGTGGTGTAGAAGACGCGGGCGAACTCGTTCGCGAGCCGGTTCTCCACCTGGAACTGCATGGCGACGACCGCGGGGATCTTCTTGCCCGCGAGATGGCTCGCCATCCCGGAGATGACCTCGTACGGCATGGCCTGGCCCGAGCGAGCGCTGTCGCAGGTCTGCATGAAGATCAGTCGCAGACTGCCGCCCTGCGGCAGCAGGTTGGCCAGCGCCTGGTCGGACACCCATTTCGGCGAGTGGTCCGACTGGCAGAAGGCCAGTTGGCCGCCGAGGGCATCGGTATCGCTGGAGTCGGGGTCCGCGGAGCGGTAGCGGCCATGGCCGATGATGTGGATCACGTGCGGATCCACATGGTTGACCATGGAGAGAAAGGCGTCGAGCGTCGCGCGGGGCGGCGCGGCCTGGTCGTACGGCGTGGTCTCGGCCCCGGTGGGTTCAAGGCCGTTCGCCAGTACGGTGAGTTCGATCAGCTTGGTGTCACGCAGCTCGGTGAGCTGTTCCAGGACGCTCTCGTAGTCCACCGGCATGTCCTTGGGGCCCAGCGCGACGAAGAGCACCCGGGCCGGTGGAGCCACGTGGATGCCCATCTGCTCCCGCCCGCCGACGGTACGAGTACGCACCAATTGCGCGCGCTCGGTGAGGAATCCACTGTTCCCGTCCTCGTCCACCGGAATGTGGAGGTATTCCCACGGCCAGGTGGCAAGCCCCATCGGCGTCGGCTCGATATTGAGTGAGACGCACAGCAACCGCCCCTCGCCCGCCGGTTCGGCCGATCCTTCCATGGCCTGGGTGAGCAGGTTGCCGACCGCGTTCCACTCCCGGCTGTTCTCCACTCCGAACAGCGTGAGGAACAGATGCTCGCCCAGCACCCGCATGTCGTTGAGGGATTGCATCCGGTTGCGCCGCAGGAGCCGGATGAGCAGCCTGACGGTCTTCAACCGCAACGGATCGATCTCCAGCGGGTCCCGGGCGGACACGGAGAAGTCGCCCCAGCGGGCCGCGATGTGCTGCTTGCTGTCGACGGTGACCCGGAATTCCTCGATATGGACATCGCCCATCAGTCACCCACCCTCGGTCGCGTCCGGGAAGAGCACGTACTCGCGCCGGTCGCCGATCGGTGATCCGTTCCGGAAGAACACCTGGAGGGCTCGCGGCAATTCACGGATCAGCGACTGCAACCCGGCGGGGAAATAGGTGAAATGGCGGTAGGCCTGCAACACCGCACGCACCCGCGTTTCCCGCGCGACCCGCGCGACCTGCGGGACCTGCGCGTCCGGTGTTTCTTCCCTTGTTTTCCGGGGGACTTGGAGAATGACGATGAGTTTCGGCGCGTCCGCCTGGAAGAACTCCTTGCCGTCGAGACGCCAGAACACCTTCTCCGCACCGGTGGCGGAATGATCGATGCGCGCCGCGCTCGAGCTGTAGCTGAACGGTCCCGCCGCCACACTCGCCCGCGCGCCGAATCCGGCGTCGGCGCCCGCTCCCGCCGTGACGGACACCGGGCCGACCGCGGCGTCCAGCGGTCCGGCGTCCGCACCGAAGCGCAGGTCACCGCCGAGTCGCAGCCCGATCGTCCCCTCGACCTTCAGCAGCTGGTCGAACCGCCGGTGCGGGAGGATGTCGTACGCCTTGGGCCTCCGGTAGTCGGCCGGTGTGTCCGGATTGAATTCCAGCCTGACCTCAAGCCGGTGGAATCCCCAATTCCGGCGCGGGAAGAGGTTGATCGGGAACTCGGTCCACCAGAACGAGTAGTTCTCTTCGAGCGCGGCGATCCGGGATGCCGTCTCGGCTTCGACCTTCGGCAGTGCCTCGACGGGCACCGGGTACACATCGGGGAAGGCCGCGAATTCGGCCGTGTCCTCGGCCAACGCGCGCAGGAGATTGCCGTATTCGGAGTCGTCAGGCGTCCGCGGCTCTCCCAGATGACCGGAGAGCGTGTCGATCCGCCGTGCCGACTCCAACAGGACGGCCGCACGGTCGACATTCGCCGCATCATCCGTCGCGACACTGAATTCCGGTGGGATGTCAGCCACTTCAGGCCTCCCTGCCAACGGCGCCAGAAGGCCTCCAGTATCTCCCCGCCGCCGCGTCGCGTCACGCTCGCGGCGGCGGGGAACTGGGCGGGGAACTGTAGGCGGTCACCGGCACCCCTCCTGGCGATGACCGGCCGATCGTCATACGTCGCCGGGCCGGTCGTCATACGTCGCCGGGCCGGTCGTCATACGTCGCCGGGCCGCCGGTCGGCTCCGGACTGGTCGGCTCCGGGCAGAGGGCCAGACCGCAGCGTCCGGTAGGCGAACACGCCTGTCCGGCATCTGACCGGATTCCTCTCTTGACTACAGGTCCCCGCACCCCGAACATCAGGCAACGCACACGCACCCAGCACCTCTGTACAGCTCCAGCGCCCTGCGGCATCCATGTCGCAGGGCGTCTCGTACGTTCCGTCCCTCCCACTGTTCGGAATTCGGAGCCCCACATGAGAATCTCCCGACCCGCCCTGCCCCGCGCCCTGAGACGGGCCGCCGCGGGCGTCGCCACCCTCACGGCAGCCGGACTGCTCGCCACCGCCGCGCCCGCGGCCTTCGCAGCACCGTCCGCCCCCGCGAGACCCGCAGCCCCCTCGCCGACTCTCGCCGCCCCCGACATCCCGCTCGCCAACGTCAAGGCGCACCTCTCCCAGTTCCAGTCCATCGCCACGGCCAACGGCGGCAACCGCGCCCACGGCCGAGCCGGGTACAAGGCCTCCATCGACTATGCGAAGGCCAAGCTGGACGCGGCCGGATTCACCACCAGCGTGCAGCAGTTCACCTCCAGCGGCGCCACCGGCTACAACCTCATAGCCGACTGGCCGGGCGGCGACGCCAACAAGGTCCTGATGGCGGGCGCCCACCTCGACAGCGTGACCGCGGGGCCCGGCATCAACGACAACGGCTCGGGTTCGGCCGGCATATTGGAGACCGCGCTCGCTGTCTCCCGCGCCCAGCTGCAGCCCACCCGCCATCTGCGCTTCGCCTGGTGGGGCGCGGAGGAACTGGGCATGGTCGGTTCGAAGTACTACGTCAACAACCTCCCGTCCACCGAGCGTTCGAAGATCTCCGGCTACCTCAACTTCGACATGATCGGCTCCCCGAACCCCGGCTACTTCGTCTATGACGACGACCCGGTCATCGAGAAGACCTTCAAGGACTACTACGCGGGCCTGAACGTCCCCACGGAGATCGAGACCGAGGGCGACGGCCGCTCCGACCACGCCAGCTTCAAGAACGTCGGCATCCCGGTCGGCGGCCTCTTCTCCGGCGCCGACTACACCAAGACCTCCGCGCAGGCCCAGAAGTGGGGCGGCACGGCGGGCCAGGCCTTCGACCGCTGCTACCACTCGTCCTGTGACACCTCGGCGAACATCAACGACACCGCCCTCGACCGCAACAGCGACGCCATCGCCCACGCCGTCTGGACCCTCGGCGCGGACACCCCCGTCCCGCCCGGCGACACGTACGAGAACACCGCCGACGTCGCCATCCCGGACAACGGCGCCGCGGTGACCTCGACCGTGAACGTCACCGGCCGCACGGGCAACGCCCCGGCCACCCTCAAGGTGGACGTCGACATCCGGCACACCTGGCGCGGTGACGTGGTCGTCGACCTGGTCGCCCCCGACGGCACGGCGTACCGCCTGAAGAACTCGAGCGGCAGCGACTCGGCGGACAACGTCATCGCCACGTACACGGTCAACGCGTCGAGCGAGGCGGCGAACGGCGCCTGGAAACTCCGCGTCCAGGATGTGGCGGCGCAGGACACGGGCTACATCAACAGCTGGAAGCTGACGTTCTAGTTCTGCCTGACCTGCTGTCCTGCATGACCTGTATGACCTGCATACGGTGACCGGTCGGCGCGATGCCCTCAGCGACGGGGCATCGCGCCGATGGGACAGATACCCGGCTACCATGACCGACGTGCTGTCACACTCGGATCAGAGTCATCAACTGGCCCTTCTCTGCTCACAGTTGCCCCGCTTGCGCAGACTGCACCGAGGGCCTGTCGGCGCGGAGAAGCGGTCGGTGATCGACAGTGCGCTGCGTGCCGCCCGCGCGGGGGAACCCGTCGACGGGCACCTCGAACTGCTGGGCTTCGGACCCCCGCCCGCGCCGCCGTCGGCAGGCGATCCGGAGGACTTGGAGGAGGGGGAATCCCACCGGGTCTCGCACCGGCCGACCCGAGTCCCGGACAGCGCCCCGCGGACGCTGCCCGGCTACCACATCTGCCCGCAGGGCGTCTGCGAGCGGCAGGAGCGCCGGGCGGCCGACGGGGAGCGGCCGGTGTGCGCGGTCTTCGATCTGGCGCTGCGCTTCGTCGCCGAGGCCTGAGCGGCCGGGCATGTTCACCGGACTCGTCACCGACTTCGGCAGACGGCTCGTCGACCGCTGGGCCACCACGATGGTCATGCCAGGCCTGGTGTTCACCGCCGTCGCGGCCGTCGCCCTGGTCCTGCGCCAGAGCCACTGGTCCGATGCCGCCATGCTGCGCGGCGAGTTGGCCGATCTCACCGCCGCGGGATCGGGTTCGACGCGTACGGCGGTGCTGCTCATCGCCGTCCTCGCCGCGTCCTTCGCCGTGGCTCTGGTGGCCGAGGGGCTCGCAGGCCCTTACGAACAGCTGATTCTCGGCCGTTGGCCAGGACCGCTGCGCCGACCGGCCGCCGCGCTCACCGAGCGGCGGCGCAGGGCATGGCGGGAGAGGGACGACGCGGCCGACGCCTGTCACCGCGCCCGCCTCGACGCCGAGCAGCACGATGACGCGGAGACTCCGGAGGGGCGGACGCGACTCGCCGACCTCGCCACCCAGGCCGGAGAGTTGGAAGCTCAGCGCAACGAGCTCTCGCTGATCCCTCCGCACTGCCCGACCTGGATGGGCGACCGGCTCCGCGCTCCCGCCGACCGGGTCCGGCGCGACTACCGCCTCGAACTCGCGGACGCCTGGCCCCGGTTGTGGCTACTGCTCCCCGACAGCACACGGCAGCCACTCACCGAGTCACGGCAGCGCTTCGACGAGGTGATGCGGCTCGGTGGCTGGGCCGCTCTCTATCTCCTTCTCGGCGCGGTGTGGTGGCCGAGCGCCGTGGCCGGGACCGGGGCGGCGCTGGTGGCCTGGCGGCGCGGCCGTGACCGGGCCGATGACTATGCCGAGCTCGTGGAGTCCGCCGTCGACGTCCACGTCCAGGAGCTGTTCGAGCGGTTCGACGAGGAGGCCGCGCCGATCCGGCCGAGCCTCGGCCCGGCTATGACCGAGCGGTTCCGCAAGGGCGCGGGGCCACGGCACCACTGAGCATCACGGCACTACTGACCACGGATCAGTACGACCTACGGGGGTGCACCGACCATGACAGATCCGCAAGCCTCAGCCGACGACGGCAACGGCAACGACGACCGGCCCACCGAGCGCGATCACCTACTGCGGGCCGTACGCCACCGCATCGACGCGGTGGGCGGGCCCGCGGGCAACGCCCATCTCCATACGGAGGACGCGGGCGGGGAGGCCGACCGGCTGCTGCGGCATCTCGTCCTCACTCCCGGCGACGATCCGGCAGCTGCCGGGGTGGACGCCGAAGTGGCGTACGTCCTGGGGGTGTTGTACCTGTGCCGCGCCGACGACCGGCCCCAGGCCCCGACCGGTGAACAGGAGGCACGGCTCGCCCTGCTGCTCCTCGGCTCCTTCTACTACAACCCGCCGGGCCAGCAGGACGTGCTGCCGCCGCCCCTGCGCGCCGGGCTCGACCAGATCATCGGCCCCGACGGACGACGCCCCGCCGACCCCGACGCGGCCGTCCAGGCACACGCCGAGGCCCTCGCCAATCTGGCGATGCTCCTCATCGAACTGGCCATCGGGCTGCCGTACCCCGCCGCTGCCCCCGCTTCGGCCGGGCTCCTGCGCGCCGCCCTGCCGTATCTGGCGGCCGAGGGCCCGGACCGCGCGGTGGCCGGCTGCAACCTCGGCTACGCCCTGCTCCTCAGCGCCCCCGCCCCCGGCCCCGGCCCCGGCCCCGGCCCCGAGCAGATCACCGAGGCCGTCGCCGTCCTGCGTACCGCCTTCGCGGCCACGGCGCGCGAGCACCCCAACCACGCCCGCTGCGCCAACGGCCTCGGGCTCGCGCTGCTCAACGCCGCCGCGCACGCCGAGGACCGTACGCAACTGCCCGAAGCGGCAGCGATGTTCCGCATCGCCACTCGGACCGCCACCGAGCTCGACGAGAACCTTCCGCAGATGTGGGCGGACCTGGGCCATACCCTCATCCTGTACGGCCGGTCCGCCGAGGCGGGCGACGAAGTGGAGCCCGCCGTACGCGAGGAGGCCGTCCAGGCCCTCCGGCAGGCATTGGAGCTCACCCCCGCCCAGGACGAGGAATCCCTGCGCGTACGCCTCGACCGACTGGCCGACGCCGCACTGATCGGCTGCCCCGGCGACGACCGGCCGCAGGCCGCCGCGCAGGCCGGGGAAGCCGTCGAGCCGCTGCGCCGGCTGCTCACCCTCACCCCCGACGGCCACCCCGACCACGCGGATGTGACGCTGCGCCTCGCCGCGAACCTGATCGCGGCGCGGCACCCGCAGGAAGCCACCGATCTGCTGGTGGGCGGCGAGAGCGTGTTCGCCGGGGACACGGAGCGGATGGCGGCCGTCGAGACGCTCCTGGTCCAGGCGGCCATGCTCCAGGGGGAAGTCAGGGCCCGGTCGGAGCTGACTCCCGAACAGGAGGAGGCCCGGCAGGCCATCGACGAGATGCTGCGCCCCGCGCTCTCGGGAGAAGCCGCCGACACCCCCGACAACCCCCTGTCCGCGGTCATGCGGCTCGTCGGCCTCGGCCCGCAGACCAACGGCAGCCGCAACGCGGAAATGATGGAGTTCGCCAATCTGGTCGTGGGCTTCGGCGACCGGACCGGCGTGGCCGACGTCTTCGCCAAGGCGATGGAGCTCGAGGCCAAGCGCATCGCGCGGCTGCCCGAGGAGGAACGGGCCCAGGCGCTCGCCGCGCTCCTGGAGGGGGAACTGGAGGGGGCAGACGGCGACGCGGCGGCGAGCGAACCGCCGCAGGAGGTCGTGGACACCCGCGGCGTCGACGAACTCCTGGAATGCCACGAGCGCCTGGAGCCACGGATACCGGCCGGCTCCCGCGAGCACCGCTTCCTTCGTGCCATGCGCGCCATGCTGCTCATGGCGAAGGCCATGAACACACCGGGTGATGTGAAGACCCGGCTGCGGGCGATGCGGCAGACCCTGCCGCTGATGCAGGAGTTCCTCGAGACGCTCCCCGCCCTTCTGAAGGAGGTGGGCATCACCCCCGAGCTCTTCGGCGCGCACGCGGCACTGATGTTCTCGGACGAGTCCCCGTTCGATCAGCTGGAGCTGCTCGAGGACGCCGTGAAGACCAGCCGCCGGGAGCTCGCGACCCTGGCCACGGGCTCACCGGAGACAGACTCACCGGAACGCACCGAGGCCCGCATCACCCTGGCCATGAGCCTGTTCACCCGCCACGTGATCTGGTCCGACGAGGCCGACTTCGAGGAGGCCCAGGACATCGCCCGCGAACTGACCGCGGCTCCCGAACCCCCGCCTCGCACCGCCCTGCTCCTGACGCAGTGGTCCTCCGTCACCCTGCGGCGTGTCCAGAACACCGGCCTGCTGAGGTCGGGGCCCCCACAGGAAGGCCGGTCGCCGAGCCTGGTGACCCGCCTCGCCTCCGACGGCGCCGTCACCGCGCTCGAACGCCACGACCCCGTGGAAGCCCTGGAAACCCTGGAGGACGGCCGCTCGCATCTGCTCTCCGGAGCGCTTAACGCCCGCAGGGAACTGGCGGAGCTGCACGGCACCGATGCCGCCCTGCACGCCAGGCTGCGCGCCGCCCTGGAGCGGGTCCGCACCCACCGCCAGGCGATCGGTCCCGGCCGGTGGCCCGCTCCGGATAAGGAGGCCGAGTACCGCACGGCCGCCGAGGAAGCCGCCCGGATCGTCGCGGAACTCCAGCAACGCCCCCAGTTCCAGCGCTTCCTGACGCCTCTGCCGCTGAGCCTCGACAACCTGCTGCCCGCCGCCGCGGAGGGCCCCGTGGTCAGCATCAACGTCAACCCGCGCCGCTGCGACGCCCTGGCCCTGTGCCCCGACGGACTGCACTCGATCCCGCTGCCCCGGCTCGACGCCGCCGATCTGGCGGCCCAGGCGGAGTCCTTCCGCCTCGCGGTGGAAACGCTGAACGCCGGGCCGCGCGACCCCCTGTTCGAGGACTCCCGGGAGGTCTTCACCGGGACGCTCGCCTGGCTGTGGGACGTCCTCGCCGAACCGGTCCTCGACGCCCTCGGGTTCACCGGACCGCCCGAGCCGGGGGTGCCCTGGCCCCGCCTGTGGTGGTCGCCGTCGGGCGTACTCAACTCGTTCCCGCTGCACGCCGCCGGACGCCACGGCGGTCAGGACACAGAGGGCGCCTCCGTGCTCGACCGAGTGGCCTCTTCCTATACGCCGACGCTGCGGGCCCTGCTCTTCAGCCGGGCCAGGACGCGCGCGGCCTCGGGGCGGCGGCACACGCTGGCCGTGGCCGTGCCGGAGACCTCGGGGCACCCCTCGCTGTCCCGTACCGTCGCCGAGGCCGCCGATGCCGTGGCCTCGGGCGGCGGGCTTCCGCTGATCGGGCCCGCCGCCACCCGGGACGCGGTCCGTGCGGCCCTGGTGGACGCGGCCGTGGTGCACTTCGCCTGCCACGCGGGCAGCGACCCCGAAGACCTGGCCGCGAGCCGGCTGCTGCTGTCCGACGGAGACCTTCAGCTCAACGACATCGCCGCGCTGCGCCTGGACAACGCCCAGCTCGCCTACCTCTCGGCCTGCGGCACGGCCCGTGGCAGCGCGTCGCCTGCCCTGGCCGACGAGGCGGTGCACCTCGCGTCGGCCTTCCAGCTCGCGGGCTACTCCCAGTCGGTCGCCACTCTGTGGGAGGTGGGCGACGCGTTCGCCTCGACGGCGGCTTCGGTGTTCCACCGCGCCCTGGCCCCGTCGATGGCGGCGGCAGACCCACTGCCCGCGGCCCTCGCCCTGCACCGCACGGTCAGCTCACTGCGGCACAGCCACCGGGACCGCCCCTGGACATGGGCGAGCCTGGTGCACGCGGGGGCGTGAGGGCGGGCCGCCGGCGAAGTTGTCGCTCAGCCCTCGTCAGGCGCCAGCGTCAAGGAGATCGAGTTGATGCAGTACCGCTGGTCCGTCGGTGTCGCATACCCCTCGCCCTCGAACACGTGCCCAAGATGCGACCCGCACCGCGCGCACCGCACCTCGGTACGTGCCATGCCGTGCGAGGTGTCCTGGAGCAGCTCGACCGCGTCCGTGTCCTTCGGGTCGAAGAAGCTCGGCCAGCCGCAGTGCGACTCGAACTTCTCCTGCGAGGTGAAGAGCTCCGCGCCGCATGCGCGACAGGAGTAGACGCCCTTGGTCTTCGTGTCCGTGTACTCACCCACGAAGGCGGGCTCCGTGCCCGCCTGGCGCAGGACCGCGTACTCCGAGGGGCTCAGTTCCTCGCGCCACTGCTCGTCCGGCTTCTCGACGTCGTACGACATGAGACTGAACCCCTTACTTCTTCGACTTGCTACTTCGACAGTTCGGCCAGGATCTGCGGGCCGATGTCCGTGACGTCGCCCGCTCCCATGGTGAGAACGAGATCACCGGGCCGCGTCATTCCCGCGACGACTGCGGCGGCCTCGCTCTTGTCGTGCACGGCCCGTACATCGGCGCCCGCGGCCACGGCCGCTTCGATGATCAGGGCGCTGGTGATGCCGGGGATCGGGTCCTCACGGGCCGGGTAGATGTCCAGGACCACGGAGGCGTCCGCGAGGGCCAGGGCCTGGCCCATCTCCTTGCCGAGCTCCTGCGTGCGGGAGAAGAGGTGGGGCTGGAAGAGGACCAGGAGGCGTGAGTCGCCCGCGGAAGAGCGCATCGCTTCCAGGTCCGCCGACATCTCGGTGGGGTGGTGCGCGTACGAGTCGATGACCTGGACGCCCGACGCCTCGCCCTTCAACTGAAGGCGGCGCTTGACGCCGGTGTAGGAGCCGAGGGCCGATGCCAGGTTGTGCGCCGGGATGCCGAGGGCGATGCCCGCGGCGAGGGCGGCCACCGCGTTGTGGGCGTAGTGGCGGCCGGGGACCGAGACCGTGAAGGTCAGGAACTTGCCGTTGAGGACGACCGTGACCTCGCTGGTCAGGCCGCGCGCGGTGACCTTGTGGATGCGCAGGTCGGCACCTTCGGACTCGCCGTAGGTGACGACCTTCAGCTCGCCCTGCTCGCGCACGCGCTTCGTCAGTTCCGCCGCACCCGACTGGTCAGCGGCGATCACCAGCGTGCCACCGGGGACGATCTTGCCCGCGAAGGTCTCGAAGGACTCGTAGATCTCGTCCATCGACGCGTAGTTGGCGTGGTGGTCGAGCTCCACGTTCAGGACAATGGCGACCTCGGGCGCGTACTTGTGGAAGCTGCGGTCGCTCTCGTCCGCCTCGGCGACGAAGATGTCGCCGTCGCCGTGCAGGGCGTTCGAGCCCGGCGCGTCCAGGTCGCCGCCGATCGCGTACGAGGGGTCGAGGCCGAGGGTGGAGAGGGTGACCGCGAGCATCGACGTCGTCGTGGTCTTGCCGTGCGTGCCCGCCACCGCGATCGGACGCAGGCCCTCCATGAGGGAGGCCAGGGCGTCCGAACGGTGGACCACCGGGATGCCGAGCTCGGTGGCACGGGCCAGCTCGGGGTTGTCGGCACGGATCGCCGACGAGACGACCACACAGGTGGCGTCGGTCGCGAGGTGCGCGGCGTCATGGCCGACGTGGACCGTGGCGCCCAGCGTCCGCAGGGCCTCGGCCGTGGCGGACTCCCGCGAGTCGCTCCCCGCGACCTTGGCACCACGCTGGGCCAGGATCTTGGCGATCCCCGACATGCCGGCGCCGCCGATGCCGATGAAGTGCGGTCGATCCATGGCGGTGGGCAGGCCGGGTGCCATACGTGTGTCTCCCCAAGAGTCCAAGAGTTACGGCAGATGAGCAGAGCCCAGACTATTGCCTAGGCCGTCCAGCAAGCACATCTGCGTCCCGCAAGGGCCCCGTAAGGAGCGCGGGGCTGTGACACATGCGGCTCCGCCGCGCGAGCGCGACCAGCCCCCACCGGGCCCGCGGAAAATCACCGCACCCAGCGCCACGCCTAGTCCTCTAGTCCTCTAGTCCTCCGTATGCGAGAACAGCTTCAGAACCGGTACGCCCACCTTGTGCCGGGCACGCGACGCCCAGTCTCGATGGAAGAACTCTTCCACGTAGTGCGGATCGGTCAGCACGATGACCTCATCCGCATTCGCCTCGTCGACCAGCTGCTTGAGTGCGTCAAGCGGGTGATCCTCGATCAGTTGCCCCGCAGCCTCACACCCCGCCGAATGCAACGCCTTCAGCGAGACCTCCAGCGCCTTCTGCGCGAAAGCCGCCGCATCCTGCCCCTCCGGCACTTCCCCTTCCTTCGCCGCTTCGTCGAGCTCCCCCAGAGCGACGTCGTCGATGGCCCGCAGCAGGCGGTCCGCCTGGTCGCCGCGGGGCTGGAGCAGCACCCGGAAGGTGACCGTCTCGTCCCCGTGCAAGGTGGTGACGAACTCCACATCAGCGGAGGTCAGGGCCTTCTCGATCATCAATACGCTTGTGAACACGACAGGCGCCCTTCTCATCCGTGGGCTGCCGAGAGTCTGTCTCGACAGGCCCCTGCGGAAACCATCCTGCCCCGTGGCCGCACGGGGTCTGCGACTTTTAGTGTGCCCAACGGAAGCCAAACGGAACGGCTGATTCCGCCGATTGTCAGATTCGACGGTATCGGGTGTAGAGGAACCCGGCCTCCTCCAGTACGGACGCCAGTGCGAATCGTTCCGGCGCCGCCACCGCGGACCCCCAGGAGATCCGCTGCGCGTCCCCCGCGGTGAGCATCGGGGACACCGTCAGACAGAGCTCATCAAGGGCATCCGCCGCCACGAACTGGCCGAGCAGCCGGGGTCCGCCCTCCGTGAGCAGCCGGGTGAGGCCGCGCTCGGCCAGGGCGGGCGCGACCCGCTCGGGCTCGACCACCGCCCCGTCGCCCGCGGTCACCACCACGGCGCCCGCCTTCTCGGCCGCGGCGATCCGGTCGGCGGGCGCCGCCGCACCGGTCACCACGAGCGTGGGCACCAGGGGCGAGGTGAAAAGCGGAAGGGTGAAATCCAGGTCGAGGCTCGCACTGACCACGGCGATCGCGGGCGCCACCGCCTGCCCGGCGGCCGCCCTGCGCTCAGCGAAGGCTTCACGCGCGCGTGCGGGCCGATAGCCCTCCTTGCGGACCGTTTCGGCCCCGACGACCACGGCATCGGCGATTCCGCGCAAGGTGCCGAAGATCCGCATGTCCGTGGCGCTGGAGATGGGCTGCGACCGGCCGTCGTGCTGGGCCGCACCGTCGAGCGTGGACACCATGTTGGCGCGCAGCCAGGCGCCGCCACCCGAGGAGCCCGAAGAACCCGAGGAGCCCGAAGAACTCGATGGATAGGCGTACGCGTCGGCCAGCTCCCCCAGCCCCCACTCTCGTACTGATGTTTCGTCTGTCTGGTCTGTCACAGGGAACAGGCGTCGCATATCCAGCAGTCTTGCACGGCGCTTAGAGTTAGGAACCGTGTCGTCCTCCACCGCCGCCCCCGGGCAGAGCCCCATAGCCGAAGCGGGTCCCCAGTCACTGTGCGCCCGCGCGCCCCATGTCCCCGCCGACCGTCTGGTCGCCGAGATGGTGCCGCCGCCGCGTTTCGACTCCGTCCGCTTCGATACGTACATCCCGGACCCCAATCAGCCCAGCCAGACCGAGGCCGTGCGGGTCCTGAGCGGCTTCGCTGCCGGGCTCGGCGGGGCGCACGCGTCCGGCGCGGGCAAGCGCCGCTGGTTCGCGCGCTCGAAGCCCGCCGCGCCTGCCGGACCCCGTGGCGTCTACCTCGACGGTGGCTACGGAGTGGGCAAGACCCACCTCCTCGCCTCCCTCTGGCACGCGACGCCCGCCGCGCCCGAGCAGAAGGCGTTCGGCACCTTCGTCGAGCTGACGAACCTGGTCGGTGCGCTCGGCTTCCAGCAGACCGTGCGCACCCTCAGCGGGCACCGGCTGCTCTGCATCGACGAATTCGAGCTCGACGACCCGGGCGACACGGTGCTCGTCTCCTCGCTGCTCGCGCGCCTCGTCGAGGAGGGCGTGGCGCTCGCCGCGACCTCGAACACACTGCCGGGCAAGCTCGGCGAGGGCCGCTTCGCCTCCGCCGACTTCCTGCGCGAGATCCAGGGCCTCTCCACCCACTTCAAGTCGCTGCGCATCGACGGCGACGACTACCGCCACCGGGGTCTTCCGGAGGCGCCCGCTCCGTACTCGGATGAGCAGGTCGCCAAGACCGCCTACGCGACCGACGGCGCGAGCCTCGACGACTTCCCGCATCTGCTCGACCACCTCGCGCGCGTCCACCCCAGCCGGTACGGAGCGCTGACCGACGGGCTCAAGGCCGTCTGCCTCACCGATGTGACGCCGGTCCCCGACCAGTCGACGGCCCTGCGCCTCGTCGTGCTCGCCGACCGCCTGTACGACCGCGAGGTCCCGGTGCTCGCATCGGGTGTCCCCTTCGACCAGCTGTTCAGCGAGGAGATGCTGAACGGCGGCTACCGGAAGAAGTACTTCCGGGCGATATCGCGTCTCACGGCGCTCGCGCGGGACGCGAAGGGACTCGTGAAGCCGTAGCGACTCACCGCTACGCGCGTGGTTCCCGCGCGCCAGGGCGCGTGGTACACACATCCGGTCATGTTCCTGTCCGCCAGCAGGAGGTCGGCCTCTTATGTCCACGACACGACGTCAAGTCCTTGCCCGTACCGGAGCGGTGGGTGCGGGCATCGCCTTCACCGGCGCCCTCTCGGAGCTCTTCGCCGGGAGCGCGGCCGCGCAGGGCAAGGGCGGGTACGGGCCCCTGGTGCCCGACCCCGCCGGACTGCTCGATCTGCCGAAAGGTTTCCGCTATAAGGTCCTCTCACGGGAGGGCACCGATCTGCCGTCCGGTGAGGGCAAGGTGCCGAGCAACTTCGACGGCATGGCCACGTTCCGCGGCAAGCACGGCGGCACCAACCTCGTCCGCAACCACGAGAACCGCGTCACCGGCAAGATCCCCGTGCCCACGGTCAAGGGACTCACCTACGACCCGATGGGCAAGGGCGGCTGTACGGCGCTCACGCTCGACCGCCACAACAACGTCCTGGACGAGCGCGTCGCGATCGCCGGGACCGCGGTCAACTGCGCGGGCGGGCCCACCCCTTGGGGAACCTGGCTGACCTGCGAGGAGACCGAGGACAAGGCTGGCACGAACGGCTACACCAAGGACCACGGCTTCATCTTCGAGGTCGACCCCGTCGACCCGCACCGCACCGGAGCCGTGCCGCTCACCGCGATGGGCCGCTTCCAGCACGAGGCGATCGCCGTCGACCCCAGACGTGGTGTCGTCTACGAGACCGAGGACGCCTTCCTCAAGCCCTTCGGCCTCTTCTACCGCTTCCTGCCCAAGAAGCCCGAGGGCGGCCGCGGTTCGCTCCGAGCGGGCGGCAAGCTCCAGGCCATGCGGGTGCCCGGCGTGCCCGACCTGTCCGCGATCCAGGAGACGGGCGCGCACTTCGAGGGCGTCGAGTGGGTCGACGTACCGGACCCACTGGCCGCCCAAACCCCCATCAGGAACCAGGACTTCGGCCCCAAGGGCGTCACGCACGCCCAGAAACTGGAGGGCTGCTACTGGGGCGGAAAGTCCGTCTACTTCGTCTCGTCGTTCGCACACAGCGCGGAGGGCTCCGCCGCCGATCACTTCGGCCAGATCTGGCGCTACGACCCGTCCGAGCGCCGCCTCACCCTCGTGATCGTCTTCGGCCCGAGCACCGACATCCAGCTGCCGGGCGAGTCCCCCGACAACATCTGCCTCGCACCGAGCGGCGGCCTGATGGTGGCAGAGGACGGCGGTGGCGCGCAGCACGTGTACGGCCTGACGCGCCGCGGCGAGGTCTACGCGATGGCCCGCGGCCAGCAGAACATCGGCACCCCGCAGGAGCCGGAGTGGGGCGAGTTCGCGGGCGTCTGCTTCTCGCCCGATCACGAAACGATGTACGTGAACTGCTACACCCCCGGCACGACGTTCGCGGTGACGGGGCCCTGGCACAGGACCTGACCGGACGCCGGGTGCGCGGCGACCTGCCGCGCACCCGGCCCGTGGCCGCTAAGAGCCGATCAGCGGATAGTGGTCGGACAGGTTGGTGTAGGTGTACTGCTTGCCCCAACTGGAGACCGTCCAGGGCGCGCTCTGCTCCTTGACCACCTCGTTGTGCCAGGCGGCGGGGCGGGCGTGGCCCGTGCGGTGCAGGACGTAGTCGAGGTCCTCGCGGGGGTCGTCCGGGTAGCGCTCGGCGGCGATGGAGTTGTCCTGGGTGTCGAAGGAGTACGGGTGGCCCGTACGCCCGTCGGCGGGAGCGAACCCTCCGTCGGCGAGCATCGACGCGTACTCGGCACTGTGCGAGTCGACGTTGAAGTCGCCCGCCACGATGACCTGTTCGTCCGCCGGGATGTTCTTGGCGTCCAGGAAGGCGTCCATCTCCTTGAACTGCTTGGCGCGCGTCGAGGCGGCCTCACCGGAGCCGCACCCGGGGTCGGTGGACTGGGTATGGGTTCCGACGACATGCACCTTGGCCCCGTTCACATCCAACTGGGCATAGACGAAGCCCTTGTTGGAGTACGAGTCGGAGCCGCAGGCGTCCTTGTAGACGTACTGCTCCTTGCGCACGATCGGCCACTTGCTCAGGACGGTCACGCCGCCGTCCTCCGGGGTCACCGAGGAGTACGCACCACCGGTGGCGTCCCAGCCGTCCTTGCTCCGGCCCATCACGGGGGTCTGGTGCGGGTAGCGGTCCGCGGAGTTGGCCTTCAGCGCGTCGGACGCGGAGTTGTCGAAGGCCTCCTGGAGGACGACCACGTCCTTGCCCTGGTAGAAGTCCGCGGCCGGTATGGCCTTGGCACGGTGGTCCTGACCCCAGTTCGGGTAGAGATTCTTGCTCATGAGGAACGCGTTGTACGTGAGCACCTTGAGTGCGGGTGTCGCGGCAGAGGCGGCAGGGGCGTCGCCGGCGGTCGCGGACGGGGCGACGGCGGCGAGCGTGGCGGCGGCGAGCACGGTGGTGATCGCGGCGGCGTGAGTCCTGCGCAGCGCTGGGTGCGGCACTGAATCTCCTGTGGGTGGGGGGCGTTGTTGTGGCCGTGATGGCCGCCGCACATCCAATCAGCCGTGGCTACTTCTGGGGATACTTCACGTGAACACGTGCCGTGTTCAGTTCTACTGCCGCGTCTACTGTCGCGCTGTGACGACTAAGACAACTCAAGCGACTCACTCGACTCAAGTGATTGTCCTCAACGGCGGCTCAAGCTCGGGGAAGTCCGACATCGCCCGCTGCCTGCAAGACATACTGCCGGACCCCTGGCTGACCTTCGGGACGGACACGTTCGTCGATGCGCTGCCCAGGTCCCTGCGCGCGTCGGACGCGGGGATCGAGTTCGCTCCGGACGGCGAGGTGGTCGTCGGGCCTGAGTTCCGTGAGCTCGAGGAGGCGTGGATCGAGGGCGTCGCCGCGATGGCCCGTGCGGGCGCCCGGATCATCGTCGACGAGGTGTTCCTCGGCCAGGCCGCATCCCAGGAGCGATGGCGCAAGGCGCTGGACGGCCACGGCCTCGGGGTGCTGTGGGTCGGGGTCAGATGCGAGGCCACGGTGGCCGAGGGGCGTGAGGCCGCGCGGGGCGACCGGGTGGCGGGCATGGCCAGGTCACAGGCGGACACCGTGCATCAGGGCGTGCGCTACGACGTCGAGGTGTGCACGACGCGGGCGGAGTCCATCGAGTGTGCCAAGGCCGTCGCGGCCCACATGGCGCTTCACTGACGTGGCGGCGCGGGGTCAGAGATCAGACACCAAACATCAGGCATCAGGCATCAGGCATCAGGCATCAGGCATCAGAGCTCGGCTAGCGCACTCTCCACCGTGTCGAGCAGGGCCTGCCGGTCGTCCTGGACGCGGGCGAGGACGCGGAGGCCGTAATAGGTGCTCTGCACACGGCGGGCGACGGTCCGGGCGTCGGCGTTGGAGCGGAGCTCCCCGGTGCGCCGACCGGCCGTCACGACCGCGCACAGCTCCTCCTCCACGCGGTCGAAGTTGCGGCGGACCGCGTCTTTGACCTCCGGGTCGAGCGCGCCGATCTCGACGGCCGCGTTGATCGCGAAGCAGCCGCGCCCCTGCGCCTCGTCGAGATCGGCGTCGACGGCATGGACCATCATGTCCCGCAGCCGCTCCTTGACCGGCCCTTCGCCCCACAGGATCTCGATCTGCTCGGCGGTGCTGGTTTCGTAGTAGCGCCGCAGAGCACGCAGATAGAGCTGACGCTTGCCGCCGAAGGTGTTGTAGAGGCTGGAGGGCCCGAGCCCGGTGCTGTCACAGAGCGCACGCGTCGACGTGCCCTCGAACCCGTGACGCCAGAACGTCTCCATGGCCGCGGTGATGACGCGGTCCTCGTCGAACTCTCGTGGCCTGGCCATGTCCCCCACACTACGGGTTTTGGAACATGCGTACAAAACTTGACGACGCGACGCGGGCGGAAGCACCGCGCTCAGCCGGCCACGCTCATACGCTCCCGGGGCTCCGCCCCGGCATCCCGCCCCGCATCCCCCGCCGCCCGCTGGAGCCGCGCCGCCCAGAGCACCCCCACCGCCCCGGCAGCGGCGAGCCCGGCGCCGACCCAGGCCACGGAGGCGTAGCCGAGCCCGGCGTCGATGACCAGGCCGCCGAGTAGTGGGGCCACGGTGTTGCCGACGTTGAACGCTGCCGTATTGGTGGCGCCGACCAGCGTCGGGGCGGCCGGGGCGAGGGTGAAAACCCTTGACTGCAAAGCCGGGTTGGTCACGTAGCCGGCCAGGCCGAGGAGAAGGACCAGCACGATCACGACCACGGTGGAGCGAGCCGTCAGCGCGAGCAGCGCGGAGCAGCTGGCGAGCGCCCCGAGCCCCAGGCCGAGGGTCCACAGGGGACGCGCCTCGGCCGTGCGTCCGCCGACGACCAGGCCCACCATCCCGCCGACACCGAACAGCGCGAGGACCGCGGGCACCCACCCCTCGGAGACTCCGCTCACCTCGGTCAGCAGAGGCGCGAGGTAACTGAAGGTGACGATGACCGCGCCGAAGGCGAAGGCCGTGATGGCGTACGAGAGCCAGAGCTGAGGCCGCGCCATGCCGCGCAGCTCGGCCTTCACCGACGTACGCCCGGATTCGCTCCGGCCGCCGGGGACGACGAGCAGCGTGTACACGAGGCTCACCACGGTGGCCGCCGCCACCGCCCAGAACGCCGCGCGCCAGCTGGAGTACTGGCTCAGGACAGTGCCCGCAGGGACGCCGACGACGGTGGCCAGCGTGAGCCCGCCCGCCACGACGGCGACCGCCCGCCCCTTCGCCGCCCCGGGCACGAGAGCGACCGCGGTGGCCACGGCCACACCCCAGTACCCCGCGTAGGCGAGGGCGCTGACCACACGCGTGACGAACAGGACTCCGTAGCCGGGCGCGAGCGCGCCGATCACGTGAGCGACGACGAAGGCCGCCTGGAGGGAGACGAGGGCGGTGCGCCGCGGCCAGCTCAGGGTGGCCACCGCGAGGAGCGGCGCCCCGATCACCATGCCGAGGGCGAAGGCCGAGATCAGCAGCCCGGCGTCCGGGATCGACACTCCCAGATCCGCGGCCATGCCCGGCAGCAGGCCGGAGAGCATGAACTCCGAGGTCCCTTGGGTGAAGATACCGAGCCCAAGTATGTACACCGCAGGCGGCATTGACGCTCCTCCTGATCACGCTGACCACAGTTCGGGTTTTGGAGCGACTGCTCCATAACTACACGTCGGGACGCTAGCACATGGTGAATCGATCGCTCCAAAATCTGAGTCCGCGTCCGGTCGGGCAGACGCGCGGGAGTATCCGCGCGTCAGTCAGGGCCGGGCAGCGTCCGGCGGTCGTACTGTCGAACCCCTTACCGAGGAGGACTCTCATGCGCAGGGTGACCTATTCGATGAACGTCTCACTCGACGGCTACATCGTCGGGCCGGACGGCAGCTTCGACTGGACGGCGCCCGACGAGAATGTCTTCCGCTTCTGGATCGACGAGATCCGAGACGTCGGCGTCCACCTGTTGGGGCGACGGCTGTACGAGACGATGCTGTACTGGGAGACCGCCGACCAGGATCCCTCGCTCGACGACTCGATGCTCGAGTGGGCCGGGCTCTGGAATCCGCTCCCCAAGGTGGTGTTCTCCACCACGCTGTCGGCGGTGCAGGGCAATGCCCGTCTGGTCTCCGGCGGCCTGGCCGAGGAGATCGAGCGGTTGCGGGCCGAGCCGGGCGAGGGCGAGATCGCGATCGGCGGCGCGACGCTCGCCGCCGAGGCTGCCGCGTCAGGTCTGATCGACGAGTACCGGGCCATGGTCCACCCGGTCCTTGTCGGCGGTGGCATTCCGTTCTTTCCCCAGCGCGAGCGCCGGGTGGATCTCGAACTCGTCGAGACCCGCACGTTCAGCTCGAAATTCGTCTACCTCCGCTACCGCGTGGCGCGTCGGCCGGCTCGCGACGCCAACTAGATCGGAACGAATGATGAAGGCAGCGCGTTTCAAGCAGTTCGGGGGGCCTGAGGTCCTCGCGAACGTGGATCTGCCCGACCCGCATCCGGGTTCCGGCCAGGCGATGGAGACAGCAACCACCCGCACCGCGAGCGGCACCGTCCGCGGCGAGCAACTCAGCGATGTTCAGCGCTACTTGGGCATTCCTTACGCCGCCGACCCGATCGGCGAGCTTCGTCTGCGACCGCCGGCCGGGCCCGCGCCCTGGGACGGCGTACGAGACTGCCTGGCCGCCTCCCCCGCTCCCCCGCAAGGCGGCGATCCGCTCCTCGAGGACGTCGTCGGCTACGAGCGGTTCGTCACCGGTGAGGCGAACTGCCTGACCGTCAATGTCTGGACGCCCTCGACCGCGGGCCGCCGCCCCGTCATGGTGTGGGTCCACGGCGGCGGCTACGTCCAGGGCCGCGGCCTACAGGTGTGGACGGACGGCGCGCGCCTCGCGGAGCGCTACGACATGGTCGTCGTTTCCTTCAACTACCGCCTGGGCGCGCTTGGTTGGCTGTACGTTCCACACCTCCTCGGCGAGGAGTACGCGCGGTCCGCCAACCTCGGGCTACAGGACCAGATCGCCGCGCTCGGCTGGGTGCGCGACAACATCGGGCACTTCGGGGGCGACGCGGGGTCGGTGACGGTCTTCGGGGAGTCGGCGGGCGGCGGCAGCATCGCCGCGCTGCTCGGCGCGCCCGCCGCGCGGCCGTTGTTCCATCGGGCGATCCTGCAGAGCGCGCCCGCCGAGACGGTGAAGACACGGGAGTCGGCGAGCGAGATAGCTGACGTATTCGCTGATGCACTGAGGGAGTTGGGCGGTGCGGGGGCCGATATCCGTACGGCTTCTGCCGAGTTGATACTCGCCGCTCAGGACGAGCTGGCGCGCCACTACCCGACGGACCCGCTCGCCCTGGCGCCGGTCGTGGACGGCGCGGTGCTGCCACTGCCGCCCGTGCAGGCGATCCGCGACGGCTCGTGCGCGCACATCCCGATCATCGCGGGCACGAACGAGCACGAGGCACGGCTGTTCGTCGGGCTCGGCCCCGCGATCGAGCCGAGCGCCTTCGACGAGGCGCTGACCTCGATGTTTCCCTCACCGGGCAGGGCCGCGGAGGCACGGGCGGTGTACGAGGCGTACGAGGGCCCCGCGTCGGCAGCGCCCACGGAGTCGCTCGCCGCGCTCATCACCGACCGCCTGTTCCGCTCTCAGACCGACGCGCTGCTCGATGCGGCGGTGGCGGGCGGGGGTGCCGCCTGGTCGTATCTCTTCCGCGCGACCACGCCGGTGCTCGGGGGTGGGCTCGGCTCGGCCCATACGCTCGACATTCCGTACGTGTTCGACGTACTGGACGGGCCGGGGCTGCGCGCCTGGGTCGGCGAGAAGGCCTCGCAGGGGCTCGCGGATGCGATGAGCGGGGCGTGGACCTGCTTTGCCCGCGGAGGTCACCCTGGAACTGAACTCCTCCCCGAGTGGCCTCAGTTCGATGCTTCCCGGCGGGCGACGATGGTGCTGGATTCGGAGCCTCGGGTGGAGTTCGACCCGTTGGGGGATCGGCGGAGGCTGTGGGGAGGGTGAAGGAGCCTGAGGAGGGGAGGCTGACGCCCCGCTTGTCAGGGTCGGCTATCGAAGGTTCCGGCAGTACTAGCGGTTCCGATGCTTCCGACGGCTCCCACGCTTCGGGCAGCTCCGGCAGCTCCGGCGGACAGGTGACGTCTAGCGCCTTCCGGGTCAGCGCGCCCCACCTTTACCGTTTTGCGCCTTTTCAGACTATATGTTCGCCAGATGACCACCCCTGCACGTCTGGCCCGCCTGGCACGTCCGGCACGTCTGGCACGAAGACTGACCACCACCTGCGCCCTGACCACCCTCACCCTCACCGCGCTCACCTCGCTCAGCGCCTGCGGCAGCGGCGCCCCCGCACCGCACGGCCGGGACCAGGCCGCGCACCCCTCCGCGAGCGCGCCGCCCCGGCCCGCCGCGACCCTCGCCCCCGGCCCGGCGGGCCTCACCCCCGTCTTCAAGAACGCTCCCCGCGCCCCGGCCGCCGCCGCACCCACGGTCGCCCTCACCTTCGACGCCGACATGACCGCCGATCAGGGGCCCCGCGCCGCGGCGGGAGAGCGGTTCGACCATCCGGCGCTCGTGGCGACCCTGCGCCGGATGAAGGTCCCCGCGACCTTCTTCATGACGGGGCGGTGGGCCGAGGAGTACCCGGCTC
Organism: Streptomyces sp. NPDC048441; assembly: GCF_043200235.1. Classification (NCBI taxonomy): domain Bacteria; kingdom Bacillati; phylum Actinomycetota; class Actinomycetes; order Kitasatosporales; family Streptomycetaceae; genus Streptomyces; species Streptomyces sp. NPDC048441. The sequence goes on from NZ_JBICXM010000002.1 coordinate 786,822, forward strand.
AGGCCAAGGACATCGGGCGGGACCCGCTCTTCGAGGTCGCCAACCACTCGTACAGCCACTACGCCTTCACCAAGCACTGCTACGGCCTGCCGACCCTCCCCGCCTCCCGTATGCGCGCCGACATGGAGCGCGCCTTCACCGCCTTCCGCAAGGCGGGCGTCGAGCACCCGGTGCCGTACTTCCGCTTCCCCGGCGGCTGTTACGACAAGCGGGCGCTGCGCGCACTCGCGCCGGGCGGCGTCACAGCCGTGCAGTGGGACGTGGTGAGCGGCGATGCCTTCGCGACGGACGCCGACGCGGTGGCCGAGCAGGTGCTCGCCGGGGTACGTCCAGGATCGGTCGTCGTCATGCACTGCACGCGCAGCGCGGCACCCACGACGGAGCGCGCCCTGCGGACGATCATCCCTAAGCTGCGTGAGCGCGGCTTCCGGTTCGTCCGGGTGTCGGAGCAGATCAGGGCGGCCGACGCACGGGGATAGCCTTCCCCGCATGGACGACTCCCCCGACGCCGATGCCCCCTTCGCCGAGTGCGTACTGTGCCGCGAGCCCACCGAGTACCCAAAGACGCACAAGGGCGTGACGCTGTGCCCCGTGTGCGAGTGGCACGAGGCTCAGCGCACGGCCTGTTCGGGCTGAGCCACCCCCGGCAGCCGGAGGGGCTCAGCCCCTGCGCGAAGCCATCCCGCAGGCCGCGCCCACCGCCGCCAGCGCGAGCACCGCCGCCCCCGCGACCGGCAGCAACGGCACCGGCACCACCCCGTCGCGCGACCCCGTGACCAGGCCCGTCAGAGCCGCCTTCGCGGGTGAGCCCGTGGTGACGAGGGCGAGCAGCGCGGCGAGCAGCAGCACCCCGATCGCCCTGCCCGGCGACCGCAACAGCGGCCAGCTGGTGACGGCTCCGATGGCGGTGCCGAGGAACGCGCTCACCAGCATGGCGAGCAGCCCGGCGCCGCTCGCCGCGATCCGGTTCACCGCCGTCCGGTGATCGGTGCTCGCCGCGTCACTGATCATCGCGACGACGGCGGTGGCGACGGCGCCGAGCACGATCGCCGCGAAGCAGGCGGAGAGCAGACAGGCCAGGTGCGCCCGCCAGGGCCCGACCGCAGCGGCGGCACAGCTGCGGGCGGCGGGCGGCTCGTTGGTGACGCAGATCCGTACCAGCCAGGCGGCGACGGGCAGCAGCGCGGCAGCGGCGTACGCGAGGGAGTCAAGGACGGGCTGCCCGCTCTGTACGCCGACGGCGAGGAACGCGGCGTACAGGATGACGGGGGCGAGCCAGCGCTGGGAGCGCAGCAGGAGCGCGGACTGGTAGTGCAGCAGGGCGTTCACCGGTCACGCACCTCGCTCGCGGGCGCGGCGGGCGATGCCCCGAAGCCGGACGCCGACACCTGATCGGACGCCCCCGCCCCCGCCCCGGATACCGACACCACATGCCACGGCGGGCGAGCCGTCAGCAGCGCCCGCAGCGCGACATCCGAGTGGGGCGCCGGAACCGTCAGCAGCACCACCCCCTCCGGAGAGTGCCCGGTGACAGTGCCCGGCACATGAGGCGGCGCGGCGCCCGGCGGACCCTGCGCCTCGATCACCACCGCAGGGCCGCCGTCCGCGGCAGCTGCCTCATCCGAACTGCCTTCCCTGGTACGGAGGTTGACCTCCGCCCCCACCACCGCGTACGTCACGTCCACCATCCCCGGGAGTCGCCGTGGATCATGGTCAACGAAGACCACGGCGCCACCCTCCGCGATCCGCTCGGCCACCGCCCGGTCGAGTTCGTCGCGGGCGGCGGCATCCAGGCCCGTCCACGCCTCGTCGAGCACAAGGAGGCCGGGGCCCGCGAGGAGCGCCTGCGCCACGGCGACCTTCTGGCTGCTGCCCTTGGACAGTTCCGAGAGAGGCGTACGCGCATGACTCCCGGCACCGAAGCGCTCCAGCCACTCCTCCGCGCCCCGCTCGGCCGCCCCCTTCGCCAGGCCGTGGATGCGCCCCAGGTGCGTGAGGTACCCGGCGGCCGTGAACGGCAGCGCCGCCGGGAAGCGTTCGGGGACGTACGCCGTGCGCGGCCGGCCCACGACACGGCCCTCACTCGGGGCATCGATCCCGGCGAGCAGCCGCAGCAGGGTCGACTTGCCCGTGCCGTTCGCCCCCTCTATCCGCACCAGCGTGCCCGCGCGGATGCCGAAACCGACACCACGAAGAACCCACGGCCCGCCGACGGCATAGCGCCGCCCCACCCCATCGAGCCGCAGCACGGCCCCCGCAAGATCGCTGTCCATGCGGCCATCCTCGCGCACGGGTCCGCCTGGCAGACTGAACAGGTGAGCAGCGACCAGACCGCCGGGGCAACCCCCGAGCCCCAGGACCACCAGAACCTCCAGGACAGCCCCTTCCGCGCCGAGCGGACGACACGTGACGAAGCGCCGCAGTACGTACTGCCGCTGGTCGCGCGGATCGAGCGCGCCGAGCCGCCGCACCGTACGGACGCCCTGGAGACAGCGGCCCGCGCGGTGCTCGTGATGCTCGGCGACGAGCGGTCTCTGGGCGAAGGCGAATGGGCGCAGGCCATGCGGGACTGGCAGGACGCCCGGATCCGCAAGGTGGTGCGGCGGGCGCGCGGCGCCGAGTGGCGGCGGGCCGAGGCGCTCCCCGGCATCACGGTCACCGGCAAGTCGGCGGAGGTCCGCGTCTTCCCGCCGGTTCCGCTGGACGGTTGGCCCAAGGATCTGGCCCGGCTCCAGGTCTCGGGCACGGACCTGGACGACCCGGAGCCGCTGCCGCCCGCGGACCCGGCCGCGCCCGTCCTGTGGATGAGCCCCGAGGTCGAGATGACGGCGGGCAAGTCGATGGCGCAGGCGGGTCACGGCGCCCAACTGGCATGGTGGGAACTGTCGGACGAGGAGCGCTCGGCCTGGCGGGACACCGGTTTCCCGCTCTCCGTCCGCACCCCGGACGCCGCGCTCTGGCGTGAACTCGTGGCGAGCGGCCTGCCGGTGGTGCGGGACGCGGGCTTCACGGAGATCGCGCCCGGGAAAACCGTCGTAGCAGAAGGGGGCAGTCACTACTGCCCCCTCCCGCGCGAACGACAGCCGTAGACGGGCTTCTGCTGCTGCGCGCGGTCGCTCTCGCGACCGGTGACCGTCGAACCGCGGACCGTCGTGAAGTTTGGCCGAAATCATCAGCGATCCAGCCCCACCTGGCGCACCCGACGCAAGAGCACCACGGGCTCGCGCTAATGTGCGCGCGTGAGTCTTCATGTCGTCATAGGTTTCGGGCCCGCCGGTGCGGCCACTGCTCGGCAGCTGGCCGACAAGGGCCATTCGGTACGAGTCATCACCAAGTCGGGTCGCAGCCCAGAACCCGGCATCGAGCACGTCGCGTTGGATGCGACGGACAGCAAGCGACTTATCGAGGCCGCACAAGGCGCGGCCTCGATCTACTCCTGTGCCGCACCGCCCTACCATCGCTGGGCGAGTGACTGGCCGCCGCTCGCCTCGTCGATCTGCGAGGCGGCCGAAGCGACCGGGGCCGTCCTGGTCGTGCTGAGCAACCTCTATGGCTACGGTCCGGTGGACGGTCCCATGACCGAGCAGCTGCCGCTCGCGGCGACAGGATCCAAGGGGCGGGTGCGCGCCGCCGTTTGGGAGCAGGCGCGGAAACTGCATGAGCAGGGTCGCGTCAAGGCGGTGGAGGTGCGGGCCTCGGACTTCTTCGGGCCCGGCGTGACCGATGGCGGGCATCTGGCCGCGCGGGTCGTGCCACGAGTGCTGCGCGGCAAGCCGGTCTCCACGCTCGGGGACCCGGACACTCCGCACAGCTGGACCTATCTCCCCGATGTGGCCAGGACCCTGGTCGAGGTCGCCGTCGAGGAGCGGGCCTGGGGACGGGCCTGGCACGTACCGACGGAGCCCGCGCTGTCCGTCCGGGAGATGGTCGACCGCCTGGCCGCTCGGTCCGGAACGGAATCGGTCGCGGTACGGAGGCTCCCGTCGGCCGTGCTCGGCGCCGCGGCGCTCTTCTCTCCGCTGATCCGTGAACTGAGGGAACTCCGCTATCAGTTCGACCGTTCGTTCGTCGTCGACTCCAGTGCCTACGAGGCCGCGTTCGACGTACGAGCCACCCCGGTCGATGAGCAGGTCGAGGCGACCGTGGACTGGTGGCGTGAGCGACTGGCCGGCACTGGGTGACACCAGCACCGGATGACAGGTGACACTTCCGACAGGACGGATTCCATGGCGGATTCAGCGGGGGCGCGGCGTGATGACGTCGCGATCGTGGGGATGGCCTGCCGCTTTCCAGGGGCGCGGAATGTGAGCCAGTACTGGCGGCTCCTGGAGGCGCCACAGACGCAGTTCGGCGCCGTTCCGGACTCGCGGTGGCGCCGCGACGCCTTCCTCAGTGACAACTTCCGGGACGTGTCCACGGCTTATACGGACACCATGGCACTACTGCCGGACGTGGGTCACTTCGACGCGTCGCACTACGGCATCCCACCGCGGCGGGCCCGGTCGATGGACCCGCAGCACCGTCTCCTCGTCGACCTCGCCCGCGAGGCGATCCAGGACGCGGGGTGGGAGGCCGAGGGCTTCGACCGCGAGGAGACCTCGGTGATCACATCGCTCACCGATAGCGGCTACCGCGAGATCAGCACCCTTCGGATCCGGATGCGTCAGCTGGCCGGCGGCGAGTTCGGGGCACGGATGGCCGACCCTCAGTGGGCCCAGACGGTCCGTGCGGTCGGCGGACTGCACGGCACATCCGTGTCCGGGCTCCTGCTCAACATGGGGCCGAGCACGATCAGTTCGGTGTTCGATCTGCACGGCGAGAGCTATGCGCTGGACTCGGCATGCTCCGGTGGACTCATGGCCGTCGCCAACGCCGTCCACGCCCTGCGTGCGGGACGAAGCCGTATCGCACTCGCGGGCGGCGCCCAACTGATTCTCACCCCCGACCTGTTGGTGGGACTCTGCCGGGTCGGCGCCATCTCGCGCAGCGGCAGGTGCCTGCCGTTCGGCGCGGAGGCCGACGGCTTCGTCCTGGGAGAGGGCGCCGGGGTCCTGGTCCTGCGCCCCCTGGCCGACGCGCTGGCGGCAGGTGACCGGGTCTATGCGGTGATCCGGGGTGTGGGAACGGCCAACGACGGGACCGTGCACGGTGGCATGAATCCTCAGCCGTCCGGTCAGCTCCGGGCGTTGCGCCGGGCCTACCGGGATGCCGGCCTCGCCCCGGATGCGACGGGGTACCTGGAGGCCCATGGCACCGGGACCGCGGTCGGCGATCCCGTCGAGGTCGGTGTCCTGCGCGAGCTGCGTGGTCAGCACGGCGCACCCGCCTACTTCGGCGCGGTCAAGGCGGTGGTCGGCCACTCCCTCAACGCCGCAGGGGTGGCCGGACTGATCAAGACCGTCCTGGCGGTGCACAGGGGAGTGATTCCGCCGCAGCCGGAGTTCGATCTGGCCGACAGCTCCGGGCTCGAAAGCGCGCATCTGACCGTCCCGACCAAGGCGGTCCCGTGGCCGGAGTCCGGGCAGCCGCGCCGGGCGGGAGTGAGCGCGTTCGGCTTCGGCGGCACCGGTGTCCATCTGGTGGTGGAGGAGTGCACCACGGCATCGGGCTTCCCGGCACCGGAATCGGGGCCGCACCTCCTGGTTCTCAGCGCCCGCGACCGGGCCGGCCTCGCCCGCTACGCGGGGGATCTCGCGCACACCATGGCCGCCGATCAGCTGCCGACGGCCCAGGTGGCGGCCACCCTGGCGCACCGGGCCCCCTTCGCCGAACGCCTTGCTGTGGTGGCGAAGGACACCGCCGACGCGGTCACGAAGCTGACCGCGGCGGCCGAGAGCCTGACCGCGGGCCGTACGGGAGAGCTCGGGCCGGGGCAGGTGGCCGGCACGGTGTCCCCAGCTGACCAAGGTGACCCGTCGGAGGTCGCCGTACCGGCGCCGGGCGCGCTGTCCATCGAGGCACACACGGCCGCGTTGACCGAGCTCGCGCGGCGCTCTGTCACCGGCCCGGGGCTTCGCCCGGTGGCAGAGCGCACACCCCCGTGCACCCTGCCACCGAGTCCGCTCGCCCCCCGCCACCACTGGGCGGTGGACGAGTCGGCTCGCGAGAGTGAGGCCACCGCCCACACTCTTGAAGCGGTCGAAGAGGACAAGCCCGCTCCGGTCGAGGCCCCCGCGGCGGCACGAGCCGGTGACGCTTCGGCCGTGTCCATCGTGCTCGAAGAGGTCTCGCGGACTGGGGTCTTCCCCCTCGCCGACCTGAGCGAGCAGATGTCCCTCGTGACAGATCTCGGCTTCGACTCCCTGATGCTTCAGGAGCTGGAGGTCAGCATCGGCAAGCGAATACCGGGCTTCCGCACCGAGGAGTTGTTCTCGCCGGACCTCACCGTCGAGCAGCTGGCCGCGCTGGTCGCCCCCGGGCTCACGGAGGCGTTGATCCCCGGTGAACCCCTGCCGCAGGAGACACGGGCCGCCTGGGACGCCGAGGCCGCGGGCGTCGATGACTTCCCGGAGGTGCGGCAGTTCGAGGAGCGCTTGAGCGCGATCACCGGCAGTGGTGCGGACTTCCCGTACTTCCGGGTCCACGAGGGCAACATTCGCGACACGACGGTGATCAGCGGCCGTTCGTACGTCTCCTTCGGCAGCTACAACTACCTGGGGCTCTCCGGCCATCCGGTGGTCAACAAGGCCGTGCACCGGGCGGTGGACCGGTATGGGACCTCGGTCTCCGCGAGCCGTGTGCTCTCCGGTGAACGGGACCTGACGGTAGGACTCGAGCGGGCTCTCGCCGAATTCCTCGGCGTCGAGGACTGCCTGACGCTGGTGAGCGGCCATGCCACCAACGTCACCGCGATAGGGCACCTGGTCGGCGCGGGGGACCTCGTCCTCCACGATGCGCTCGCCCACGACAGCATCCTTCAAGGCTGCGCCTTGTCCGGCGCGGCGCGACGCCCGTTCGCCCACAACGACTTCGGCCAGTTGGAGCACCTGCTGCGGATCAACCGGTCCCGGTTCAGGCGGGTGTTGATCGCCGTCGAGGGCGCTTACAGCATGGACGGCGATCTCGTCGACCTGCCCGCCGCGATCGAACTGAAGAAGCGGTACGGCGCCTTGCTGATGGTCGATGAGGCGCACAGCATCGGCACCGTGGGCGAAAGCGGCCGCGGCGTCGGCGAGTTCCACGGTGCCGTCCGGTCCGACGTGGATCTCTGGATGGGCACCCTCTCCAAGGCATTCGCCAGCTGCGGCGGTTACCTCGGCGGCTCGGCCCGGATGGTGCGGTGGCTGCGTCACACACTGCCGGGCTTCGTCTACAGCGTCGGCCTGACCCCGGCCAACGCGGCCGCGGCGCTGGCCGCCGCCGAGCTGATCACCGCGGAACCGCACCGGGTGCGCACTCTGCGGCGAAACGCGGAGCTCTTCCTCAGCCTTGCCGCCTCGGCCGGTCTGGCGACGGGATCCAGTGCCCACACCCCGATCGTTCCGTGCCTTCTCGGTAGCTCGACGAAGACCTTGCGTGTCGCGGACCGGCTGTTCCACCGGGGCGTCATCGCGGATCCGATCTTCCATCCCGCCGTGGAGGAGGGCCTCTCGAGGCTGCGGTTCTTCGTCACCAGCGAACACGGTGAGGACGACATCCGCAGGACCGTGTCGATTCTGGCCGAGGAGGTGGCATCCGCCACGGAATGAGCAACTCACGTCAGATCAGGGTGCGTTCGATCCGGCTGAGCATGGCGCTCTTTCCGGAGTCCGCGCGGTCCGCCGCTTCCTCGGCAGGGGGAGCATCGCCCTGTTGTTGCCCGGTGCCACCCACTCGTTGGGAGAGCAGATAGGCGATGATCTCCGCCTCCTGTTCCTGAACGTCGTCGTACGTCGCGCGCAGGAGCATGTCGCGTACGAGGTCGGGGTCGAGGTTGGGGAAGAGGAGCCGGGCGGTCGCCTCGTCCAGCAGGCCCGCGCCCCGATGACAGCAGATGATGTGGCCCAGCTCATGCAAGATGATGTGCTCCTGATGCGTGCTGGTCGTTTTGGCGTCGTAGAAGACCAGGTCCTCGTCGCGTGCGGCAACCCACATCCCGCACGGATGCGACGCGGGCATCTGCATCGGGACCAACGTGATCGGGCGGTCGCGGATCTCTCCGAGATGGCGGCACAGCTCGGCCACATCGGCCACCTCCGGCAGCTCGAGTTCAGCTATCCGCTGCGCGCCCGTCCTGCGGAGCCTCTTGAGCTGGCTGTGGCGGTCCTGATCGGTGGACCGCTCCTTCCGCTCCTTCTTCGGACCTTTCACTCCGCCTCCGATGGGGGGTCGGCGACGGGCGGAAGACCCTGCATGTGCCGGTACTGATCCATGATGGCCGTGATGGCCTGGAGGTTCTCCCTCTTCATGCCGGCCGCCCGCATGGCCACGGAGCGGACCCCCGCCTGTCGCAGCGCCTCGATGGCGGCGACCTCGCCGAGCACCGACTGGGCGACCTCGTCGTCGAAGAAGTAGGCAACCGACACACCGAAGAAGCGAGCCAGGGCGGCCAGCAGGTCGGGGGAAGGATTGGAGCGCTTGCCCGTCCGCAGCTGCGACAGATACACGCCACCGACCTTGAGTTCGGAGTGTGCCTGCTTCAGCTCCTCCGCCACCTCTGCGTTGGTCCAGTGCCGGCCCTTCGGGCGAACCGTCTTGAAGAGGTCGTCCAGACGCACTGCAAGCAGTGGCCGGTCCTCAGTCTCGGTCTCAGTCTCGGTCTCGGACATCGTGAATCTCCCTCCCGTCACCTCCTCGGCATAGCCCTCGGCTATCTGTAAGTTTCGCAGATTAGCGGACAGTTGACAATTGACCGAGAGTCCGCCAACGTTGGGGCTCGCCGATAGCTGTCAGCTAACTTGGCTCACGGGGGTGGTCAAGTTGGCTGCTGGCCGGTCGGCGATGTCGGTCCGGCTCTCGGGGAGTGGGCCAGGCCGGCTGCGATGGGGGCATGCCCACCCCAGCCGTTGAAAAGGCGGGGGAACGGGGGCAGCGGGGGAACGAAGCCCGCCCGGTCCGACGGGGGATGCGGACCGGGCGGGAGCTCTCAACTTGCGTCGCCGAGCTTACTGTAGGCGACCGAGACTTGGGTGAGCCAGGCTACTTCCGCCGTGAAGTTGTCCGTATCTCGATCTTCGAAGTCGCCGGTGTCCGCGTTGTCGTCGGGCACGGTGCCGTTTCGCTTGGCGTGCAGCGCCTGTCTGATCTGAGCCGCTTCGGAGAACGCCTGCCGGGACTCCTCGCTCGTACCTGAGTCCGGTCCGACCGCACCATTGGTGCCGCGGTCGATGTAGGGGCGCAAGTCCCGCCATCCGTCGCGTATTTCGACGACCCGCCGGTGCAAGCGGTAGTCGAGGTCGGAGACCGAAGTCCCGGGCGGCTCCAGGACGATGTCCGGAGAGGCCTCGTACAGGTCACGCCAGAGCGGGTACAGCGCCCGGTACGACCGGTAACTACTCGCCCATTCCAGGAGTTTGGCCGCTGAGGCGCCCCAGGAGGGCAGGGTCAGGCTGAGTGAGAGAACGGCGATGCCCACCGCGCTGAAGACGGAAGCGGCGACCTGCCAGACTCCGATGTCGACCCCTGCCGCGCCGGTGAGGATGTTGACCGCTCTGGCCGTGCAGTAGAGGAAAAGGATCATTGCCGCGACGGACAGCAGCCGCAAGGCCTGGCGCAGTGAGACGTTGTCGGTCATACGGGCGTACGTGCCGCACTGGCGGAAGATGGTGACGCACGGAACTGCCTGGGAGACGACGAAGAACAGCAGATAGGTGAGGACCAGCGGCCGGTCGGTGCCGTCGAAGTCCGAAGCCGGCCGGCCAGGACCATCGGCGAGAAAGAAGAGAGCCACAAGGAGTGCGTTCAGGGCGACGCCGGTGATCATCCAGTATCGGGCCTTGCGTATCGCCGCCTCGTCGGCGGCGGCCCAGCGCAGCAGGATGATCTGCGCGCTGACGCAGAAGGCGACCGCCGACAGGTGCATAAGGAGTATGGCGAGGTTGCCGACGCCCAGGAAGCTGTCGCTTCCCATGGCCACCGCGCCCATGGTGAACGTGAGGCACTGGAACACCAATGTGACGACCAGTGTGCGGTAGGCGCTCTCCCGCCAGCTGCGCCGGACTTGGGACAGCCGGTAGCCGAGCGCGGCATATGAGGAGAGCGCCGAGATGGCGAAGAGGAGGGTTCTGGTGGTGTTCACAGTCTGATTCCCTGCAAGGGCCGCGCACGTGAACGGCGGTTCAGTGAAAGACAGTTCAACGGTGGATGGATCAGGCGGAGGTCTCACCCACGGGAACCACGAGCCCGACACTCTCGGCTGCCACGGCGATGGCGTAGTCGAAGAACGCGGCCTCGTCGCTGACGCTGTCGTGCGTACGGCTGAAGACCTGGAAGACCAGGAGCCCGATCAGACTGCTCCACAGCACGATGCCGCGCTCGATGATGTCCGAGAATGGCGCCTCGGGCAGGCCGCCGAAGAGCTCCACGGCCTCGGGCCGCAGCAGCGGAGGTCCGGGCACCGCCCGCCGGGGTGGCGTGACTTCCCCGGCCTCAAGACCCGAACGCACGATGCCGGCAAGGACCGCGGGGGTGCGCGAGGCAGGCGGGACCGTGTCCTGCGGGGCGTGGTAATCCGGAATGGGCGAACCGTAGATGAGCGTGAACTCGGCGGCGTTGTCGAAGGACCACTGCCGCAGCGCGCGAGTAGCCGCGAGGAGCCGTGCGCCCGCCGGCGCCTGGGCGTCCGAGGCCGACCGATCGGCCTGCTCCATCGCGGCACCGGACTCGTTGTAGGCGTCGATCACCAGCGCGGTCAGCAGGTCGTCCCGATGAGGGAAGACGGCTTCCACATCGGTGACGGAAAGACCGCCGCTCCGGGCGACGGCGTCCAGGGACAGCCCCCCGGCCCCCAGTTTCGCGAGCAGTTGCCGCGCTGCGACCTTGGCGGCCGCCCGCGTTCCGGTGTTCTCATCGGCGTCGCTTGCTCCGGAAGTATCCATGCCCAGACCGTACCTGTCGGCGACAACGACCATGAGAGCGGACGCCCGACAGCCTCGGCCCCGCGTTGTGATCCAGACACTCGGCCGTACCGTCACAACCCGTAAGATTCGCAGCAGCGAAACGGACACCCGCCCTGCGCTGAGGAGGCCGACATGGGCAGCAGGAGCAGGGCCGACGGCGCGAGCGAGGCCGCAGTCCCAGCCGGCACCAAACTCGACGGCCGTGTCGAGCGCGGTAATCAGACCCGGCGCCTCGTCCTGCGCCGCACGGTCGACATCGCATCGGTCGAGGGCCTGGACGCGCTGTCGGTCGGCCGTCTCGCCACCGAGCTGAAGCTCAGCAAGAGCGGGGTCTTCGCGCTCTTCGGCTCCAAGGAGGAGTTGCAGCTCGCGACCATCCGCGCGGCGGGCCGTATCTTCCTGGACCACGTGGTGGAACCGGACAGGCTGTCCCCGCCCGGCCTCGGCCGGGTGCGGCAGCTGTGTACGCGCTGGCTCGACTACTCACGGGAGCGGGTCTTCCCCGGCGGCTGCTTCTTCTACGGAGTGATCGCCGAGTTCGGGGCCCGCGAGGGTGCGGTGCACGACGCGCTGGTCCTCGCCGACCGCGACTGGACCGACCGTCTTGTGCGGTACGTCACCGAGGCACGCGACACCGGCGAGCTGCGCCCGGACACCGATGTCCCCCAACTGGCCTTCGAGCTGATCGCCTTCATGGAGTCGGCGAACGCGCAGTCGGTACTGCACGACGAGCCGGACGCCTACCGCAGGGCGGGCGTCGCCATCACGGCACGTCTGCACGCGGCGGCGGCAGATCCCGTACAGGCGCGGCAACTCCCCTGAACCGCCTCGCACATGGGTTCCGTACCGACTGCGATAACAAGTAGCACGACCGTTCGTTTAGATTTACTCTCATCGTATGCCTCCTTCACCGATCAGGCGTACGCCCTGGCAAGCGGGACCCGAGACGCACGCGCGGGGCCCGGTCCTGGTGAGCGTCACCGAATTCACCGCCGACCGTCACACCCAGACCGCCCCGATCGCCCTGTCGGGGCTGCGGCTGCGCCGGAGCTGGCCCGGGACGCCCGGCGCCGTCGGCATGTGGCTCTGGATCGACCCGTGGCGCAAGCGCTCGGGGTCCGTCTCGATCTGGACCGGCGAGCGGTCACTGCACGCGTTCGTCGGGCGCCCCGACCACGTACGGATCGTCCGCGCACACCGGGACCGGGGCACGATGCGCGCCACCGCCTGGACGGCGGACCGGCTCGACCCGGATGCGGCGTGGGCCGCCGCGCACGCATTGCTCACCGACCCAAGTCCCTGGCCCGCTCCGTCCGTTCACGCCCAGGAAGGACCTTGAGAACCTCATGACCGACCTCATCGCGCTCGACCGCACCGCCGTCCAGGAATCGTTCCGCCTCCTCCGCACGGCCCGCGACGACGACTGGGAACGCCCCTCGCCCTGCGCGGGCTGGACCTTGCGGCGTCTGGTGACGCACATGACCGCGCAGCACCACGGATTCGCGGCGGCGGCACGCGGCTCGGGCGCCGACCGTACGTACTGGATCGAGCCCGACCTCGGCCGCGACCCGTTCAAGCTCTACGACGAGTCGGTACGCCACGTGCTCGCCGCGTTCGCCGAAGAAGGCGTCCTGGAGCGGGGGTTCACGCTTCCCGAGATCGGCGGGACGTTCACGGGACGGATCGCCGTCGGCTTCCACTTCCTGGACTACGTGGTCCACTCCTGGGACGTGGCGACGGCCATCGGCGTCGATCCCGGCCTGGCCCGGCCGGTCATCGAGGCCGCACTCGAAATCGCCCGCCAGGTACCGAAGGACCCCGAACGCCGGGGCCCCGGCGCCGCGTTCGCGCCGGTCCTGCCCACACCGGAGAACGCGTCCCCGCTGGACGAGATGCTGGCACTCCTTGGACGATCACCCCAGTAGCGCGCGTCATTGAACATCACGCACGCCTCTTCCGTACCTCCCGGTACCACGAAGTAGCTTGCCCTCCACGGCAAGTCGACGGGCACAGGAGGCACGGCACATTGCGGCGCATCAACGGCACGGCTCTGATCATCGCGGCACTCGTGGCCACACTGGGCGCGCTCGCGTTCCCCATGTGGTCCTACGCCGACCGCTCGGGCACAGGGCCCGCCAATCTGGCCGCCGGTTCCGTGGCCACGCAGTGGGGCCCGCTCTCGGCGGCCGACCGCGACCTGCTCGTGAAGGTGCGGCTCGCCGGGCTGTGGGAGATACCCGCGGGGCAACAGGCCGTCGAGCGCGCGCCGACCAAGGCGATCAAAGAGGCGGGTGACCATCTGATCGTCGGCCACACGGACCTCGACAAGCGGACCCGTGCCGTCGCGGCGCAGCTCGGCGTGGAGCTGCCGAACCAGCCCAATCCCCAACAGCAGGGCTGGCTCGATGAGTTGACCGCGGCGAGCGGGCAGACGTACGAGCAGAAGTTCGCGAATCTGCTGCGCGCATCGCACGGCAAGGTGTTCGCCGTGATCGCGCAGGTGCGGGACAGCACCCGCAACTCGCTGATCCGGCAGCTGGCCACCGACTCCAACCAGACGGTCCTCGACCACATCACGATGCTGGAGGCGACCGGGCGCGTCGACTTCGACGGCATCGCGAACGGCGGCGCCGCCACCGCGACAGCCAGCCCCAGCGGGCCTCCCCCGCCCTCCGGCGACACACCCCCCGAGCCGCCGCCCGCAGGCCCGAGCGGCGATGTGTCCACCACGTCGCGGCCATCGCCCGCGGCGCCGGGAGACGTCAATACGGACCGGCCGGAACCTCAAATGTAGCTCTGAACGTCCCTCCTCAGGGGTTCGTCGGCGTCTGTCGGGGTCATGAGCCCTGCACACGTTCACAAGACACGGGCACGACGCGGGGTCTTGGCGGAGGAGGGGGAACATGAAGCACCTGGGGACCGGAATCGGGTGGCGTCCGGAGATCGCGGACGCCGTGGAACGGATGCCCGGCATCGACTGGGTCGAGGCCGTCTCGGAGAACCTGTGCCCAGGTCACCTCCCCGACTCCTTGCTGCGGCTGCGCGAGCGCGGTGTGACAGTGGTGCCGCACGGCGTCTCGCTCGGCCTCGGCGGCGCGGAGCGCCCCGACGAGACCCGCCTCGCGGCGCTCGCCGAGCGCGCGCAGACGCTCGGTTCGCCGCTTGTCACCGAGCACATCGCGTTCGTACGCGCCGGTGGCCCGCTGACGGCTTCGCAGCCCCTCGAAGCGGGCCACCTGCTGCCGGTGCCGCGCACCCGCGACGCCCTCGACGTGCTGTGCGAGAACGTCCGTATCGCGCAGGACGCGCTGCCGGTGCCGCTCGCGGTGGAGAACATCGCGGCGCTGATCTCCTGGCCCGGCGAGGAGATGACCGAGGGACAGTTCCTGTACGAGCTCGTCGAGCGCACGGGCGTACGCCTCCTCATCGACGTGGCCAACCTCCACACCAACCACGTCAACCGCGGCGAGGACCCGGCCAAGGCCCTGGACGAACTGCCGGTCGAGGCCATCGCGTACGTCCATGTCGCGGGCGGCGTCGAACGGGACGGCGTCTGGCACGACAGCCACGCGCACCCGGTCCCGGAGCCGGTCCTCGCGATCCTGTCGGACCTGGCGTCACGGGTGACCCCGCCGGGCGTCCTCCTGGAGCGGGACGAGAACTTCCCGGAGCCCGAGGATCTCGAGCGGGAGCTGGACGCGATACGGGCGAGGTTGCGGGTGCGGGGGCGGACGAAGGCTCCGGTCTCCGGCGAGTGCGCCGTCGTCACGGCACCGGCCGCGCAGCCCTCCGCTGCCGCCACCGTCTCCGCCCTCACCCGCCAGCGCCTCGCCCTCGCGCAGACCGCGCTCCTCTCCGCGCTCGTGGCCGGGACGCCCGTGCCCGAAGGGTTCGACCGGGCGCGGCTCGGCGTGCAGGGCCGGGCGCTGGCCGGCAAGCGGGCGGACGTCGTGGCGAAGGTGGCTCCCGAGCTGCCGGAGATTCTCGGCACCGCCTATCGCGCGGAGTTCCTCGCATACGCCCAGGCACGGCCGATGTCCGGCGGATACCGGCGTGACGCGCTGGACTTCGCCGAGCGGCTGCTGCTCGCGGGGCAGCCCGAGGACGCGGAGACCCGCGGTCGGCTGACCCAGTGGTGGCTGGAACGGTCCGGCCCCGCGCCGCTGGACGCGCGGCCGGTCACGCGGTGGCTGCGGGCGGCGCGGTTCGCCCTGCGGCGAGGTTAGGAGGCGGTCATGGGGGTCGTGTCCAGCTGCTTCGCCCTGCTCATCGCGGCTTCGACGGTCGGACTCGTCGTCGGCGTCTCCCGGATACGGCGGGCCGTGCCTCCGGGGCCCGACGCACAGCACGGAGCCGTGTTCGACCCGCTGGAGGCGGCCTTCCTCGCCGGCGGCCCCGGCCGGGTCGCCGACGCCGCGATCGCCGCCCTGCACGAGGACGGGCGCCTGGTGGTCGCGTACCCCGGCATCGTCGAGATCCGCTCGGCCGAGGTCCGCGACCCGGTGGAGGGCGCGGTGCTCCAGGCCCATGCCGCCGCGCCGAGCGGCGCCCTGCACTCGCTGCGCGTCGGCGTGATGCGCAGCCCCGCCGTGCAGGCGACCGGCGACGCACTGGCCCGGCGCGGCCTGATGGTGCGGCCCGAAGCCCTTGACCGCCTGCGCCGCTGGAAGATCCGGCACAACGCCCTGAGCTTCGCCGGGTTCTTCCTCGTCATCGGCGTCGTCTCCGTCGAGGACGACAACGGCCCCGGGTGGCACCCCGTGAGCTGGTCGACCATCCTCCTGATCGCGGCCTGGCTGATCGGCGCCCTGATCGGCCAGCTCTGCAGCCGCACCACCCGCGCCCGGGTGACCTCCACGGGCCGGACCGCGCTCGCGGAGTACCGCGCCGTCGGCGCGCACGCGTCCGGTGCGGCGCACAGCGTGGCGGTGGCCGGCCTGGTCGGCGTGCTCGACCCCGGCCTTCGTACGCAGTTGGAGGCCGCGCACCGCATCCGGCCGGGGCGTACGACGGGGAGGTCCTCGTCGTACGCGAGCTCCGGGGCGGGCAG
Organism: Streptomyces sp. NPDC048441; assembly: GCF_043200235.1. Classification (NCBI taxonomy): domain Bacteria; kingdom Bacillati; phylum Actinomycetota; class Actinomycetes; order Kitasatosporales; family Streptomycetaceae; genus Streptomyces; species Streptomyces sp. NPDC048441. The sequence goes on from NZ_JBICXM010000002.1 coordinate 802,908, forward strand.
CATCGCGTGGTGCGGGGGCGGCGGAGGCGGCGGCGGTTCGTCGTGCGGCGGCTCCGGTTGCGGGAGCTCCGGCGGGGGCTGCGGTGGCGGCTCCTCCTGCGGTGGCGGGGGCGGGTCCTCCTGCGGTGGCGGGGGCGGGTCCTCCTGCGGTGGCGGCAGCTCAGGCGGGGGTGGCGGCTGCGGCGGCGGCAGCTCCTAGGCCGCTGTGACCGCCCGCATTCGATACTGCCTACCCGTACGGAAGTTGACGTACTCCGGGCGGTAACCCGAAATTGCCTCCCCGCGGCGCACTAGCGTGCGGTGCCGCAACAGGAGGCGTCATGCGATCCATCAACGGCACCGGCCTCATCGTCGCGGGGCTCGTCGCGACCCTGGCCGCTCTGCTCTTCCCCGTCTGGTCGTACGAGGACAGGTCGGGCACCAGCCTGGACAGATTCGACGCGGAGACCGTGTCGACGCAATTCGGCCCGCTCTCCGCGCTCGACCGCGAGTTCATCACCAAGGTCCGCCTCGCGGGCCTCTGGGAGCTCCCCGCCGGGCAGCAGGCCGAGGAACGCGGCACCACCAAGGCCGTCAAGACCGCGGGCGAGCACCTCGTCGAGGGCCATACGTTTCTGGACGCGCGGGTGCGCGAGGTGGCGACGCGGCTCGATCTCGAACTGCCGAGCCAGCCGAACCCCCAGCAGCGGGACTGGCTCGGCGAGCTGAGCGACGCGCACGGCGAGGCGTACGACGAGAAGTTCACCAACATCCTGCGCGCCGCCCACGGCAGGGTCTTCTCGGTGGTCGCCGAGGTCCGCGCGACCACCCGTAACTCGCTGGTGCGCGCGCTCGCCGACGACGCGAACACGACGGTCCTCGACCACATCAAGGTGCTCGAGGGCACGGGCCTCGTGGACTTCGACGAGCTGGCGCGCGACGCGGCGTCGGCGGCCCCCGCCCCGGTGACCCGCTCCCCGGCCCCGCCGGGCCCGGCCGACTCGCCGTCCCCCGCGACCCCGGTCTCCCCCTCCCCCACGTTCTCGCTGCCTCCACCGGCGTCCCGCCCCAAGCCGACGAAGGACAAGGGCAGCAAGGACAAGAGGAGCAAGAGGAGCAGGGAGGACAAGAGCTCACGTCCACATGCTGAATAACCCGTGGCGCGCACCCCGCCCCCTCGCATACAACACCGGCATGTTCTGGCTCCCGCTCCTCCTCCTGGCCTGGGTCACGACGGGCCTGGCCTGCGCCCGGCTCTGCCTCACCGCCTACCGCGCGGGCCCGCGCACCGCGGACCCGGCGCACCGCCATGAACTGACGCTCTACGAGGCCGCGTTCCTCTCCGGGGGCCCCGCACGCGTCGCCGACCTGACCCTGGTGTCGATGGCCCGTGCCCGGCGCCTGCTGCTCGCGCACACCGGCTGGGCGACGGTGGTGGACCCCGTGGGCGGGGACGACATGGAGCGTTCCGTGCTCGGCGCGATAGGCCCCGATGGGCAGTCGCGGATAGCCCTGGTGCGCCGTGCGGCGGCGGCCACCGACGCGATGCGCGGCCTCGCCGACCGCCTGGTCGCGGCGGGACTCGCCCTGCCGGACGGCAGTTCGGCGGGGGTCGCGGGAGCGGTACGGCAGGTGCGGGCGGCAGCGGTGGCGGCGCTCGCCCTGGGGGCCGTGGCGCTTGCCATGCCCGGCCAGGTACCCGCCGGGGAGGTGCCCGTCGCCGCGTGGTTCGCGCTGCCCCTCGCCCTGAACGCGAGCTGCCTCGCCGTCGCCCGCTTCGAGATCCACCCCTACCCCCGCTGGGCGTCGCCCGCGGGCCAGCGCCTCCTGAGCGCGCTCCCGGCCCGCGGCGGCTCCGACCTCACCGCCGTCGCCGTACGCGGCACCCGCGCGCTCGCCGACCCGGAGCTGCGCGCGGCCTTCGGACACCGGGACACGCGGCGGGATACGGCGCAACGGGGTCATTGAGCCGACACCGGCAGGGCGGTGCTTTACTTCGCCATTTACCAAACTAATCATCCCTTTTGTTCGAGCAACGCACGGCCGAATTGAAACGCATGGCCGAATGAAGGGATGAAGAGCGATGAGAGCAGCAGCCGCCCTCTACGGAACCGCCGGATCCTTGGTCCTGACCGCCCTCGTCGCCGCCCCCACGGGAAGCGCGTCCGCGGCCGACACCTCCCCCTACCCGGAGGCGCACGGCACCGTCGTCGCCGTCCAGCGCGCGCTGGCGGCCGGCACCCGCTTCGGCGCCTGCGCCGCGGCGGAGAGCCTGCCCCCCTCCGTCAAGTGCGCCACCGTCTCCGTGCCCCTGGACTACGCCCATCCGTGGGGCAAGCAGATCAAACTGACCGTCAGCCGGGTCAAGGCCACCAAGAAGGCCGAGCCCAGACGCGGAAAGGCCGTCAAGCGGCAAGGTGCCCTGGTGTTCAACCCCGGCGGTCCCGGCGGCTCCGGCATGTACTTCCCGATGGTCGGAATGCTCCCCGAGTGGAAGCGCATCGCGGCGGCGTACGACCTGGTGGGCTATGCCCCGCGCGGCGTCGGCCGCTCGGCCCCGATCTCCTGCCAGAACCCGAAGGAGTACGTCAAGGCGCCGACGCAGGCACCGATCCACCCCGACACCGCGTACAAGCTGAAGCGCGTCGCGCAGGCGAAGGCGTACGCGCAGGGCTGTGCCAAGCGCTCCGGGAAGGCCCTGCGGCACTTCACGACCCTGAACAACGCCCGTGACCTGGATGTGCTGCGGGCAGCGCTCGGTGAGAAGAAGCTGACCTTCATGGGCGCTTCGTACGGCACCTACTTCGGCGCCGTGTACGCCTCGCTCTTCCCCTCGCACGTGCGCCGTATGGTGTTCGACTCGGCGGTCAACCCCGACCCGGCGCAGATCTGGTACGAGAACAACCTCGACCAGTCCGCGGCCTTCGAACAGCGCTGGGCCGACTTCCGCACGTGGGTCGCCAAGCACGACAAGACGTACCACCTGGGCAAGACCCCCGAAGCCGTCCTGAAGAGCTACGAGAAGGTGCGCGCCAAGCTGGTGGCCAAGCCCGCGGGCGGCAAGGTCGGCCCAGGCCAGCTGCAGTCGGCGTACCTCCAGGCCGGGTACTACGACGACTACTGGCCGACGCGTGCCTCGGCGCTCTCCGCGTACCTGAAGGGCAACCCGAAGCCGCTGATCGAGCAGGCGTCGCCCGAGCCGAAGGCGGCCAAGGAGCAGGAGAACGGCAACGCGGTCTACACCGCGGTCGAGTGCAACGACGCGCCCTGGCCGACCGACTTCAAGACCTGGAACCGCGACAACTCACGCCTCGCGCGCTTCGCGCCCTTCGAGACCTGGGACAACGCCTGGATGAACCTGCCGTGCGCCTACTGGCCCGCGCCCCGGCAGCGTCCCGTCGACGTCGGCACCGAAGAGGGCGAGCTCGCCCCGACGCTGATCCTGGCAGCCGAGCGGGACGCCGCGACCCCGTACGAGGGCGCCAAGGAGCTGAACCGCAGGCTGCGGGGTTCGGTCCTGGTGACCGAGCGGGACGCGGGCACCCACGGCATCGGCGCCGGGCCCAACCAGTGCGTCAACGGCCACCTGGAGGCCTACCTCCTGGAGGGCAGGCTCCCCGTGCGGCGCGCGGCGTGCGCACCGCACAAGGAGCCCGAGCCGCTGTCCGGCGCGCGGGCGGCGGCTCTTCCCAAGGAGCAGCACTAGCTACAAGGCAGCAAGCCGTTCCAACGGGAACGGCGGCTGGGCCAGCGGACGCACCGCGAGCCGGGTCAGCGGCAGGGCGTTGTCGTCGCCCGCCGTGCGGTTGGCGTGCAGGACACCGCAGTGCGTGCAGCGATGGACGAGCACCCACTCGCCGTCTCCGCGTACGGAGATGGCGAGGGGTTCCATCCGGGCGCCGCACTCCGCGGCCCGGTCGCCCGGGGTGTCGTCGAGGTGACGGCTCCACAGGCAGTTCGGGCAGTGGTTGCGGTGGTCGGTGCCGGGGGCGGTCATCGAGACGTCGAGACCGCAGTGCAGGCAGCGGAAGGACTGGGCGCGCGCTTCAGTGCGGGCCCGCCGAGAGGTGTTGCGGGACATGGTGTGAGTGACTCCAGTGCGTCGCGGAATGGGCTGACTTCGAGCTGATCCGCGGGGCCCTGGGCATAAACGCACCATCTTTCGTCCTCGGCTACGCCTTCTCTGTTTCGACCTCTCGATGAAACGCGCACCCGGCGGGCACGGCAACCGAATTAACTGGGCCAGGCGCTAGGCCAGACCCGCCACGAGCTCGGCCACGGACTTGCGGCGGCCGGTGTAGAACGGGACCTCTTCGCGTACGTGCATACGGGCCTCGGAGGCGCGCAGGTGACGCATGAGGTCGACGATGCGGTACAGCTCGTCGGCCTCGAAGGCGAGCAGCCACTCGTAGTCGCCGAGCGAGAACGAGGCGACCGTGTTGGCACGCACGTCGGGGTAGCCGCGGGCCATCATGCCGTGGTCCTTGAGCATACGCCGGCGGTCCTCGTCGGGCAGGAGGTACCAGTCGTAGGAGCGCACGAAGGGATAGACGCTGATGTAGTTGCGCGGCGTCTCGTCGGCCAGGAAGGCCGGAACGTGCGACTTGTTGAACTCGGCGGGGCGGTGCAGCGCCATGTTCGACCAGACCGGCTCAAGAGCGCGGCCGAGCTTGGTGCGGCGGAAGAGGTTGTAGGCCTCCTGGAGCTCGTCGGAGGTCTCGGCGTGCCACCAGACCATGACGTCGGCGTCGGCACGGAGCCCGGAGACGTCGTACGTGCCGCGGACGGTGATGTCCTTGGCGGCGAGCTGGTCGAACAGCTCCTGGACCTCGTCGGCATAGCCTGCGCGGACCGTACCGTCATCGGGCAGCAGATCGCGCAGCTTGAAGACGGACCACAGGGTGTAGCGAATGACCTCGTTGAGGTCCTTGGCCTTCTTGCCTGCGTTCGGGCTCTTGGCGGGGGCGTCGTCACTCATGCCCCTATTCTCCTCCGCCGCCGTGCAGGCTCTGCACCGGGTTGCGGGTGAGCTCCTCCACAGCGGCGAGGTCGCCGCTCAGCTGGTCGACGGCCGCGTACGCACTGGCGATGCACGCGGGGATGCCCACACCGTCGTACGCCGCTCCGCACACGGCGAGGCCGGGCAGCTTGCTCACGTGCTCGCGGACGCGGGCCACGCGCGCGTAGTGCCCCACCGGGTACTGCGGGAGGCCGTCGTGCCAGCGGGTGACGCGGGTGGTGACGGGCTCGGCGTCCAGGCCGGTGGCCGCGCGCAGGTCTCGCCGGGAGAGCGCGATGAGGTCGGCGTCGTCGCGCCCCAGGATCTCCGTCTCCCCGTACCGGCCCACCGACGTGCGCAGAACCAGCAGGTCAGGGTCCTCCTCCGCGATCCAGCCCCATTTGCGGGACGCGAAGGTGGACGCCTTGATGGTGTGCCCGTCGATGGGCGGCACGAGAAAACCGCTGCCTTCGGGGAGGTCGATTTCGCTACGGCGGTACGCGAGGGTCATCAGGGCCATGGAGGCGTACTCCACGGAGGCGAGCTCGGCAGCCGCGGCGGGCGCTTCGACGCCGAGCAGCGCGGCGGCGGCGTAGGCGGGCACGGCGACGACCACGGCTTCGGCGTCGATGGTCTGCTCCGCGGTGCTCACCTGCCAGCCGTCCGGGGTGCGCCGCAGCTCGGTGACCGCCGTTCCCGTGCGGATCTCCCCGCCACGCGCGCGTACCGAATCGGCGACGGCGAGCGGCAGTTGGCCGACGCCGCCCTCGATGCCCATGAACACAGGACCGGTCTGCTGGTTCTTCTGGTTCTTCACGGCACGGGCCTGGATCTCGCGGACGCCCTCCGTCAGCGAGGTGTGCGCGCGGGCGGCCTCGAAGAGCTGCGGGACGGCCGAGCGCATCGAGATGCGGTAGGCGTCCCCGGCGTAGACACCGCCGAGGAGGGGCTCCACGAGGCGGTCGACGACCTCGCGGCCGAGGCGTGCGGCGACGTACTCACCGACCGCGATGTCGTCCCCGACCTCGGTGGGCGGCAGCTCACGGTCCTGCTCGATGCGGTGCAGGCCTTCGTCGGAGAGCACTCCGGAGAGGGCGGACGCGTCGCCGGGTACGCCCATGACGTGCCCCTTGGGCATGGGGCGCAGGGCGCCGCGGGTCCAGATCGCGGCGGTCGCCGTGGCGGGCGGCTGAAGCCGGTCGGCGAGGCCCACCTCGCGGGCGAGTGCGACGGCCTCGGGGCGGCGGGCCAGCATCGACTCGGCGCCGAGGTCCACGCGGACGCCCTCGATCTCACCGGGGAGCAGCTTGCCGCCGAGCCGGTCGGATGCCTCCAGGACGGTCACACGGGCGCCCGTGCCGAGCAATCGGTGGGCTGCGGCAAGTCCGGCGATCCCGCCACCGATGACTACGACATGGCCCGTACGTGTGTCCGTTTCGCGCATGAGTCCACTCTACGAGTCGCCACTCCACGAGCCGAGCGAGTCCCGACCGTGACCCCATCGGGACCGGTCGGCAACCACCGTTCCGGCCCTCCCCAGCGTCAAAGAAGCACCAGTCACCGCGACCCTCGGGGGGTACGTCGAGATGCACGCGTCCAGCACGTCAAGGCACCGCACGGTCCAGGCGCTCTCGGCCGTCCTGCTCGCCGTCGCCCTCGCGCTCACCGGGTGCAGCGCGGGCAGCAGCGACAGCGGCGGCGACAGCGACAAGGCGGCGGGTGCCGCCAGGGACGAGAAGGGGGTGGGCGGGGGCCGGGCCGATCAGTCCGGCGGTCAGTCCGGCGACCAAACCGGCGATCGGTCCGGCAAGAAGAAGCCGCCCAAGCTCATCGGCACCCACATCATCCGCACCGCTTCACTGACCGTCCGCGTCAAGGACGTACCGAAGGCCCTGGACGAGGCGCGCGGGATCGCCGCCGACGCGGGCGGCGTCGTCGGCGACGAGACCACGGACCGCGACGGCCGGGGCCACGACCGCTCCCGCATCGTGCTGCGCGTCCCGCAGGACCAGTACGAGGAGGTCCTCAAGTCCCTTGAGGGAACAGGCAAGTTGATCGAGCGCAAGGCCAAGGCGCAGGACGTCACCGACCAGGTCGTCGACGTCGAAAGCCGCATCAAGTCGCAGCGGGCGAGCGTGGCCCGCGTACGGGAGCTGATGGACAAGGCGACGAAACTGAGCGATGTCGTCACCCTGGAAGGGGAGTTGGGAAGCCGTCAGACCGAGCTGGAGGCGCTGCTCGCACAGCAGTCCTCGCTCAAGGACCGTACGACCATGTCCACGATCACGCTCTCGCTCAGCGAGACGGCGGTGCAGAAGGCGGACGCGGACGACGACGACCCGACGTTCGTGGACGCGCTGTCCGGCGGCTGGAGCGCCTTCGTGACGATGCTGCGGTGGCTGGCGGTCGCGCTCGGCGCGATGCTGCCGTTCGCGGCGGTGGCGGCACTGCTCCTCCTGCTCTGGCAGCGGCTGGTGCGGCCCCGGCTGCTGCGGCGCCCGGCACCCGCGTCCACGCCCGCACCCGCACCCGCGTCCGCACCGGCAGTGGCACCGGCGCGCGAGGGCGACGACGACTAGCGGTCCTTCAACTGCCGCCGCGTCGTAGCGTGTCCGTATGAGTAGTAGCGCGCGAGAGCGACTTGTGGTCATCGGGGGCGACGCGGCGGGTATGTCCGCCGCGTCGCAGGCACGCAGGCTCAAGGGCCCGGAGAAGCTGGAGATCGTCGCGTTCGAACGCGGCCACTTCACTTCGTACTCGGCCTGCGGCATCCCCTACTGGGTCGGCGGCGACGTCCCCTCGCGGGACGATCTGATCGCGCGGACGCCCGAGGAGCACCGGGCCCGCGACATCGACCTGCGGATGCGGACGGAGGTCACGGAGATCGACGTCGAGGGCGGCCGGGTCCGCACCCGGGACCTGGAGTCAGGGGCCGAGGCCTGGACGGCGTACGACAAACTCGTGATCGGCACCGGCGCCCGCCCGGTCCGCCCCTCCCTGCCCGGCATCGACGCCCCCGGCGTGCACGGGGTGCAGACCCTGGACGACGGCCAGGCGCTCCTGGACACGCTGGCCCGCACGCCGGGCCGCAGGGCGGTCGTCATCGGCGCGGGCTACATCGGCGTCGAGATGGCCGAGGCCCTGATCCAGCGCCGCTACGAGGTCACGGTCGTCAACCGCGGCAAGGAGCCGATGTCGACGCTCGACCCGGACATGGGCCGCCTCGTCCATGACGCGATGTCCGGCATGGGCATCGAGATGGTGAACGGCGCCGAGGTCACCAAGATCCTCACCGGTGACGACGGCCGGGTCAGGGCGGTAGCCACGGAGGACGCGGAGTATCCGGCGGACGTGGTGGTGCTCGGCATCGGCGTGCGCCCCGAGACGGAACTCGCCCGCGCGGCGGGCCTTCCGCTCGGCGAGCACGGCGGGCTGCTCACGGATCTCGCGATGCGGGTGCGGGGGCACGACGACATCTGGGCGGGCGGCGACTGCGTCGAGGTCCTCGACCTGGTCTCGGGCCGCGAGCGGCACATCGCGCTCGGCACGCATGCCAACAAGCACGGTCAGGTCATCGGCTCGAACGTGGGCGGGAGTTACGCGACCTTCCCCGGTGTCGTCGGCACGGCCGTCAGCAAGGTCTGCGACCTGGAGATCGCCCGCACGGGCCTGCGCGAGAAGGACGCGAAGGCGGCGGGTCTCCAGTTCGAGGCGGTGACCATCGAGTCGACGAGCCGCGCGGGCTACTACCCCGGCGCGGCCGTGATGACCGTGAAGATGCTCGCCGAACGCCTCACGGGACGGCTGCTCGGCGTCCAGATCGTCGGCCGCGAGGGCGCGGGCAAGCGCGTCGACATCGCGGCCGTGGCCCTGACGGCCCGGATGACGGTGGACCAGATGACCGCGCTCGACCTCGGCTACGCCCCGCCGTTCTCACCGGTGTGGGACCCGGTCCTGGTGGCGGCACGCAAGGCGGTCACGGCGGTACGGGCGGCGGGCTAGGACCTCTAGGACCCCGAGGGGTCCTCCCCGGAGAGAGCCTCGCGCCGCTCCCGCAGCCGCGCGAGGGTCTCTCGCGCGGTGGCGGCGGTGAACGCCGGGCACAGGAGCGTGCCCAGTGGGGCGCCCCACCCGCTGGACGTCCGCTCCGCCTCGTAGACCTGGCGTCCGGCGGGACTGCTCAGGTGGAGGCCGACCCAGACGGCGTCGGGGCCGCTGCTCGGCAGGCCGGGGTGCCCGTCGTGCGCGCACTGAGCGTCGGAGAGATGGGAGAGGGCGTTCTCCAGGCCCGCGGCCAGATCGTCGAGGACGGTCTTCGACCGCATCATGTCGGAGACGGCGTACCAGGAGACGGCCGTGGTGGCGATGACGAGACCCGCGCGGTCGTCGGGGTCCGTCGCCCGGCCGAGCGCGTCACCGACGCGGGAGATCTCCAGGTCGACGTCGGTGCCCGGCCGGGGGTAGCCGTGCAGGACGGCCGAGAGCGACTCGATGTCCCGCCGGGTGTCCTCGGGGAGGCGCGGCGGGATGCCGGTGGCCGAGCCGGGCTCGATGTAATCCATGGCGATCCGCGCGAAGCCCGCGACATTGCGCGGGCAGAGCCACTCGTCGCGGGGCCGCTCCCCCTCGTCCCACTCGGCGCTCTCGTCGGCCACGGCCGACAGGATGTCGCGCAGGGAGAAGAGGTGGTCCTCAAGATCGTCCTCGGCGTACGGATGGTCTTCGTGGGCGCACGGCCTGCCCTTGAGCGCCTCGTCGGCCGCGCGCACCGCGTCGAACACGGCGCCGGGAACGCCGTCGCCCGGCAGCCAGCCGACGTACGGCAGCATCAGAACAAGGCCGAAGGTCCACTGATGTGCGCGCTCGCCGCCGGGATCCGCGGCGAGCTCACGGGCACATTCCAGGACGATCCGGTCCTTCGCCGTGTCGTCGTGGCACTGGTAGTCGTCCTGGACCTCGCCCCAGGACTCGACGAGATCGCCGATCTCCATCGCGGACATGGCCTCTCTCCCCTCTCACCCGTCACATTCAGGCGAGATTTTCGGCCAACTACGAACAGCCGGTGTCAGCGCGCGGTCCGCGTGTGGACATGCTCCACGAGCCGCGTCAGCGCCTCCGGGTCCGTGGTCGGCAGGACGCCGTGGCCGAGGTTGAAGATGTGCCCCTCCAGGCCGGCCGCGGCGTCGAGAACCTCGTCCGTCTTGGCCTCGATCGCCTCCCGCGTGGAGAAGAGGACCGCCGGGTCGAGGTTCCCCTGCAACGCCTTGCCGGGGCCGACCCGTCGTACCGCCTCGCCCATCGGGACGCGCCAGTCGACGCCGACCACGTCGGCACCCGCATCGCCCATCAGACCGAGCAGTTCGCCCGTGCCGACACCGAAGTGGATGCGCGGCACGCCGTACGAGGCCACCGCGTCGAACACCTTCTTCGAAGCGGGCAGCACGGAGCGCGTGTAGTCGGCGGGAGCCAGCGCGCCGACCCACGAGTCGAAGAGCTGCACGGCGCTCGCGCCCGCCTCGATCTGCACCTCCAGGAAGGCGCCGGTGATCTCCGCGAGGCGGTCGAGCAGATCGGCCCACAGCTCCGGGTCGCCGTACATGAGCGCCTTGGTGTGCTCGTGGTTACGGCTCGGACCGCCCTCGACCAGGTAACTCGCGAGAGTGAAAGGTGCGCCGGCGAAACCGATGAGCGGGGTCGACCCCAGCTCGGCGGTCAGCATCCCGATCGCCTCGGTGACGTAGTGGACGTCGTCGGGCGTGAGATCCCGCAGCTGCGCGAGGTCGGCGCGCGAGCGGATGGGGTTCGCGACGACCGGGCCGATGCCCGGCTTGATGTCGAGGTCGATGCCGATGGCCTTGAGGGGTACGACGATGTCGCTGAAGTAGATCGCGGCGTCGACCTTGTGGCGGCGCACGGGCTGCAGCGTGATCTCCGTGACCAGCTCAGGCATCATGCAGGACTCCAGCATGGCCGTGCCCTCGCGCACCTTGCGGTACTCGGGGAGTGAGCGCCCGGCCTGCCGCATGAACCAGACCGGCGTGTGCGGCACGGGCTCGCGCCTGCACGCCTTCATGAAGGCTGATTCGTTGACGGCGTCCGTCGCTGCGTTCTGCCGGCCCGCGGGGCTCTGGCTGTTGTTGGCACTCACGCGGAAAGTCTCGCACGGGGCCCGTGCGCCCCTTGCCCCGAGGGACACGCCGCCTTGACCGGGGCCCCTCTCAAGGGTGTCTCTCCCTGCGCGAAGCCGCCGTTCCCCTTAATCTTCCCCGCATGGCTGCGGCTCAGGGACAACGGTCGGACGGCGCTGGCGAGATGCAAAGTACGGAGGGGAAGGTGGCGGAATCGACTCCGTTGCCCTTTCGGGCGGCGGTCGAGGCGCTGCGCGGGGCACGGCTTCGGCCTGAGATCGAGATCGACCCGACACCGCCACCGAAGCGGCTGGCCCCGCACGCGTACGCGTTGGAGGCCGCGGTGGTGGAAGGCGACGAGGACCTCGCGGACGGACGTCTCGTCCTGCTGCACGATCCGTCGGGGCACGACGCCTGGCAGGGCACCTTCCGCCTCGTCACGCTCGTACGCGCGGAGTTGGAGCCGGAGATGGCGGCGGACCCGCTGCTTCCAGAGGTCTGCTGGACCTGGCTGACGGGCGCGCTACAGGCGCGCGGCCTGACGTGCGGGGAGCCGAGCGGCACGGTCACGCGCGCGGCGTCGCACTACTTCGGCGGGCTCTCCGAGCGGCAGCCCGCGTCGCAGATCGAGATCCGGGCGTCGTGGACGCCGCGCGAGGGGCTCGGCGGGGTGCCGGACACGGCGGCGCATCTCGCGGCGTGGTGCGACCTGCTCTGCCAGGTGGCGGGGCTGCCGCCTGTCGGGCAGGGGCACGGCGAGGGGTCCGCGTCCGTGGTGTCGCTGCCGCAACGGCGGGGTCCGCAGACGTCTTAGCCGTGGCAGGGCGGGGCGGAGCGGGGCGGCCTGATGGCCGGTCAGGTGCGGCCTGGCGAGTGGGCAGGAGCGGTCCGGTGAGTGGGCGGTCTGGTGGGTAAGCGGGCAGTCACTGGTGGGTAAGCGGGCAGTCAAGCGGGGCGGCGAGACCGATTCTGAACGACTGCTTCTGAACGACTGCGATTCGGGTTGATCTTCGGATGATCGATCATGTGTCCGAATGGTCCGAATTGTTACTCACCAAATCGTGATCATTCTCTAAAGGCGGGCGGGTTTGATGCCGAAGAGGTTGGTGACCTTGAAAGCACGGTTCGTCCCGGCTTCATCCCCGAGCCGGTTCAGTCCCGCACCCCAGGAGGCCTGGTGTCCGTTCTCCTCGAGCAGCCCGCAAGCCTGGTCGCCTACCGCCCGAACAAGCCGACCGCCATGGTCGTCGTGGCCGACCCACGTGTCCGCTCCACCGTCACCCGCCACCTGTGGGCGCTCGGTGTACGCGACGTGATCGAGGCCTCGTCGATCGCGGAGGCTCGTCCCCGCATCGGCAACCCCCGTGACATCTGCGTCGCAGACGTCCACCTCCCTGACGGCTCCGGCCTGACGCTCCTCTCCGAAACCCGCGCGGCGGGCTGGCCGAACGGCCTCGCCCTCTCCGCGGCCGACGACATCGGCGCCGTACGCAATGCTCTCGCGGGCGGCGTAAAGGGCTATGTCGTCACCGGCACCCGCAACAATGTCGGACTCCCCACTCGTCCCGGCGTCGCGCCCATCGGCTCGGCCGCCGCCCGAATGCACCGCCGCCCGCCGGGCGCCCCGAGCCACCCCGGTGGCTACCGAGAGCTGTCCGGCCGTGAGGTGGAGGTTCTCCGCCTGGTCGCGGAGGGCCAGTCGAACAAGGCCATCGGCGTCTCGATGGGGCTCTCGGCCCTGACCGTGAAGAGCCACCTCGCCCGTATCGCACGCAAGCTCGGCACGGGAGACCGGGCCGGGATGGTGGCGGTGGCTCTGCGCACCGGAATCATCCACTGACTCATTTACACCCCTCGCGCGCCCGTCGACGGAACGTTCCGTCGACGGGCGCTGTGCATACACAGATACTCTTGACAGGTGACCGACGCCCAAGAGACCGCAGCAGACAATTCACTGCGAACCACCGGAGGCGGCCCTCCGGACGACGTCGAAACGGCGCCGATCCCTTTGGACGAGCCGCGTGATGGAATCCCTCCGGTGGTCGCCGACGAAACCTCGCTCGCCGAGGTGATCGCCGCTTTCGCGGCAGGAAGTGGCCCCGTGGCCGTGGACGCCGAACGTGCGTCCGGCTATCGGTACGGCCAGCGTGCCTATCTCGTGCAGCTGCGCCGTGAAGGCGCGGGCAGCACCTTGATCGACCCCGTCGCCTGCCCCGACCTCTCGGGGCTCGGCGAGGCAATCTCCGGTGCCGAGTGGGTGCTGCATGCAGCCACGCAGGATCTGCCCTGCCTCCGCGAAATAGGCATGATCCCCACCAGCATCTTCGACACTGAGCTCGCCGGGCGCCTCGCCGGTTTCCCCCGGGTCGGCCTCGGCGCGATGGTCGAGGGCGTACTCGGCTTCGTCCTGGAGAAGGGCCACTCGGCCGTCGACTGGTCGACGCGCCCGCTGCCCGACCCCTGGCTCCGCTACGCGGCACTCGACGTCGAGCTGCTCGTGGACCTGCGGGACGCCCTGGAGAAGGAGCTCGACCGGCAGGGCAAGCTGGAGTGGGCCCGCGAGGAGTTCGACGCGATCTCCTCCGCGCCGCCCGCGCCGCCGCGCAAGGATCCCTGGCGGCGTACGTCCGGTATGCACAAGGTGCGGCGCCGCCGTCAGATGGCGGTCGTACGTGAGCTGTGGACGGCGCGTGATTCCGTCGCGCAGCGGCGTGACGTGTCGCCCGGCAAGGTGCTCAGTGACGGCGCCATCGTGGAGGCGGCGCTTTCGCTGCCGCTCAACACGCAGGCGCTCGCCGGGCTCACCGGCTTCGGGCACCGCATGGGGCGGCGCCAGCTCGAGCAGTGGCAGGCCGCGGTGGACCGGGCCAAGGCCCTGCCCGACGCCGAGCTTCCGCAGCCGGGCCAGGCCGTCTCCGGGCCTCCGCCGCCCCGCTCCTGGGCGGACCGCGACCCGGCCGCCGCGGCGCGCCTCGCCGCGGCGCGGGCCGGTGTCTCGGCGCTGGCCGAGGGGCTGAACATGCCGCAGGAGAACTTGATCACGCCGGACACGGTCCGCCGGGTGTGCTGGGAGCCGCCGGCTCAGGTGGACGCGGATTCCGTGGCCGCGGCTCTCGCCTCGCACGGCGCGCGGCAGTGGCAGATCTCCCGGGTGACGCCGGCCCTGGTGACGGCCCTCACCCGGCCCGCACCTGCCCAGTAACCGCCCCCGCCCGACCCGCACCACCGCGCCGCGCAGGACCTCTCCCACGGGTCCCCGCCCGGCGCGGTGGCCGTTCCGGGGGGTGGGTTCGGCGAGTGTGACCTTTGCCTCCCCGAGGCGGGGCCGGGCAGCCCTTGGCCGCGTAGTTACCGACAAGTAGCATGGGGCTCGGAAGCGCGCCCTAGGCGCACCCGCACCCTGGAGGAGAGCCATCGTGCCTCGTACCGTCAGGGACGTCGTCTTCGTTGATGGCGTCCGCACCCCGTTCGGCAAGGCGGGCCCGAAGGGCATCTACCACGAGACCCGTGCGGATGACCTCATCGTGAAGGCCATCCGGGAGCTGCTCCGCCGCAACCCGGCCCTCGACCCCGCCAAGATCGACGAAGTCGCCATCGCCGCGACCACGCAGATCGGCGACCAGGGTCTGACGCTGGGCCGCACCGCCGGGATCCTGGCGGGCCTGCCGCAGTCCGTGCCGGGATACTCCATCGACCGCATGTGTGCGGGCGCGCTGACCGCCGTGACGGCGACCGCGGGCTCCATCGCGTTCGGTGCGTACGACGCCGTCATCGCCGGTGGCGTCGAGCACATGGGCCGCCACCCCATGGGCGAGGGCGTCGACCCGAACCCGCGGTTCGTGAGCGAGAAGCTCGTCGACGAGTCCGCCCTCTTCATGGGCATGACCGCCGAGAACCTGCACGACCGGTACCCGAGCATCACCAAGCAGCGCGCCGACGAGTACGCGGTGCGCTCGCAGGAGAAGGCCGCCAAGGCGTACGCCAACGGCAAGATCCAGCAGGACCTGGTGCCCGTCTCCGTACGCCGGACCAACGAGGAAGCGGGCGAGACCGGTTGGGGTCTGGCGACCGCCGACGAACCGATGCGTCCCGGTACCACTCTGGAGAGCCTCGCCGGCCTCAAGACGCCGTTCCGTACGCACGGCCGCGTCACCGCCGGCAACGCCGCGGGCCTCAACGACGGCGCCACGGCGTCGATCATCGCCTCCGAGGACTTCGCCCGCGAGAACAACCTGCCGGTCAAGATGCGGCTCGTGTCCTACTCCTTCGCGGGTGTCGAGCCCGAGGTCATGGGCTACGGGCCCATCCCCGCCACGGAGAAGGCACTCGCCCAGGCGGGCCTGTCCATCTCCGACATCGGCCTCTTCGAGGTCAACGAGGCCTTCGCCGTGCAGGTGCTCGCCTTCCTCGAGCACTACGGCATCGCGGACGACGACACCCGCGTGAACCAGTACGGCGGCGCCATCGCCTACGGCCACCCCCTCGCCTCCTCCGGCGTACGTCTGATGACGCAGCTGGCGCGGCAGTTCGAGGAGCAGCCCGACGTGCGCTACGGCCTGACGACGATGTGCGTCGGCTTCGGCATGGGCGCCACCGTCATCTGGGAGAACCCGAACCACAAGGACGCCGGAGGCGACAAGTGAGCAGCTCCACCAGCTCCACCACTGAGCTCCTGAAGGGTGCGGCCGAGCTGTTCCCGGACGAGGTCGTCACGCAGGCGCACGTACGCCACCTCGACCTGCCCGCGGGCGCGGGACGCTTCGCGCTCATCACGCTCGACAACGGCTTCGACCACACCAAGCCGACCACCTTCGGCCCCGGCTCGCTCGCGAACCTGAACGCCGCGATCGACCAGGTCGAGAAGGAGGCGGCCGAGGGCACGATCGTCGGCGTCGGCCTCACCGGCAAGCCGTTCATCTTCGCCGTCGGCGCCGACCTCAAGGGCGTCGAGATCCTTAAGCGTCACGAGGACGCACTGGTCATCGGCAAGAGCGGCCACGACGTCTTCAAGCGGCTCTCCGGCCTCGCCGTGCCGACCTTCGCCTACTACAACGGCGCCGCGATGGGCGGCGGTGTCGAGGCCGGTCTGCACTGCTCGTACCGCACCGTCTCCAAGGCGCTGCCCGCCTTCTCGCTGCCCGAGGTCTTCCTCGGTCTCGTACCGGGCTGGGGCGGCTGCGCGCTCCTTCCGAACCTGATCGGCGCGGACCGCGCGGTCTCGGTCATCATCGAGAACTCGCTGAACCAGAACCGCCAGCTCAAGGGCAAGCAGGTCTTCGAGCTCGGCATCGCCGACGCGCTCTTCGAGGGTGCCGACTTCCTCGAGCAGTCGCTGATCTGGACGGCCTCCGTCCTCAACGGCTCGCTCACGGTGGACCGCCCCGAGATCGACCGCGGCGAGGCCTGGGACGCCGCTGTCGCGCGCGGCCGTGGCATCGCCGACTCCAAGGTGCACGGTGCGGCCCCGGCCGCCTACCGCGCCCTGGAGATCATCGAGGCCGCCAAGGACGGCGACCTTCAGAAGGGCTTCGACGCCGAGGACAAGGCGCTCGCCGACCTCATCATGGGCGGCGAACTGCGCAGCGGCATCTACTCGTTCAACCTCGTCCAGAAGCGCGCCAAGCGCCCGGCGGGTGCCCCGGACAAGAACCTGGCCCGCCCGGTCACCAAGGTCGGCGTCGTGGGTGCCGGTCTGATGGCATCGCAGCTGGCGCTGCTCTTCCTGCGCCGCCTCGAGGTGCCGGTCGTCCTGACCGACATCGACCAGGCGCGCGTCGACAAGGGTGTGGGCTACGTCCACGAGGAGATCGACAAGCTCCTCCTGAAGGGCCGCGTCAACCAGGACAAGGCGAACCGCCTCAAGGGCCTGGTCTCCGGTGTCCTGGACAAGGCCGAGGGCTTCTCCGACGCCGACTTCATCATCGAGGCCGTCTTCGAGGAGATCGGCGTCAAGCAGCAGGTGTTCGCCGAGGTGGAAGCCGTCGCTCCGGCGCACGCCATCCTCGCCACCAACACCTCCTCGCTCTCGATCTCCGAGATGGCGTCGAAGCTGAAGCACCCCGAGCGGGTCGTCGGCTTCCACTTCTTCAACCCCGTCGCGATCCTCCCGCTCCTGGAGATCGTGCGCGGCGAGCAGACGGACGACGCCTCGCTGGCCACGGCCTTCGCCGTCGCCAAGAAGCTGAAGAAGACCGCGGTCCTGGTGAAGGACGCCCCGGCGTTCGTCGTGAACCGCATCCTCACCCGCTTCATGGGCGAGATCCAGAACGTCATCGACGAGGGCACGCCCGTCGCCGTGGCCGAGAAGGCCGTCGAGCCGCTGGGCCTGCCGATGTCGCCGCTGGTGCTGCTCGAGCTGGTCGGTCCGGCCATCGGTCTGCACGTGTCCGAGACCCTGAACCGCGCCTTCCCGGAGCGCTTCACGGTCTCCCCGAACCTCGCCGCCGTCGTGAAGGCGGGCAAGCGCGGCTTCTACGTCTACGACTCCGGGAAGCCGGAGCTCGACCCCGAGGTCGCGGCCCTCCTCAAGCAGGGCGATGTCGTCCTGACCGAGGAGCAGACCCGCGACCGCGTGCTCGACGCCGTGGCGCAGGAGATCGGCCTGATGCTCGACGAGGGCGTCGTCGCCGAGGCGCAGGACATCGACCTGTGCCTGATCACGGGCGCGGGCTGGCCCTTCCACCTGGGCGGCATCACGCCGTACCTGGACCGCGAGGGCGTCAGCGAGCGCGTGACCGGGAAGCGGTTCCTGGCGCAGGGCGTGGCCAGCGTTCCCGCGTAACACCTCCGCATACGGGCGATGCCCGGCGGGCCAGGAGGCCTGCCGGGCATCGCCCGTTTCGCGTACTCGCCGCTCACACCCGCTACACCCGCGTCCACGCCTCAAGGGCGAGACCCGGCTCCGCCTTCTGGCGCGCGAGGTGCAGGGCGCCGTCCTCGCCGATCGCCGCGAGCACCACGCGCCCCCGTGCGTCGAGCGCCAGCGACGGGGCGCCCAGGCAGGGTTCGCCGGTCTCTGACCACCACAGGCCCGCCTCCTCGTGCTCCGTGGGGAACGCCGCGAGCGAGGGGCGTCCCGTGCGGGTGCGATGGGCGAGAACCGTGCAGTCGTGGCCCTCTATCGTCGTGCGGACGGCCGACGTGGGGCCGGTGTCGGGGGTGCCGCCCAGGGGGATCGCGGCGGCGCCGGGGCGGTGGGCGCTGACGCCCGTGCCGCGGGCTTCGGCCGCGTAGTACGTGAGACTGTCGTCGGCGGTCTCCAGGGCCGCTCCCGAACCGGCGGCCGGGTGCAGCGGGATGTCGTCGGCGCGCCGCAGCTCGGCGCCCTGCTTCTCCTGGGTCCAGTGCAGCGTCTTGTCGCTCGCCGGGCCGAAGACCTCCACGCGGCCCGTGGAGGTGGCGACCGCCGTGATGCCGTCGAGGACCTCGCGGACCTTGAAATCCTTCCAGGCCTCCCACTGGCCGCCCTTGCCCTCGCGCCGCAGCCGGACGCTGTTCACCGCGTCCCGTACGAAGACGTGAACCGTGCCCGCGGAGTCCACCGCGGCGGTCGGGGCGCCGAGGTGCGGGGCGCGCTCGACGAGCTTGGTGTGTGGGTTGCCGAGCGAGCGCCAGTCCATGAGCGGCCGTCCCGACTGGTACTGGATGCTGTGCACCACGTCGACCTCCGACCCGCGCTTGCGCAGGCCGACGAAGTGGACGTATCCGTCGGCTCCCTGGGCGAGGGTGAGGTGCGTCAGGTCCGGTGCCTCGAAGAAGTCCTGGTCCGTCCACTCCGGGCCGCCGGGGCGGGTCTCCGTCCAGCGCAGCAGGCCGTCGGCCGCACGGGCGTACGCGGTGAGCCTGCCGTCCCTGCCGCGCAGCAGCCAGTGCCCTGACGCGAGGGTGCCTGTCGCGGCGTGCTCGGCGGTGGCCGGGCGGGAGGACTCTCCCTCGGGCCTGGGGGCGGACCTCTGCGGCATGACTCGACGCGGCCTTCCTGCGAGTGGTCGTCTGCTCCGGCCAGCCTGTGGACCGTGGCTGCCTATGGCCATAAGTCTACGTTTGACGCACACGGCCTCCGGCCGGGGTCCGGGCCCCGGTGTGCCAGGGTGGCGCCATGAGGACTCTTCTCGTCGTCGACGGCGCCAATGTCGTGGGCTCGGTCCCCGACGGCTGGTGGCGCGACCGGCACGGGGCCGCCGAACGCCTGCGGGACCGGCTCGTCGCGTACGCCGATGAAGGGCTCCCCGGGCATCCGGGACCACTGGAGATCGTCCTCGTCGTCGAGGGCGCGGCCCGTGGCGTGGAGTCCGTCGACGGCGTACGCGTGGTCGCGGCGCCCGGCAGCGGCGACGACCGCATCGTGGAGCTGGCCGCCGAGGCCGCCGATCGGCCCTGCCTTGTCATCACGGCCGACCGTGAACTGCGCCGCCGGGTGGGCGACTTGGGGGCCCGGTGCGCGGGCCCCCGTACAGTGCGCCCCTTGGACTGCCTGGGACCCTAGAGCCGCTTCGCGCTCCGCAGAGTGGCGGCGTAGTAGCCGTTGCCGTCGAGGCGTGATGTGCCGCCCTTGTCCCCGATCGTCGGGCCGTTGACCTCCTCGCGGCTGGAGATGAAGATCTTGTGGCCGTCGCCGTCGTGGCCGAGGAAGATCCCCACGTGGTCGAGGCGCTGCTTGGTGCGGGCATCCAGCTTGAAGAAGACCAGGTCACCGGGTTGGACGACGTCGATGGACTTGGGGCGGTCCGCCGAGCCGACGCCCTTGAGCTTGATGACGTCCGTGCCGGCCTTGCCGCGTGCCATGCCGTTGGCGGTTCTGGGCAGGCCGTCGCCTGCCTGGTCGTTGGCCATCAGGGGGTAGCGGGCGCGGTAGCCGAAGACCGTGCGGATGAACCCGGAGCAGTCCATGGAGCGGTCCCGCTGCTTCTCCGGCTGGATGGTGGTGCCGTTGCGGAACGTGTACGGGATGCCGAGGTAGTCGAAGAAGTCCGACTGTTCGAGGCGCAGGTCGTTGCCCGCGCTGCCGTCGGGGTTGATCGGGCCGAAGTTGGCGTCTCCCGCGTACGCGATGCCCTCGTCGTCCTTCTTGACCGGTGCGCCCTGCACGTACTGGAACGCCATCGCGAAGATGTCGTCCTCCTCGCTGCCGGAGAACTCCTTGTACCAGTCCTTGAACCACTTCTCCTTCTCGGCTCCCGCACGCCAGGTCTCCGGCATCAGCCGCGCCCAGTCGTTCGTCACGACGCGGGACTTGGTGTTCGCGGGCTCGGTGAAGGTGCGGCTCGGTCCTGTCAGCGTCGCGGTGCGGGCGTTGTCCGTGAAGGTGGCGAGTACCTTGCCGCCATCGGTACGCAGGACGGAGCGGTCGGGGTTCTTGAGGCGCTCCCACTTCTGTTTCCCGCTCCCCGGCTGCCCGTTGCTGTTCTGCAGGCCGCCGGGGGTGTCGGTGACGGCCTGCACCTTGGGCGCCTTGGCCTCTTCGTCCTTGCGCAGTTCCACGGTCAGGTACGCGCTGCCCGCGAGGAGGGCGAGCACGGTCGCCGCGTGCAGGACGGGACGCTTCTTCTTGGGCGGCATGAATGACTCCTGCGAATCAGGCGGACGGCATGAAGCCGAGGAGGATCCCGGCGGTGAGGACGACGTAGGCCATGAGCGTCACCGAGCCCGTGGCGAGCAGGGTGGGGCCCTTGGGCTGGCGAACCAACTGGTAGGCGATCAGGCCGGGGACGATGAAACCGAGCGTCTGGTTCGCGTACATGAGCGGGAACTCGATCGAGAGCACGATCATCACGGTCGCCTGGAGGGTGACGCCGAGCAGCACGACCGCGGCGAAGAGCCGCTTGCCGTACAGGATCACGAACTTCTGCATCAGCAGGGTGCCGACGTAGGTCAGCACGGTCACGCCGATCACCATGGCCGCGCGCTGAAGGTCCTCGACGAGGGTCAGGGCGAGCCAGCCCGGGGTGATCATGCCGCCGGGCGAGAGATTGGTCGTCAGATAGCAGACCAGGGAGAAGAGCAGCCCGAGCGCGATGCCGACCGCGGCGATCTCGGGGGTGAGGACGGAGGGAATCAACGGGGCTCTCCTGGGCTGTGCCACTGCTGGTCGTCGTCTGGGGCGGGCGGCGCGGGCAGCACCCGCGGTTCGAACATGCCGCGGGGCGCGTGCTGCTCGGGCGGCGCGTAGGTCTGCGGGATGTACACCTGCTGGGTCTGGACCGGGGCGTACCTCGTCTCGTACGCCTCCGGGTAGTGCTGGTACGGGTCGACGCGCGGCTCGTAGAACGGGGCGGGCTCCTCGGGGGCCTGCTCCTCGCTCTCGTCCGGCGGCAGTTCCGCGAGTTGTTCCAGGAGCAGTTCGCCCTGGCCGTGGATGTTGCCGATCGCCACGAGCGAGGAGTCCGCGCCGAGCCGCCCGAGGATCTGGTGCATGAACTCTTCGGGGTCGCGCCGGTCGCCGCCGAGGTCCACGGCACGGCTGCGCCACTCGGCGGGGATCGCGTCGATGGCGGACTTGGCGGGGTGGCCGATGACGAAGACCTTCTCCGGCTGGAGGTCGGGGATGATCTCGCCCATCTGGCCGTTGCGCTCGACGCGGTCGGGACGGCAGTTGATGACGACGTGCAGCGGGCGGTGGACGGCTCCGAGGTCGAGCAGCTGGTTGATGTTCATCAGCGTCGACTCGGGGTCGTTCGCCGCGAAGACGTTGGCGAAGCGGAGCTTCTTGCCGTCCTCGGTGGCGTACCGCTCGACGGAGAGGACACCGGGGTCCGGCGGGGCGTCGTACATGCCTTGGAGGGCGACCTCGCGGCCGACGCCGAGGAGCTCGGCGACCTTGAGCGCGATCGCCACGTTCTCCTTGAAGGTGAACCAGCTGAAGCCGCGCAGCTCGTCGTCACTCACCGTCTCGGGGTCGGCGTAGATCAGCTCGCAGTTCCGCGCGTCGGCCTCTTCCTGGAGGATGCCGAAGCGGTCCTGCTCGGCGGTGACGCAGATCCCGTTCTCCGGCATGGAACGGGAGAGGGAACGCGCCACGTCGTCGAGCGTCGGTCCCATCTCGGCGAGATGGTCCTCACGGACGTTGCAGAGCACGCCGATCGTGGAGCGGATCAGCTTGGACTGGTTGATCTCCTGGAGCGCCGGCATGACCGCCATGCACTCGATGACCAGAGCATCCGGGTTGTACGCGGCGGCCCGCCGCACGATGCCGATCTGCTCGACGACGTTGGCGATGCCGAACTTGCGGTAGACGGGCTCCTCGGTGGCATCGGGGTGGATGAACCGGGCGGCGGTGCCGGTGGTCTTGGCGACCGTGGCGAGCCCGCCGCCCCGCAGGGCGCCCGCGCAGAGGCGGGTGATGGAGGACTTGCCGCGGATGCCGTTGACGAGCACCCGGGACGGGATGTGCTCCAGGTTGGTGAAGTGCCGCCGCTGTTCGACGACTCCGGCCACCAGAAGGATGGCGCCGCACACCACGAGCACGGTGTAGAGGAAGAGCACGGGGTTCAGTTCCTTCCGGCGAGGTCGGCCGTGACGCCGTCCCGTTTGCGCTGGGTGCCCGTCGGCAGCTGCTGCCGCAGGAGTTCCAGGCTGCGGGTGACGGCGCCGACCTCGTCGTGGTGGCGCGGGTAGAGGACGGTGCGACGGTCCCCGCCCGCGAGCGCCTCCGCCTGGTCGGCGAGGTGCCGCAGCGGCCGTACGACGACGATGTGCAGCCAGCCGAGACAGGCGGCTGCCGCGGTGATGCCGAGGAGACCTGCCAGGACGGTGCGGTTCTGGCGGCTGTACTCGGGGATGGCCAGGCCGGATGCGGGTTGCCAGCTGAGGACGGTCCAGCCGAGCGAGGCGGCCGCGCCGCCGCCGACGAAGGGTGCCGCCGCGGCGATCTGGATCTCGTCGCCGTCGCGGTAGAGGACGCCGCTGGGGCGCGGGCTGAGGCCCACCTTCTGCCCCGTGCCCTCCGCGAGCGCGTTGAGCCGGCCTCCCGGCAGGCCCTCGAACTCGCGGTAGCCGCTGTTGGCGCCGATCACCTTGCGCTTCTCGTCGACGACGCGCACCTGGCCGAGGCCAGGGCGCTTCAGCAGCGAGTTGAGGAACTGGATGCGGAACTCACCGACCACGGCGGCGCCCTCGCGGCCGGGCACCTCGGCCGTGCCGATGATGACCGGTTCCTTGCCGCCCTCGTCGACGACCCGGATGGCCTTGGCCGACGGGCCCTTGCCGGACGGACTGCGGGGGTCGTCGCCCGCCTTCGCGAGGACCTTCCCTCCGGCGTCGAGCACGTACAGCGACTGGTAGCGGGTGTGCTGGTTCAGGGTGCTCTCGAGGACCTTGGCCATGTCCGACGCCTCGGTACGGTTTCCCATGAGGGAGGCGACCGAGGTGAGGTCGGCGTGGCCTTCGTTGAGGGCGCGGCGTACCCGGTCGGTGAGGGTGTCGGTGCGCTCGCGCTGGTCGTTGACCAGCTGCTGCGGTACGACGACGGTGTCGCCCGCGCGGTTGAGCATCAGCATGAGCGGCGCGGACCACGCGAGCAGGAGCACCGCGCAGACGGCGATCAGGGGACGGCTGCCGAACCTGCTGCGGCGGGCGGGCCCCTGCTGTGACCCGGCGGGAGCGCCGAGCAGCTGGCGGCGCAGCCGTTCGAGGGCGGCGCCGATGCGGGCGGCCTCGCCTCGGCGCGGCACGGAGACCGGCCGTTCCAGGTCGCCCCGGGTCAGCCTGCGGCCTTCCAGGAACAGCTGGATCAGCGGGCGCTGCACGGTCCGCAGGAGCAGGTAGATCGTGACGCCGCCGATGAGCAGCAGGGCGGCCGCGGCGAGCAGCCCGAAAGCCGAGCTGCTGGTGGCCGTCGGGTCCTCGGCGACCGGGACCATCGCGACGACGGTGAGGCCGAGCCGGGTGGCCACGGTGGGCTCGCCCGCCTCGGGCCCGGCGAGGCTCGCGTAACCGCCGATGGCGCGCTCACCGAGGTAGCGCTCGCCGGTGAGGTGACCGCTGACGCCGAGGAAACCGCCCGAGCCCGGCTCCTTGGACATCATCGGGTGTGTGCGGGCCTTCTTGGCGGCGGTCGTGGCGAAGGACTTGAGCTGCTTGTTGGACTGCTTTACCTCGTCGCGCTGGAGGTCGGTGAGGACCTGTTCGGGCTCGGGGATGCCGTCGGTGCTCAGCACATGGCCGTCCTGGCCGACGACCGCGATGGAGCGGAACTTGCCGAGGCTGATGCCGGGGAACCGCAGGCTGCTGGAGGCGACCAGGAGCTGCTGCGGCTGTCCCTTCCAGCTGAGCAGGGCGAAGGAGAGCAGGCGCGTCTCGCCGTTCTCGAGGCGCACCATGCGCGGCGCGAGACCGTCCTTGTCCGCGAGCTTGCCGCGGTCGATGGCGGTCAGCGGCAGGTTCTCGCCGCGGGCGGCGAGGAGCTTGCCCGAGGAGATCTCGACGACCGAGGTGCCCATCCACTTCTGGTAGACGCTGCCTATCTTGTCGAGGACGGCGTCGGCGGGTACGGGGTCGCCCGCGCTGAAGAGTTCGGCGGTGCGGGTCAGGTCGGTGACGGACTCGTCGATGGAGGCGCGCAGCGCGATGGCGCCGTCCTCGGCGAAGTGCTGCTGGGACGACTTGACCGCTTTGGGTACGGCTTCCTGGCCTGCGCGGCCGAGGGTGAGGGCGGTGATGCCCGCGAGGGCGAGGAGCAGGACCGACAGCACGGCGATGGGTGGACGTATGCCACCCAGCAGGGACATGTCGGTTCTTCGGCGGACCTTGTGCCGCCGCTTCGAACGCGAAGCGGCCAAGGGGTGCTCCTCTCCTGGAGTGAACGCGGGGACATGAGGCGACGCGAGACGCGCACGCGCAGAGTGATGCGTTCCGGAGAGCTTTGACTTGCGAGACATCCGAAGGGATGTACGAGATAGGGGAAATGTGAGCTAGCTCGCGCTGATCGTCCGCCACCCCTTACGTCAGGAGACGCACGACTCCTCCGCCAGGCGCCGCAGGCGGGCACCCGGCGCTCCCGGCGGAGGAGGCTCGCGTCAGCTGTCGGGCAGCGCTTCCAGGGGCTCCAGGCCGTCCTTGCTCGCACCCCGGTTCAGGAGCGTGCCCTGGGTGCGCTCGAAGGCGAGGCGGTAGCGGGATCGTTGCTGCTCGCTGAGGCCGTCGCCGTCCCGCAGCGTGGCGGCCACGTCCAGGAGCCGGTGGTCCTCGACGGCGTCCTTGGGCAGGGCGCCGGTCCCGTCCGGGTCCGGCGGGATGTCCACGAACGTCGGCACGTACTTGGCGTCGACGTCCCACTTCCCGCCGCGCTCGGCGAACTCGAACCAGCCGATGACGCCCTCCTCGGTAAGGCCGTTCGGCACGTCGTGCCGGGCGACCTGGTTGCCGAGGCCGTACGCGATCCAGGTGCCGTCGACCTTCTCCATCGGCTGGACGACGTGCGCGTGGTGGCCGATGACGAGGTTGATGCCGGTCTCCCGCGCGATCCTGCGGGCCAGCCTGAGCTGCGAAGAGCTGGCGTTGGGCTGGTTCTCACGCCCCCAGTGGATGCTGAGGATCACGACGTCGGCGCCCGCACCGCGCGCCTTCTTCTCGGCGGCGGCGATCGCGTCGAACTTGTTCTGGTTCACGATCCACGGCTTGTCCTTCGGGACCTCGCGGCCGTTGAAGCCGAAGGCGAAGGCTATCTGCGCGACCTTGACGCCCTTCACCTCCGTGATGAGCGGCTTGCCCGCTTCGGCCGCGTCACGGGCCGAACCGGTGTGCCGCAGGCCCGCCTTGTCGAGTGTGTTCAGGGTGCGGGTGACCCCGGCTGGCCCGTGGTCGAGGGTGTGGTTGGACGCGGTCGAGCACTGGTCGTAGCCGACATCCTTGACCGCCGTGGCGATCTGCGGCGGCACGAGGAAGTCCGGGTAGCTCTGGAAGGGGCCGCCGGGCTTTCCCACCACCGGCTCGAAATGGCAGA
This sequence comes from Streptomyces sp. NPDC048441, assembly GCF_043200235.1. Lineage (NCBI taxonomy): Bacteria > Bacillati > Actinomycetota > Actinomycetes > Kitasatosporales > Streptomycetaceae > Streptomyces > Streptomyces sp. NPDC048441. The sequence continues at coordinate 828,952 of NZ_JBICXM010000002.1, forward strand.
TGCCGAGGTCGGCCTTGCTGATGACGGGCTTGATCCCGGCCATCATCGGCCGGAAGTCGAGACCCTTCTCGCCCTTGCCCGAGGCCTTGGCGTCCTTGCGGGCCTGCTCGGTCAGTTGCGGGTGGATCAGGATGTCGCCCGCGGCGGCGACGGTGAACGAGGGGCCGCCTTCGGCGGCGGCTTTGTCGTCGCCGCCGAAGGGGCCGCAGGCGGAGGCGGTGCCGGCGAGCAGGAACGCGGAGGCCGCACAGGTCACAAAATGCCTGCGGGAGGGACGTGTCATCACAGGGCTATCTTTATACAACCATGAAGAACTTCCGCACCCGATTGATGGCGATCGCAAAGAAGCTCGGCGTCTTCGCCGCCGCGACGGCCGCCGCCCTCAGCCTCGTACAGTGCGACTCAGGCCCTTCGGGCAAGAACCTCCCGGACAAGGACCGCAAGCCCTCGGGCCCCGGCCTGGAACAGCTGATCACCGACTACACCTCCGGCTTCCACGAGGACAGCGGATACCGCCGCCCCACTCGCGAGGACCGGCGCACGATGGCCGCGGGCATCGCACTGCTCCTCGATCACAGGCGTACTGAGGCTAAACACCGGCTGGCCGACGTGGACTTCACGGTCAGTACGGTCACGGAACCGGGCGGCGGCCGACGGTTCGCCGAGGTGGCCGACCGCTCCGAAGGCGGCGCGGCACCGCGCGGCTGGGGGCGCGTCTACATCGATCTCGACTCCCCCGTCCGCTGGTCGGTCCAGGTGCCTCACCCCGTGGCCGACCGGTACACCGAACGGCTCGGCGCGGAGCTCATGAGCCGCGCCCCCGGCGGCGTACTGATCATCGCGGGAGCACATCGCAAAGCCGGGCGCGGCGACGAGGCGGATGTGGCGCACCGCAGGGACAGCGTCTTCCACGCCATGTGTGACGAGCTGGTGCGCCGTGGGGTCCCCGGGGTGCAGTTGCACGGGATGGACGACAGCTCCGCGCCGGAGCACGACGTCGTCGCCTCCACGGGCCGGGGCAGGGAGGCCGTCGCCGAGGGCCGCGGCCTCGCGGACGCGCTGCGGGAGCGGGGCTACGACGTCTGCCGCGCCTGGGCCAGGTCCTGCCCGCTGGCGGGCCGCTCCAATGTGCAGGGGCGGGCGGCCGCCACGCGCGGTGTGCCGTTCCTGCACGTCGAGTTCGGCCCCCGGATCCGTGAGGACCGTGCCCGCTCGGGGGAGGCGGCCGAGGCCCTCGCGGACGTCACACGCACCTGGCGGCGGCGCTAGGGCGCTTCTGATGGATCTCCGCGGCGTCGCGACGCCCGGCACGCACCCTCAACGCACGGCGCAAAGGGACAGGTGGCTCCGCCACATGACCCTTCACAC